>JBEIJN010000035.1:0-29164 GCA_040380225.1 Verrucomicrobiia bacterium | reverse complement strand
TGGACTCCATTTTCCCTTCTCTCACCCCTCGGCATTTCGTGACTTTCGCGTTTTTCGTGGTTCTCCCTCCCTTGCTTCGTCTTCACCATCCTGGTGAACGCTCCAGATCGGTTGTCATGGTTCCTTTGCAAAATCTGGGTTAAAACCTTTCCATGCCCCCTTCCGAAGCAACCCGATTGTTCCGTGCCCGGACCGTCGTGCCGGTGGGGAGGCCTCCGATCGCGGACGGGTGTGTCGCTGTCCGTGACGGGGAGATCATCGACGTAGGATCCTGGAATGATCTCATCCGTAGTCACCCCGCCGCGTTCCGCGAGGATCTCGGGGAGCACATCCTCCTACCGGGTCTCATCAATGCGCACTGTCACCTCGACTACACGATGATGAGGGGGGCACTCTTCGGCGGGGGATCCTTCTCCGCCTGGATCCAGCGCCTCAATGCCATGCGCCGATCCCTCGACCATCGCGACTACCTCGATGCCATTGCGGCCGGTGATTCCGAGCTTCGCCGATGGGGATGCACCACGGTGCTGAACATCGAGTCGTTTCCGGAGTTGGTGCCGTTTTTTCCCGAATCATCGATCCGCATCTGGTGGTTCCTGGAGGTCATGGACGTTCGGAGCCGCCTGCAATCCAGCGAGGCTCTTGCCGGCGCGATCCATTTTTTCGAGAAAGCCGGTGAGCGTCGCGGCGGATTCGGCATCTCTCCCCATGCCCCCTACACCGTTTCGCGCGATCTCTACGCTCTCTCCGCTTCCTTTGCAGGAAAGTACAATCTCCCACTCTGCACCCACCTGGCCGAGTCGGACGAGGAGTTGGCGATGTTCATGAAAGGCGAGGGACCGCTCCATGAGTTTCTCCGATCGATCGGACGGCCGATGGATGACTGCGGAGGCAAGTCACCGGTTCAGGCCGTGCTTGGATCGGGGATTCTTCCCGAGGGTTCCCTGCTCGTGCACATGAACATGATCACCGGTGCGGATAAGGAGCTGCTTCGTGCCTCGGCCGGAAGGTATCCCGTGATCCATTGTCCCAGGACCCATGCCTTTTTTGAACGACCCCCCTTCGACCTCGAATTTTACCGGGAGAGCGGCATTTCGGTGCTATTGGGCACCGACAGCCTGGCAAGCAACGAGGATCTCAATATGTTTGCCGAGTTGCGGGCGATGCAGTCCTCGTTTCCGGGGCTTGATCCATCGGAAATTCTCTCCATGGCGACCACCCGCCCCGCCACCGCCATTGGGCTGGAGGGAAAGCTCGGCGAGCTTGCACCTGGTGCGATGGCCGACTTCATTGCCATTCCCGATCAAGGGGAGGGGAGTGAAAGCGCCACCGGCGTAGCCGAGAGGATACTGGCCAACCGCATGCCTCCGGATGTATGGATTGCTGGTCGCCGATGAAAAATTCCCCCCAGATCCGCGTCAGTCCCATGTCACCGCTACCGCGTTGGATGCCAGGTGCCGTTCTTGCCTTGGTGCTTGCGATCGTTGCTGGCGTCTATGCCCAGGTCTGCACGTTCCAGTTCCTCCCGTTCTGGGATGACGACACCAATATCCACCGCAATCCGCTTTACGCCCCGCTCTCTTGGGGAAGCGTCGCCCTCTTCTGGAAAGGTCCCTTCCAGCAACTCTACATTCCGGTGACCTACACGGTCTGGGCTGGCCTTGTGGCCCTCTCGAGGATCGTTGCGGGGACTACCGTGAGCTTCGGGCCGATCAACGGTGCCATTTTTCACGGAACCAACCTGCTTGCGCACCTGCTTTCCGTCGCGATGGTCTTTCTGATCCTGCGCAGGTTGCTGGGTGCGGCGTTCGGGAAGGATGGATCCATGCCCATGCGGCTTCTGCTGGCATCTGCGGTCGGGGCGCTGGTCTTCGGCCTGCATCCCGTGCAGGTGGAGACGGTGGCCTGGGTTTCGGGTCTTCGTGATCTTCTTGGCGGAGCCCTCTCCCTTGCCGCGATTGCCTGCTTTCTATCCTGGTTGGATCGTGGTGCCTCATCCGGCACCTTGTCTCGTTGGAATTGGCTCCGTTATGCGGCGTCCACCCTACTGCTGCTTCTCGCCTTCGGTTCCAAGCCGGGAACCGTGGTGACCCCGGCGCTGACGCTTCTCTGCGGCGGGTGGCTGATCCATTCGCGCGGATCCTCATGGAAACCGCTCCTGATGCTGATTCCCTGGTTTTTGCTGGCCGTGGCCGAGGTCGTGATGACCTCCCACTCCCAGCCCGCCGCGGAGCTTGCCCGTTCCCTGGTTCCCGTCTGGGCCAGGCCGCTGGTCGCCGGTGATGCCCTCGCATTCTATTTTGGAAAACTTCTCTGGCCGCTTCCGCCGTGGGGGTTGTGCGCGGACTACGGGCGCTCGCCGAATTCCCTCTTTGAGGCAGGGATTCTTTTTTGGAGTTGGCTGATTCCAGCCGGGTTGGTCGCCCTCCTTTTCCTTGTCAGAAGGCTCAGGATTTTCCTGCTTCCGTGCGCCTTGCTGGCTGTCGGTGTTCTTCCCACGCTGGGGCTGATTCCCTTCAACTTCCAGGTCGTCTCGACCGTTAGCGACCGGTACCTCTACCTTGCCATGCTCGGCCCATCCCTCGCCATGGCATTGGTTTTCTGCCGTTATCACTCACGGATCGTCTCCGGGATTGTTTTCATACTTCTGGCCGCCTGGCTGCTGATTTCGCTGATCCAGCTCCCCGTCTGGAGGGAGGGGACAACATTGTTTCCGGCCATCCTTGAGAGGAATTCGACCAGTTGGAAATCACGTCACAATTACGCCTGCACCCTCGATGCTCAGGGGAAACTTCCCGATGCCATCCGCGAGTTCTCCGAGGCGATCCGTCTCCGCCCCAGCAATGCCGAGGCCTATAACGACCTGGGCCTGACCTTGATCAAAATGGGGCGTCGGCAGGAGGCGGTCATGGCATTCCAGCAGTCGCTTCAGGTGCGGGCCACCCCCGGAGCCGCCCGGAATCTTGCGGCCGTACTCCTGATGAACGGCGATCCGGTTCAGGCGGCCGCAGTCTACCGTCTGGCCATGCAGATCGATCCGGGGGATCTCCAGAATCAGCGCGCCTTGGCGTGGCTGCTAGCCACACATCCTGACAACCGCGTTCGTAACGGCCGGGAGGCTGTCGAACTCTCGCGTCAGATCGTGATCGCCACCAACGGCCAGGTGCCGGTCTTTCTTCTCACCCTGTGCGCCTCGCTTGCCGAATCCGGAGACTTTGACCAGGCTACCGAGGTTGCCGCACAGTCCGCCGCCGCCTACAGGGGGGCTGGCGATTCGAAAATGGCTGAGATGGTGGAGGGAAGGATCCTTCCCGCCCTGCGTGCACATCAACCCCTCCGGGATAATTCAGGTCAGAATCAATAGCTGGGGGTTGGGGTAAACTGATTTAGGGAAGCGCTGATTAAATCGCATAGAGGCCGTTGCGGAAAGAACTGGCCGAGGGCAAGGCGGCTTGGCACGAGCATCCCCACAGTGGGCTGTAAGTGCCAAGCCAACGCAGCTGGCCCCCGTGCCACGCCACGAAGCCAAAGGCTTTGTGGCCTTTGGCTTGGATCTCCGCAACCCGAAGGGCTGAAGCCATTTGTCGATTTTTTGCCTCGCCGTCTCCCGACGGGCTCGTCCTCCGGACTGCTTCGCAGGCTACGACGCGGCTCCCGCCGCTCGTCGTTGTGGCGTTGCTCGCTCGGGCAAGACCGCTGCGGGTATTGACTCGCTCGCTCCCGCGAGGCTCGCCCTGACGGGTTTGCCTGCGGCAAATCTACCCAAGCAGCACCCGCAGCTATGTGTTGCCCAGCACTCGCGCCTTCAAAAATCAGCAAATGCTCTTCAGCGGCCTTCATGGGATTAAATCAGCGGTTCCTTAGGTTTCAGGTCTCAAGTTTCATCCTTCTCGACCCCTCTCGCGCTGGACACAGCGCGGGGGGTGCCTCCATGCTCCTCCGCATGAAAATTCTCGTGATCGGATCGGGCGGCCGTGAGCACGCCCTTCTCTGGAAGCTCGCACAAAGCCCCCGTGTCACCGCCCTGCACTGCGCCCCGGGAAATGCCGGCACCGCGGAACTCGCCACCAATCACCCCGTCGCCGCAACCGATCTCCCCGGCCTTGTCGGCCTTGCCAAGGCGGAGAAGATCGACCTGACCGTCGTCGGTCCCGATGATCCGCTGGCCGCAGGCATCGTGGATTGTTTTCAGAGAGAAGGGCTCCGTGTCTTCGGCCCCGTTGCGGCGGCCGCCCGACTCGAGGCCTCCAAGTCCTTTGCCAAGGAGTTCATGGTGCGCCATGGCATCCCGACCGCGGGATCATCCACCTTTTCCGATCCGGAGGCCGCGCTGGGCCACTGCGCCAAGGCCGCGTATCCTCTCGTGGTGAAGGCCGACGGCCTCGCCCTCGGCAAGGGGGTCGTGATCGCGCAGACCAGGGAGGAGGCCGAGACGGCCGTCCGCCAATCGATGATCGAGAAAGTCTTCGGCGATGCAGGCAATACCGTCGTCATCGAGGAGTTCCTGACCGGCCCCGAGTGCTCCATTCACGCGCTGGTGGATGGTAAGGGCTACGCCCTCTTCCCCGATGCCAAGGACCACAAGAGGGCGCTCGATGGCGACCGGGGACTCAATACCGGGGGCATGGGAACGATCAGCCCCTCGCGTGAAGTCGATGGGGCGATGCAGGAACGCATCCGGCGTGAGGTGATGGAGCCGTTTGTCCGGGGGCTCGCCGCGGACGGGCTTCCCTTCTCGGGAATGCTCTTCCCGGGCCTGATGATGACGCCCAACGGGCCGAAGGTGCTGGAGTTCAACTGCCGCTTCGGTGACCCCGAGACCCAGTCCCTCATGCGCAGGCTCCAAAGCGACCTTCTGGACCTGATTGAGGCGACCATCGATGGAAAGCTCTCCTCGGTGACTCCGGCGTGGGATGACCGCGCCGCCGTATGCATCGTGCTCGCTTCGGGCGGCTATCCCGGGCCGATCGAGAAGGGGAAGGTGATCACGGGTATCGAGGCCGCCGCCTCGGCTCCGGATGTCGTGGTCTTCCATGCCGGCACGGCGCTCAAGGACGGTAAGGTCGTGACCAATGGAGGCCGCGTCCTCGGCGTGACCGCCCTCGGCGCCACCCTGGAGGAGGCCCGGACCAAGGCCTATGCGGCGGCCGACAAGATCAGCTTCGAGGGGAAACAACTCCGCCGCGACATCGGGGGCTGAGCTCGGGCCTTGGGGATCCCTAGCGCCGGACGAAGTCCGTGATGCGTTCGACGGCTATCTTGATCTGATCCATCGCGGTCGCATAGCTGCAGCGGACATACCCTTCGCCGCATGTGCCGAAGGCGGTGCCGGGAACGACGGCGACATTTTTGGTCTCGAGCAGCTTGAGCGAGAACTCCCTGCTGGTCAGGCCTGTGCCGCGGATGTCGGGGAAGACGTAGAAGGCCCCCTTGGGCAGGTGGCACGGGATTCCCGCCTCGTTCAGCGAGGAGACAATGAAGTTGCGGCGCAGGCGGTATTCCTCGCGCATGCGCTCCATGCTGCGGGTGCCGCGCTCCAGGGCCTCGACGGCCGCCTCCTGCGCCATGATCGGTGCGCAGAGCATGGAGTACTGGTGGATCTTCATCATCGCCTCGATGATGTCGGCGGGACCGCAGGCGTAGCCGATGCGCCATCCCGTCATCGCGAAGGCCTTGGAGAATCCGTGCAGGAAAACCGTCCGTTCCTTCATGTCCGGAAGGGCGGCGATGGAGTGGTGCGGCATCCCGTCATAGGTGAGTTCGCTGTAGATCTCGTCGGTGAGGACCACGAGATCGTGCTTCGCGGCAAAGGCCGCGATCTTCTTCAACTCCTCAACCGGCATCACCGCTCCGGTCGGGTTGGTCGGGAAGTTGAGCATCAGGAGGCGCGTCTTCTTGGTGACGGCTTTCTCGAGATCGGCCGCGCGGAGCGAGAATTCATCCTCGCCGCGTGTCGCGACGGGAACGGGAACGCCTCCCGCCAACCGGATGCTGGGGCCGTAGGAGACGTAGCACGGTTCGTGGTAGAGAACCTCGTCGCCGGGATTGAGCAGGGCCCGGAGCGCCAGGTCGATGGCCTCGGAGACGCCGACGGTCACGATGATCTCGTCGTGGGGATTGTAGGAGACGGAGAAGTGCTTCTCGACATAGGCCGCGATGGAGCGGCGGAGTCGCGGGGAGCCGAGGTTGGAGGTGTAGCCGGTCTTCCCCTTCTCCAGGGAATAGACAGCGGCCTCGCGGATGTGCCACGGGGTGACGAAGTCGGGCTCACCGATGCCGAGCGAGATGACATCCTTCATCGACTGGACGATCTCGAAGAAGTCGCGGATCCCCGAGCGGGGGATGTTGCGGACGTGGTCCGCGATGCGTGAACTGCTCATGGCACTGTTCCCGGTTCTTTCGGCTGGGCGTGTCACGGGGTCACCGCGAGGCGCTCGGGAGCCTCCTCGACGGCGTGCAGGAGACCGTTCTCCTTGTAGGTCTTGAGACGGAAACGGGTCGCGCACGACTGGACGGCCTCGATCGTGCTCAGCTTGTCAGCGACGAAGGAGGCGACCTCGCGCAGGGAACGGCCGTCGACGATGACAAGCAGATCATAGCCGCCGCTCATCAGGTAGACACTCTCGACTTCCTCGAATCCGGCGATCCTGTTGGCGGTCCGATCGAAGCCGCCCTCCCGCTCCGGGGTCACGCGCACCTCGATGACCGCCGTCACGGCATCGGCATCGTATTTCTCGCGGTTGATCACGGCCTGGTAGCCGAGAATGGTCCCGTCGGACTCGAGTTTCGCGATCTTGGCGGCGACTTCCGCCTCGCTCTGGCCTAGTTGGCGGGCGAGATCGGCACGGGGAATCGCGGAATTCTGTCGGAGAAGGCGGATCAGGGAGTCCATGGCCGCAGTATCGCTGCCGAAAGGCAGCGATACAAGGCTGTTAGGCTGTAGACTGTTAGGACAAGGCATGGGTCTCCGACCTAATAGCCTTCAGTCTATTTACCTTCCCTACAGGCATTTCACCACCCGGGACTTCCTGATCGATCCATCCAGAGTCATTAATGGAAGGCGGTTTGCCAAAGCCGTGGCCACGATCATGCGGTCCGCGGGATCGCCATGGAATGAATCCGGAAGTCCGTCCAGGGCGATCACCACCGAGGAATCGACGGGCAGAACCCTCACCACCTCGGGATCCGAGGCCGTCAGAATCCACTCGGAAAATGGGATATCGAGCTTGAGTCGTGATTTACGCGCCAGCATCTGCGCTTCCCAGAGGCTGATCGCCGAGAGGCAGGGTGGTTCCCCCTGCTCAGCCATCCCGTCAAGGCGCGCGCGATTCCTGGCCGGCAGATCGGGTTGGCCGGAAAGCCACCAGATCCAGACATGGGTGTCGAGGAGCAGGCTCACCGGGCGGCTTCCCAGTCGCCGGCTGACATGACGGACTCATCCGGACCTGCGGTCAGCAGGCCGTGTCGGCGCAGACGCATCCAAGGGGCCGTTTCAGGTTCCCGAACCGGCACGATCCGGTAGCGAACCCTCCCCTGTTTGGAAATCTCCACCGGCTTGTTGCTGCGCTCCACATCGCGCAGGATCCGAAGACAGTGAGCTTTGAACTCGGTGACGGAAATGGTCATTTTATTTAAGATGTGGTCATTTATCGAGAGGGTCAAGTGAAAGGAGGGCATTCGGCCGTAAATGAACGCCGCAAAGCGGAGTGATCCGAGAAGATGTCAGGGTGAGCAAAAGGTTCCGAGAGAGGGGTAATCTGCAAGTTTGCAGTCCTGCTTGCAGCCCTACCTTTTCACCTTTCCGCTTCCATGCGGGCAGTTTTTGTCCGCACCTTCAGGTTTCAAGTTTCAGCTTTCTCCCCCGCACTCGATCCACCCCAGCGCCTTATCGTAACTCTTTTTCTCCAAGTAGTGGCGGAACTGGGGATCGAGTTCGCCGGAGGGAAGGGCGGCGATCAGGGTGTCGATCCGTGTCGAGACATCGATCAGGCGTTGGAGATGGCCGGTCTGATCGCGGTCGCGGTGGGCGTGATCGGCGATCACGGCGAGCCGTTCGCGCAGTGCCTCGGCCAGGGGGGTGAGGTCGGTCCCTCCCATGGATTCAGGGCAGGACGTTCTGTCCGTGCTGACGGAGCAGGTGGTCGCAGATCACCAGATTCACCATGGCCTCGACCATCGGGACGGCGCGGGGAAGCACGCAGGCGTCGTGTCGTCCGCGCGCGGCCAGTTCCGCCGACTCACCCGAGACGGTGACGGTCTGCTGGGTTTTGGCGATCGTGGCGGTGGGCTTGAAGGCGATGCGGAGGAAAATGTGCTCCCCGTTGCTGATGCCGCCCTGGATACCGCCGGAGCGGTTGGTGGCGGTGTGAACCTTTCCGGCTTCCATGACGAAGGCGTCGTTGTGTTCGCTACCGGTCTGGCGCGTGCCCGCGAAGCCGCTTCCGATCTCGAATCCCTTGGTGGCGGGCAGGCTCATCATCGCCTTGGCGAGGTCAGCCTCCAGCTTGTCAAAGACCGGCTCCCCGAGCCCCACGGGAACGCCGCGGACGACGCACTCGATCACGCCGCCGACGCTATCGCCCCGCGAGCGGACCTCCTTGATCCGCTCGATCATCGAGGCGGCGGCTTTCGGATCGGGGCAGCGCACGGGAGTGGCGTCCACTTCGGCGGTCGTCACGGCCGAGGCGTCGACGGAAGAGTCGATGTCGTGGATCGAGCGTACCCAAGCAACTGCCTCGTAACCGGGATGCAGGGTGCGGATGACCTTCCGGGCCACGACACCTGCGGCGACGCGGCCGATCGTCTCGCGGGCGGAGGAGCGGCCGCCTCCCTCCCAGTTCCGGATGCCGTATTTGGTCTGATAGGTGAAATCGGCGTGGGAGGGCCGGAACATCGTCTCCATCTCGGTGTAGGCCGAGGGGCGGGCATCCTTGTTGTCGACGGCCACGAGGATCGGGGTGCCGAGGGTCTGGCCCTGAAAGACACCGGAGAGAATGCGGCACCGGTCCTCCTCCTGACGGGGGGTGACGATGTCGCTCTGGCCGGGACGACGGCGGTCGAGTTCTACCTGGATCTCCTCGGGGGTGATCGGAAGCCGGGAGGGGCAGCCGTCGATAACGCAGCCGACCCCCCCGCCGTGGGATTCCCCCCAGGTGGAGACGCGGAAAAGAGTGCCGAAGATGCTCGCCATAAGGGATGACTATGCCGCGCCAAGGCGCCTGATTCACGAAAAATCGCCCTCCTCCGCGGTCGGGCCGAGGAGGCTGATCCGTGTGAGCGGGGGGAGGGGGTGCTTGACGCGCCACCCGTCACCTCTTATTCCATGAGATGCAGCCATAGATTGCATCCGCGTCCGGCCATGCCCCTTGACCGCCCCAGGTCGGTGAGAGGCAATGCCACATGCCGCGCCTGTTGTCACAGCGCCCGATCACCCCATTCTTCACCTTCAGCCACCGACCCAACCATGTTCAACAGCCTCCTTGGATTCCTCTCCAGCGATATCGGCATCGATCTCGGAACCGCCAACACCCTTGTCTTCGTGAAGGATCACGGAATCGTCCTCCGCGAGCCCTCCATCGTCGCCGTCAAGTCCGGCACCACCCAGGTGCTGGCCGTCGGTGACGAGGCCAAGCGGATGCTCGGCCGCACCCCGGGCAACATCTCCGCGATCCGCCCCCTCAAGGACGGCGTCATCGCCGACTTCGAGATCACCGAGGCGATGCTCCGCCACTTCATCACCAAGGCCCACGGCCACCGCCGCTTCGTCCGCCCCCGCGTCGTCATCGCCGTCCCGAGCGGCATCACCGAGGTCGAGAAGCGCGCCGTCAAGGACTCCGCCATGCACGCCGGCGCACGCGAGGTTTACCTCATCGAGGAGCCGATGGCCGCCGCGATCGGCGTCGGCCTCCCCGTCACCGATCCCGCCGCCAACATGATCGTCGACATCGGCGGCGGCACCACCGAGGTGGCGATCATCTCGCTGGCCGGCATCGTCTTCAGCCGCAGCGTCCGCGTCGCCGGTGACGAGCTTGACGAGGCGATCATCAACTACCTCAAGCGCGCCTACAACCTCTTCATCGGCGAGCGCACCTCCGAGGAGATCAAGCTCCGCCTTGGCAGCGCCTACCCGCTCGAGAAGGAACTCACCATGGAGGTGAAGGGACGCGACCTCGTCGCCGGACTTCCCAAGACCGTCACCATCACCTCCCAGGAGATCCGCGAGGCCTTGAGCGAGCCGGTCTCCCGGATCGTCGAGGCGGTGCGCATCACGCTCGAGCGCTGCCCTCCCGAACTCTCCGCCGATCTCGTCGACCGGGGCATCGTCCTGGCCGGCGGCGGCGCCCTCCTTCGCGGACTCGACAAGCTCATCAACGAGGAGACCGGCCTGCCCGTCCACATCGCCGAGGATCCCCTCAGCGCCGTGGCCGAGGGAACCGGCAAGGCGCTTCAGGAGATCGATTTCCTGAGGGCCGTCGCCTCCGCCGATCGCCCGAGGGCCTGATCTGGCTTGGCAGAGAGCCGCCTCACAGGGTGTGCTTGAAGCCTTCCCTGCCAGAACCAGGACCATGAGAACCGGATCCAGACAGGACCGCTCAGCATGAAGAAACTCCAGATCGCAGCCCTCGTCGCGCTGGTCGTCGCCGTCGTGGCGTTCTGCATGCTCGATGCGGGCCCGCTGCTGCACCTGCAGTCCCGCTTCCTCGGCGTCCTCTCGCCGATCAGCCGTTCCGGAAGCGCCGTCAAGAGCGGTCTCGGAAGTCTCGGCAGGGATCTCATGACCCTTGAGCAGTTGCAGGCCGAATACGCGCGCCTCCAGGCCGAGAACAGCAGGCTCCGCGCTGAGAACAACGGCTTGCGCGATCTCGAGAAGGACAACGAGCATCTCAGGTCGGTCCTCGGTTACCGCGAACGCTCCTCCTTCCGCCTGGTTCCCGCGACCGTGCTCGGCCACGACGCCAGCGCCTGGTGGAGCACGATCAAGATCGGCAAGGGATCCCGTGACGGGATCGCCCCCGACATGCCGGTCATCACCGACAAGGGGCTGGTGGGCAAGACGACGGCCGTCTCCTCCGACATGTCGGAGGTACTGCTCGTCACCGATGAGAACTGCAAGGTGGCCGCGAAGGTCGAGGGGACCAGGGAGCAGGGAATCAGCGCCGGGACCAGGAATGCCGGCGGAGAGTTGCAGCTGACCTTTTTGAATAAACTGGCTGATCTTCAGCCCGGGCAGAAAGTTTACACGGCGGGCGTGAGCGGCGGGATCTTCCCCTCCGGCATCTCACTCGGCGCGGTGAAGAGCTTTCGCGCCCGCGAACTTGACGGCTTGGCCGTCCTCGAGCCCGCAGCCGATCCGGCCAGCCTCGAGGAGGTCTTCGTCATCACCGGGGCGAAATGAGGCAGACCATCCTTTTCCTCATCCTTCTGATCCTGCTGCCCGTCTCGGTGGCGGTCCAGGACCTGCTGCCCGGGATTCCCCCGGCGCAGGAGCGCCTGCTTCTGCTTCCGGTGGTCTTCGCATTCGGCGTGCTTGCGTTGCCCCTTGTGCCGGCCCTCTGGTTCGCGCTCCTGACCGCGATCGTGCACGGGCTCTCCCTGCTGCAGGTCCAGTCGGGCCAGGCCGAGATGGGGCTCACCGTGCCGGTTGTGTTCTTCCTGGGTTGGGCGATCGTGCTGCAGATGACGAGCGAGGCGACCCACGGCATGCGCTGGGAACTCCACGCCCTCGGCAGCGCCCTGGTCACCCTGACGATGCTGGGGGGGGAGTTCCTGCTTCTCTGCGCCGGCAGGGGAGGATTCCCGCTCGACGGAGCCGTCCTGCTGAAGCTTGCCGTCCCCTCGGCCGCCGCCCTCCTGCTCGCACCGCCCCTCTACCTGCTCCTCTGCTTCCTTGTCCCCCTGGCCCCGTCCGCCCCCGAGCCGGCCGCTCCCAGACATTCCGGCTTCGGCCTCTGAACCCGTCACGGCCATGCGACAGGAAGAGACACTCCGCAAGATCCTGATCCTGGGCGGCATCCTTGCCGCCGCGCTTCTCCTGCTCATCGCGCGGATGTGGTACGTGCAGATCGTCAAGGGCCCCGCCTACAAGGCCCGGATCAAGGGCCACTCCCAGCTCACCGTCCGCCTTCCCGCCGTGCGCGGCGAGATCTGCGACCGCAACGGCGTGCCGCTTGTCGAGAACCGCGCCAGCATGGAGGTCGAGTTCTACCTTCCCGACATCGTCCGTGCCTGGAGGGAGGAGCACGGCTCGGTTCCCAAGCGGAAGTACTGGGGTCTCGACCACGGGATGCGCGCGGTCAAGGAAGAGGCCGACATCGTGAAGATCGTCAATGAGTCGATCGTCCCGCGCCTCGAGAAGCTCGGCTTGGCGGGCGACTACAACACCCGCAAGCTGCAGGTGCACTTCCGTGACAACGCCGAGGTCCCCTTCGTCTACCGTCAGGATCTCGACTTCGAGACGATGGCCCGCTTCAGCGAGAACAACCTCGATCTCCCCGGCGTCACCGTCACGCTCAAGCCCGTCCGGCACTACGTCTACGGGGCGCTTGCGCCGCATCTCTTCGGTTACGTCGGCGTCCCCAAGGAGATCGACAAGGAAGAGGCCTCGCGCTTCAGCTTCTACCAGCCCGACATCGAGGGGAAGGCCCAGATCGAGGAGGCCTACGACGACGTGCTCCGGGGCACCCCCGGGACACGCTTCCTCCAGCGCAATGCGCGCGGCGTGATCGACGGCGAGACCTCGCGGATCGAGCCGAAGCAGGGCGCCAAGGTCTTCCTGACCATCGACGCCCGCATCCAGTACATCGTCGAGAAGGCCCTCCGCGTCGTCGGCCGCGGTGCCGCCGTCGTCCTCGACCCGAACACCGGCGAGATCCTCGCGATGGCCTCGGTCCCCTCCTTCGATCCCAACAGCTTCGTCCCCTCCATCTCCAAGTCCGAGTGGGAAAAGCTCTCCAAGGACAGTACCGACCCGCTCATGAACCGGGCCATCAACGCCTACGCCCCCGGCTCCATTTTCAAGCTCTGCACCGCGCTGGCCGGCATCCGGGCCGGGGTCGGCACCAAGGACTACGACTGCACGGGCGGCGTCCAGTACGGAGACAAGTTCATGAAGTGCTGGGTGCTCACGGCCAAGCCGCCGAAGCCGCCCCACGGCCACCAGGATCTTAGCGAGGCCATCAAGAACTCCTGCAACGCCTACTTCTTCCAGTATGGCAACGCTGCCGGGATCGACCAGATCGACGCCGTCGGCGGGATGCTCGGGCTCGGCCAGAAGACGGGTGTTCCGCTCAACAACGAGGCCACCGGCATCCTTCCCGGCCCGGCATGGCTGGCCCAGAACTACCCGCGCGAACGCTGGAGCCCCGGACACACCGCCAACGTCTCCATCGGCCAGGGATTCGTCCTCACCACCCCCCTCCAGATGGCCGCCCTCGGCTCCGCCGTCGCCAACGGCGGAACCGTCTACCAGCCGCACCTGGTGGAGAAGGTCGTCGCCCAGGACGGCACCATCCTCAAGGAAGAGCCCGTCAAGGTGCGCGGCGACATCACCAAGGAGGGGGGCTTCACCCCCGAGCAGATCGAGAAGGTCCGCAAGGGGATGTGGAAGGTGGTCAACGCCGACGGCGGCACCGCGTCCAAGGCCCGGCTCAAGGGGACCGTCGTCGCGGGGAAGACCGGAACAGCGCAGTTCTGGCGCGGCCGCGAGAAGGACAACCACACCTGGTTCCTCTGCTTCGCCCCCTACGACAAGCCCCGCTACGCCGTCTGCGTCTTCGTGCAGGGGGCCAAGTCGGGAGGATCCGTCTCCGCCCCCATCGCGGCGAAGATCCTCGAGCAGATCTTCGCCATGGAAGGCGGGCAGGAGGTCAAGCTCGAGGCACTGGCTCCCGCGCAGGGCAACTTCCAGCATCTTGCCGGCATCGACTTCTCCAAGGAATTCCCTTCCCAGTACGGTGCCGACACCGAGGCCGTGCCCGACACGCCCGCGGACTCTGATGCGCCCGGCGGCGGATCCCAGAACGGAACCACGGGTGCCAAACCCGACATCCGCGAGGATGCAGACAGCCGCGCCAACAACCGCCAGAAGCAGCAGCCCGGAGGCCTGCAGAAATTCTTCAACTTCCTCGGCGGAGGCCGCTCCGCCGCACCGAAACAATCCAATTAGGCGATCAGAAACCTGAAAGCTGAAAGCTGAAACCTGAAAGCTGAAAAAATTCCCAAATTACCCTAAACACAACGCAACGATTCGATTCAACAAAACCCCATTCAAACCTGCAGCTTTCACTTAGGCTGGCCGGCCTTTTCTGTCATTCAGGTTTCAAGTTTCAGGTCTCATCCTTCCATAGCTACGCCCCAACAACCCCAACCTCCCAAACCAAAAACATCAATTCCCGATCTGTTTCTTAAACCTCGAATTACTGCCTTCTGCCGTGCAGTCATTCAGGTCTCAAGTGTCAGGTCTCATCCTTCGCCCTCTCATCCATCCCCTCAGACCCAACAACCTTCAGCCTTCAGCCTTCAGCCTTTCCCCTAATTACCTAACCCCTAATCAACCTACAATCACCATGAGCATCATCGACACCGTCAAAAAATTCCTCGGAATGAAGAAATCAGGCCCACGCATCGAGCTGGTCGTCAGCTGCGAGAAACTCGAGAAACGCGTCGCCCTCCTCGAGGATGGCAAGCTCGAGGAGTACTCCATCGAGCGCGACAGCGAGCGCAACATCGTCGGCGGCATCTTCAAGGGGAAGGTCCGCAACATCGAGCACGGCCTCAAGGCCATGTTCGTCGACATCGGCTTCGAGAAGAACGCCTTCCTCCACTTCTGGGACGCCATCCCCGCCGCCCTCGACAGCGGCATCGAGGCCGTCCAGCGTTCCGGGAAGCCGGCCCCCTCCAAGAAGAAACTCACCGCCAAGGACATCCCCAACGTCTATCCCGTCGGCAGCGAGATCATGGTGCAGGTCACCAAGGGGCCGATCGGCACCAAGGGGCCGCGCATCACCACCAACATCTCCATGGCCGGCCGCTACATGGTGCTCATGCCCTTCAACGACCAGTGCGGCATCTCCCGCAAGATCGAGGATCCCAAGGAAAGGGCGCGCCTCCGCAAGATCCTCACCGAGCTGACCCTTCCCGAGGGGATGGGCATCATCATCCGCACCGCCGGCGAGGGCCAGAAGGCACGCTTCTTCGTCCGCGACCTCGGATTCCTCCTCGACCAGTGGCGCGAGGTGGAGAAGGGGATGAAGGAGAAGCCCGCCGCCTCGACCCTCATCCTCGAGCCCGACCTCGTCGACCGCACCGTCCGCGACCTCCTGACCGAGAACGTCGACGCCGTCCATGTCGACGACATCAAGGCATCCGAGCGCATGCAGGAACTCGTCGGCCAGATCTCCAAGCGCGCCAAAAAATCGATCCACTTCTACAGCGGCCAGAAGCCCATCTTTGACAACTTCGCCGTCCAGCCCCAGATCGACAGCGCCTTCCTCCGCCAGGTCTGGCTCCCGTGCGGCGGCTACCTCGTCATCGACGAGACCGAGGCGATGATCGCCGTCGACGTCAACACCGGCCGCAACAAGGGAAGCAAGGACATGGACAAGACCATCTTCCAGACCAACATGGAGGCCGCCGACGAAGTGGCCCGCCAGCTCCGCCTCCGCAACATCGGCGGACTCATCGTCGTCGACTTCATCGACATGAAGGGGCGCAAGGACCAGCAGGCCGTCTACCAGCGCATGCGCGACCGCCTGCGCCGTGACAAGGCCCGCACCCACGTCCTTCCCATCTCCGCGCTCGGCCTCATGGAGATGACCCGCCAGCGCGCCCAGGAGAGCCTCTCCAGCTCCCTCTACACCAACTGCTCCTACTGCCACGGCAAGGGAGTCGTGAAGAGCCCCATGACCATGAGCGTCGAGCTCCAGCGCGCCCTCCATACCCTCATGAAGCGCCACGAGCATGAGATCCACGAGTTCAGGATCACCGTCCACCCCGAGCTGTTGAACCGCCTCCGCACCGAGGACGAGGAACTCCTCATCGACATCGAGCGGAAATACGCCGGCCGCCTCACCTTCAAGTCGGACCCGACCCTCCACGTGGAGAAGTTCATCGTGGCGAATGCCATGACCAACGAAGAACTGAAAGTTTGATGGCGACGCAGTCGCCATCAAACAGGTGTTTAGGCTGTAGGCTGTAGGCTTTTAGACTGTTAGGCTGTTAGGCTATTAGGTCAGAGGCCGAATCCGAAAAAAATCCCGCTTCCTGAAAAGGAGCGGGGTTTTTTGTTAGGACCTGTCGGGTTTCATTGCGGTTGACTCCTCAGTTCGGTTCCCTAACGTTTCCCTGTTGCTACCCCCCATAAGAGGGGGGTATACAAACCTGCTTAAAATCCTTGAAATCAAGGTTTGCCAAAAAATTCACCCCCCTTTTTTTCCTTCCCGTTCTATGGCCATCAAACGACCGACCTACCTCGCTGCAGCGCTGATGCTGATTGCTTCCGAAGCTGCAACCATGGGGCAAACCATCACCATCGGTTCAAATGGCACCAACACCACCGATACGAACATCTATTCCGGGGCTGTCAGCTTGGTCAAAGTCGGCAGCAACATCGTATCCCTCACGGGTAGCAACAGCTACACAGGTGCCACGACAGTGAGCAACGGCGTCCTGCAGGCCGGAGCCAACGGGGCATTCTCCACCAATTCCACGTTCACCCTCAACGGTGGCACGATTGATCTGAATGCCACGACCCAAAGCATCCACATGGTTCAGATGCTCTCGGGGACAAATACCCAAATCAACGGAAGCCTCACGACGCTCAGGCCGTTCTTTGAAGCAATCATGCTGGCTCCCAATGCAGGCGACTTCGGCACCTACAACCTGCAAGGCGGTTATCTTGGCACCACGAATCTGGGGAACATCCAGGTGGGTTACAGAGGCACGGGGGTCTTCAATCAGTCGGGAGGCACCAACAACATCTCGGGATATTTTGTCATCGGTCGCTTCAACCTCGGAGGCAACGGTACCTACAACCTGACGGGAGGGCTTGCACTGCAGAGCAGTTCTAACCGCGTCTCCCTCATCGGCGAGGATGGAGCCGGCGTCATGAATGTCAGCGGCACGGGCGTCTATAGCAACGCCGGAAAAATCATCATCGCCTCGACGGCAAATGCCAACGGTACACTGAGCATCAGCAACGGTGGTGTTGTGATCGCTCCGGGGATTGATTTTGGTGCCGGCAAGGGTGGCGTAGTCTTCGATCGTTCGGATGTCTACACGAACTCGATACCCATGAACGGCCAAGGCTCCGTGACCAAGAATGGCAGTGGCACGGTGACGTTCGCGGTCAACAACGGCTACACGCGGGGAACCATGGTCAATCAAGGCGCCCTCATCGTGAAAGGGTTGGCCAACAATGCCAACAACACCGTGACGGTCAATACCAACGGAACCTTTGTTTTCGCTGTGAACAACACCTTTGGAAACCATTCGGCCAACGTGATCACCCCGATCGTCATTAACTCGGGAGGCCTCGTCACGAATGGGGGCAATTTCGTCAATGCGCTCGGCCCGATCACCATGAACGGCGGCACGCTCGTGGCCACCGCCGTCCACGACAGCGGATACTCCTACCTCCTGAAGGGCGACGTGACTGTGAACTCCAACTCCACGATCAGCGGCCCTGGAATCACCCTCGGTTCTGCGGCGATCACGGGGACAGCTTTCAATGTCTCGGGCGGCGCGACGCTGACGGTGGATTCAGGGTTTACCAACGGCCCTTCGCCGACATGGCCCCGATCTCAGGCAAGCTATCTGACCAAAGTCGGCGGGGGAACCATGCTGCTCAATGGGACAAACACCTACACGGGTGATACGACAATTTCCAATGGGGTGCTATGGGTCGATGGCTCCGGCGTCCTGAATAATGGAAACTATGACGGCAATATTTCGATTGCCACCAATGGCAGGTTGGTCATCGGAACAACTGCTAACCAGAGTCTGGGAGGCATCATCTCCGGCTTAGGTTCCCTGGTGAAGACAAACTCGGGAACACTCACCATCACCGGCCCCGACAATTCCTACAACGGCACGACTACGATAGGCGCCGGGACACTTGTTCTCAACGGCACGCACATCGGGGGTGGTGGCTACACAGTGCAAACGAACGCAACCCTCATGGGCGAGGGACGCACGACCTCTGCGGTGACCGTCGAGTCCGGTGGCAACATCACACCTGGTAACGGAGGTTTGGGCGAGTTGACCATCGGGAGCCTGACGCTGAATGGTACGCTGAATATTTTCCTCGATGTGAACAACACCAGTCTGCTCACCGTGATCGGCAACGCCTCCCTCAGCGGAGGAAGCGTCAATTTCATCACCAACAACGCCCTGACCAATGATGTCTACGTGTTCCTCTCGGCATCCGGGGAGCTCTCTGGCACTTTTGCCAGCAGCAATACTCCCAGCGGGTACGGTTTGGTCTACGACACGAATGACGGCGTTGCATTCCTGAAAAAGAGTTCCGTGACCAACGTCGTCGAGGCGATCTTCAACGGGCCGAATGCGGTCATTGGCAACGGCACCACCAACTTCAGTGTCTACGTTTACAACGGTAGCTCCAACACGACGATTACCAACTTTACTGCGACAGGAACCAATTACACCAGTGGTTCTGTCAGCACCAATAACATAGCCCCGACTAATGGCGTGGAGCTTCCCAGTCTGACCTATTCGTATACCGGCACGAATTTCGGGACCAACACCGGGGCCTTCAATTACACGCTGAATGGTGCAAGCAATCAGGCAACCTTTGATGTGGTCGTTTACGACCATGCCTCGAATGTGGTCACGGGAACGAATCTCAGCTTCGGCGCCGTCCATCGCGGAGCCGCCACTGCTTCATCGACCAACAGCGTCACGGTCAGCAACTCGAGCACCGGCTTCCGCATTGCACTGGGGGTGACCAACAACAACACGAACTCCTATCTCTCGATCGATACGGCGGGCGGTCTCGCCCAAGGTGACTCTGCTGATCTTTTTGGTCAACTTGATCCCAGCAAGGTCGCACTCGGCTATTTCACCAACACGGTGCAACTCATCTCCTATGATGACTCCGATCTCAGCGGTGCCAGCACTAATGTGGGGACTACATCGGTCACGATCACCGGCTATGTCTACAGCGGTCAGGGGGTTTGGACATCGACGAATGGCGGCGATTGGTCAGACTTCGCCAAATGGCAGGTTGATGGCGGAACCCCCGGTCTCGATGGTGCCTTGAGCGTTGCGGACACCGCGACCTTCGGCACCAACGGCAGTGGTTCGGTCACGCTCGACACCAATGCCTCGCTTCTCTCGGTGACCTTCTCCAACGCCGCCAGCTCTTATACCGTCGGGGGTACCAACACTCTGACCTTGGCCTCCTACGGTGGTACGAATGCTTCCGTTTCCACGCTTACTGGGTCTCACACGATCACCGCTCCGGTGGAGTTTGCATCCGCCGTGATCCTTAGCAATTCCATCGGTACCGGTCTGACGATCTCGGGGAGCATCACGGGGAACGGCTCCCTGGTGAAATCGGGAGCGGGCACCACCACGCTCACCGGAAGCAACGGTTATGTCGGGACGACCACGATCACGGGAGGTACCCTGGAAGTTAAGAAGGGAGCTTTGGGATCTGGAGCAGTCACGGTCTCCGGCGGTGTGCTCTCCCCGATCGGCCCCGATTCCCTGAATATAGCCACCGACCTGACATTCGGCGCCTCAGGGGCCTACCTCTGGACCCTCTACGCCAACACCAACAGCGGTCCTGGAACGAACTTCACCGCTCCCACGCAGGTGGGGGGCAAGCTCTCCGTCGCCACGAACGCTCAATTCGAGATGTTCTTCACCACCAATGTGCATGCGACCAACGACTTCTGGGATGCGAATGATAACCTGACCAACTCATGGGTCGTCATGACCGGAAGCGATCTTGCCGAGGGAGTCAACTTCCGGGCGTCTTTTGCACCCGGCAGCATGACCGACGGATTTGATCCCAATAACTTCTTCTTCACCGTGTCCGGAGGAAATCTCCTCCTGAACTTCACGCCTGGTCTCATCGTCTTCCCGGGACCTGATGAATTCAGACCCGGCAATAACAATTATCCGTGGGTCGTCTACCAACCCGGTGGCGAGCTCGACATTCCCGTCGGTGTGAATGTCATCATCAAGGCCGCCGTGACGATGAACAACAACAGCACCACGATCGTCAATGGCCAGTTCACCTCCACCAACGGATTCACCCTCGCAAACGGTAGCTTGCTTGGCGGTTCCGGAACCCTCAACGGGAATCTGGTGAGCTCGGGCACGGTCTCTCCCGGCAACTCACCGGGCACCCTGACGGTCAACGGCAACTACACCCAGACATCGGCGGGAGCGATCCTCTTCCAGGCGGCCTCCCTCTCCTCCTTCGACCGCATTGTGGTCACCGGAACGGCTTCCCTGGCCGGAGCGCTCAATGCCGTCGGCTACGGCGGCTACGCACTGGCCCCGGGAACCAGCTTCCAGTTCCTGACCGCGACGGGCGGGATCACGGGGACATTCGACACGATCACGCTGGATAATCCGACCCTGCGCGGCAGGTTCCTTGTGAGCGGCGCGAACAACTCGCTCGGCACCCTGCTCATCGCGCCGTTGACCTATTCGCAGATGGCCACCACCCCGAACGACGCCAGCGTGGCCAAGGCCCTGGATACCTTCATCACCGCGACCAGCGGTGACAAGCTGACCGTCTCCACGGCTCTCGACAGCCTCACGGCCTCCCAGTATAGCCAGGCCTTCGCCGCCATCGCCCCGACGCTCTACCAGTCGCTCTCGACGATGGCCTTCAATGCGGCCAACGCCCAGTACAACGATCTGGTCCAGCAGATGTTTGGCCTCCGCGTGGCGGGTACCGGCTTCACGATGAGCGGACTCGGTGACAATATCGCCATCCTCGAGGGTCAGGGGGACAAGGGTGTCCTCGACTCCAAGAAAGACATCCTCCGCCCGGGAGAGGACAACCACTGGGGAATGTTCGTGGATGGCAACGGCATCTTCGCCCAGGCCAACAGCGGCAACATGCTCCAGAACTTCAACGCCCAGAGCGGTGGTCTGATCGCCGGCCTCACCTACAAGTGGAGCCCTGCCGTGGCCACCGGCATCTATTCCGGCTACCAGGGCACCTATGCCAAGTACAGCGGCACCTACTCGGGCAGCACGGTCATCAACAACGCCGTCCGCTTCGGACTGCTCGCCACCTACGGTGATCCGAGCGGCAGGGGCCTCTACGGCGACGCCCTGATCGGCGGCAGCTACAACAACTACTCGGTCACGCGAGCCATCACCTTCCCCGGGATGAACCGCACGGCCAACAGCACGCCCGGCGCCGGGGAACTCGATAGCATGATTGCGGCGGGATACAACTTCAGGAAGGGCAACTGGGCCTTCGGTCCGGTCTCCAGCCTGCAGTACACCTACTTCGGGATGAACTCCTTCAACGAAACGGGTGCCCAGAGCCTCGACTACCAGGGCCTCAACTGGAACACCGCCAGCATGATCTACAACCTTGGTGCGAACTGCGCCTACAACTGGAAGGCCAGCCGCAACCTCACGGTCGTGCCGCAGGTCAATCTGGCCTGGCAGCACGAGTTCATGCAGAACCCCTACAGCATCAACGGCAACCTCTCCGGAACGCCGGTGGTCAACACAAGCTCCGCTCCCCTTCGCGACACCCTCTACACCGGTGTCGGCGTGACCCTCGAGTACAAGAAGCGCTGGAACACAGCCTTCTTCTACAACGCCGCCGCAGGGAACAGCGACCTCGTCAGCCAGAACATCTTCTGGAGCTTGGGATGCAAGTTCTGAGGAAGAGAGGCAAGAGGCTGAAGGCTTAAGGCCTTTAGGCTGTTAGACTGTTAGACTGTTAGGTCAGAAGCTCGTTCTCCAGAGAACCCCGCTTCCTGAAAAGGAGCGGGGTTTTTCGTGGTTGCTTGGGATGCTCGACGCTCGACCTTCGGGGTAGCTCTAAAAATCTAGCTCCTAGCTCCCAGCCTTACGTGCTTCCTCCGTGCGGAATTCCAGCACATCATGCACCGCAGCGCGCAGATCCTGAACGCATTCCTCGGGAGTTTCCCCCTGGCCGTTGGCTTCCGGGAACTCCACGCAGGACGCCGCGTATCCTGACTCCCCGTCGAGCGAGCAATCATGGAGAAGCATCGTGATTTCCATGGCATCACCAATGCACCCAGGGTGAGTGGTTGTCAACCTCTACGGCTTTGAGGCTTGGTTCTGACCTTCCCACCTTCCCTTTTTGCTGATTGCTGATTGCAGAATACTGATTGCTGATTGCTGATTGCTGATTGCTGATTGCTGATTGCTGATTGCTGGTTGCTGGTTGCTGGTTGCTGGTTGCTGGTTGCTGATTGCAGAATACTGATCGCTGATTACGCCTTCGACCCTCGACCTTCGACTTTGCTTGCCCGGCCTCGCCCTATTGGGCTTCGTTACGGCGATTTCAGCAGTTCAGCTTTTTGTCCGACTGAGTGACCTCATAGACCGAGGTCAGCGTAGAGTGCCTTTTTGGAGGAGAACTTCTCGACGCCTTTGCCCTTCTTGCTTCCGCGGAGAACGCTTGCCGTGGTTTTGTTGGGGATTGCTACCTCAAAGGGGAGGCCCTTTCGCAGATGAATCTGATGAAAGAGCAATTGGATCGCATCCGAAACTGTCAGGCCGAGCGCGGAAAGCGTTTCCTCCACCTCCTCTTTGAGTGTGGGGGAGAGCCTAGCGCGGATAGTGGCAGTCTTGAGCATGGATTCAAAGTGATACGATTGTAGCTACAATCAAACAAAAACCCCGACGCTTTCCGTGGGGAAGGATGAAGGATGCTCCTATTCCCATTTTTCATTCATCATTTTGCATTTTGCCTTTCCCTGTTGGTTCTGACCTTTCCAATTTTTAGTTGCCTCTCATTTTAAATGCCGTATAAAGCACGGCTTTCCTATGGCAAACATCCAGCAAGACAACACCGCGAAATCGCCCTCACCTGCCGGCAAGAGGACCATCTACATCCGCAATAGCGTCTGGCAACAGGCCTGTGAGAAGGCCGCGTCGCTGAATCTCAGCACCTCTCAACTCCTCTCCCAGATGATCGTGGAGACGGTCGATCAGATCGATTCGAGGGCATTATTGGGACTCAAGGGCCGCAACGATCTCCATAGCTCCTGAGCCGAGCACCGATCCACTCCACCCAAAAACTTCGTTAAAAAAGTCACCCCCGAAGCCACCCTCCGAAGCAAACGCCATGAGAACAAATCCTCGTCTGATCCCGATCGCAGCGACCCTGTGCGCCGTGCTTTTCACCGTCTCGGCGGTGCAAGCGCAGAGCACCAACGTCTCGGACGCCAATCCGGTGACGCTCACCAATAACTTCACCGTGGCCACGACCGGCACGACGACGTTCTTCAAGCAGTCGCCCGGGGGCCTGACCTTCAACGGGGCGATCTCCGGAGGGGGCAACGGCGCCGTCCTCTTTCTCAACACCAGCGCGGCCGACAGCGGCACGGCCTTCACCTTGTCCGCCTCGAACTCCTTCACCGCATTGATCCAGCTTAACCGCGGCAGCCTCGTGGTGAACAACCTCTACGCCCTCGGAAACCCGGCCAACGAGGTCTATCTCAACAGCTACGTCAACACCACCCTGGGCAACCTCCGCTTCAATGTATCGGGAACCTTCGCAAACCCGATCAACAACGCCCAATCGAACTTTGATAACACCATCGGGGTGGGAACCAACAACGTCACCCTCACCGGCCCCATCTACGGCGGCGGCGGCCTCACCAAATACGGATCCGGTTCGCTGACCATCACGGGCACCAACACCTACCAGAACGGGACCACCGTTTCGGAGGGGACATTACAGGTGGGCAATGGCGGCACGACAGGCACGCTCGGTTCGGGCAACGTGACCAACAACGCATCCCTGGCCTTCAACCGCAGCGATGCCCTGACCGTCTCCGGCGCCATCTCGGGCACCGGCACCCTCGTCCAGGCGGGCACGGGCACGACCATCCTCGCGGGCAACAACTCCTACAGCGGCCCGACCCTGCTCTCCGCCGGAACGCTTGTCTTCAGCAACTCCGGAGCCCAGACCCTTGCGGGGACGATCTCCGGCTCGGGTGCCCTTACACTGGCCGGGGCGGGGATGACCACGCTCACGGGCTCCAACACCTACTCGGCCGGCACCATGGTCACGGGCACGGGCGGGATCGCCGCCGCGGGCGGGACCAACCTCGGCACAGGGACCCTCACCTTCACGACCCAGGGGAGAGCCATGAACCTGACCGCCGCCAACGGGGTCTTCAACAATGCGATCGTTCTGGCCTCGGGAAGCGGCACCACCTCGCTGAGAGCCCAGCAGATCGTCAGCACGAACACCTTCAATGGCACGATCAGCGGCGGCTCCAGCAACTCGGTCCTCTACATCGAGGGTGGGGCAGGAGGCAACAATTCCGCCTTCACCGTGCTGAACGGGACCAACAGCTTCCTGGGGACGATCAACGTCTTTCGTAGTCCGTTGGTTCTCGGGAACGCCTCCGCGGCCGGTCAGGCATCCATCCTGCTCAATGCCAACAACAATGCGGCCGGAGACCTCCAGTTCGGATCCGGCGGCTTCTCGATCTCCAACAATGTCCAGCTGGGTAATTCCGGATTGCTCAACTGGATCGGCGTGGCCTCGGGCCAGGGCAACGGGATCTCCGGCGTGCTCTCCGGCAACGGCCTCACCAAGGTGGGTGGCGGCACGCTTACCCTCTCCGGCAACAACACCTACACCGGTGCCACCACGATCTCCGCTGGATCTCTGGTGGTCTCCGGCCGACTCGGCAACGGTTCCTACGCGGGGGCGATTGCCAACAGTTCATCACTTGTCTTAAGCAACTCCGCCACCCAGACCCTGAGTGGAGCGATCTCCGGCACGGGTTCGCTCACGATGGCCGGATCCGGAACGACCACGCTCACCGGAGCCAATGCCTACACTGGGGGGACGATGATCAACGCGGGCACCCTCGCCCTGTCCAACAACAACGCAAATATCCTCTCCGGAGCGATCACGGTGAACTCCGGGGCGACCCTCCGGGCCCAGGGGGTGAATGTCATCAACGACACCTCGGCCATGACGCTCAACGGCGGAACCTACGCCATGGGGAACAACGGGGATTACTTCGGATCGCTGACCATGAACGGCAACTCGACCGTCTCCGGCACATCCGGTGCCGGTGGAGCCCAGTTCATCCTGACCGCGGGTCAATCGAGCAACTCGACCATCAAGACCCTGACTGCGACCGGCACCAATAACTTGGTGCAGGCCAACATCGGCATCTCCTCCCAATGGGGCGGGGTGGGTGGCAACGCCAACCTGAACTTTAATGTGGTCGGCACCTCCGATTCGCTCCAGGTGAGCGGGGTGATCGCCGACAAGGCCTTCGACGGGGGAGGCAATGCCACCTCTGGGGCCATCACCAAATCGGGTCAGGGTACCCTGATCCTGGCTGGGGACAATACCTACACGGGAGGCGCCTCAATCCTCGGGGGAACCATTCAGGTGGGCACCGGAGGCACCACGGGCAACATTACCGGCAATGACGCGGCGATCGCCAACAATGGCACGCTGATCATCAACCGTGCCGGCGGGTTTGGATTGGGCAATGCCCTCTCCGGAAGCGGAACACTGATCCAGGCCGGATCCGGAACGACCATCGTCACGGGCAACAACACCTACACCGGAGCCACGCTCGTCAGGGGCGGCACGCTGCAGGTGGGATCCTCCCAGGCCCTCGGCGTGAACTCGGCGGTCACCCTCTCCAATGTGACGGGGGCTACCCTCAATCTCACCAACTACAACAGCACGATCGCCGCGCTGGGCGGCGGCGGTGCCAGCGGCGGCAATGTGACCCTCGGTTCGGGCACCCTGACCGTCGGCAACGCGGGCGGAAGCGGCACCTACTCGGGCGCGATCTCGGGAACGGGCGGACTCGTGAAGAGCGGCTCGGGCACCCAGACCCTCGCCGGGAACAACACCTACACGGGCGCCACGATCATCTCCGCCGGCACCCTGCAGGCCGGCGCAAACCAGGCCCTCGCCCGGAACTCCTCGGTCACCCTCTCCAATGCCGCCGGGGCGACGCTGAACCTCGCGGGTTACAATCAAACGATCGACGCGCTGGGCGGCGGCGGTGCCAGCGGCGGCAATGTCACCCTCGGCTCGGGCACCCTGACCGTCGGCAACGCGGGCGGAAGCGGCACCTACTCGGGCGTGATCTCGGGAACGGGCGGACTCGTGAAGAGCGGCTCGGGCACCCAGACCCTCGCCGGGAACAACAGCTACACCGGCACCACGACGATCTCCGGCGGAGGAGTGCTGGCGCTCTCCAGTTCGGGAACGATCTCCTCGAGCACCAACATCAACCTCGGCATGACCAACAGTCGGGGAACGTTCGATGTCTCGGCCAAGGGGGCCTCGGGCTACACCATCGGCACCGGACAGACGCTCTCCGGCAACGGCACCATCACCACCGGGGCGAACACCGGCAGGGCCGTCACGGTCAACGGCTCGCTAAATCCCGGCAACTCGATCGGAACGCAGGCGGTGAGGGGAGACCTCTTGCTCGGTTCTTCGGCACAGAGCATCTTCGAACTCGGGACGGCGGGCACCCTCGCCTCTCCCGGCCTGAGCGACAGGGTCACGGTGACGGGCAACCTGACTCTCGGCGGCACGCTCTCCCTGCTCGATAATGCGGGAGACAACGGTCAGGGGATGATGGGCCCCGGCGTCTACCGCCTCTTCACCTACGGCGGCAGTCTCTCGGGTTCCTTCTCGAATACGCCGCCGAGCCTGATCTACAACAACGCCCTCTACCGTCCCTCGCTGGTGACGGCGACCCTCGGCGTCGTGGATCTGAACATCGCCCAGTTTGCCTCGGGCTCCTTCTTCACCAATGCGATCTCCCTGGCCTATCACGTCACCAATTCGGGAAGCGTCACGGCCCTCCTCGGGATCTCCAACACGGTCGCCGCAGGCGGAGGCTCGCTCGGAGTCGATCTCGTGGGCAACAGCGGCAGTGCCTCGATCACCGGTGGAACCAACTTCTCGAATCTGGCCCCCGGCGCCTCGACCAACCTGACCCTTTCGGTGGCCAAGAGCGCCGTGGCCGGAGCCACCACGGGAATGGCTGTCTTTGCCATGAACGATACGGGAGTCGGCGGGGGGAGCGCCCCGGTTTCGCTCGGGAGCAACAGCATCGCCTACACGGCGACCGGCTATAACCTGGCCTCGGCAGTGCTCGGTACCAACAATGTCAACCTCGGCCGCATCCACGCCGGGGGAAGCTTCGGCAGCGCGAATCTGATCGTCAGCAACAGCGCGGCCATCTCGGCCTTCACCGAGACCCTCGGCGCCTCCCTCGGCGCCTCCACGGGAGGAGTCGCCGGATCGGGAAGCGTCACGGGCCTTGCGGCCGGAAGCTCCGACACCGGCCTCAGCGTGACGCTGAACGACAACACGGCGGGGGCCAAGAGCGGGACGATCGCAGTGGCCCTGACCTCGCAGGAGGTGGGAGGCAGTGGCCTGGGCAACACGGGGCTCGCAGGACAAACCGTCAATGTCTCGGGCTTCGTCTACACCGGTCAGGGTGTCTGGAACACCACCGGTGGTTCGTGGTCCGACTTCGGTAACTGGCAGCAGGCGGGGGGTGTGGCCGGTATCGACGGCGCTCTGAGCGCCAATGATACGGCGACCTTCGGGGCGGGCGGCTCGGGAAGCGTGACCCTCGACGGGACAGCTCCCTCCCTCCAGAGCATCACCTTCTCCAACAGCACCTCTTCCTATGAGATCGCCCAGGGAAGTGGCAGCGGAGGCAGTCTGACCCTCCAGGCTGGCAACACCAACGCCTCCGTCAACGTGCAGGCCGGAAGCCACGCCATCACCGCCGCGGTGAATGCCGCCAGCGACATCACCATGAATACTGCCTCCAACAGCCAACTCACGCTTGGCGGCGCCGTCAGCGGGGTGGGGGGGATCACACAGGCAGGTGCCGGCACCACCATCCTCACCGCCTCCAATAGCTACACGGGCCTCACCAAGGTCAGCGGCGGCACCCTTGCGGTGAATGGATCGATCGCGGGGAACCTTCAGGTCGAGGCCGGTGCCACGCTCAAGGGAAGCGGAACGATTGCGGGCGACGCCACGATTGCCGGCATTCACAGCCCCGGCAACTCTCCCGGCATCCAGAACTTCGGTGGGAACCTCGACTATCAGCCCGGCTCCACCATGCTCTGGCAGCTTGCCGACAACACCACGGCCAACAGCCCGCTGGCCTATGACCAGGTGATGGTCGGAGGGAATCTGGCCTTCAACGGCGGGACGACGCTGGTGCTCTCCTTCAACGATGTGGGAAGTGTCGTTAATTGGACTGATTCCCTCTGGGCTTCCGACCAGAGCTGGACCATCTACCAGGTCACGGGAAGCACGACGGGATTGGAACATCTCTCCCTTGCCGATTACACCGCCCTGCTGGATGCCTACGGGAACGACTTCGCCACCACCCTTGCCGGATCCTCCTTCAGCATCAGCCAGAACGGACAGAACGTCACCCTCACCTACACGGTTCCCGAGCCGAGCACGTACGCGTTGATCGGCTTGGGTGGATTGGCTCTCGTCGTGGCCTACCGCCGCAAGCGTGGCTGAATGAAGATTTGAGGGTAACCGTGCCGGGGGGTGCGGATGCCCTCAGAACCCCTGCGCGGAAGTCGAGTTTCGGCTTTCTTCCGCGCAGGAAGGTTCAGGGGAGCTTGGTTCAACGGCGAATCTAGACTGTTAGACTGTTAGACTGTTATAGCGTTTTCGGGTTTTTTCTGACGCTCTGGAAATGAATGCTATGAGGGAATGAATGTGGAACTCAGGAACTCAGGAAAATGAGGTTTGAGAAGCGTGTGACTGCTATGAAAGAACCGTAACCCCTTGCTCCATACTCCTAAACAGACAGTCTCTGTATTGAGATCGTCTACCTCCTTTGCATGCTTTCCTACCGCTTGAGGGTTTGGTTCTGCATTTCCATTCCTGAGTTCCTGAGTTCCATATTAAACATGCAGTCTC
>JBEIJN010000034.1:0-30582 GCA_040380225.1 Verrucomicrobiia bacterium | reverse complement strand
CTTAAAGTAGACCGCCCAAGTGGGATGCCACGGATCCAATTGATGCATCAAGCGTCGGCGTTCGATGAGGCGAGGGGCCATATCGGGACCATTTTCATCGGCGATATACCAAGCCAGCAAAGCCGGGCTCTTGCGGAAGGCCTCGACAACGGCGGTGACGATTTCCTTTTCGCCGGTGATGCCATTCCAAGTTTTCGGGTAGGGAACCACGCCACCTGCCCATATCGCATTTTCGTAGAGGTCTGTGATGGAAAAGATCAGTTTCACACCGGCTGAGTTGCAGGCATCGAGCACCTCGCGAGTAGCCTCGATCCCTTGCTTTGTGGTATCCCGGAACTTCAGGCCCGTGCTGCCGTAGGGCATGACGCAGTTGAAGGGACTGTCGCCAATTCTGGCGATATCTTCGCGCTGCACCCCTGTCATGTAGAGACCGACCGGCAGGTAAGGCTTTCCATCGACAAAGGTCCGGCCCTTTGCATCCACACGCACGGCATTCGCCGGGATGTCCGCCGGAGCCATGCAGGTCACCGGGAACTCCGCCTCGTGCAGGATCGTTTTTGCAGCGGGGTCCAGCAACGCCAGGCGCAGCGTCAACTCTCCGACCGGCAGGGAACCAAGATCACCGCGCGTCAGCAGCCCGGTGCAGGGAAACCGTTCGACCCTGACCTCTTTGTTTCCTGAGAGAACCTGCACACGGGTCTCTAGAGCCTTCGCCGCGTATTCCTGCGTTGCGGCGGCGAGATTCCAGTTCACCGCAAACTTCCCGTCATTGGTCAGGAATCGTTCCTGAATGGGCTTCAGGAGAAGGACGCCCGGTTGAAACGCCTCCGGCTCCAAGACCACACCTGTGAACCACGCTTTGCCGGTATCCCCCTTGCGGATGTAAAGGCCGATAGCCGCGCGATCGGCATCGGCCGGAACGGTGAATTTCTCCCCCACCTCCTTCCAGTCGCTTGTGCCAAACACGCCCTTAGGGAAAGCACCTCCAAGATATTTGCCCGCTTTGTAATATTGCACAAAGACACCGGCCCCCTGTCGATCCGCGCCCTGAACGCCGTCCGTTTTCACCATAGCCCGAACCCGATAAGCCGCTCCGGGAATCAAATTCACCGATTGGGTGGCTAAAGGATACTCCGCAGGATCGGTCCGTTCGTAAAAAAGCGCACCCGTTTGGTTAACGCCTTCTCCAGGTGCGGCGCGGAAACCTTTACCAAGGCTCCAGCCTTTTGTTCCATCCGCAAAGCCGGGGTTGATGAACTCCGGCACGGGAACCCGTGGGGCTTCGACCTTGCGGTATCCCGCCAGGTCGTCGGGATTTTTTCCGCCCGCAGGCTCTTCGGCTTTTATCTGCCAAGCGGCGAAGATCGAGGTGAGTGCGACCAAGCCGGCCGTGCGGCCCAAGATCCGGCTCTGCAGGGATGATGCTTTCATGGTTGATGCGAATTGATGTTGGTAGAAGGGCTTGGCGTTGGTCTGTCAGCAATCACTCCAGCACATCCGAGCAGATTTTCGGAATTGGCTGGGACGGCCATCGCCAGGATGGCCAACACGAGGGAGGATGTGGTTTTAAGTTTCAAGTGTGCTTGTCAGGTTTCAGGATCCCCATGTCCTTCATTCGTCACTACTTTCTGTCTTGGCGGTCTTTGAGCTGGGTGACATGGAGGTGCGCAGTCTCGGTGCTAAACCACCGTTCGTGCGCCTGCGTGTAGAGGGTGCCGGCCTCGGGATAGTCGGCGGGAAGCTTATTGTAGTGTGCCCAGGCCGCATCGTAGGTCTCCAACCAGTGCACGAGCGCCGACCGGTCGCCGCGAGCTTCGGCATCCGACAGAAACACGATGGCGCGGTAGATCCCGAAGAGCCGAAGGCCATACTCGGCCGATGCAATCGCGAATTTCCGGGTTTCCTCATCCGGCCAGACGATCTTGTGTGAAAGGTCCACAATCTCCTTCCACAGCGTGATGGCCTCGTCCTTCTGGGCGAGATTCCTCGCGCAGGCAGTAGTATCCTTCGGCGTGGCGGGCCAGGCGATGCCCGCATCACGGGTCCACCAGGGGTTCATGTCTCCGTGGGTGGAGTTTCTGCCGCGCACGACTGCTTCGGCCGACGCCAGGCAAAGCCTGCGGAAAAGGGGTGACTGATCCTCCGCGAGGCCGAGGCGGTTCACCGCATAGCGGTGGAGGATCGACTCCTCGCTCTCGGCGGGATTGCCGGCCCATTGGGCCATGACCCAGGCATTCACATCGCACCAGAGCTCGTTGCCGATAAACGGACCCTCCCAACCGCCTCCCCGGCTCCATGTCCAGACGCCTGCGAAGAGCTCCGGCTTGCGCTTCATAAAATCCCGCAGGCTGCGGATTTTTGACGCCTGCATGAAAGCATGTTCCTCGAAGCCCTCGATGACACCGTGCGCAATGTAGTTCGGGTAGGCGCCCTTGCCTTCATATTCGCGGGCGCACTGGACCTCGACGACCTGCGGGTGACGCCCCTCGCCGATGACCTTGCTGAACTCGTTCGCGCGGTGAAAATCCCCCTCACAATGCTTGACGCCGATCATCAGCTTCGGATGCGGCTCGATCGCGGCGCTGACCTTTTTGTATTTCTCCAAGTCGCAATCGAAGGACAACCAAGTCCGGAAAAGAAGCGTCTTCCCGTGCTTGACGCAGATCTCCTCGCGAAGGAGTTGGATGAGCGGGATGATCGTTTTGTCGGCGTCGGTCTTGTTAAGGATGTTTCCGCGGTGGTGGGGCGCATCCTCAAGGTAGGTTTCACCGATACGGACGACGAATCCCGCGAAATCCGGGAACTCCGTGAAAATCTGATCTACCATGGAACGCAGGAGTTCGTCGGTCTTCGGGTGAAGAGGGGCGCCGAATGACTCCTCGATGCCGAAGCGTTCGATCAGGGCCTTGGGAAAAAGCACGAGATCGCCCATTGCGTAGGCTTCAACTCCCGCTGTCCTGCATTTTTGAAACTCCTCGCGGAGGCTCGCCGCCTTCTCGTCTACCCACTGGCGTCCCTCCGAACCGGGGGGAAAAATCCGGGGATCCACGGATTCCCAGTTGATCGCCAGACTCGGAGAATCAAAAAGGAAGAAGACTTTGCCGTTGAACCCCATCTCCGCCAACACCGCCGGATCTTGGTATTTTGAAACATACCGTGCTTCGCCGGGGTTGTGGTGAACCATGTCGAGAATGAGCTTTGTGGGTGCGGTGGAATTCATAAAAGGGCGATTATAGAGACGTAAGAGTGAAACCGGGCTACAGATCCAGATCGGGGCAAATTCCTTCACATCCCTCCCGGATCTTTGGCAAATGTCAAAATGCGCTCCTCTCCAGGGGCAAGCCGCTCGCGTGTTGCGTTGAGGAGCACATTTTCGGCAAGCGGTTTCATCGCCTCACTGCTGCTTTCCGCCAAAATAACAACCGATGCGACAAGCGCGGTTGGATTGCATATTCGCACGGCGACACGGGTTTCTGAATCAGCAACAATCTCCGCTTCAACATTGTCGAATGCCACTGCAAGTGCCTTTTCCGGTTGCACATAAAGACCGGGAATTTCAATTGTGGTCAACATCAGGGATGTCTCTGCCCAGGTCGTCATCAGGAGGGTCTCACCGATGCTTTTCTCCCCCTCCCAATCGGTCAGGTTGACCCGCTCGCACATTCGCCCAAAGACAGCCTGTCCAAGAGGATTCTGTGGATGGGGGAGATACTGCGGGATGTTGTGGGCAATATCAAAGAGCATATCCAGATGGGAACGGTCGCCAGTTGCCCGAAATAGCTTCAGCAATCCCAGACCTGAATAAGTACAAAGCCCCGGCGCCGCATGTTTGTTCTGAGTGTTGGCATAAACGGCTCCGGTCGAACGTATGCCAGCCTTTTCAAAAGTGGAGCCTGGCGGAAATTTAAAATCATAGGCGACCACCCAAGTGGCAAACTGACGCGATGTCTCGGCAGCCCGTTGCAGCCAGATTGCATCTCCTGTCGCTTCATGGAGGGCCATGTAGCTCTCGATCAGGGCGTACCAAGACTCAGAGTCAGGATTTTGCAGGGCATCACCGGGACCGCCACAGCTCATACCTTTGCTGGTAAAAGTATTGTAGTAATGATCTCCGGATTCGATGGCCACCTTGAGATATTCGTCACGCTTGAAATAGCTGGCGGCTAAAACAAGTGCGGCCGGAATGATCGCCCCGCTCGTGGAGCCGCCGACCTTAATCTCGCCACTGATGGAGTCGACAAACTGGCCCATCTGGCCATTTTTTTGCCATAATCTAACCAGAGCGTCGCAGACTGTGCGGGTCCCCTCACGCCAGGCAGGCTTAACCTCGATGCCAAGCTTTTCCATCAGAAGAAACTGCTTGATAATGTAATAGACACCGTCCCCGCTCTTGCGGATCAGATGCCAGTTGGCAGTGTGAGGTTTCCTGATATCGCCGCCAAACCACTCTGTGCCGTTGCGGCCGCAGTCCCAGAAGAAACCGGAGGGACTAATACCATTTGGGAAGAGCCAGTCGAAATTGCGCAGCACATTCTGGCGGGTAGTCTTATCACCGGAAAAAAGCAGCGGATAGGTACTGATCATCCCACCTGTCCAGCCTATCTGCCAGTCCTGCAGAAACATATTACGCGGGCCAACCGAATAATAACCATGCTCCGGCACAAAATTCTCGCGGTTGAATTTCTCCTGCTGCAGCTCAAAACACGCGGAGTAGGGCAGCGTGTTTCGTGGAGCATGCCGCGACACCAGAGACTTGCGTTCTTGTGCAAAACGGTCAAAGAGCCCCTTCACGCTGTCCGCGCCAAAGACGCAGATCCGAAGGGAGATGGTAAGCTCATCGCCCGCAGCAAAATCATGGGGTTTGTCGAGCGAAGGGTACTGAGAATCACAGCCTCGATAACTATGAAGTTCACGCACCACCGGTGCGGTGACAGAGACCACAGCCCGGCGGCGGTCGCGGTTTTCCTCCAGGCCAACTCCGTAATCACCCAGCGCATTTCCCTGAGCAGTCAACAGCAGCACCCCCTGCTTTTTTGCCGGCGAATAAAAGCCAATGGATGGCACCGCCATGCTGCCGCTGCGGTCCTGGATGCGCGAAGGACCGCCTTCAATAGCAAGCCGGGGCACATCGGTAATAATCATGGGCACGTCCGTCCCGATATCTTGGACATAGTAGAGCTTGGGCGAGTAGGGAATGCGCCTCGACAGAAAGCGGTTGCCGTTATACGCCACGGAGGGCATGAGCACGTAATTGCCCGCCGACCATTCACCAGCTGCAAGATCAACCGCGAGCGCCGCCTGTGGCAGCTTTCCGCTGACGCACCGGAAAGTGACTGCAAGATCAGCGCGATCCGGCAGGTCATCACTCCTCTTAACTTTCAGCGACAGCTGCCACACCGAGTCCAGCAGACGAACCTCAAAATGCCCGTCTTCCTTCAATGCTATTTGCGCCTGATTCGTCAACAGGTTGTACCGCTCATAGTCATATTGGCTGACGCGCCCATGAAGCGTGCATCCATACCGATGCAGCAAGGATGCAAAGTTCTCCATGCAACCCTTCTTAGTGCTTGTGGATTGAAAGCTCATCTTGATCTCATTTCCATTTTTTACTTCGCTCTTAACGCCGGACTTATTTCGATTCCAGCACATCAGAGCAGATGTCGGTTCCCTTGAAGTGGTATGTGACGCCGCCGAGGGATTCGGTTTTGCCATAGCGGGCTTTGAGGTTTGGGGTGTCCGCCACGGTGATCTCGGCTTCACTCGCGCCGGGACCGGTGCCGGTGACGAGTACCTTCACCTTGCCGTCGGCGGTCTTGTAGGCGGCGGCGTTCACCTTGCCTAGGATCGTCTTGACCGTGACGGCGGGTGCCGTTTCCTCGGAATAGAGGAACGGTTGCAACTCGCGCAGAAGGGCACCGACGTTGCAGAGTTCCTTCCAACGCTGCTCATAGTCGGGCAGGACAGTCGGCTTGAGCAAATCGAAGTAGGAATAGAAAATGAAGCCACGTGTGCCCTTGATCGCCATCAAGAGAGAAACCGAGCGCATCTCCTCCTCGCTGGGTGCTCGTGAATTGGCCAACAGGGTTTCACGATCCTTATTCCAGGCTGGGTTATACAACCCGATATTGTGGGCTTGAATTGCATTCCACAGCTGCATTCCACCGCCGTTGGAAGCAAGCGCCTCTTTGGCAGCATCCATGCCAGCTTCCGTCACCTCCATGGTGCTGGTGGTCTTTTTGACGACGTCATAGGTGTCAAGGCCCAGCACATCAACCATGCCGGTGTAACCTGAAAAATCAAAGTATTGGTAATTTACCGACCAGGACGGATGCCAAGGATCTAAGCGGTGCAGCAGTTTGCGGCGGGCGGTGACATGCGGGACAAAGGTCAAAGGTTTTTCATCGCCGATATACCAGGCCAGCAGGGACGGATTGTCGCGAAAGGCCTCGACTACGGCTGTCACAATCGCGGTAGCGTTGCCAGTCATGCCATGCCATTCTGTTGGGCACTTGGCCCCTTGAAAGTGAGTATAGCCATCATATAAGTCCTTGATGGAAAAGATGACTTTGATGTTTTTGGCGGCGCAAGCATCGAGCACCTCAAGGGTGCGTTCCACACCCTTCTTTTCAGTACCCTGGAAGGCGAGGGTCAAACTCCCATAGGGCATCACGCAGTTGAAGGGACTGTCGCCAATTCTGGCAATATCTTCGCGCTGGATTCCATGGAGATAGAGCCCGACCGGCAGGTATGGCTTATCGCCAACCATGGTGCGACCGAGTGAGTCTATGCGCACTGCGGTGGAGGGAATGGAGGCCTGATCGATGCAGTTGGCGGCCAATTCCTGCTCGTGCAAAATGGTTTTGGTCTGTGGATTCAATAACTGGGCGGTGAGGGTCAAAGGCCCGGCCGGAAGAGAGCCCAGATCTCCGGAACTGCTCCAGTCGCGGCACGGAAACGATAAGGTTTTCACCGTTTTTCCTTCGGCGCGGACTTCAATGCGGGTCACCAGACCGGCGTTCTGGTTGGCTTCACGGATATTCCCATTCAGCCGCCACGACAACAGAAAATGGCCGTCCGTAGTCAGGAAATATTGCGGAGGTCGCAGGAGATGCGCCTCGATGGCGCGGTTCATTGGGACAACGGTCACGTCGTCAAACCAGGCTTTGCCTGTGAGGCCTTTCCGCATATAGAGCACCAAACGGCAGGAGTCGGCGTCTGCCGGAACCGTGCCGGCCCCCTCGACCCGCGTCCAGTCCTTGGATCCCATCACGCCAGGCGGATAGACGCCGCCAAGCCACTTGCCGCCGCGGCGGAACTCGAGGCAGACCGTGGCGCCCCCCTCGTCCGCGCCTTTCACATTCTCAGTCTTGACCCATGCGGAAATGCGATACTGTGTATTGGGCAGGAGGGCAACACTCTGCTCGGCCTTGTAATAATCATCGGGATTCGTGCGTTCGTTGCAGAGTGCACCGGTCTGGTTCAGACCTTCCCCGACAACATGGTGGAAGCCGGCCGGCAGTGTCCAACCGTCAGCGCCACTATCAAACCCCGGACTCTTGATTTCCGGCACGGTAACCTGTGAGGCTTCACCCCTGCGATATCCCGCCAAGTCGTCGGGATTTTTTCCGCCCGCAGGCTCTTCGGCTTTTATCTGCCAAGCGGCGAAGATCGAGGTGAGTACGATCAGGCAGGCCATGCGGCCCAAGATCCGGGTGTGTCGGGATGGTGCTGTCATGGTTGATGGTGTGTTTGAAATGTTGGAGACAGCTATGACCAAGACCTCATAAGGGTTATGATTCCTAGAGAAGGCGCTGCACGAATCTGATCGTTAAGAGAAACCCCTCAAGTTTCAAAATCTATTTTCTGTTTTTTCTGTTCTAGTTCCGGATTTTCAAGGGAAGCATGCCAACAGAACCGGAGCATTCACCAGGATGGTGAAGAGAAGGGAGGAAAAAGGGCTCCGAGCTGTTTTCAGTGGGTGAAGACGAGATACAGAGGAATAATCAGGAAATCAGCCGTAACGGATGCGTAGCAACGGCCGGGCCAGCCAAATCAGGAAAAGAAAGGGAGGAATGCGGGTTATCAACCACCGTGGGCATAGCCGTTGCCCATCCATGGATCTGAAAAAAGAGAGGGGCCGAATGGATATCAGGTCATGGCCTTCCAGCCCTGTCCCGAATGGCTTCGTGACCTCTCCCAAGGGAGCTTCTCAGTTCGTATATTGAACTTCCCCTCTCTTCCTGATGCAACGGATGCGAAGCAACGGCCAGGCAAGCAATTCTTGAGTTCCTGATGAAAAGATCTTTGTCTGTTCCTTTCCAAGCACTCGCGCCTTCAAAAATCAGCAAATGCTCTACAGCGGCCTTCATGGGATTTCATCAGCGCTTCCTTAGGAGATCTCCACAGCCAGTCCCCCGCCACACCGAATGGAAACCATCAAAGCCGCGGCGATCGGCAAACTCCTGGATTTCAAGCCCTCCGGGCGAAGACCGGCCACGAAGGAAATCGGGGCCCATGTGCGGGCGTTGATCAAGGATGGCACTCTTGCTCCCAACACAGGCATCCCTACGACCAAAGAGTTGGCGGCGGCGTGGGGCGTTTTTCCCAACACCGTCAAGCTGGCTTTCGATCCGCTGGTCAAGGAGGGGTTGCTGGACCGGCGTCGGTACCGCGGCACATGCGTCCTGGATGGCCACCGGAAGATCCGGCGGCTGGGAATCTACGAAAGTTTCGGTTCCATACCGGCCTCCGATCGTGACTTCTTGGTGTCGCTCCAAGTCGAGCTGTCCCGGGTTCTTGAAAAGCAAAACGCGGAGCTAAAAGTCTGGATCGACAGCAAGCGGGGACCCAGATCGCTTCCGGAAAACCTGATCGAAGCATGCCGAAAGCGTGAAATTGACGGCATCGTGACCAGCCATCCCAGCAAGGAAATCCTCAAGGCGATGAAGAGCCTTCCCGTGCCGTTCGCCGCCCTCACCTCCTACCGCGATTGCCCCACCCGCGTGGAATTCCGCTATGCCGACCTCGTGGAGAACGCCGTGCGCCGTCTCGCGGAACGTGGTGTCCGGCGCGTGGGAGTGATCTCAATCATCAAGCCCGAAGCCGCCACCGAGACCTCCAACCGACAGGATGTTTCCCGTTTCTACCAGATATTCGCCGAGACTGCGGCATCCTTGGGGCTGGAAACACACCAGGATTGGGTGATTCACCCCACGTCGTCGAAAGCGACACTTGAGATCGAGCGCTTTGGCTACGAGGCGATGAAAACGATCTGGAGCCGACAAAACCGCCCGGACGGTCTCTTCCTATACCCACATACGGCGGCGCGCGGCAGCCTGACAGCACTGCTGGAACTCGGCGTAAAAATCCCCGAGGAACTCAAGCTCGTCGCCCACGGCAACATCGAGACACCGATCCTGACCCCCTATCAGGTCGATTGGATCAACTCCAGCAGCGGAGAAATCGTGAAATCCATGGTCAAGCAAATCCAGGGCGTTCTCGACGGCCATCCGGCAAAGCCAATCCGGCTGACGCACATTCCCGCTTGGTAGGACTTGTCTGGCTCCCGGGCAGATAACTCGCCGTGTGGGGCTCCAGCAGGATTATCTCAACCGGTTCGTGCGACGGGGCACCGGTCTCACTCTCGGTCAGTGGCGAGCCAGCCAGCTTCTCAAGGCAAGCGAGCGTGAACTTGCCAAGGGGGAGTCGATCAGCGAGGCGGCGCTCCGGTTGGGCTTTTCCGATCCGAATTACTTTTCCCGCTAGTTCCGCCGGCAGACTGGAGTCACACCGAGCGCCTGGAAGAAGTCATTCCGAGGGGGTGGTCCCGCTCTCGCGGAAGTCAAAAGTTAGAAAGTGAAAGGGGAGAAACGGCACCTCGCTGATGACAGTGCGTTGATAGAAAGATTCCGTTTCACGAAACGGACGCAACGAACGCAGAGGACGCTAAGGAGCAGAATAGAAGCACTCGCTGGAACGGAATAGGGAAAGGCTGAAGGTGGATACCCTCCTCTTGGACCGCTCTGTCGTGCCAAACCCGGCAAGCGGTGCCGACCTCAAGACAGCCCTGCACTCACGCTGAATCGCCCCTTCTCGCCCGCATGGCGAAAGGCGAGCCGGTGCTGGATGCCATCGAGCAATGGCAATTCATCAACCCGCCAGATGCATCCTTCGGGAGCTATCAATTCAACGCGACCACGCGCGCCAGTGATGACTGCCCGGCAACCGTCGAGGGTCACCGGCAGGCGGGTCTGCCAATAGAACTCGACCCCTTCGCCGTCGGCGAGTTCGTAGTCGTCGGTGATGGTCAGCACATCCGCGCTTGGTGAGTCCCAGGTACGGTGCCAGCGTCGGTAGTAAGACTCCCAACCGGGAGTCACATCGAGCTCCGCATGGAATGACAGCTCATCGCCTGTGCCGACCGGCTTGACATCGGCCGGAAGCGGGCAGGCGGGGTGAGGCCGCTCTGTCACGCCATAGGGCACGAGCATGTTGTGGCGTTCACAGTTCCTGAGTTCCGTCGCCAACGGGAGGCTGTAGTCGCAGCTTCCGGGATCCAGCGCGAAGGTCTCGCCGGCGAATTCTAGAATGAAACTGCCCTTGTCCTCGTGGGTGTGACCGGCGTTGGCACGATTGCCCTGGATGAAAAGTTTCACCCAGGTATCGCCCAGTTTGCGTTGCGACACGAGCGGGCCCATCGTTGCAAGGCTGACGAGCGGCTGCGGCGCGGGACCTTCAGCCGGCAGGCGCCCGATCATACCCCAGGAGATCGCGGCATCGACCATCGCCGGCACACTCGCTCCCATGTTCACCCCGCCGATCGGCCAACCGCCGGAACGGGAGACGGTTTTGCGCAGCATACGCGCCCACGCGCTCTCCGGCAGCAGGCCTCCCATCATCGCTTGCGAGGCGATCTCATGGCCCTTGACGGCATCGCAGATCGGAATGACATCGCTCTGCTCATCGGTGCTGATGACGGCTTCTCCGAAATCACCGCAGCGCCGCATCGGCCCGGGAACAAGTTCGCCCAGCGGCCGATCCAGCGCGCGGCTGTAGTAGTAGACGCCGAGTCCCGCGTCGCGGCCGATGCAGCGGAAATACATCGGACCCTCGATGTATCCGCCGTCGGGCAGAATGCTGCGGTCCAAGTTTTCGCAGAGTTCGCCGTAAGCGATGTCCATGTAGGAGCGCACCCGCGGCCAGTGGCGCTGCAGCACGCCGAGCGCAAGCATGCGTCCCGGGGTAAACCAGGCGAGCTGGTTGCAGTTGAAAATATAATCATACCTCCAGGTGTTGAACTGGATGGTGCCGATGGCTTCCTCCGCCAATCGGCGAAGCAGGAAATCGCGCCCGAGGTCGGTGAAGCATTCACCCGCCAGATCGAGAATTCCGGCGACTTCGTGGGCGCAGAGGCTCTGTACAAAACAGCGGTGTTCGAACGTGCTGCCGGGAAAGCGGCAGATGAAGCCATCGTCCCAATTCCTGCACATGCCGATGCTCATGGCGTAGCGGGCGGCCAAGCGGAGCAGATGCTTGTCCTTGAGGAGATGCCCGGCGATGGCGGCATTAAGGCCGTGGTTAAGGATGAACGACTCATGATCGCGCACCCGGTTGTAACGGGTGTCGCTCCAGAAGTTGACGAAGTCGTGGATCATTGTCTCCGGAGCGCGGGCCGATGCCGCTTCGGCCGCCGTGACAAACGGCGAGGCACTGCCATCCGCCGTCAACGCGGCATGCCGTTCGCGAAGCGTGTTGAGTTCATCGGCATTCAGGACCAGTCCGTAGGCCGGCGTGAATTGCGGCTCGTAGGACTCATCCTTGAGATGCTTTTCCCAACGCGCATCCCACACCGATTGGGGCTTGAGCATGCGCGCCAAGCGAGCGCTGTGTTGCATTCCGAGCCAGTTGAACCACCCTTGGGCGATGCCGTCACCGACGGCCTCGATCTCGATCGTGACGGATTCCAGGCGCGTTGCCCCGGCAAGATCCATCGCGATCTCCTGCTTCTTGGGCCCGGACTGTTTAGCCTCGATACGGCATTCACCCCGATCGGTCGCTGCCAGCAGGCGGATCACCGCACCCTCGGGTGCCATGGCCGAAAGCACCAGCCGGTCGTAATCATCGCAGGCCACTTCGCAGCGGCGCGACATCCGCAAGGCAGGTCCCTTGTCAGGACGCCGCACCCACTCATAAGCGACCTTATCCCAGCTCTGCCGCACCGCAAGGCCGTGGGATGAGCCAGGCTCGATCGTCCATTGGTTCAATTCGCTTTGGGCCGGATCCCAAAGCGGGTCGAGGATCGCTTCCGCTTCGTTGATCGGGATGAGTTGCATGAATGGTCTGCAGGGAGGTCTCGGGCGTCAGGGCTTGGCGAGTTCCTTTTGGATTTCCAGAATCCTGCTGGCGAGAACCCAGCGCATCGTGTCAAAGACGGCAGGCTCCCACATTCCGTTTTCCAAGCGGCCGCCCACGGAGGTTACCGGAGGCTTGTTTTGATTGTGCCACTTAACTTCCGGTTGGCCGTCGTCTTTGTATTTCTCCTGGACCTTGATGGAGTTCCAGACGAAGTCGAGGTCTTCGCGTCCGGCCTTGGCGAGATCCTCGCGTCCGGCGGCTTTGGCACGCTCGATCCAATGCTCGAGCGTGGTGATGTAGCGCATGTCATCGATCCCCTCGCGGTAAACCTCCCAAGTCACCACCGGTATCGGCGAACCGTCATCGGCGGTGCGCACGAACACATCGGAATATTCCCCATCGAGGTAGTTCCAAGGGTTGCCCAGATCGCGTTGATAAATCCAGGGAATGAGCGCCCTGTAGCCCGAACGCCAGAACCCGAAGCCATAGGTCATCCGGGCGCCGATGTTCCGGGTGTGGTCATTCTCGCCGCAGACATGGTTCGGATAGCACCAATACTCGACGCCCGGACGGGTCGCAGCCTGGGCCTTGATGGTTTCGTAGTCGGGCTTGAAGGGCTGGTTGCACCAGATATCGATGAAGGGATAAACGGGATCCCACGGCGGACCCCCACGCTCATTGACCGAGTCGCCTGTCATGTAGGTGCGGACGCCCGGCACCTTCTTGATCGACTCCATGAGCTTCGCCACGAAGGGGACGACGTCGGGAGAACCCCTCGGCTCCGGCTCATCCAGAGGGTAGTAGAGGAACTCGGGCCATCCTCTCAGCTTGCGCTCGGCCTCGATGCGCTCGATCAACTTGGTGATGTCATCGAAGTAGGCCTGAAGGGGCATCTTGACATTCTTGAGATGCCCGCCCGGTTTCTCGATGCCGTATTTTTCAAAGTAAATGTTCACCGGGTTGAGAAGCTGTAACGGCATCGGGCGGTCGCTGAATCCAGCGCGACGCCCCGCATCGATCAGCGTGGCGAATTGATCAAAGTCGGGCTCGAAATCGCCACTCTCGTTCTTTTTTCCAGGCAGAAGCCGTTCGACACCGTTCATGCCGTGCTCGACCATGCCGCGAATCTCTTTTTCCGCCTTGCCACGGAACCACTCGCGGGAGAAGTCATCATTTGCACGATTCGCGTGAGTGACAGGATTACCGTAATACATGCCGTAGGTGATGCCTTGGTCCTTCAAGAGATTGATCGGAAGCACACGCAATGCCACGGGCACCTCGTGGAGTTTCTTGTTCCCGGAGAAGATTTCGGCCTTCCCGCTGTAGATCCCCCCGGGCGTCCCCTCACCCACGCGCACTGTTGCCCAGACGCGGAAGTTCTCCCCCTTCGTCAGGTCGCTCGGGACCATTGGCATGAGGACATCGGGTGCCCGATAGGTGGTCCCGAGGAAATTGTAGTTCGGCCGCGTCCACATGTATTTGACGAAGCGCGTGTCGATCGAGGAGGCATTGATGCTCTGACCATCCTTGCTTTTCAGGTCGGAGAACTTGACGCGCACATCCTTGAGGTCGCGCAGCGGCAGGATGGCGAAGTTGAGCGGTTCGTATTCCCCGGGCGTGGCGAAGGCGCGCACCGGGGCATCGATCTCGGCCCGTAGCGGAGCGGTGTTTGGCCAGATGTTGGAGATGTAGCTGCGGGCGTAGGTGACCAGCCCGCGGTCAAGCTCCTTCTTGGTGAACTCCGGCATGGGATTCTTTTCCTCGTGCTCGGTCTTGGTCCACTTGGCCCACTGCTCCTCGGGCAACTGGTAAACATCCTGCTCGTAGCGTGCGAGCTTTCCGGCTTTCACCGCGTCCCACTGCGCCGCTGGCACGATGGCCATGCCATTGAGAAGCCATCGGTTGCGGGTGCTGATTTGAAAATCGAGCGTGCCGGCGGAAACGACATCCATCGTCAGTACGCGCGCCTCGTGCTCTCCGGGAAAGGTGGCGCTGACTGCGCGATTGCCGCAGGCGATGCGGGTATCCCAGACGACATAGCGATTCGGACGGCTCGTTCCGCCACCACCGGGCGAACCGAGCAGGAACCAGACTTTGTACGCGCCTTTGGGGGCCGCGACGCGGAAAGTGGCCGTGGTATTTCCGGAAACGTGATCCTCGCTGAGTGCGTTGAGGAAGACGGGAAACTCTTCGAATGAATCCGGAATGCCCGGCTTAAGCGGTCGCTGAAGGATCTTCACCTTGACCAGATCAGCCTTCTCGACCCCGGTGAGCGCAGGTTTGTCCACCCAGCCGAATCCGGCCTCGGGCGACCACTCGGACTCCGGCGTGACGGCGGTGAAGCCCTCGGCCAGTTGCGAGGTTTTCGTTCCGAAATCAAAGAAAACCGGCTTGGCCTGCTCGGGCTTTGGGTTTTCTCCAGCGAAGGAGTTCACTGCAGAAAGCACTGCCATCAAGATGGCTGCGCATGTTTTTTTCGTGATACTCATTGTTCTTGTTTTCTATTTATTGATTTCCCCAAGGGGATTGAATCGCATCATTTTGCGCTCCATGGCCCCTCCACGATTTTGAATGTCGCCACCTTTTGCAGTTTTGGATCATCCGGGAAGAGCGATACTTCATAGTCGCCGGGAGGCAGATTGAGTTTGGAGAGATCCAACTCATACACTTGGACGCCGCGTTTCCATGGCGGCACTTCACGCTGAAGAACTTTGTCCTTTTGTCGCAGAACCAGCGGAATACCACGCTGAACTTCCGCCTCCGAGCCGATGATGCTCACCTCCAGTCTCACACTCTTCGCCCCTGGTGGCAGTGCCGGATCCAAGGCCATCAATGAGGAAATCCCGAGAGGGGCGCGGGTCAGGCGGAAGCCCCCCACCAACAATTCGACAAGGTCCTTATCCTCATAGTTCGATTCCGTGATGCTGAGCGTGACTCTCGGGATTTTGTCCACCGGAACTCCCTTGGCCTTGATGTCAGAGACCGGAACCGTGACCCGCTGCCATTCCCCTTGCTTATCCAATTTGATCGGGAGCGTGAACTGATTCGGACGCGACCCGACAAGGAGCGTAAAGACCGGGCGGCTCACTTCCGGCCGCGATACCTTCGCCATGACCATAAACTCCAGGTTATCCCACGCACTCCAGTCCTCCTCACTCCCCTCCAACTTTCCAAAAGAGAGACGCGGCCAACCTTTGGGATACCCTGCCTGGCCTGTGGAAAAATCAACCGGAACGGTCATCCGGATCGCCTTACCGCCCGTCGGGCAATCGATATCCGATAACGCAACCGAGGCTTCATTGTCAGGCGTGCTGCAGAGGGAGGGATCGCCCATGCGCATCAGCGGCAAAACGGATATTTGAGCACTTGATCCTTGCTGGGAATCTTGCGCGGAAAGCCTCAGGGACAAGGCGGCCACGAGTGTTAAGACAGTGAAAAGCCTCATGACATTTCGATCGGTGCTATTTTTTGACAATTTCAGCGTGTTCATCCTGTGCGGTTCTTAGATTGTTGCGTTGATTACTTGAGGGGCGACTTGGAATTTTAAACTTTGGATGAGCAAATCGTTCACCAAACGTTGTTCCAACCGGGGAATCATGGAACATTCATCATGATATTTCATCTTGGAAAAACACGATTTTGTCTTGAATCATCACTTTCTTGATGACGCCACCCCTTGGCGCTCGTGGCGGGCTTTGCGTGAAATCCCTACACTTTTGCCCGCACAACCCAACGGGTCGGGCTGAGTTCGTCCGTCAGGGAGATCGGCATCGGGGTGCCTTCAAGCAGGGATTCGATCATCAGGTCGAGGCCTGAGGGCGCGGAAGCGGAGATGTCCAGCGCCTCAGGTGCGGCATCGTGCCTCAGGAGGCGGGCCGTGCCATCGAGCACGTTGGATTCCACGATGCCGGCCGTGCCGAAAATGCGCAGGATGTCGTAGCCCCAGGCGATGTGTCCTGCTGGATTCAGGTAATTGCAGATCGCGCTGGCGACGCCGCCGTTTTCGAGAGTCATGAGCATCGAGACCGCGCGGCGGCAATCGCTATCGGAATGATCGTTGCCGAGCCGGGTTTCGCGGAGTTCTACCGAGGTGGTCTTCAGTCCGGCGACCTGTTCGATGAATCGAAGCGGGTAGATGCCCACCTGTGTGGCAAGACCGCCGTCGATCGCCTCGTCTTTGGAACGCCAGTCCGCCCAGGGATACGATTTCTGAACAAACACCTGCACCACCTCGCCGATGGCACCGGAGCGGATGCAATCGCGCATCGCGAGATAAGGCTGCTCGAGCGCGAAGCCTCCCATCTCGTGATAACAAAAGCCGGTTTGCGCGACGGTGGCGATGATGCGGTCGAGATCCTCCTCGCTAAGAGCCGAGGGTTTCTCCCCATAGACATGGCGGCCCGCCAGCAGGCATTTCACAGCATCAGCCGCCTGATCCGCACGGCGCGGCGAACAGAGACTGACCATCTCCACCTGTTCGTCGGCGAGGAGTTCCTCCAGCGTGGCGTAACGGGCCACCTTGCCGCATTCAGCTGGGATCGGCCGGTCGCCGAAGGCCGCCACGGCCACGAGTCGCGCGCGCGGATGAGAAGCCAGAAGCTTTTCGATCTGATGACCATTGGTACCGTAAAGACCGATGCCGAGTTTTTTCATTCGGAGGAAAGTTTTTTTGCCCAAGAACTACAGGAAAGGAATAGCGGCATTGGAAACTGCAAACGCATTCATCATCACGTTTCAGTAAGCCAGTTTGCTTGGCGGATGCGGAACGGACAAGGTCAACTCCGGATCAAGCCCGGCGAGGCTCAAGGACTGGCCGCCATCGGATACCTGCAGTGGTCCGAGCGCTTGTGGTGAGGCTTTTTTCCAAGCCAGGGCAAAGGCCGTGCCGGTGCGCCCGACGGCGCCGGGGTGAAAGGGCACTTCAGCCCCTTCGTGGAACACGGCATCCAACCAGGCGCAGCTCCCCTCTCCCCCGGGTTCCCAGCGAGTAACGGTTTGACCGTCAAACCAGATGGCATCGGTGAGCAGTTGCAATGTCTCGCCGGAGGCGCTGAGGGACCACTCGAGTGGTCCGACGGAACGGACTGCCGGGGCATCCCCCTCGACCTCGAATCGAAGCCTCAAGTCGCGCATCGGGAAGGTGCCGTCCGCCGGTTTGTCGAAATGAACGTGGTAGGTGCCTTCGCCTGCCAAAAACTGCACGGCCCCGAGGATGACCGGCCCGCGTTGAGTCGTACGGAGCTGGGCCGAACAGAAATCATCACCGTTCAAAAGCACGCGCACCCGCACCCGGCCCAGGTCGCCGTTTTGGCCGCGCCAGTAGCCCACCACCGGCTGGCATTGTTTCCAGAAAACCTCGCAGTTGACCGAACCGAACGTGACGGTGGCATCGGACCATGTGGTCGAAACGACATGGGGCTGGCCCTGCTGGTCGCGCGTCCAAATCTCGATCTGCTCCTGCGGCGACGATGGAATCCGCTGAAAGGCCGCGCGCCATCTTTCCGGACAGGGAACCGGACCGGCAGGAATCCCGTATGGGTCATCCAAGGGGGACGGTTCACCGGTGGCCGGCCCGCCGTCGTCATGTGCAGGCGGCAAATCGAAGCCCATACGCTCTTGCAGGAATGCCCTGGCATTCCGGTCGAGCCAGTTCGTGTAACTCCGCGAGTGCGGTCCGGCCCATTGGGCGGTCGGCGGGTGGAAATGCCGCGCGATCTGGCCCCAGAAGATCTCCAGCAGATATTCGGCCTCGGCCCGGAGGTCGTCATCCAAAGGCAGGGCGAGAATGCCCTCCAGTTCGGCAATGTCGACCTGATAATAAATCGGGCTGTTGTATTCCTGCACGCCATGGGACTCGATGGAGGCACGCAGTCGTCGAAACCGGGCGCGACCGTAAGCTGTAAGTCGAGGCTCGTTGAGAGCGAGCCCGGCTCCCAGCGTGACCGCCGTGCCGATGATGGCGATGTTGGTGTAGCTCGGTGCGACATTGCGCCGGAAAATACTCCACGCCGCATGCCCCAGGCTGTCACGGGTCGCCTCCAGCAGTTCCGGCCCCAGGCGATCCGGGAGCTGATGCAGAATGGCGAGCAGGGTCGATCCGATGAAATCGGCCCAATTCCAGTCCGCCGGATTCATCGCCGAAGGCGGTTCCTCCGCAAACCAACTCCAGATACCATACCATGGACTGGCCGGATCGGTTTCCTGAGCAGCCAGCACGCGCGAGAGCAAACCGCGTCCGAGTTCCTGATCGGCGGGATCGTCGGAACTCAAAAACGCATGGGCATGGACGGCATTCTCCCGATAGGGATGCGCCGGCGTGAGGATCGGGAGTCGGGAATGATACCCGGCCTTGTAAACCAAGCCGGTGATGAGACCGGCTTGGGAATTGAAGCGCTCGCGCAGCGCTGCAAGTTTGTCGGAGCGGTGGCTCATGGACGAATGACTCTTCAAGCGTTCGTTGGTCGGAGGTTTCGAAAGTTCAGGGCTTGGCCAGTGCGTTTTGGATTTCGATGATCCGGCTTGCTAGAACCCAGCGCATCGTGTCAAAGACGGCAGGGTCCCACATGCCGTTTTCCAAGCGACCGCCCACGGGCGTCACCGGAGGTTTGTTATTGTTGATGTGTTTGTTCTTCCAGACTCCGTCGTCTTTGTATTTTTCCTGGACCTTGATGGAGTTCCAAATCGAGTCGAGGTCGGCGCGACCTGCCTGGGCGAGGTCTTCGCGGCCGGCGGCTTTGGCGCGCTCGATCCAATTCTCGAGCGTGGTGATGTAGCGCATGTCATCGATCCCCTCACGGTAAACCTCCCAAGTCACCACCGGAATCGGCGAGCCGTCATCAGCGATGCGCACGAACACATCGGAATATTGACCGTCGAGATAGTTCATGGGGTTGCTCTGAATGAATTGATACATCCATGGAATGAGACCCCGATAGCCCGAACGCCAGAAACCGAAACCATAAGTCATCCGTGCGCCAATATTCCGCGTGTGGTCATTCTCGCCGAGGACATGGTTGGGATAGCACCAATACTCGACGCCTGGACGGGTGGCTGCCTCGGCCTTGATGGTTTCGTAGTCCGGCTTGAAAGGCTGGTTGCACCAGACATCGATGAAAGGCTTCACTGGGTCCCATGGAGGACCGCCGCGTTCGTTGAGCGGGTCGCCGGTCAAGAAGGTGCGGACGCCGGGCACCTTCTTGATCGACTCCATGAGCTTCACCATGAAGGGAACCACATCGGGAGAATCCTTGGGCTCGGCCTCATCCACCGGATAGTAGAGGAACTCCGGCCAACCTCTCTGCTTACGCTCGGCCTCGATGCGCTCGATGAGCTTGGTGAAGTCATCGAAGTAGGCCTGCGGTGGCATTTTGACATCCTTGAGATGAGAGCCGGGCCGCGGAATATTGTATTTGTCGAAGTAAACAGGCACTGCCCACATTGCCAACGGCATTGGGCGGTCGCTGAATCCGCCGCGCCGGGCCGCATCGATCTGCGCGGCCAATGCGCCAAATTCGGGTTCAAAATCGCCACGCTCATTCGCTCTTCCACGAAGAAGCAAGGTTATTCCGTTCATGCCGTGCTCAACCATGTCGCGGATATTCTTTTCCATCTTGCCACGGAACCACTCGCGGGAAAATGCATCCTTCGCGCGAGTCATATCATTATTAAGATGATCGTAATACATGCCGTAGGTGATGCCTTGGTCTTTCTCCAGGGTGAACGGCAGGACGCGCAATTCCACCGGCACCTCGTAAAGTTTCTTCTCCCCGGAGAAGATGTTGGCTTTCCCGCTGTAGATTCCCTCGGGAGTCCCCTCGCCCACGCGCACGGTCGCCCAGACGCGGAAGTTCTCGCCCTTTGTCAGGTCGCTCGGGACCATCGGCATGAGGACATCGGGAGCGCGGTAAGTGGTGTAAAGACAATTATAATTCGGCCGCGTCCACATGTATTTGACGAAGCGCGTGTCGATCGAGGAGGCACTGATGCTCTGGCCGTCCTTGCTTTTCAGATCGGAGAATTGCACTCGCACATCCTTCAAGTCCTTCAGCGGAAGGATGGCGAAGTTGAGCGGCTCGTATTCGCCGGGAGTGGCGAAAGCGCGCACCGGGGCATCGATCTCCGCGCGCAGCGGTGCGGTGTTTGGCCAGATGTTGGAAATGTAGCTGCGCGTGTAGGTGACCAGACCACGAGCACGTACCTGCGTGGTGAACTCGGGCATAGGGTTCTTTTCCTCGTGCTCCGTCTTGGTCCACTTGGCCCACTCCTCCTCCGGCAGGAGATAGATGTCCTGCTCGTAACGCGCCAGCTTTTCGGCTTTCACCGCGTCCCACTGTGCCGCCGGCACGATCGCCATGCCATTGAGGAGCCAACGACTGCGGGTGCTGATGGCGAAATCGAGCGTGCCATCGGAGACGACATCCATCGTCAGCACGCGCGCCTCGTCTTCGCCGGGAAAGGTGGCACTGACTTCACGATTGCCGCAGGCGATGCGGGTGTCCCAGACCATAAAGCGAATCGGACGGCTCTTGTCGCCATTACCACCGGGCGAACCGAGCAGAATCCAGACTTTGTAGGCGCCCTTGGGGACGGCGACGCGGAAGGTGGCCGTGGAGTTTCCGGAAACATGATCCTCGCTCAGCGCGTTGAGGAATACCGGAGGGGATTCGAAAGAATCCGTTGTGTAAGGCACCGTGATTGTGCGTTTTTGAATTTTGATATTGGTCAGTTCAGCCTTTTCGACCGCAGTGAGCGCCGGTTTGTCCACCCAACCGAATCCGGCCTCGGGCGACCACGCGGAGTCAGGCGTGACGGCGGTGAAGCCCTCGGCCAAAGCCGAATTCGTCGTGCCGAAATCAAAGAAGAACGGCTTGGCCGTCGCGACCCTCTCCGCGGGAGAGGACTCGGTCGGCTTGGCCGCGCTGCCCGAGTCCCGACGGCAACCGGTCTGGAAGAAAGATAGGGCGGCGAGTAGTGCCACGGCACCGACTTGATGCACGCGCTGAGGGAGACGATGGATGTTCATGGTTCGGGTGGGTCGGGTATCAGCAAGGGATGACTGACATCAAAATCATGGGATATTCCCAACAATATTTCATCTTGGAAAAAACAGAGATTTGTCTTGAATCGTCACTTTCTTGAAGGCGCTTTCACCAATTTACCACCAAGCCCCGCATGGATGGCTTGTCTTGTGGAGGCAGAACCTCTCCTGCATGGCTCGCCCGCACACCCATACCGATGTGGAGATCAATATCCCATTGAAGGGTGGCCCGCTTCGCTACCTCCACTCCGGACGCACCGTCGAGGTTCAGGTTGGCAATCTCGCGCTCTTCTGGGGGGGGATTCCCCACCAACTGGTCTCGTCCGGAACCGACTGCGAGGGAATCTGGATCACCCTCCCCTTGCCGTGGGTGCTGCAATGGGAAATAACCGACCCCTTCACGCAACGCCTGCTCTCGGGCGATTTCCTGCTGGAAGAGTCCTCACCGGAAGCAACCATGGGACTCCGGCGATGGGTGGAGGATTTCGAGAGCGGAAATGCGGCTCGCCGGAAAGTCCTGCTGCTGGAAATCCAAACCCGGCTGCATCGCCTGGCCCTCAACATGCCCGCTCAGGTTCCCAAGCAACCCGCAACCGCGGCCTCCGGAGGTGATGCCAGGATCGAAACGATCACCGAGCACATCAACACCCGCTATTCCGAAAACATCACCGTGGATGAAATCGCCGAAGTGGTCGGCCTGAATCCCCGCTACCTGATGAAACTCTTCCGCACGCACACCGGCATGTCCGTTTGGGAATATGTGTCGCGCCTGCGCGTCTGCCATGCCCAGCGCCTGCTCATCACCACCAATCAGAAGATCACAGACATCGCTCTTGAAAGCGGCTTCGGCTCTACTGCCCCCTTCTATGCCACCTTCAGGAAATTCGGCGGAGGAAAGAACCCAAGAGCCTTCCGGCAAGCCCATCGCTGAGCGATGATTGCAACCTGGTTGTGTTGGCGATCAACCCGGTTTTCACGCCGGACAATGCCTATGCTGGACACAAGGGACCATCGGTTTCCATGAATCCGGAATTTGCATTGGGAATTTCTGAGAACATAGGAGGCCGTGTTAAAAGAGTTAAAAAGGTGAAATGTTACAACGTGGATCCGGGAGAGCCCTGACTCGGGATTCGGGAGGGAGGGAGTCAGGGAAAGCGTCGTCAAAAGATGCCTGCATGAGTTCCATTCGGCCTCGGACTTCAGCCCCTTGTAACCTTTTAACATTGTAACGCTTTTAACCTTTTCGGGACTCACCATCCTGGTGGACCACCCAGATCTGTTGCCGCTTCCCTATCGCATCATCTGGGTTCAGCCCCTTTTTAACGTTCTAACATTTTTCACGTTTTAACTCCGCCTGGACTCACCATCCGGGTGAACCGCTCAAACCTGTCAACACCGCTCTATTGCGCAATCTGGGATGAATCCAGGAGGCAGAGGCGGATTTCAAAAGGTGCCAATGCCGTTGACGGGGATTCCGGGTGTTGATGCGGGCGTTCCGGAGCCTCGCTGAAGATTACCCGTGATTTGCCCAGGATTTCCAAGGCGGGCATCGGCTGACTCTCCGCGCTGAAGTTCAGCGCGACAAGACAGCACCCGCCGTTTTTGCGACGGCGGAGGAAAACGAGGCAATCGGAGGGAATGTCTCCGTCCGGTGTTTCAAATTCCCCATCCAGCAGTGCCGGCGTGGCCCTTCGTAGCGCGATGAGATTGCGGTGAAATTCCAGAAGAGAACCGGGCCGGGCCGTTTGGTCCCTAACATTGATTCCATCGCGGTGATTGGGATTCACCGGCAACCAGGGAACCACTTCGCCGGGGCTGAATCCGGCAACAGCCCCGCTGCTCCACTGCATCGGGGTGCGGCAGCGGTCGCGGGTGAATCGCGCCATCCTGAGTTCCTCTTCGGGCGTGAGCCGGTTACCCGGGGCAAACTCGGGATAGACCTGGAAGACATAGAGATCGCGGATCTCGGCGGGATCATGCAGAAGAAGATCGGTCATGCCGATTTCATCGCCGTAATAAAGAACAGGCGTGCCGGGCAATGTCAGCATGAGGGCGAGCGAGAGGCGCGCCTGGGCATCGGGATTTGCCGTTTCGGCCAGCCTCGAGAAGGATCTGCCGGAGTCGTGGTTGCCAAGGGTGTTGCAGGGCCATGCGCCCTTGGGGATCTTCGGCAGGCGTTCACGCTGGTTGGCCAACACATCCGCGGGCTTGAACGGTTGGGAATGCATCAGGGGAAAGTTGAAAACCATGTGAAGCTCGTCGGTCCCGTCGCCATGATAGCTCAGGTTGGCGCTCTCTCCGATGAGGACACGGTCCGGAAACTCATCCACAATCGCGCGGAGTTCGCGCAGGAGTTCATGAAGGCCGGGTAGTTCGACCTGTCCTGCAAACATGACATCGTGGACTTTCATCACCTCGGCGAAATCCTCCGGGGACCGTATCCCCGCGAAACGCCGGGTCAACTCGCGGTCGTCGATGTCGGCCTGGTGATCGCGAAGTTGGGGATCCTCGAAGATCGTCGTGACGGCATCGAGGCGGAAGCCGTCGACGCCCATGCGCAGCCAGTGGCGAACCATATCCCACATGGCTTCCTTGACCTCCGGGTTCCGCCAGTTCAGGTCGGGCTGCTCCTTGAGATAAAAGTGGTAGTAGTATTGGCCGGTCGCCGGATGTTTTTCCCAGGCAGATCCGCCGAAGCCGGAATACCAGTTGTTCGGTTCCGCGCCGTCGCGCCCGTCCTGCCAGACATACCAGTCACGCTTGGGATTGGTGAGACTCGAGGCGGATTCAAGAAACCACGGGTGTTCCGCGGAGGTATGGTTGAGCACCAGGTCAAGCACGACGCGGATGCCACGCTCGTGCGCGGTGTCCAGGAACCTGCGGAAGGCCTCCATCCCTCCGTATTCCGGCGCGACATCGCGGTAATCCGACACGTCGTAACCGCAGTCGCGAAACGGCGATGGATAATGGGGCGACAGCCAGATCGCTCCCACGCCAAGATCGCGCAGGTGGTCCAGTCGCCCGGTGATGCCTTGGAAATCACCGATGCCGTCGCCATTGCCATCGGCGAAACTCCGCGGGTAGATCTGGTAAAATACGGCGGTTTGCCACCACGGCTGCGCGTTGGATTCGGTTTTCATATCCTCGTGATTGCTTCGGCTATTCTGTTGGTTGGTTCAGTTTGGGAATTTCCTTAGAGAGTGAAACGCGTTTCAGCGCCGGGCAGGATGGAGTGACTTGTCGTCCGCTCCCCATGGTGCACGATCAGATCGAAGGGTGCTCCTGCCTTCACCGTGACAACGGCGGCTTCGCTGGTGCTGCTGCGCGAGGCGCAATGAAAGTCCGCATGATGACCCCCACCGATTGGCAAAGCATCCACTCCGTGCTCTTCCATGAGCCGGATGTGCCAGGTGACCGTTCGCTTCGGTGCATCGACATCAAACCCAAGCACATTCTCGATCAAGATGGCGGTGGGCCCGAGCCCGCTCCAGCCGACGAAATCACGGCGCACATATCCACCGATGTAAGGCTGGAGTCCCGGTTTGAAGGCTTCGGGCGCGTTGCACTCCCACAGGGTAGGAGGATCGACTTCCGCATAGGTTGCCGCGAGCGCATCGAGGTAGCGGACCGCCAATTGATGCGCCAGCTCCCCGTATCCGTTCTCGGCCAGACCGCGAAGAACCATGTAATTCACGGGCGCCCACACGCCTCCGCGCCAGTAGGTGCCCTGCGGGTCGTAGTTCGGATCGTCAAGGGAGAGACTTGTCACCGGCACCGGGCTTCCGAAGGTCTTGGGATCGGTGAGATGGGCGGCCAGGATTGCCGCCCGATCGGCCGGGCAAATGCCCGCAAGCAGCGGCCAGAATCCCGCAGCCGTCTTGGCCCCGGCGAAGTTCGCCGGGATCATCCGGTCATGGTAGAATCCGGTGCGTTCGCACCAGAGCTCGGCATTGATGAGGCCGGCCGTTTCCTCGTGACGTGATTTCCACCGCCCGGCACCGACGTGGTCCCCGATGACGGTGTGCAACTCCGCCAGCAATCGGAAGGAAAGCGCCATCTGCGAAGAGAGATCAATCCAGTCAAAAAAGCGCCCGGCTGCCGGAAGACGCGGGGTCCGGGGGCTGTCGTCCATGCCGGAGGAACCGCAATCCTCGAACCAATAGAGCCGGTAGTTATCGATCGACTCCCCCATTCCGGCATCTTCGCCGTCATTGGCGCGAAGCCTGCGATGGGGCTCGGTTCGGCGGTTGGCATCCACCCAATCCATGAGCCGGCCGATATGTCCCAGAACCCTCGGCAGGCGCGAGGCATCGCCGGTGCTCCGCCAATAGCTCCACTCCGCCCAGGCAAACAACGGCGGGTTGAGACGGTCCGGCCACGGCTCGAGACCGGTCTCCAGGTCGTAACACATCCCGATGAAACCATCCTCGCGTTGCCTGTCGTAAAAGTTGTCCAGACTCGCCATGCCCGGCAAGGCCTCCGGCGCGTATCGGGCAAAGAGCGCCATGAAGCACGAATCCCAGACCCATTGCAGATTGCGCCCTGCATCCCAACCCACATCCATGTGACGCCGCCCCCGTGTGGTGCGGATATGGCGTCCGGCACACTCCCAGGCAAAGCGGGTAAGCACCTGCCACTCCGGGTGATCGGAAGCGTGCGGCCGGGGAAAATCCGCAACCGACAAGGGTTGCTCAGGATTTGGCATGATCAAAGCCACTACTGAAAATCCAACTCGGCCACGCGCACCACGAGATTCACGCCGTAATCGTAACCCGTGCAATGCAGCGTGGTGAGGATGCCGTTTTCATTCTGCAGGATTTCGATGGGCTTTTGAGTATCGAGCCATCTGCCCGCCTTGATCGGGGTGCCGAGGCCTGAAATCGAGCGGGGTCCGTTGCCTCCGCCCTCCGCGACGACATGGGCGCTGCCTTCCTGATTCAGTCCATGGGCGAAATAATAGAGATGCTTGTCGGTGCGGAGCAGGAAGTCCTTACCCTGGCACTTGGCCTCCACGGGTTTGCCCTCGTAGATCGCATCGCCCGCACCGGCAACCCACCGTCCGATCATGGCAAGGGTGGCCCGCTCGTAGTCACCGATAGAGCCGTCGGCCTGGGGGCCGACATTGAGCAGGTAATTCGCACCCGCCTTCCTGCAGGCGCATAGATTTTCAATGAATGTGGCGGGGCTTTTGAAGAGAAAGTCCGTGACACCCACCGCCCAGTGCGAGTTGAAAGTCTCGCACATCTCGCCGGCCAGATACTTAGGCCAACCGGAGCGATCCGGAGCCGTGGGCAGACCCTGTTCGAAGGTCGTGCTGTCGAGTTCGGGATTTCCGAGTGCTCCGCGAGCCTGGAGTCCGGTATTGTTGACGATGATCGCCTCGGGTTGGTGCTTGCGGATCGTCGCATACAGGCGGTCCTCCTTCCAATCCGACTGCGGACGGGACCAGTTGCCGTCGAACCAAAGGCCGCCAATCTCGCCATACTGCGTGCAAAGGATTTCGACCGAGGCATTCAGGTAATCGAGGTATTCCGAAAACTTTTCCTCGCTGCAATGTTCGGTGTCCCAACGCCAGTCCAGGGTGGTGTGATAGAGGAAAGGCACGATCCCCTCCGCGCGGCAACCTTCCACGAAATCGGCCACCAGATCCCGTCCGGCGGAACTATGGGGGGCGTCAAACTCATTGAGCCCGCGTGTGTCGTAAAGCGAGAATCCTTCGTGGTGACGGGTGGTCAGGCAGGCGTAACGCATCCCCGCCTCACGCGCCATGCGGGCGATGGCACGGCCGTCGAATGCCTTTGCAGTGAACTGCTTGGTCAAAAGCGCATACTCATCGTTTGGAATCTTGCGGGCATATTGAATCCACTCCCCGGCTCCCATCAGGGAATACAATCCGTAATGCAGGAAGAGGCCGAACCCGAGTTTTTCAAAGCTGGCGATTCGGGGAAGGGGCGTTGGGATGATTTTGGTTTTCATGGAATGGTGGATGGGGTGTTCAGCAGATCACTGGAGCGGCGCAGTTTGGAGATTCCGCATCTGTCTTGGGCGAGGAGGTTTTTTCCATGACCCGCAGGATATGGACCACCAGCAGCAAGGCGGCCGATGACAGAAGTTTCAATGCGGCGAAGAGAAGCAGTTCACGCCCCATGTCGTGGCGGATCGTCCAGAACATCTGCAGCCAGTAGATGGGAAAAGCCAGCAACCCCTGCACTCCCATGACCATCAGGACGCCGTGGTGGGGGATGCCGAGACGCGTCGGCCGTCCCGCCATCCGGGCCGCGATATCTTTCCTCAGGCTCCGTATCTGCATGAGCCACAGGAAAAACACCGCCGACATGAGCGGCACGAAGAGAAGCAGATACCAATGGAAAGCACCGGCCATCCCGTGCCGATGCATCATCAGGAGAAACACCGGGGCGAGGAGCAGGGTGATGACGAATCCGGCGGAAAAGACATTCATCGAAACAAGGACAAGGCGGGGGTTGGCCAGATGGGAGGAGTCCCCCTCTTCCAGCCTTTCAAAACCTTCGGGCGACCAGGGGGCCGGTGCCGCATAGTCCTTGTCCCCGCCCAACCGGAGCCACTCGCGGTAGGCTTTGAACAGGAATACGGCGGCAAGGATGCTGAATCCCCAGCTCCAGACAAAATAGAAGCGGTAGGCGTAGTCCGAGCCGTGGCAGAGCCATCTGACACCATCCATGAACACCCCGGCCAATACACCGGCCACCATCGTGCCAAGGGAACGGAGGATGGCTGATGCCGAACAGAACTGACCGTAGCGCGACTTGGGCATGACGCGCATGAAACTGGTGATGCTGCTCACCGCGCCCATTGCACTCCCGAAACTCAAGGAGAGGTTTGCTCCCAGCGATAGCCAGAAAAACATGGATGCCGGAATACTCATCGTGGACCAGATCAGGCTGGTGAATCCCGTCACCGCCGTGAACACGCCCAAATAAGCCTGGATCCGCAGGGGATGCCAACGATCCACAAAGATCGCCGCAAAATACATGGCCACCAATGCCGCGCCGCCGCCGATTCCCGCCATCCAGCCGATCTGCTGAAGACTCAGGCCCATCTCCTTTTGAAAGAAGATCTGGAAGATACCGATGGTCGCCCCGACGGCCACAAACGTCTCCTTCAGGAAAAAGAACCAGTAAAAGCGGTGCGAGTAGGATTCCCGGAAGAATGTCCGCACGCCCGAAAACCAGCCGCCGCTCCTCTCCTCATCGACCGGAGCGGGGGGGTACTCCCCCTCCCTGATGAAAAGGCACATCAACCCGAATCCAATGAGGTAGATCAGCGCGGCGCCTGTGAAGATTTCTTTGGAATGGGATTCGGCAAACTTGAAGATGAAGAAATTGAACGCCATGCCGGCACCGGTGCCGACGATCCGGGTCATTCCGTTGAAGCGCCCCAAAAACTCCACGGGCACCACGTCCACGAAGAGGCATTGGAGGACCGAGGCGACGAACATGTTGAAGAACTGGAACGAAACGACAAAGAGCGCCACCAATCCGACCACCAGGGTCGCGGGTGCCGCGTTGCGGAAAACACCGATGTGACTCCGGAGAAACTCCGCGGCTTCCGCGTGCCAGCCTATCAGGACGAGGCTGAGGCAGAGAAAGGGAAGTGTGGTCACGATGAACGGAAGCCGTCGCCCCCATCGGCTCCTGAAACGATCGCTTTTGAAGCTCACGAGCGGGCAGACCGTCATGTTGAGGAAGGCCGGAAGCGTCGTCATCACCACCGAGATGAGCAGGCTTGAAGCCTGGTGTGATTTGAGTTGCAGCGGCACCAGGGCGGGAACCACCACCTCCATCAACGAGAAGCAGAAATCCCCCCACAACAGCCATGCAAAAAGCGTCACCAAGCCCGCCTTGGTGTAGCTCAGGGTGCCGCGCTTGTAGTAATGCGCGGCCTTGCCTGCATCGGCAGGAAGGGAGACGGAGGAACTCATCACTTCTTCAGGTCTGTTCCCGGAATCAGGATGTCGGTGAAGAGATAGACGCAACCGAGGCGGTCAGCCGCCCCGACGGCGAGGGTTCGCTCGTCCGGGCTCAAGGCGAGGCAGGAGAGCTCGTTGCTCTGACCCGGGCCGCCGATCAGGTTCTGGTGTTCGCCACCAACCCAACCGAGTTGATGCAACCCGCTCTCGGCATCGTAGCAAAACACAATGCCAACTCCCCGCGCATCGCCGGCGACGCCGTAAGCACGCGTGCCGGATTTGTTGCTGACGAGTTGGCGTACCGGGCCACAGGCCACGACCGAGCCCAATGATTTCACACGGGCACCCGAGGCATCAACCAGGGCAAGATAGCCATCGGCGGTTCCGACGAGTTGTTGCCCGTCGTTCCATGCGGTGAAGCAGACAGCACGGGCCAGACGCTGGCGCCCCGGCGCCCCGGGAAGCACAAGATGAGCAAACCTCTCGGAAACGGCCACCTCATCGTCCTTCTGGTTGTTACGCTGTGTGAGTTCGATGCCACTCAGGACACCGTCCTTGATCTGAAAACTTCGCCGTTCGTTTGTGCCGCAGGTGCCGTGAAGGAGACCCTCCCCATTCCAGCGGAGGGAAAGCACCGGCGACTCTTCCGGAAGCACCCGGTTCCACAGGCGCACCAACTCGGCCTTGGCCGCGCGGAGGAAGTAGGGATTGTCCACCGCAGTTTTGTTCTGAACATTGACCATGAAGCCGAAGCCTTCGTCGAATTCATGGATCCGTTTGGTCAGGTTCTCACAGTGGTCGAGCCCGTCTTCCAGAAAGTAGTAGGCAAGCGCATCCTGACTCTGCACTCGTGGCTTCGCGAAGTCCGCCTCGATCCGCGCGATGTCGATCCGGATCAATGCCGGCGTGTCGTCGCAGTGGTTCGTGTCGGCGATGAGCATGATGCCGTCATGAATATGCATTTCGCTCGCGCAGGTAGGATGACGCTCGCGCGAACCCAACAAGCCGAAATCGACCGGTTCCGGTGAGCTCTTCAGATCCCAGCAATAGAGATGACAGTTGGAGGAAAGCCCGCCGGCAAACCGTGCCGCAAGGGCATACCAGAGCCGTCCCCGGTCATCGAAGGCCATGCCCATCAGATCCATCTTGAAGCCCTGCGGGAAGTTCATGCCCAGTGACCTCTCCCGGTCGGGCAACAGCTTTCCGGTGCGGGGATCGAAGACCGAGAGCAGGTCCGAACCGG
>JBEIJN010000033.1:0-30724 GCA_040380225.1 Verrucomicrobiia bacterium | reverse complement strand
TACTTCGATGCAGGGTATGTCGAGCGTGCCGTGGCCCATCTGCGCGAAGGGATGGACCGCTACCTGCAGCCCGATGGCGGCATGGATGAGGGACCGATGTATCTCGTGCTGACCTTGGAAACGGTCATTCCGCCATTGATGGCTTACGCCGATGCGCGTGGGATCGATGTCCGTGATTTGTTGCCAAGTGCGTTTGCAAAAGTGCCGGACTATCTCTCGGCACTTGCGCAGACCAAACCCGGTCTGCATGTGCCCGACAGCGATTGCGCCAGCGAACATCCCAACACCGATACCTACCCGATCCTTGCCGCGCTTTTCCCCGGATCGATGTACGAAAAGATGGCCGCCGCGTCATTGCTCTCGGATCGTCCCTACACTTATTCGCAGCATTATGTCGGCACCGGGATCTTTTCCTTCCTGCTCGGCCCCGATCAACTTGCGGAACCGGAATCCGTGGCAACGACCTTCTCGCTCCTGCCGAAGACCGGACTGACCTCGAGCTATCGCAGGGCGGGGAATCGTTCGCTTCGCATGGTCTACGTTGGATCCAAGGAGAGGCCAAGTCATGCCCACTTCGACAAGGGGGGCTTCCATATCGAAGTCGACGGCGAGGCGGCCTTCGTCGATCGCGGCGTGCTCCGCTACGACGACCCACGCATGCCGCTGATGAAGCGCACCGAGAACCACAACACGCTGGCACCGAGCTTTGACGGCGTCACCACGGTCGAGCAGATGCTTTCCGATGTTCCGCTCATCCCTGAAGCGCATGGCGATGAAACCAGTTTCCGCGCCAGCCTCGACCTCGCGCCGGTGTGGAAGGGCTCAATGACGCGTTGCCGCCGGAGTATTTCGTCCCCGAATCTCGAAGGCTGGACCGTCGAGGATGAAGGCAAACTCGAACGCGAAGGCCGCATGGTGTTCTTTCTGCAGAGCCGCCACCCCTTCACCGGCAGCGGTCAGGAGTGGTCTTCGGGCAAGGTGCGCATCAAGGCCCCATGGGCCGAACGCGCCGACACAGCCGAACATCTCGTCGATTCGGAATTCCGCCCGATCCATCGCCTGCGACTTTGGAGCGGCGTGTTGCAGTCCTTCGCGCTGAAGACGGAGTTTACCAGAAGTTGAGATCAGCCTTTGACCGATCTCCGGTAGGCCAGCGGGGAGCAGCCGAGGATTTTCTGGAAGATGCGCGAGAAGTAATACGGGTCATCGTACCCGAGCTTGGCCGCCACTTCCTTGATGCTGAGTGCCGTAGCGTCCAGATAATGACATGCGGCCTGCATCCGAAGGCGGATGTGGTGCTCGACAGGAGAGGAGCCGGTCTGGTCGCGAAACAGCGATGAGAAACGGGCTGGGGAGAGCCCGGCTTGGCGAGAGAGTTCCCCAAGGGTGAGCGGGCGGGCGACATTGGCACGCATGAATTCAATGCTCTTGGTCAGGTCGTGCGCGCCGGCGCGCGGACCGCCGCGCAGGCTCGTGCCGATTTGGAAAAACAAAACGCCGAGCGCATGCCGCAGGATGTGTGAAACAAGCAACAGGGTGCGCTCCGTGAATCCGCTGGAAGCAAGCCTGTAGCATTCCCCGAACATCTCCGCGATCTTTTTGGAATCGGAGGCGGTGACCGTCATCACGTGCTCGTGGGCGGGGAGCATGCTTGCATACGAAGCGGCGGACGTGCCTGAAAAATGCGCCCAATGGATCGACCACGGATCTTCCCCATCGGCATGATAGGCATGGGGCTTGTTTGGGGGGATGATCAACACTTCACCCGACCCCACTGAGATCCTTTTTCCGTCGATTTCAACCCACCCCCTGCCCTTGGTGCAGAAAATCATGATGCATTCATCGAGTCCGCGGGGGCGTTCGATGCCGCTACCCCGGGCTTTGGGAAACCATCCGAGACAGATGACATGCAACCCGATGCCGAGAGGATGACGACGCACATGATCCAGCACATCCGCCGGGGAATAATGAATGATTCTGTCCGTATTTCCCAGGCTCCTCGTCTTCATGGGCAATAAGATTGTCCATCCTTATGAGAAGCCTGTCCATTCACTTCTTTCGGACCGTGTGCGAGTTTCATGACGCCATGAGCACCATGCAAACCATCGAATCCACCCTCCCGGAATCCGTCGATCTGGGGGAAATGAAAGCCTCGTTCGAGCAGCACGGCTATGCCGTTGCCCGCGGACTTTTCTCCGAGTCCGAAGTCGAGGAGATCAAATCAACCTTCACGCGCATCGCAGAGAGCGGTCCGGTGCCCGGTCACTTCGAGCCTGTTTCCAAAGAGGAATCCGGCGGCGATCCCTTGAAGGAATTTCCGCGTATTATCCATCCGCATCGCTTTGATCCGGTCTCGCGCCGGTATTTGGTTCATCCGGGAGTTCTCACCTGCATGCGTGAACTCTTGCATGACGACGTCTTGGCAGCGAATTGCATGTTTTATTACAAGCCGCCGGGCTCGCGTGGACAAGCGATGCACCAGGACAATTTCTACCTCTTGGTCGAACCCAGCACCTGCGTGGCCGCATGGACCGCAATCGATGATGCCGACCCTGAGAACGGCGGCATGTATCTCGTCTCCGACACGGCCGATGAGGAGATCGCCTGCCCGCAGTTGGCAAACAAAGAAGAATCCTTCACCACGCATTTTGTGCCGACGCCCAAAGGCAAAAAAGCGCTTCCGTGCAAAATGAAGGCGGGTGACACCCTGTTCTTCAACGGCAGCTCCATCCATGGATCCGGCCCCAACCGCTCCAAGGACCGCTTCCGCCGTTCCTTCATCTGCCATTATGTGCCGAAATCCACCAAGCGCATCAGCAAGCACTATCTCCCCCTGCTTTCACCCGAGGGGGAGGATGTCATGATCGAGGCCAACGACAGCGGTGGTCCGTGTGGCAGCGACTGGCGTGAGGGAGGCTACTGGGAAGGCGGAACGCATTGATCATCTGAAGTCGAGGTCATCGGGTGGGGAATCCGCTTTCAGGCATGGATGGCGGATTCCTCAACCCGGCTTTTGACCACATTGCCTCCCGGCCTGCGAATCCGGTTCAACGATGCGCCTGCCTGAAGACGGTAGGTTTTTTTCCTCCGCCGAACTTTTCAAACGCCGCATAAAACGGCGCGACAGAGCCGAATCCGCTTTCGTGCGCGATGTCGGCGATTTTGTGGTTGGTGGTGATCAGCAGGCGCTGGGCGTGGCTGACGCGCATGCGTACGACGTATTCCCAGACCGACATCGTGGAGTGCGCCTGAAAGAGCCTCATCATGTAGCGGTGGTTCAGGCCGACTGCCTCGGCTATTTCCCTGACGGTGACATTTTCCAGATAGTGCGTGTTGATGTGACGGGTGATCGCCTCTATCCTTGCCTCACCGGTCGCGATGCAGGCAGGGAGTTGTCGGCGATGCCTGCGTGGCATGACGAGGGCGAGGCGATGAAGGCGGGCCTGGATTTCCAGAAGCAGGACTTTTCGACGGGAGGCTTTTCCACATTCGAAATCCGTGACCCAGCGCCGGAGCCCTGCGGATTCCTCCGGCGGGGATTCATCCGACAGGAAATCTCCGGAAAGCAGGCGCTTCGTGAAGGGTTCGGGAATTTCCCATTGCAACACCCACGGCAGGGGAAGGGTGATCCAGATTCCCTGGCAGCCGCTGGCGGGGGAAAGAAGTTGATGGGGAATGCCACCCCAGAATAGCGCGATCTTTCCGGCGGGTACCTCGACGATGCGTCCGGCGTGCAGATAGCGGAGCGGGCCGCCGTGCATCGGGATATTGATCTCCACATCGGCATGGGTGTGGGCGCGTCCCATAAAGGAAAGATTCCGCATCCACCAGACACGCCATCCCATCGATGTTTCGTGTTTCGTTTGGATCGCTGACATCGAAAGTTACTATTCAAGAGAAACTCTGGCTTATGCAAGATGCATGATCCCCATGAAAGGTTCATGATCCCCTTTATGAAATCACCAGACAAGGCCACCGCCGCCGCTCCCGTTCTCACCATCGTCGGAGCGGGTTCACTCAACTGGGGCCGCCACATCGTGGTGGACATGATGCTCAATCCCGATCTAGCGGGGGCGGAGATCCGCCTTGTGGACCTGAATGAGCAACGCCTCGCCATGGTGCTCGAGTGGTGTGAATTCGCACGACGCCGGCTCGGCTACGATCACAGGATTTCGGCGCACACGGATTTGAGAGAAGGCTTGCGCGGAGCCACGGCGTGCCTGACCGCGATCTCGGTCGGTGGCGACCGCCTCTGGCGCTATGACTCCACGCATCCCCAACTGGATGGCATCTTCCAGGCGGTCGGTGACACCACCGGTCCCGGCGGTGCGATCCGAGCCCTGCGCCATGCCCCGGTGATGCGCGGCATCGCCCAGACACTCGCGGAGGTCGGCTCGCCGAATGCACTGCTGCTGCAACTCACCAATCCTCTCAATGCCTTGACGGCATGCATCGACCGCATTCCTGGCATCCGGGTCTATGGATTCTGCCATGGCTACCATGATACCGAGCACAACATCGCGCGGTCGCTCGGTCTCATTCCGCTTCATTCATCTTGGACATCCGAATGGCGCAAATACATCCCGGCGATCCGCGTGGAGCTCGCTGGAAACAATCATTTTGTCTTCGCTGACAAGTTGCAAATCGGTGAACGGACCTACACGCAGAAGGACATCCATGAACTCACGCCGCAGATCTTCGATGGTCCTTTCCGCGAAGCGGTGTGGTCGCGCTACGGTGTCTACGTCGGCAACAACGCGCGTCACCCGATCGAGTTTTTGCCGGGATTCAATGATCGTATGAACGACTTCGGTAGGCGCTGGGGAGTCTCCCCGGTCGCGGGCGAGATCGATCCGCTCAACGGCGAAAGACATGATGACAGTGAGGCCTTGTTACAAGCGGCGCTGAACGAGGCCCGCCGGGATTTCGGTGCCACGGAATCGTGGAATCTTCGCCACAGCCACGAACCGATTGCGGAGATTCTCGGTGCCTTCCATACCGGCAAGAGATTTGATGTCCATCTCAACCTCCGCAACGAGGGCGCGATCCAAGGCGTTGCTGACGACCAGCATCTGGAGATGTATTGCCGCATCGAGAACGGCGAGGTCGTCCGTCCTTCCGTGCGCTTTCCCGATCGCATCACCGGCGAGATTGCCCGCGTCGGCCAAAGCCAGCTTCTGCTCGCCCGCTGCTGCGATCGATTTGACGAGGATGTCCTGATCGAATCGATGAAGCTCGACGCCCTCATGCCCAAGGACGAGGCGGTGATCCGCCGTCTCATGCGCGAGATGGTCGACTTCCAACGCGATCTGATTTTTCCGGCCGTTTAAGGAAGCGCAGATTAAATCCCATGAAGGCCGATGAAGAGCATTTGCTTATTTCTGAACGGCACTTCTCTCCCGGGAAACGGTATCGTCACCCGTTGGGACGGGGGATCATGCCTTCGGCATGCTTCTCCGCGCCCGATCCCTCGGGCTTGGTTCGCTAGCGGGGACTCTCCCGCCAAGCCGCCTTGCCCGCTGCCAGTCGCTTTCACGGCCGTTGCTTTGCATCCGCCACGGCTTTCCGCAAAGGCCTCTGTGCGATTTACTCAGCCACATTGTAACTCTTCAACGCTCTAACCCTTTTAACCGCCTGCCCATCAGTAATCCCGCCTCTGATCCAATTTGCGGGTTCAACGCTTTCGCAGGGCGCGGCTGAGATCGTTGGCATGCCTGTAGCCGAGGTGGTGGGCGGCGGCCTTGACTTGCCACCCCTCTTTACCGATCAATCGCGCCGCCTCCCCTGCCTTGAGCTTCCGGAAGTAGGCGCCCGGCGAGACCCCGGTCCGCTCGCGGAAGAAGCGATGCAGCGTGCTCGGGGACATTCCGAGATAGTCGCAGAGCGCGGGAACAGGGGTGTGGATGGAAAGGCTGTTCATCATCCAGGAATGGGCCAGTTCCCATCTCAGATCGCCGGTGGCTTCCGCTGTTCGCGAGGCCCGCAGGATTTCGACTTCCAGCAACTGCCGCAGCGCGTTGAGTGTGGAGGGCAGGGAGCTGTCTGAAACGGCGATCTCCCTCCGGGACCGGGCGTGCAGTTCCTGAAGCGCATCCAGTGATGTCTCCCGCAGGTCAAGGGTGCGGTAGCCCCCCGCTGAAATCCTGAGTTCGGGCAACTCCGGCCGGTCCTTCCAGACCCAGACCAGGATATTGACGTTTTCCCGCCGGGCCTGCGTGATCCCGAACCGGCAGTCCGAGTCAATCAGGATGGCTGTCGGTCCCCGAACGACCTTCCGCTCCTCTCCGACCGTCAGCACAATCTCTCCGCGGAGGAGAATGAAGTAGTTGGTGCCCCTGTCGTAGTGGACAGGGAGGGGATTCTGCCCGAAGTCGCGGCGTCCCCAGCCAAGGTAAATCAGGGGGAGATTTCCTTGCCCGCCCCAACTTGGACGACCCGGCGGGGGATGGACCGTCACTTTGGCAACCGACTCTTTCATACGAGCTAGCAGTTTATGTCAGGCTTGGCGGAATGGCTACCGCTTTCCTGTTTTCTTATCCGTCCCGCGGGAGTGTGATGGATCCGACCTTCAGGGGTCTCATGGCAAAGCCCCCCATCAACATCACAACCACCACCATGAAAGAACTACCACGATTCACCATCGGAATGGGCGACCGTTTCGCCCATCAGGGCGAGGCCCAGCTCTCCGCCGTCCAGTCCGCCGCCGGGCGCGGAGTGCCTCTCCACCCTGTCTGGAACAAGTCGAACCGCGAGCACACCCTGATCGGCACGAAGCCTGAGGATCTGCGCGCCGAGGCCGATGCCGCCGTGAAGGCCTTGAACTGGACCGCCCCCTACTTCGTGGATGCCGATCATATCAACCTGCACACGGTGGACGGCTTCCTCGCTGCGAGCGATTTCTTCACGCTTGATGTGGCCGATTATTCCGGCAAGCCGGCAAGCCCTGAGAGCATGGCGGCTTTTCTCGAAAAGCATTCCGGCCTCGTCGGCACCCATCGCCTTCCCCTGCTCGATGCGCCGCTTGAAATCACCCGGGGCGACCTCGAACGCACGGCCGGAAAGTTCCTCTGGGCGATGCAGGAGGCGGGGCGGATTTACCGTCACATCTCGGCCGCCAAACCGGCCGATTCCTTTGCCGTGGAGGTCTCGGTGGATGAAACCGACACCCCGCAGACTCCGGCGGAATTGCTGATCATCCTCGCCATGATCGCCGACGAGGGGATTCCCGCCCAGACCATCGCGCCGAAGTTCACCGGACGATTCAACAAGGGCGTGGACTATGTGGGCGACATCGCGGCTTTCGAGCGCGAGTTCGACGCGGACCTGGCCGTGCTGGCTTATGCGGTGCGCGAATTCGGCCTCCCCCCGACCCTCAAGATCAGCGTCCACTCCGGGAGCGACAAGTTCTCCCTTTATCCGGTCATCCGACGTCTCGTGGCCCGTCACAACGCGGGACTTCACCTGAAAACCGCCGGCACGACCTGGCTGGAGGAAGTGGCGGGGCTGGCCGAGGCGGGAGGCGAGGGCCTGGCCATCGCCAAGGAGATCTATGCCGCAGCCCTGCCTCACGCGGAGGAACTCATCAAGCCCTACGCCCCCGTGGTGGACATCACGATTGCGGAACTTCCCTCGGTGGAGACGGTCAATTCCTGGTCCTCGCGGGATTTCGTCGCGGCTCTCAACCACGATGCCGCCTGCCCGCAATACAACCTTCAATTCCGGCAGTTCATCCACGTTTCCTTCAAGGTGGCGGCCGCCATGGGGACCCGCTACACTGATGCCCTCAAGGCACACTGCGGGATCGTCGGACGCAGGGTCCGTGACAATCTCCTCAAGAAACACATCGAGCCCCTCTTCTGCTAAAAAACCATGGCAACACAGGAATACCCACAATCAGGAAAAGACCTCTTCGATCTCTCGGGGGAAGTAGCTGTCGTCATCGGAGCCACCGGCGTCCTGGGCGGGGCCCTCGCCGAGGGACTTGCCGCGGCCGGAGCGACCGTCGCGGTGGCGGGACGCCATGCCGGACGGGGTGGTGAGTGCGTGGATCGGATCACCGCGGCGGGGGGCAAGGCCCTCTTCGTTGCGGCCGACGCCTCCTCCGAAGAGAGTCTCGTCAAGGCCCGGGAGCAGATCACCTCCGCTCTGGGCGCTACCTCCATCCTGGTGAATGCCGCCGGGGGAAACGATCCCTCCGTGACCGTCACGCCCGATCACCCTTTCGAGAAGATCGCCGCCGATGACTGGCGTGCCAGCTTCGACCTGAATCTGGTGGGCGGCGCCCTCCTGCCGTGCCAGGTCTTCGGCCCCGGCATGGGGGAGAGAGGCAAGGGAAGCATCATCAACATCGCCAGCGTCTCCGCCCATCTTCCGCTCTCCCGCGTCGTCGCCTACTCGGCGGCCAAGGCGGCCGTCATCAATCTCACTCAGTTCCTGGCGCGGGAATGGGCCCCCCTCGGTGTCCGTGTGAATTCCATCACCCCGGGATTCTTCCCCGCCGAGCAGAACCGCAAGCTCCTCTTCAACGAGGATGGCACCCCCACCGCCCGGGCTGCCTCCATCCTCTCCCACACCCCGATGGCCCGCTTCGGTCACGCCTCCGAACTGGTTGGTGCCGCCGTGTTTCTGGCCAGCACCGGGGCAAGCGGCTTCGTGACCGGGACCGACCTCCGCGTCGACGGGGGCTTCCTCTCCCAGACCATCTGAAGACGCCCATGGAAACCGGAATCACGGATCACGGCATCACGGACGACCGGGTCGCGGAGATCATCGCCTGCGGCTGTCCCGCGGAGGAACTGCGCGGCAAGCGCCTCCTCCTCATCGTGCCCGACGCCACCCGCAGCTGCCCGCTCGGGGTGGTCTTCAGGGAACTCCACCGTCAGTTGGCCGGCGAGGTGGCCGCCCTCGACGTGATGATCGCGCTCGGAACTCATCCGCCGATGGATGAGGAGGCCATCTGCAATCGCCTCGGGATCACTGCGGAGGAACGGGCCACCCGCTATGCCGGTGTCCGACTCCTCAACCACGAGTGGGACAACCCCGCCGCCCTCCGCCGTATCGGCAGGCTCACGCCCGACGAGATCAGCGAACTCTCCGGCGGGCGCTTCTCGATGGAGGTTCCCGTGGATGTCAACGCGCGCCTCTTCGACTACGATGAACTTCTCATCATCGGCCCCGTCTTCCCCCACGAGGTCGTCGGCTTTTCCGGGGGCAACAAGTACCTTTTCCCCGGAGTGGCCGGTCCGGAGATCCTGAACTTCTTCCACTGGCTCGGAGCCGTGGTCACCAACCCCATGATCATCGGGCACAAGTGGACCCCGGTGCGCAAGGTCGTCGACCGTGCGGCCGCCCTGGTCCCCGTCCCGAAGCGTTGCCTCTGCATGGTGGTCGACAAGGGCGGGCTTGCCGGCCTCTTCGCCGGGACCCCCGAGCAGGCCTGGGACGAGGCCTCCGAACTCTCCCGCAGGCTTCACATCACCTACAAGAAGCACCCCTTCCACACGATCCTCTCCTGCGCCCCGGCGATGTATGACGAGCTCTGGGTGGGGGGGAAGTGCATGTACAAGCTCGAGCCGGTGCTGGCCGACGGCGGGGAACTCATCATCTACGCGCCGCACATCCATGAGATCTCCGTGGTTCACGGCAAGCTGATCGAGGAGATCGGCTACCACTGCCGCGACTATTTCCTCGGCCAGTGGGAACGCTTCAAGGACTACCCGTGGGGAACCATCGCCCACAGCACCCATGTGCGCGGCGTCGGCACCTACGAGAACGGCGTCGAGAAATGCCGCGCCCGCGTCACCCTCGCCACCGGAATCCCCCGCGAGGTCTGCGAGCGCATCAACATGGGCTACCGCGATCCCGCGGGCATCAACCCCGACGATTACGCCGGCCGCGAGAAGGAGGGGATCCTGCTTGTTCCCAAGGCGGGCGAGATGCTTTTCCAGCTCGAGGATCCCGCCCCATGGGCTTCCGGGGACTCCGGCTCACCGGGGAACTCCGAACGCCGCACCTCATGAGCCTTCATGTCGTCATGGGAGTCTCCGGCTGCGGGAAGAGCAGCGTCGCGCGGATGCTTGCCGAGGCGGGCGGTGGCGACTTTCTCGATGCCGATGACTTCCACCCTCCGGCCAACCGCGCGAAAATGGCCGCCGGGATCCCGCTTCAGGACGAGGACCGATGGGGTTGGCTCGACCTGCTCAATGCCGAACTGGCCTCCCGGTCAGACTCCTCACGCCCGACCTTCCTCGCCTGCTCCGCACTGCGCCGTGTCTACCGTGAGCGCCTCTCCTCCGGCCTGCCCGGCCTGCGCTTCATCTACTTAAAGGGATCCAGGGAGTGCATCGGGGAAAGGTTGGCAGCGCGTACCGGTCATTTCATGCCCGCGGCGCTGCTTGAGAGCCAGTTCGCCACCCTCGAGGAGCCTCATGAAGGGGAGGCCCTGATCGTCCCCATCGATCAACCCCTCGACGAGGTTGTCCGCTCGGCGCTGGAGAGTCTTGGGATCTGATTTCCTGCTTTCTGATGAAATCCCCCCGGTTGATCCACCTTCATGATCTTCATGGATATTCTTTCCCTGCTTTCCTGATTTCTGATTTCTGATTTCTGATGACGCGTCATCCCGCCCTCTACCGGAACCATCCATGAGTAACAACCGCCCCTTCATCCACGAGGACTTCCTTCTCGACACACCGGCTGCCCGCGAACTCTACCATCGTCACGCGGCCGACCTACCGATCATCGACTACCACTGCCATCTTCCGCCGAAGGAAATCGCCGATGACATCCGCTGGGAGAACATCGCCACTCTTTGGCTCGGGGGTGACCATTACAAATGGCGGGCGATGCGAACCGCCGGTGTCAACGAACGGTACTGCACCGGCGATGCACCGCCATGGGAAAAGTTCGGGCAATACGCCGCAACGATGCCCAAGCTGCTGCGCAATCCACTCTACCATTGGTCCCATCTCGAACTTGCGCGTTATTTCGGAATCAGCGACCGCCTGCTCAATCCCGAAACCGCGCGCGGCATCTACGACCAGTGCAACGAACTTCTGGCCCAGCCCGGTTTTTCCTGCCGTGGGTTGATGAGGAAATCCAAGGTCGAGGTCGTCTGCACGACGGACGATCCGGTGGATTCGTTGGAGCACCATGCCGCCATCGCTGCCGATCCCTCGATTGACATCCAGGTGCGTCCGACCTGGCGTCCCGACAAAGCTCTCCTCATCGACCAGCCCGCCGCCTTCACCACATGGCTTGAAGCGCTCGAGAAGGTCTCGCAAACCGGCATCAGCACGCTATCCGATTTCATGCAGGCCTTGCAGAACCGTCACGATTTCTTCGCCTCGCGCGGTTGCCGTCTCTCTGACCGGGGTGTGGACACCGTCTGGGCCGAGGATTGCACGGAGAGCGAGGCGGCCTCGATCTTTGCCAAGGCGCGGGCGGGAGGCGCTGTCACACCCGATGAGGCACTCCGCTACAAATCATACATGCTCCACGAACTGGCCGTGATGGATGCGGCGAAGGGGTGGACCATGCAGATCCACTACGGAGCAATCCGGAACAACAACAGCCGGATGAAGAAACTGCTCGGTCCCGATTGCGGATTCGACTCCATCGGCGATCTGCCCGTGGCGGCGTCATTGGCCAAACACCTCGATCGCCTCGACCTCGCCGGGAGCCTGCCGAAGACGATCATCTACAACCTCAATCCCCGCGACAACGAACTCATCGCCACGATGCTCGGGAATTTCCAGGACGGCGTCACGGCGGGCAAGATCCAGTTCGGCAGCGGTTGGTGGTTCCTCGACCAGCTCGACGGCATGAGGCGACAGATCGAGAGCCTCTCGCAGCTCGGCCTTCTCAGCCAGTTTGTCGGCATGCTCACCGACAGCCGTTCCTTCCTCTCCTACACCCGGCACGAATACTTCCGCCGCCTGCTCTGCAACATCCTCGGCGATGACATCGAGCGCGGTCTTCTCCCCAACGACATTGCGTTGGTCGGAAACATGGTGGAGGACATCAGCTACCGCAACGCCCGCCGCTACTTCGGGTTTTACGAGAACCCATACGGGAGCGGGGAAAGGGGTTAAACGTTTTTAACCCAGATTATGCATCAGAGTAGCGTTAACAGGTTTGAGCGTTACACCCGGATGGTGAGTCCCTGGAAGGGTTAAGGAAGCGCTGTTTAAATCCCATGAAGGCCGCTGAAGATCATTTGCTGATTTTTGAAGGCGCAAGCGCTGGGCGATACCCGCAGCGGTCTCGCCCGAGCGAGCAACGCCACAAAAATCGACAAATGGCTTCAGCCCTTCGGGTTGCGAAGATAACGGGCTGGGGGCTGTGTTGGCTTGGCGCTTACAGCCCACTGCGGGGATGCTCGCGCCAAGCCGCCTTGCCCGCAGCCCATTCTTTCCGCAACGGCCTCTATGCGATTAAATCAGCGCTTCCTTAAAAGCGTTACACCGTTAAAAGGTTAAAAGGCGGGCTGAAGTCCGAGGCCCAATTGAACTCATGCAGTCATCTTTTGAGGGCGCTTCCCCTGTTATTCCCCTTCCGAATCATGGGTCAGGGCTCTCCCGGATCCACGTTGTAACATTTTCACTTTTTAACTCTTTTAACGCCGACTCCCATGATCTCACGAATTCCCAATGCAAATTCCGGGATAATCAGCAAAAACTCTTCAGCTGCCTTCATGGGATTTCATCAGCGGTTCCTTAGAAAAACAGAAGCGTCCGTTCCGGAGTCCGCATGATGTTGCGCCAGTCCATGCGGAGCTTGGCACCCGCTTTGCCCGGCTTCCAGACGATGAGGTAGTGGTTGTTACCGGCCTCCAGATCGATATCGGGCACCGTCACCACACCGGAGGCGAGATCGGCCTGAGCGATGGCTGCGGTGTTGAGGTGGAAGATTGCCGTCCCCTCCCCCTCGAAATCGCAGAAGACCTGCTCCTCGGGGTTTGGGCAATTGAGCAGGCTGGTCTCGACATTCTTGCGCGGGCGCGGCGATTTGATCGTCCCTGCAAGGATGACAGTCCCGTCGTTTTCAGCGGTGATCCATCCGTCCTTGACTTCGATTTCCTCCCAGCGCGATTGGGTGAGCATCTGTCGTGAGCCGAAGAAATCCTGCAAAGGCTTGGTGCCGGAGACGAGACGGGCGAGGCTTTCCCCGTCGTGCGCTTCGAGGCAACGGTGGATCTTGGTCGGAAAGCCCTCGCTGCGGTTTTCCGATTCGACGGCCGGCACATCCCAGATTCGGACGGCGGGTTTGCCGCCGGCGTTTCTATGGATGGCATTGTGGCAGCGTATGAGCCGCGAAGGAGCATCGGCGGTATCGTCAAGCAGCGAGAAAACCACACGACCCTTGCCGTGGCGCACCACGCCGGCAATCACTCCATATTCGGCCAGTTCGTTCCCGTAGCAGAAGCGACTGGCAGTATGAGCACGCAGCGCCTCGGTGCCTCCCTCGTAAACAAACAGCTCGCGCAAGGCGGAACGCTCCGCGGTGATGAAAAGTTCGTCCAACCGCGCTGACGGGATCAACAGGCGGGAAGCCACCTCTTTGTTCGGCAACTTGCTCCAGCTGTAGGTCCATTTCTCGATACCGCAGAGATCGTGATGCGAGACACCCTGCACCAGCGGATGACCCTCCCCTGTGGCACGTACGGCCTGATAGATTCCATGCGGATCCACGCGTGCCTCGAGACGGACGGCAAGCGCACAGCCCCACTCGGCAAGGATTGCGTCCGTGGGATTGCTGACGATGATGGTCGCGCCTTCCGCCGCCCGTTCGAGCAGCGACTGTGAAAACTCTTTCGTTGTTTCGACCTCATCGTAAGAACGGGGACTCCACGAATCGGCGTGCCGGAGCATGTTGGCGAGCAGGAACTCCGCCGCCGGGAGATCGCCAAATCGCTCGCCGATGATCAACTGGCAGGCGAGCAGAAGACCCAGACCATCCTCGACCTCAAGGAGCGCCTGCCCCTCGAGATCACCGTAGCCGAATCCGCCGTCACCCGTGTCCGCAAGGCATGCGGCATGGCCGGCATCGCCTTTTGTGTAAGCGCTGCGAATCACAAGGTGATCCCCGTCGAGCACGGGAAACGGTGTGTCGCCCCAGAAGCGGAGGAGCTTGACACCGATGTTTTCAAACACCGGATGAAGCGGCGAGCGCATCCATGCGGTGACGACCGGCTGTTCCTTCATCGGGGAGCCGGGGAAGATGCTTGCGGTCTGTTCTAGCACAACGATGCGCAGGCCTGCATCGAGCAATAAGCGGACACGTGGCGCGGCGGCGGCTTTGATGGAGAACGGCGCCACCAGCACGAGTCGATCCGAAGCAGGATCGACTTCATCCAGCGTGGCGACGCATCGAACCGTGGCACCGAGCCTGACCAATGCTTCCGAGAGGCCTTCGCTTCCGACGAGCGTGACACTCATTCCATCCAGCGAGCGATTGGTACCGAATAGCCTTGCAAGGAACCAGGAGCGTTCCCATGAGTCTCCGCCGGCATCGGATTCCAGTGACACCGCGTAGGCGTGTTCGCCGTTTGAGGGGACATCGGCGATGGTCCAGGAGACCTCGACGCTTTCCACGCGGCCACGTTTGACGGAGACGGACGACTCATGGACCAACCTTCCACCGAGGTGCACGCGCAGGGTTCCCATGAGGTCCCGGGCGGAGTCGTTGACCACATGCAAATGACGCAACACTTTCGCTCCGGCATAATACTGGGAGCGGCGCGACTCATCGATCACCGCCACGGGACGGAAAGCCTGCTGCATCAGATCGAAAGCCACCGAAGCGGTGTAGCCCTTTTCCTCCGACTTCCAGAATGCGAATTCACTGGAGTGCGGCGGAACAATGAGCGGCTTGGCACCGGGCGCGCTCCAGTCATCATAGTCGAGACGCACCATCCCGGCGTCCATGCGCGGATTGGAAAGGCAGGAGAGGTTCCATGGCGCCAGCAGGCAGACCCCGCGGATGCGGGCGCTTTCTATGATCAACAATGCATCCTCGGAGGCTGAGCGCTCGATGTTTGCGTAGTTTTCAAAAACCGCGTCGCCACCCAGGGCGAGGGTGTTGTTCGCCCCCATGAGGTGGTGGATCGACATCTCACCGGCATGCAACGGTCGTTTCTGATCCCACCAACCGCAACCCGCGACCTCCTTGCCGTAGTGACGGTTGATGATATCTAACTCACTCTCGTCCCAGAGCGAGGTATCGCCTTCGTGGTAGGCGGGCCGGGTCGGATCGAGTTCGTTGAAGAGTTGCCGGATCTTCGGTAGTTCCTCCTTGAAGAGCGGGGTCGTGTCGCGGTTCCATCGCATCTCGTTCTCCGCGGACCAAAAGACCACGCAGGGATGATTGGAGTAATACTTCACGATGCCGCGTACCTGCTTGCGGGCGGCCTCCCAATACTCGGGAGCATCCGATCCCTGCTCGCCCCCGGAACCATGGATACTGGTCTCGACCGTGATGAAGATGCCCATCTCGTCGGCGATATCCAGGAACCGCTCGTCGTGCACATAGGCATGGAGACGGGTGTGATTCATGTGGGCGTCGCGCATCATGCCGTACCATTGCCGCACCCATGACTCGGTGAGATGGTAGGGCGTGGCCTTGTGGCCCCAGTCGGAGAAGAAATGCACGGGCTTGCCGTTGAGCAGGATGTCCTTGCCCTCGATTTCGATCGTGCGGAAACCGAAACGTTCCGATGCCCGGTCGGATTCCCGATCATTCACCAGAAGACGGGCACGCAGCGAATAGAGATTGGGCGCAAAGGTGTCCCAGAGTTTCGCGTCGGGGAAATGCACCCTCGCGCTGACTTCATGGCTGCTTCCAGCGGCAACTACCGTTTCGATCTGCGCGCAAGACAGGACGGACGGAACCTCCCATGTGTCGGTGCCCTTGGTCCACTCGGCGAGATCCGGATGGAGAGTGACGACGGCCGGCTTGTCACTGTCGTTGCGCAACTCCCAGGCGACATCGATGGTGCGGGTATCCACCGCACGGATCTTCGTGTGCCCGATCGAGACCGCCGGATAGGTGCTTAGAAAGACATCGCCCGTGATGCCGCAGTGGGCCGTCATGTGAAACTCGTTGCCGCAGGGAACAAGGGGACGGCCGCGATCGTCGCGGCGGAAATCGGCGATGAACACCGCCAGTTCGTTTTTCCCCTCGTGCAGGAAATCCGTGATGTCCGCCATCCAGCGCAGGCCGGGATCGTCATGTTCACAGACATATTTTCCATTCACGAACAGCGCACCGCGTGGCATCACCCCCTTGAGGGTCAACACCGAGCGGGTGCAGTCGGGTTGCTTTTCCTGCACCCATTCGCGGCGCATCCAACCCGAACGTTTCCGGGCCCACTCAAAGGGATATCCGTAGGCGTCGAAAAGAAACTCATCATCCTCGTGATAGGCCTCGGTTTTGGGAACCGAGTGATAATGCCGCTCTCCACGCCGACGCACCGCGAAGCGGGATTTCGTCCACCACGAGGGAGTGAGGACGGCTTCAGCATTCCATCCCGTGGAGGGAGCCCGGGCTGGGATTTCGGTCGTGGTGTCCACCGGCAGGAAATCCCACCAGCCGTTGAGGCATTGGTTGCTGATCATGAGTTTCGATGCGATTCGGGATGCATCATCCGCGGATCCCTCTGAAATCACCATGGCGTAGTGCGCATATCTTTTTGACATAATGCGCAGTTTTTCGAAAAAGAGGAGTCATGCCGCGCGTCGCCGTGATCGTTTCTTTTGTCGAACAGGAGTATTGCCGCAGCATGGTGCGAGGGATCACGCGCCTTGCAAACGCGAACGGTTCCTGGGAGTGGGAGGTTTTTCTGGCAGGGAACCCCGAGATCAACCGCATCAGAACCCGCCAGTTTGACGGTGTGATTTTCGACAGGGCCAACCCAGCCACCCTAGCGAAGTGGAAGAGATCCGGACTGCCATGCGTTGAGATCATGCATTCCCGTGAGCCATTTTCCGTGAATTATGACGAACAGATGATCGGAGCGCTGGCCGCCGAACATCTTCATGGCACCGGCAAGCGACTTGTTGCCTTGGGCAGCACCAAGGAAACCAAACCCACATGGCTTGGCAGACGCGTTGCCGGTTTTTGCAAATGGGCGCACGAGCACGACCTGCCGGTTGAAACCTTCCCCTTGGGCGGAGGAATCCCCCGCCCCAGCACCCCCTTTGGAAAATGGACACCCGTGCCGCGCATCGCGCAGTGGGTAAAATCCCTGAAGAAACCCTGCGCGATTTTTTGCGCCGACATCCATCTCGCGCGCGAGGTGATGGCCGTGTGCCGCTTCTTGAAAATCGACATCCCCTCCGAGATTGCGGTGATGGGCGTCGATAACGATGAAATCCTCTGCCTGATGGAGCGCCCGACGCTTTCCACCGTCATCACTCAATCAGAAAAGGTAGGCTATCATGCCGCCGAGATGCTCGATCGAAGAATGAAAGGGGAAATCCGCACGTCGCAGGAACGGTTGTTGATTCCGCCGGCGGGAATCGCCGCGAGGGGGTCGACTTCGGGAATCATTGCCGAGGATATTCCCATGACAAAGGCGCTCGGCCTGATCCGCGAGCGCGCATCGCAGGCAATCCATATCGATGAGATTTCACGCCTGGCCGGTGTCTCGCGACGCTCGCTGGAAAACCGCTTTAAGAAAAACCTGGGGCGATCGCCTCATCAGGAAGTGATCCGCACCCGTATTGAAAAAGCCAAGGCACTGCTCACCGGCACTTCCTTGCCCATTGGCAGAATCGCGGAACTTTCCGGCTTCGGAGACCCCTACAATTTCTCCCGTGCCTTCCGCCGCGAAACAGGGAGCACCCCCCGCGATCACAGGCAACAAGAACAGGTTTCAACCCGGAATTTTCATGGGGAATTCCTGAAATGATGGGAGGCCGCGTTAAAAGCGTTAAACCCAAAAATTGCATTAGGAGGTGGTGACAAAGAATTTTATCAGGATGCAACGGATGCGAAGCAACGGCCAAGCAAGCAAATCAGGAATGAAGGGAACATGGTAGGCGGGTCGGGATTTATTACCGAAGGAACCACGGAACACACGAAAAGCACGAAATGAAGGAAGTAATTGGACTCCATTTTCCCTTCTCTCACCCCTCGGTATTTCGTGACTTTCGCGTTTTGTCATGCCCGGCCGTTGCTACGCATCCGTTACGGCGTGGTTCTCCCTCCCTTGCTTCGTCTTCACCATCCGGTGAACACGCCGGATCTGTTGTCATGGTTCCATCGCAAAATCCTGGTTAATTTCGCCTTTAGCCCTTGAGCGCATCCGCAAAACCGCAAAGGATTCACTTCAGTAACTCGCTCATTTTCTCATGACCAAGCTCCTTTCCAAATTCACCGTCGGTGACACGATCGTCCGATTCGACGCACCCGCCGAAGGCAAGGGCGCGCCTCAGCTCTCGCTTCATCCCAAGTCGCTCGCACCGGTGAAACACCGCGAGTTTCTGCCGCCCGATGTCGAGATCGTAGGCCTGCCGGCCATGTGGCAACCAAGGCGTGCGTGGGCACTGGATTCACTCGTGCAGCTCAAGTGCATGGAGGACATTTACGGCGGATCCTTTTCCCAAGGTCGCACGATGAGGGCAGGGCACTCGACGGCGGTTCTCGAATTCATCGGTCAGAAGGTTCAGAAAAAGAACGGCGGCACCAGCGTCATCACCACGCTCCAGCATCCCTCGGGACTGCGCTGCGAGCATCAGCTTTCCTGGCAGGGGAATGTGCCGGTTTTTTCCAGCCGCGTGAGCGTGCGCAATGCCGGCAAGAAACCGGTGACCCTTGAAATGCTCAGCAGCTTCTCGCTAGGCGGCATGACGCCCTATGCTCATGACGACGCGCCGAACAGGTTGTTTGTGCATCGCTACCGCTCCACTTGGAGCGCCGAAGGCCGCCTCGACACGCAAGGCATCGAGGATCTGCAACTCGAGCGTTCGTGGATCGGTCACGGCATCGCCTGCGAACGCTTTGGCCAGGTCGGCTCGATGCCCGTGCGGGGATTTTTCCCCTTCGTCGCGCTCGAGGATCGCGAGGCCGGCGTCCTCTGGGGCGCGCAACTCGCCTGTCCCGGCTCGTGGCAGATGGAGGTGTTCCGCAAGGATGATTTCGTCGCACTCTCAGGTGGTCAGGCCGACCGCGAGTTCGGGCATTGGTTTAAAACGCTGAAAGCAGGCGAAACCTATGACACGCCCGTTGCCACGATCGGTTGCATCAAGGGCAATATTGATCAACTTACGCAGCGCCTCGGTTCCGCACAGGAAGGCCCGTTAGCAAATTTGCCAAAGATCGAAAACGAGCTGCCCATCGTGGTGAACGAGTGGTGCACGAGCTGGGGAAATCCGACCCAGGAAAATCTGCTCGCGCTGGCCAAGCGTCTGCAAGGGACCCCGGCGAAGTATCTCGTTATCGACGATGGCTGGGCCGAGCGGCCAGGGGAAGCTGCCCTGCAATCCAATGGCGATTGGATCGTCAAAAAACGTGCATTTCCCGATGGCCTCGCCGCGACCTGCCAAGCGATCCGCGACCACGGACTCATCCCCGGAATCTGGTTTGAGTTCGAGGTCTGCAATCCGGGATCAAAAGCCTTTTCGCTTACCGATCACCATCTCCAGCGCGATGGCCGGGTACTTCAAGTCGGTGCTCGCCGCTATTGGGATTTCCGCGATTCCTTCACCTTCGATTACCTGACCAAAAAGGTGATTCATCTTCTTCGTGACAATGGCATCGGCTACCTCAAGGTCGACTACAACGACACCATCGGCTTCGGCGTGGATGGCGCCGAGTCACCCGGCGAAGGCCTGCGGCAACACCTTGAAGGGATGCAGAAATTCTTCCGCAAGATGCGCGAGGAGATTCCCGATCTTGTCATTGAGAACTGCTCTTCCGGTGGTCACCGCCTTGAACCCTCGATGATGGCGCTCTGCGCGATGGGATCGTTCTCCGACGCGCACGAGACCCGGGAGATCCCGATCATCGCCGCCAATCTCCAGCGCCTTATCCTGCCCCGCCAGTCTCAGATTTGGGCGGTGCTGCGCAAGAACGACACCGCACAGCGCCTTGCCTACTCGCTCGCAGCCACCTTCCTCGGACGCATGTGCCTCTCGGGCGAGGTCCACGACCTTTCACCTGCACAATGGAAACTCAGCGTTTCCGCCATGGAACTCTACCGCCGCGTCTATCCGATCATTCGCGACGGCCACTCCACCTTCCACGGCGAGACCGGCAAAAGCTGGCGTCATCCACAAGGCTGGCAAGCCGTGCTGCGCACCTCGAAAAACGGCAAACGAGCCCTGCTCGTCGCCCACACCTTCGGCAAAGCGTTTCCGAAGTCCGTGCAAATCCCGCTCGCTGAAAGCGGATGGAAAATCGAAGAAACCTGGCCTGCCAAACAAGGCCTCTCGGCAAACCTCAAAGGCAAATCCCTGCAACTCGACCTCAGCGGCGAATTCCGCACCTGTGTGGTCAGCCTCCGCCGGGGATGAGGGAGTCGCCGGTTTAACCCGGATTTTGCAATCGAATCCTGCCAACAGGTCTGGTGTGTTCACCAAGATGGTGAGTCCCGGAAGGGTTAAAAGCGTTACACCGTTAAAAGGTTAAAAAGGGGGCTGAAGTCCGAGGCCGAATGGAACTCATGCAGGCATCTTTTGGCGGCGCTTTGCCTGACATTCCCCTTCCGAATCTCTGGTCAGGGCTCTCCTGGATCCACGGTGTAACATTTTCACTTTTTAACTCTTGTAACGCGGCCTCCTATTATCTCAGGAATTCCCAATGCAAATTCCAGGTTAAAAGGTTGGAATGTTCAACTGTTACAAAAGGGGTCTGTTCGTATTACGTGAATCAGTATAAGTCCTCCCCGCGATAATCTGCCTCCTCGGGGTTATGATTTCGCATGCTTGAAAAGCTCTTTTTAGCCTTTTAACGCTTCAACGTTTTTAACTCCATGAGGCCCCATCATCCGGGTGAACCTTCCACATCAATTGATGCCGCTCTATTGCAAAATCCCGGTTTAAAAAGGAGCGGTTCCTAAGGAGTCCAAATATTGGTTTGTTGAACCGGCATTTCCAAAGATAATGCCGAGGTTTCAGTCATCCCCCGGACGCTTCCAGGATGGCTGGATCTCCGGTAACCGACCTCATCCCCTTTGCCATGAATCCCCCATCATCAACGGCCTCCTCCGCCAGTTCCGCCGCGGGTGACAATCATTACAGCGTCGGGACGCTCACCTACACGCGCCTCGGTCTTGTCGCCCTCTTCGGGTGGCTCCTGTGGGGGGATTTCTGCTATCAGCTCATGGAGGTGATCACCCCCTCGATCATTCCGCTGCGGCTCAAACATCTCGATGCGCCGAACTGGGCCATCGGCCTGATCATCACGACGCTGCCGGGATTCCTGAACATGACGGTCTGTCCCTGGGTCAGCTACACCAGCGACCGCCATCGCGGTCCGAGGGGAAGGCGCATCCCGTTCATCCTCTGGACCCTGCCGTTCCTGACCATGTTTCTGCTGATGCTCGGCTTTTCCAGTCAGATCGGTCACGGACTTCACTCGCTGATTCCCGCCACTTGGGGGTTCACTCCGGGATCAATGACTGTGATCTGCATCGGTGTCTTCATGGTCGGTTTCCAGTTCTTCAACATGTTTGTCTCCTCGGTGTTCTGGTACCTGTTCAACGACGTCGTTCCGCATGCTTTCCTCGGGCGCTTTCTTGGGCTCTTCCGGGTGGTGGCAGGCTTGAAAGCGATGTTCTACAACTTCTTCATCTTCAAACACGCCGAGACCCACATGACCGAAATCTATATCGGCGTGTCCCTCCTGTATCTGGTGGGCATGGGCATGATGTGCCTGAAGGTGAAGGAGGGGGAGTATCCTCCTCCCCCGCCCACCGTGGATGGTGAGAGCGGATTCGTCTCCCAGGTGAAGACCTTCTTTGTCGAGTGCTACAGCCAGCGCTATTTCTGGAACTTTTTCCTCTGCAATGCCTGCTGGGCCGTGGCCTACACGATGGGGGTGTTCAATGTCTTTCTCCAGAAATCGATCGGCCTGGATCTCGCGCAGATCGGCTTCATCAGCGGAGTCGCCAGCGGGGTCAACATGCTGCTGACCTACCCAGCGGGGGCTCTCGGGGACCGCTTCCACCCACTGCGAGTGCTACTCTGGGTGAAAATCGCCAACCTCTTCTTCCTGCCGCTGGCGTTGATCTGGCTCTTCTTTGACTTTCCCCCGGCGACGGCTTTCAAGATCGCCCTCGCAATCGGTGTGATCAATATCCCGTTCGGGGTACTGACCGAGGCGATGATGATCCCGATGTTCATGAGGGTGCTGCCCAGGGAGCGCTACGGCCAGTTCTGTTCCGCCAATTCCCTGGTGCGCTCGATCGGCGTGATCTGCGGCGGGTTCTTCGCCGGCCTCTTCATCGACATGATGAAGAAATTCTACCAGGGCAGCGACTACGCCTACCGCTTCATCCCGTTCTGGACCATTTTCTGGAGCGCCGCGGCGCTCTTCTTCCTCTGGCGCCTCTACGAGGGCTGGAAGAGAAGGCCCCAGGTTGACTGAAAAAGCGGCACCTCGCTGATGGCCGTGGGTTGTTGAAGGATTCCGTTTCACGCAACGGCTTCTATGCGATTTAATCAGCGATTCCTTGGTCATGAGAGTCATTCATGACATTCCTTATCTCGCAGGCGGTAGCCCGAGGCAGACGCTGGATCTTTACCTGCCGGATCACGTCCAGGCTCCGATTCCGGCGGTCGTGTGGATCCACGGCGGGGGTTGGGAATGCGGTGACAAAAATCCCTGCCCGGTGAGGGACTTTGCGGAGAGAGGTTATGTGGTAGCCAGCATCGGCTATCGGCTGAGCGACGAGGCGGCTTTTCCATCCCAGCTGCAGGATTGTAAATCCGCCGTGCGCTGGCTGCGCGCCCATGCCGCGGAACACGGGATCGACCCCGCGCGGATCGGCGCCTGGGGGGCATCCGCCGGGGGGCACCTCGCGGCACTCCTCGGCACCACCGGCGAAACGCGGGACTTTGATGCCGGTGATCATCTTGATCAGTCAAGCGAGGTTGGATGCGTGGTCAATTGGTTCGGGCCGGTCGACTTTCTGGAATGGGGAGTACCGTTTTCCCCCTCGATGGATTCCCCGGAATCGCCGGTTTACCGGTTGCTCGGCGGACCGTTTTCACAAAATCTGGATAAGGCCCGCACCGCCGGTCCGCTTCATCATGTGCATGGGCGGAGTGCACCGTTTCTCACCGTGCATGGCGATCGGGATGAGATCGTACCGTTGGTTCAGAGCCGGAGACTGCACAAGGCGCTCCGCGATGCAGGAGTCGAAAGCAACCTGCAGGTCATTCCGGGCGCGGGACACAGCTCCGAGTTGCTCATACTGCCGGAGAGACTCGACGAGATCGCGCAATTCCTGGCCCGTCATCTGCGATGATCTGACCAAGTCGCCGTAAAAGCTATTGGGCTGTTATACCATTTCCATGATTAGTCTGGTGGAATTAGCGAAGGGATTTTGGTGATTTAGGCAACATCGAGTGCCGGGAGGCACGATGAAGCCTTCGCGACGCATAGCCCTTCAGGGCGAGGCAATACAGGTCCTTGGGAAATGCCTTGATAGATCCAGCAATGGCTGGACCCCAAGGGAGAGCCGAGCCTGGTGCGAGCGAATCAAAAGACCGAGGGCAACCAAGCCGGTTGGGACGGGAGCGGAAGACTGCGGCGGATGCCATCAACCAAGCTCCTGGGAAGGAGTGCGGTAGACTACCGTAGCCCCAACAGGGCGCCACAGCTTGCCGGGCGGCAAGTGGCATCAATCTGAAGATAACCCGAGAGATGACAACAACGCCCATCGCCGAAAGACCAAACCGAATCTACCGGAATAAAAGTGGAGATGTTAGTAGAACTCATCCAAAAGACCAGTACTCACCCGCATTGCCTCCCTCCTTCGCGGTCGTTGCGTCCTTGGCGTGAAACTCATTCCTATCTTTCCCTAAACATTTCTCCGCCCCGAATAACAAAGAACCAAAAAAACGCTGTCCATCCCGGTTTAAACCATTATGAATATGCCTGCGTTTATGAATAACACCCACCCGCTCCGTTTCCGCCAGATCCACCTCGACTTCCACACCTCCCCCCACATCCCCGGCATCGGCGCGAAGTTCGACAAGAAGCGCTGGCAGGAGACCCTGCAGGAAGCGGCGGTCGATTCCATCACGCTCTTCTCCAAGTGCCACCACGGCTGGAGCTATCACCCGACCACGGTCGGCAAGATGCACCCTCATCTTTCCTTCGATCTGCTGCGCAAGCAGTACGACGCCACCAAAGAAGCGGGCATCAACGCGCCGGTGTACCTCTCGGCGGGCGTGGACAACCTCGCTTCATATGACCATCCCGAATGGCGCGAGGTCAACAAGGACGGGGCTTACACCGGCTGGGCGAAGCGCACGCTCCAGGCGGGATTCCACATGATGGATTTCCACAGCCCATATCTCGATTACCTTTGCGATCAGATCCGCGAGGCGGTGCGCCTGTTCCCCGATTGCGATGGCATCTTCCTCGACATCATCAGCCAGTATCAATCCTGCGGCCGCTGGAGTCTGGAATTCATGAAGGCCAACGGACTTGACCCTCTCAAGGAAGAGGACCGCAAGGAGTCATCGCGTCTGGCTTTGGAAAAATACTATCGCATGACCACCGAGGCGGCGAAGTCGCTCCGCCCCGACATGCCGATCTTTCACAACAAAGGCCACATCCCACGCGGACGTCATGACATTCTTCCCTACTTCAGCCATCTGGAGTTAGAATCCCTGCCGACGGGAGGCTGGGGCTACGACCATTTCCCCACATCCGCCAAATACACCTGCAACCTCCCGTTCGAGTTCCTCGGCATGACGGGCAAGTTCCACACCACCTGGGGCGAGTTCGGCGGCTACAAGCACCCGAACGCACTGCGCTACGAGTGCGCGGCGATGCTTGCCTACGGCGCGAAGTGCAGTGTCGGTGACCAGTTACATCCCTCCGGCGACCTTGATCCCTCCACTTACGAAGTCATCGGCGCCGCCTACCGCGAGGTCCGAGACAAGGAGCCGTGGTGCCGCGACGCGAAGCAGGTTTTCGACATCGCCGTGCTCTCGAGCGAATCGGAAAATTACAATGAGCGGAGCAATTTTCCCGACGACGGGGCCGGCCGGGTCCTGCTGGAAGGTCATTTCCTTTTCGGACTCATCGACCGGACGATGGATTTTTCGGCTTACAAAGCGATCATCCTGCCCGACGACATCAGGATCGACGACGAGCTTAAAGCGAAGCTGGACACCTATCTGGCCAAAGGCGGCAAACTCGTCCTCTCCGGCGAAAGCGGTCTCTGGAAGGACCGCGGGGCTTTTGCCTTCGATCTCGGCGCAGAGTATGACGGACCCAGCCCGAGCCACCCTCCCCAGGACGAGGAGTTCCTCGGCCATGACTATGTCCTGCCTGTCCCGGAACTGCGTGCTTCGTTCGTGAACATGCCTCAGGTCATGTACAGCCGCTCGCAGCGGATCCGGGTCACCGAAGGTCAGTCGCTCGGCCAGATCTTCGACCCCTACTTCAACAGAACCTGGGAACATTTCTGCAGTCACCAGCACACCCCGAACAAGCTCGAGCCATCCGGTTTCGACTGCGGCGTCCGCCATGGAAACATCCTCTATTTCAGCCATCCCGTATTCCTGCACTACCGGGCCTACGGGGCCGTGGCCTACCGCGAGTTCATAGTCCGTGCATTGCGTGAATTCCTCAAGGACGACATCTCGCTCCGGACCAACCTTCCCTCCACGGCGCGCGTGGCGCTCACCTCGCAGAAGGACCGCTTCATCCTGCACGTGCTCTACGCCCCGACCATCAGCCGCGGAGGGGTGATCCAGCTCTCCGGAGGCAATGCCTCGGGCGGACGCAGCGTCGAGGTCATCGAGGAACTGCCTCCGCTGCACAACACGGAGGTCACCCTATCCCTGCCTGGAAAAGTCAAAAAAGCCATTCTCGCGCCAAGCGGAGATACCGTGGAGTTCGAGACGAATGGCGACAACGTGACAGTCCGCATCCCCGAGTTCTCCTGCCACCAGATGGTGGAGATTCAAGGCTGACCCTGCGAAGGGCGAAGGGCGAAGGGCGAAGGGCGAAGGGCGAAGGTCGAAGGTCGAAGGTCGAAGGTCGAAAGTCGAAAGTCGAAGGGCGAAGGGCGAAGGGCGAAGGGCGAAGGGCGAAGGGCGAAGGTCAGGGAAGTCGATAGACGAATGTCGAAGGTCGAAAGCCAAGTCACCGGGAGGTGACGCGGCAGGCTGCGAGCATAGCGAACAGCCCTGAAAGGGCGACGGGGGAGAAAGGCAAAATGATAAATGATAAATGATAAATGAAAAATGGTCGAACGAGGCGGCCAATCAGCAATCGGAGCTCAGCCTTAAGCAATCAGCAATCAGCAATCAGCAATTAACAATCAGCAACCAGGGAAGTCGAAAGTCGAGGGTCGAGGGTCGAGAGCCAAGCCACCCGAACGGGGCAGCAACCAAGCCTGTGGGAACAGGCGCGGAAGATCACGCGAACGCGTGACCCTGTAAGGGCGCCACGGCTTCCGGGAGGAAGTGGCGTCAATCAGCAACCAGGGAAGTCGACAGACGAAGGTCGAAGGTCGAGAGCCAAGCCACCCGAACGGGGCAGCAACCAAGCCTGTGGGAACAGGCGCGGAAGATCACGCGAACGCGTGACCCTGTAAGGGCGCCACGGCTTCCGGGAGGAAGTGGCGTCAATTAACAATTAACAATCAGCAACCAGGGAAGTCGATAGACGAAGGTCGAAGGTCGAGAGCCAAGTCACACGAACGGGGCGGCAACCAACAACCAACAACAAAGGAAGTCGAGGGTCGAGGGTCGAGAGCCAAGCCACCCGAACGGGGCAGCAACCAAGCCTGTGAAACGAGACCTTGGGAAAGTCGAGTTGTAGCCACCGACGGTGGACCCGAAGGGCGAGCCTTGCGAACATCGAGTGCAGGGATGCACGATGAAGCCTGCGAAGCAGTCCGAAGGACGAGGGCCTCGGGAGAGGCCGAGGCAAAGCAAGGGAGTACAAAACAGGCGCGGAAGATCACGCGAACGCGTGACCCTGAAAGGGCGCCACGGCTTCTGGGAGGAAGTGGCGTCAATCAGCATGCAGGGAAGTCGACAGACGAAGGTCGAAGGTCGAGAGCCAAGCCACCCGAACGAGGCGGCAACCAACAACCAACAACCAACAACCAACAACCAACAACCAACAACCAACAGCCAACAATCAACAATCAACAATTGCGGATCAGCCTTCAGCAGTCGCCTTCTGTTTGCGGCGGTAGGCCACGGCGATCACGAGGGCTCCGAGGCCGAACAGGGCGTAGGTGGAGGGCTCGGGGATGATCGTAACCAAACCCGAATTCATGTCCAATCCCGCATAATAGTAACTCTTCCCGGTGAGAGGATCAATGCTGGACCAAGTCTGCCAGGTATTGCTGGCCGCGTAGTAGTCAAGTGAAGTGCCCCCCTCTCCAAGATACTGACCATTGAGGGATCCGAAGAGCTTAACACTGGAGAAATTCCCTGATCTTGTGCCTGCAATGAACATCTCCCTGATGAAGGCTGAGGATTCATCGACAGTCATCGGGAAGAGCAACTTAATTGCCAAGGCACCACCCGCCTCAAAGTTTCCTAGGACATTGAGCTGATCAAATCCGAGTTCAGCTCCAGGGGAGCCCTTTCCAGCAATTTCCATGATGGTGTTTGCACCGGGGGCAAGCGTGAGATCTCCATCGACTGTAAGCACACCAGGACTATTACCGGGGGCCAGGGTCGCGCCACTGGCGATCGTCGCGTTACCCACAATGGTCCCGTATCCGGAGAGTTCCTGACCACTCTTGACGGTGTAGCCATCGGTGCCGAAAGCAGAGACATCAAAGGTACCCTGACTGGCAAGGGTTCCAAGGGAGATATTGGTGCTGGCAAGGGATGCGCTGGCGCCGAGGGCAAGCGTTCCTCCGGTAATGGACGTCCGCCCGGTGTAAGTATTGCTTCCACTGAGGGTGGCAGTGCCGGCATCGACCTTGTTCAGACCACCAGCACCACTGAGATTTCCGGAAATGGTGACATTGGTGGCACCGCCCAGCGTAAGTGTGTGGCCGTTGTTGATGATATCACCCGATACGATCAGGTCATTCGAGGCAGCGATAAAGCTCTGGTTCGCACCGAGCGTAAGCGGGACTTCCACCGTCTGTGCATAGGAGGAGTTGTTCACAATGCCGCCGCTTCCGTTGGTCAGGGCCGTTCCGGAGAAGGTGGTGGAACCTGTCGAGGCGTTACTGAAGGTAATGCTGGAGAGTGATATCACCTGGTTGTTGTTGGTGACGGACCCGCCCGCACCCGTAAAGACCAGATCGCTGTTGTTGGTCGTGCCGATGGCGCTCAGGTTGCCCGAGCCACCGGTCCAGATCGGGGATGATGGGGAGGATAATTGATATGTCAACCAGAGTGCGTTGTTGCTCGAGGTAATGCTGAAGGAGCCCTTCGGATCAATCGCGTTACTGAAGCCACCCGTTCCATTGGTGGACGATACATTGATATTGAACAGGTCAGCGCTGAAGCCACTGATGTTTGTGTAGTTGGCGATATTCCAGCTGTAGGAGTTACCGGAATTGAAGTTGGTCGCGGAACCATTCGCATCGGGTCCAATGGAGCTGAGGGTCCAGAGATTGATGTTGAACTTGTTATCGGCACTCAGGTTGCTGAGATCAAGGAGCCCGTTGACATTGACCACATCCCAATCGGAGCCAGCTGATCCCGTTGCATCGTAGAGCTGCCAGTTGTAGTTACCGCCGGCGTTCCAGATGGAGCTTGCGACAGTGAGGGTGCCGGGGCTGTTGCCGGGGGCGATGGTGCCGCCGCTCTGCACGGTGACGGCTCCCACGGAGCCGGATCCACCAAGGGTGCCGCCGCCGTTGATGGTGATGGCGGAGCCCGTGCTGGTTCCATTCACCGTCAGAAGTCCCCCATCGATGGTGGTCGCTCCGGTGTAGGTGCTGTTTCCCGTGAGGGTGACTATGCCGTCTCCAGTCTTGGTGAAGGCTCCCCCGCCTGAGATCGATCCGGCGAAGGTGTTGTTGCCGGCCGCGACATTGAGGGTCAGGGTATTGGCGGTGTTGGTCACATTACCTAATCCGGTGAGTCCCGCAAGGGTCTGGTTGTTGCCGCCGAGGTCCAGGGTGGCGCTGCTTGAGACAACCACTGATCCGGCGGTGCTGAGGCGGTCGTTCCCACCTGATGTGAGGGTGCCGCTGTTGATGTTCACACTCTCCGCGGCGGACGTTCCATTGAGGGCGACATTTCCCCCCACGTTGATGATTCCTGTGCCAAGGTTTGCGTTCACCGTGCCGCCGTTGAGGGCGTAGGTGCCGGCTGTGAGGGTATCACCATATTCGAGGACAGCATACTCAATGGCACCTCCCGTCATAGCAAAGGAGGAGACGGTTTGATTGAGGCCAAAAATAAGTTTTCCACCAGCGATAGTGAGGGTTCCGGTCCCGTTTAACTGAGGAGTTTCTCCAAAAAGGGAAATATCTCCGGTATTGATCAGAATGTTTCCGGGGCCATAGATGGTTTGGAATTGCAGCGTCACACCAGAAGCATTGTTGAACACCAGAGTGCCGCTGTTGTTGATGGCGCTGGTTGAGGCAAAGTTACCGGTGCTTCCACCCACTCCGAGTTGGAGGGTGGCCCCGGAGCCGATGGTGGTGATGCCACTGTAATCATTGTCAGCAGTCAGGATGAGGGTTCCGGTACCGTTGTGAGTGAGAGCGCCCGCCCCCGAGATATTACCCCCCAGCGTCTGGGATGCGGAGCTGTTGTAGAGAAGTGTGCCTCTATTGTTGATCGCCCCGGCGTAGTTGCCGTTTCCGAGCACGCCGGATCCACCAATCAGGAGCGTTCCGTCGTCGATGGTCGTATCCCCTAAGTAGGTGTTGGCGCCTGTGAGCGTGACCGCTCCGGCTCCAGTCTTGGTGAGGGCGCCCGCGCCTCGGATCGATCCGGCGAAGGTGTTGTTGCCGGCCGCGACATTGAGAGTCAGGGTGTTGGCGCTATTGGTCACGATACCCGATCCGGTGAGTCCGGCGAGGGTCTGGTTGTTACCACCGAGGTTGAAGGTTGCGCCGCTTGACACAGCGACCGATCCGGCGGTGTCGAGACGGTTGGCCCCTCCCGAGAGGGCGAGCGTGCCGGCGTTGATGGTGGTTCCGCCGGAATAGGTATTGTTGGTCGAGAGGGTGAGGGTTCCCGATCCGACCTTGGTGAGGGCGCCCCCTCCCCCGATGGCTCCGGAGTAGGTGACCGTCCCGTTGGTGGTGTCGATGGTGCTGGTAGTGGAGTCGGTCAGGGTCGTGGTGTTGGTGATCGTGACCGAGCCACCGTTGGACATGTACCTGAGGGTACCGCCCCCGAGGGTGATGCTACCCAAGCCAAGGGAGGCCGCGTTGGTGAATCCCAAGCCGCCGCCGTCGATGGTCAATCCACCAGAGTACTGAATGTGGTTTGGGCTATTTATGCTGTAGGTGGAGAAATTGAAGAATCCCTCACCGGTCTTGACCAGTGCCAGTTTGGTGGTGGCATTTGTTCCGGTACCCATGTCACGGAAGACCGAG
>JBEIJN010000032.1:0-31760 GCA_040380225.1 Verrucomicrobiia bacterium | reverse complement strand
TACATCCAGGAGCAGGAGAAGGAAGACAAACGCCTCGAACAAATGAACCTAATGGCGCTTTGAGCGCCTCAAAATAACAATCAACCGCTTTGAGCGGTTCACGCTATCCCAAGCCTCCGGCTTTGCCGGAGGTTACTGACAGCCTTCAGTCTTCAGCCTAACAGCCTATTCCGCTAACAGCCCAAGCCCTCTCCGAGGGCTTTCACTTCAATTCCAATTTCACGAATGCACTGGGATCGATGGCGACGAGTCCCGTGAAGGGAAAATCCAGTGTCATGATGGTGAAGAAGGCCAGGCCGATCACGGCGGTGAGAAGGGATGTCATCACTGCATGGGTTGCGAAGTTCTGGGCGCCGAACAAAAACGAGAAACCGATCATGACTGCGGCACCCGCAATCAGGATGCCCCAGAGGAAGGGGATGAGGCCGCTGCCTGCATCCTGGATCCTTGATGCGCGGAGGGATTCCATCCTGTTGAGGTTTCTGACCGACTCGTGGAAGTAGGCTCCTTCCGCCGGATCGCTCACCTTGAACCGGGAGTAGGTTCCTTTCAGTTTGGCAAAGATGGCGGCCGTGCGTTCATTCTCACGACCCTTGCCAAGGCTTTTCCATTCCTCGGTGACAAGGGATGAGCGGTATTCCGAGATCAGTTTGCGAAATTCCGCCCGTTGGGGTTGGGGGAATGCCTCCGTGTCCGAATAGAGCGAACCAAGGCATCGCGCCTCCTCCACGACATTCCCCTCCGTGTTCGAGTAGAACTGCCATGTGGTGGCAACGATCAAGGCGAGGAAGATGCCGTAGATCGCCCCCATGGTGTTGAAGAACGGACCGGTGATCTCATGATGGAGTTGCAGGAACTCAGAGGGAACCACCCTGCGGATCACCACCAGTCCCAGGCAGGCGATGAGGATTGGCACAAGAATGCAGAACGACCCGAGGAAAAGCGGTCCGAAGTGCAGGGCGAGATACTGCTCCGGAGAAAGGGAGTTAACGTGGAGTGGTGTCATGGATGAAGGGGGGGGGAGGGGGGGAGGATGAATTATGAATGATGAAGGATGAGGGATAAAACAGGGATCATGCCAATCAGAACTTCCGCTTCAACGGGGCGAGCCTAACTGCCAAAAGGATGAAGGATGAAGGATGAACAGAGTCTCGCAGATTCATGAGATTTTTGGATTCTCTCCGCGCCTCTGCGTCTCTGCGCGAGTTGTTTGCGATCACGTGATGGCCCGGTCGGCTTCAACAAGTTTTTCGTAGAGTGGCATCAGACCCTCGGGGATGATCCGCGTTCCAGCGATCATCGGCATGAAGTTCTGGTCTCCCGTCCAGCGGGGGACGATGTGAAGGTGGAGGTGCTCCTCGAATCCGGCTCCGGCAATCGTGCCGAGATTGAATCCAACATTGAAGCCCTCTGCCTTGACCACCTCGCGAAGCAGTCGCTGGGCATGGATCGCCAGATGCCAGAGATCGAGTGCTTCCTCGTCGGTCAGATCCTCCATGCGGGAGGTCCGGCGGTAGGGAACCACCATCAGATGGCCGGAGGCATAGGGGTATTTGTTGAGGATCAGAAAGGCGTTCTTCCGGCGGCAGACCACGAGGTGGGCGGCGTCATCGGTGGAGGCGGCGGCTTCGGCGAGAAAGTCCTCGCCGCTGGAACGCTCACGGCTGAAATACTCCACGCGCCAGGGGGCCCAGAGTGATTCGAGGTGTTCCTTGGGAAATGACATGGCTCTTTATTGAGGCTTCCGGGCCGGTTGATCCAGACATTCGAGCACCGCGCGTGCGGCTCGAGCGGAGGCCGGATTGCCTTCTTCTCCGCCGAGCATGGCTGTGACGGAGGCGAGATCCAAGGAGAGCCTCTCCCTTGCCTCCGTGCTGTTGAGCAGACGCAGAGCTTCGTCGGCAAGGGCGGCCGGGGTGGCGTCATGCTGAATGAACTCCCGGATGACGGGGCGGTTTGCCAGGATGTTCACCATTCCGAGGTAGGGAACGCGGATGACGCGGATGCCGACTTCGTAGGTCAGTATCGCCACCTTGTAGACCAAGGCGTAGGGGAGTCCGAGGCAGGCGGCCTCAAGTGTCGCCGTGCCGGAGCAGACAAGCCCCGCACCCGCCCGGCGCATGAGATTGCGTGATGTGCCGGTGGTGATCGTGATGGTCACGGAGGCGGTGGTCGCCATCTCCCTCATCAGTGCCGCGTGGGCCTCTGTGGCCGCCGCCGCCTCGAACCGGATCTCGGGGCGGGACTTGGCGATCAGGCGCGCTGCACCCAGCATCGCAGGGAAAATCCTCCGCACCTCCCGCTCCCGGCTTCCGGGGAAGAGGCCGAAGAGGTTCTCGTCGCGGTCGGCAACGGGAATGTGGCGCAGCTCCTCGGCCATCGGGTGACCGGCGAAGACTGTCGGCAGGCCGGAGGATTCGTAGATCGCCTTCTCGAACGGAAAGATGCAGATCATCAGGTCGAGGGCCTTTGCCATCTCCGGGATGCGGCGGCGGTTCCAGGCCCAGACCTGGGGGCTGATGTAGTAGATGATCCGGGTCGGGATCCTCCGTTTCCGGATCGCCTTGGCGAGGCGGAGATTGAAGCCGGGATAGTCGACCAGGATCACCGCTTCGGGCGGATCGGCCGTGAGGTCGTCGAGCAGGGCCGCGAACTTCCGCTTGAAGTAGCCGTAGTGGCGGAGCACATCCCAAAGGCCGAGAACACCCGCTTCCGCGATCCAGTTATCGAGGGAGCCTCCGGAGGCCGCGGCTTCGGAGGCCATCTTCGGGCCGCCCTTGCCGGTGAAACGGATGCCGGGATCGCATTCCCGAAGAGAGCGCATCAGGGCCGCGCCATGCGTGTCGCCGCTGGCTTCACCGGCAACGATCGCAAGATGCCGTGCAGGGCTGCTCATGCGTGAACAGGATCAGGCGGGAAGCCCGGGATTCGAGTCGTTCTGCTTGCGGGGATCCGCCTCCTCGATCTGCCTGGTGATACGGATCGCCAGATCGAGGGCCGCGGCCGCCTCCCGCCCGGTGACGCGGGGTTGGATTCCCTCGCGGGCGCAGGTGACGAAGGCGGCGAGTTCACGCTGAAGCGGTTCCCCCTTGATCACCTTGACTCGCTCCCGCTTGATGGAGCCCTGCTTGAGGCGGAGGATGTAGCCGCTCTGCCTCTGGTAATCGAGCGAGAGATAGGTGTCCTCCTGGAAGATCCGGATCTTGCGCACCTTGTCGCGGCTGATGCGGCTGGCGGTGAGGTTCGCGACGCAGCCGTTCTCGAAGCGGATGCGGACATTGGCGATGTCCTCCCCGCGGCTTAGGACGGCGATGCCGACGGCATCGACGCTGATGACCGGCGAGCGGACCAGGTGCAGGAGGATCTCGAGGTCATGGATCATCACGTCGAGGACGACGCCGATGTCCATGCTCCGGTTCGGGTAGGGGGAGAGGCGCGTCACCTCCAGGAAGCGGGGGTTGCGGAGTTGCTGCTCGAGCGCCTCGAGGCCGGGGTTGAAGCGCTCGATGTGGCCGACCTGCAGGATGCAGTTGTTCGCGGCCGCCGTGGCGGCGAGATCGAGGGCCTGCGCGGTGTTGGTGGCGATCGGCTTCTCGATCAGGAGATGCTTCCCTTTCTTCAGCAGCAGGGTCCCCACCTCGTGGTGGAACTCCGTCGGGGTTGCGACCGAGGCGACGTCGACCAGGTCGGCAAACTCATCCAGGTCGGTGCAGGGCCTGCCCCCGTATTTTGCGGCGGCCTTCTCGGCGTTGCGCCTGTCGGCATCGTAAATGGCGACGAGTTCGCAGCCTTCGAGTTCGCTGTAGATGCGGGCATGGTTGATGCCGATGCTGCCTGGGCCGACGACGCCGGCGCGGATGGTCTTCATGATGTGGTGCCCCAGAGGGTGATGTGGTGAGTGGTTGCGAGTTCCTTGAGTCGGTCGGTTTCGAGGAGAAGGGTGCGTCCTGCTTCCATGGCGATGGCGGTGACGCCCGCGGCTGCCGCTGTCTCCAGCGTGCGGGGGCCGACCACGGGGACATCGAAACGCATGTCCTGAGCCGGCTTCGAGACCTTGACGACGACCGCCTCGCCGCGGCCGAGTTCGCCGCCGCGACGGATCGTGGAGTCCGTTCCGTCAAATCCCTCGACCGCGAGGACGGTCCCCCTCTTGACGACGACGGTCTGGCCGATGTCGAGACGACTCACCTCCTTGGCGATTCCGAGGCCGTAGGCGATGTCCTCCAGGGTGCGGGGCTTCGGCTTGGGCCCCGCAAAGAGTCCCTCGCCTGCCAGATGCTTCTCCAGAAACGTGGTTGCGGGAAGGAGAGGGACACCGGCTTTCTGAAGCTCGCCGGCGATTGCTCCGAAGAGGGTCTCGGCATTACGCTCCTTAAGCTTGGCCAGCAGCAGGAGGGCATGGAAATCGGGGCGGAGGTCGAAGAGGTTCCCCGGGGCGATCTGGCCCGCCATCATCGAGGCAGTGGCTCCGCTCTTCTTGGCGGCGTCAAGGAGGCGGCCGAGTTGCCCGACCCTCATCCAGTGGATTTCATCCACGAATCCCGCAAGGGCTGGGTCGGTCTCCCCCTCGAAGGCTGCGGCGACCACGCGGCCCACGCCCGCCTCGCGTGCCCCCTTCACCGCAAGCAGCGGATAGGAGCCGTTGCCGGCGATCAGGAAGAGTGTCTCTGGCTTCTGCACGATTCCCGAGCCTACCCGCAACAATCCCCTTCAGACAGCTAGAAAAACGCCTTCCCGCTGTTTCAAGCGGGCGAAGAGGAGACACGGAAGAAAAATCAGGAAATCAGGAACTCAGGAAAAGAAACAGAGGTGGTTATTTTTTCTCCCTCCACTTCACGTCACCATCCCGAGTGAATCACCTTCCTGTCTTCCTGCTTTCCAGATTAAAAACATTCCCCATGGGTTCTGATTCCAATTCTTCCGACCGGATTTTCCATGCGGTGCCCTTCATGAGGCGCCTCCTCTCTGGATTGATCCTTGGACTTCTTCTTTCCTGTTCGGCTACGGCCGCTCAGCTCGATCTCACGGAGCAGGAGAATGGAAAAGATCTTTGGATGGATCGGGGGGATCTTTTGGTATTCCGCCTCCCTTCCAACCCGTCGACGGGCTACTCGTGGAGTGTCGCCGCCTCCAAGCCGGGACTTCTGCTTCAGCAAGGGGAGGCGGCCTGCGAGATTCCCAGATCCGCCAAGGGTCGTGTCGGCGCCGGGGGAACCGAGGTCTGGAGGTTCCGCGCGGAACGGGCGGGAACGCTGACCATCACCTTCTCCTACGCCCGCGTCTGGGAGAAGGGTGTCCCTCCCGTCAGGACGCTCAGTTGGCCCGTCACCATCCGCCCCTCCGCTCAATGAAGCGCGTCATCCATTGGTTTCGCAGGGATTTCAGGATCACGGATAACACGGCCCTCTCTGTCGCTGCCGCGGGACCGGACGGTGAAGTCATCCCCGTCTACGTGGCGAGCGACTGGAAGGGATCCCACGAATGGACCGGGCCCGCGCGTCAGGAATTTCTCTGCGGTTCCTTGGCCTCGCTGGCCAAGAACCTGGAGGCGATCGGCGGCCGCCTGATCATCCGTCGTGGCGATGCCGTGGCGGAGTTGGAGAAACTTGCCGGGGAGACCGGGGCGACAGAGATCTTCGCAAACCGCGATCCCGATCCCTTTGGCCGGTCCGTCGAGGCGCGTCTGGAAACGATGGGCGCAGAGCGTGGCATCACCGTGTCACTCCACAAGGACGCCTGCATCCATGAACGCGATGAGGCGCTCACCGGGCAGGGAACGGTCTTCCGCGTCTTCACCCCCTATTCGAAGGTCTGGTTTGGACTCCCGAAGCCGACTCTGGGGCCCGCGATCAGGAAGCTCTCAACGCCCTCCGCCCTGTCCTCCCTTCCCCTGCCGCAACTCTCCGACTGGGGGCTGAGTCCCGCGGCGGCGATCCCCGAGCCGGGCGAACGTGCGGCCCGGGAGCGGCTCAAGGCCTTTGTCGCCGGTCCGATCGCCAGCTATGGCGATGCCCGTGACATCCCTTCGGTCACGGGGACCTCACAGCTCTCGCAGGATTTGCGCTTCGGCCTGATCTCGCCTCGCCAGATTTATGACGCGGCCAAGAAAGTGGAGGAGGGTCTTCCACCCGAGGGGCGCAAGAGCGTCATGAAGTATCTCGCCGAAATCGTCTGGCGGGAATTCTACATGCAGCTCCTCTGGCACTATCCCGAACTGCTGGAACAGGAGTTCAATTCTACTTGGCGAGGGATGGAGTGGCCGGGACTCAAGGGTCATCCTGATGCCTTCGAGCGCTGGTGCTCCGGCATGACCGGCTTCCCGATTGTCGATGCGGCGATGCGCCAGCTTGCGGCCACGGGATGGATGCACAACCGGGCCCGGATGATCACCGCGATGTTCCTCACCAAGGACCTGCACCTCGATTGGCGGCTCGGCGAGGCCTTCTTCATGAGGTCGCTCGTGGATGGCGAGATAGCTTCCAACAACGGCGGCTGGCAGTGGAGTGCTGGCACCGGTGCCGACGCAGCACCCTACTTCCGGATTCAGAATCCCTGGAGCCAGACCAAGCGTTACGATCCCGAGGGGCTCTACATCCGACGCTGGATCCCCGAGCTTAAGAATGTCTCCAACTCCTCCCTACTCGAGCCTCCGGCAGACGGGCGTCCGATCGCACCCGGCTACCCCGCCCCGATGCTCGATCACGCCGCAGAGCGTGACCGGACACTGGAACTATTTGCCAGACACAAAGCACTGGGAGCTAAGAGCTAGGAGCTAGGAGCTAGGAGCTAGGAGCTAGGAGCTAGGAGCTAGGAGCTAGGAGCTAGGAGCTAGGAACCAAGCCGCTTGGAAGCGGCGCGGTAGACTACGACGGAGTCGTAGCCCCGAAGGGCTGGCACCGTCCGCCGGGAGGCGGATGCCATCAACTGGGAACCAAGCCGCTCGGAAGTGGCGCAAAAGGTTTGTGGGAACAAAGCTTTGTCATGCCAAAGGCAGTCCGAGCTTGCTCGGATGTCTGATCTGGAAAAATTGACAGACAATAGACTACGACATGGTAGTAGCCCCGGAGGGGTGGCGCCGTCCGCCGAGAGGCGGATGCCATCAACTAGGAAACAATTAGCTCGGAAGCGGCGCCAATCAAACCCGTAGCAACAATATCCCTTTGTTCGTGGTCCGCAGTGAATTCAAAAGCGTTTCTCTGGCTAAAAAACTGCTAGATTTTTGCTTGGTTTGCACGAATGTTCAATCAATGAAAACTTCAGATCTCATCACGATCGATCCTGATGTTCTCGGTGGGGTTCCCGTATTCAAGGGTACGCGAGTGCCCGTGAAGTCACTTTTTGATTACCTTGAAAAGGACTACTCCCTCGAGGAGTTTCTGGAGTGCTTCCCTTCCATTACCAAAGAAATGGCATGTAGGGTTCTGGAACGCTCAGAGGCTGCATTGCTGGCTGCGTGAGGATTCTCCTAGATGAGTGTGTTCCCTGGCCGCTGGCAAAACGGCTTGCTGGGCATGTGTGTTCAAGTCCTCAGAAATGTGGCTGGGGGGGAATCAAAAATGGCGATTTGCTGAAACTGGCTGAAGCGGAATTTGATCTTTTTATCACCTCAGATCAGAATCTCAGATATCAGCAAAATCTCATGGGCAGGAAAATCGCTATCTTGGAACTTTCCACTAATGATTGGAATTCCATTCAATCAGATATCGACCTGATCCGGACTGCTATTGCGGGGATGAAGTCTTCGGATTTCATACAGTATAAAGTGGGGTAGGCTGGGAGCTAGGAACCAAGCCGCTTGGAAGCGGCGAAAAAGGTTTGTGGGAACAAAGCTTTGCTTGCTTCTCCTTCGTCGATGTCATGCCAAAGGCAGTCCGAGTTTGCTCGGATGTCTGATCTGGGAAGATCGACAGACAATAGACCACGACATAGTCGCAGCCCCGGAGGGGTGGCGCCGACCGCCGGGCGGCGGATGCCATCAACTCGGAGCTAGGAAACAAGACGCTCGGAAGCGGCGCGTAAGATCGCGCGCATTCGTGACCCGTGAGGGCGGCACCGCTTGCCGGGCGGCAAGTGCCGTCAACTGGGCGCCTGAATCAGCCCTATATCACGATCCCTTCAACTTCTAACTTCAACTTTTCAACTCATACCCGGAGCCTACACACTCTTCATCAGCGTCAGGATGTTCCGTCCCTCCCTGCGTTCGTAGTGCTGGGAGTCGGTGAGATTCCTGATGAAGTGGATGCCGAGTCCGCCGATGGGACGTTCCTCGATCGGTTTGTTCGTGTCGACTTCCGGCAGATCGAGCGGATTAAAGGCCCCTCCGGCGTCGCTGAAGAGGATCCTGACCCGGTCTCCATGCCGCTCCAGTTCGATGCTGCAGCAGTCGGCCCCTTTGTCGACGCCCCCGTATTTCATGACGTTGGTTGCGAGTTCCTCGAGGATCAGTTCGAGATCGAAGACAAGGCTGCCCGGTAGTCCTTCGCGAGAGCAGAAGTCGCCCAGGAAAGGGTTCAGCTTCGCCAGTTCGGGCAGATCCGACCTGAGCAGGAGCAGCGAAGGGGTGGGTTGGGGATTGTGCGGCGTGTTCAATGTCTCTCCTTCCTTTTCGGGAAAACGGAATTCGACCAGCGAAAAATCATCCGCAAACGACTCGGACCCCTGCTGCCGACGGATCTCTTCAACGATGTAGTCGAGTCCTGCGGGGCGTTTCCGGTCGGCGAGTAGGTCGGAAAACTCCTCATGGGTCATCATCTCGGAATCGGGGCGGTCGATCTCGTATGTGCCGTCGCTGAAAAGATAGAGCCGTGATCCGGAGGGCACCGTGACCGATGTCCGTTCATAGGAGGGCTTGGGGAATGCCCCCACGACTGCTCCCTTCGCAGCCAGGTGGCGTACGGTGCCGTCAGGCGCGACCAGGACGGCGGGAGGGTGTCCCCCGCAGGAGAATGTGAGTTCGCGGGAGGAGAGGTTGTACGTTCCATACCAGGCGGTGAAATACATGTCGTTGTGCTGTTCCATCGGGAACGCGGCGTTGAGGCTTGCCAGCACGGCCGAGGGGTCGTGGAAATCGGCTCCCGAGAGCGAACCGGTCCGCAGCACGTTGACCAAACTGATCGAGAGCAGGGCGGCACCCACTCCGTGCCCGCAGACATCCAGCAGGTAGAGGGCGAGGGTATCGTCGTCGAGCCAGTGGTATCCGAAGGAGTCGCCCCCGAGTTGGGAAGAAGTGACGAAGACCCAGTCCGTCCCGATCGGTTGAGTCAGCTTGCCGGGAAGCACCGCACGCGAGTAGGTGGCGGCCTCCGCGAGTTCGGCTGCCATCGCTTGGTTGGTCTTCTCCACCTTCTCCATGGCTTGGGCCAGGTCGGCCGTCCGCTCCCTGACCGTCCGCTCAAGGTTGGCATTCCACTCGGAGAGGCGTGTCTCCCTGAGTCGGATCTCCCGGGCCATGGTGGAAAAACTCCGGGCAAACCTCCCCAACTCGTCCGACCGTTTCTGAATGCGCTCAAGGGTCTCTTTTCCCTCCTCATAGGAGCCTTTTTCAAAATTGGACGCCACCGATTGCAGTTCGCTGATCGGCTCGGAAACCCTCCGCGCGACAAAAAAGACAACCCCCAGCAGGAGGGTGAGCCCCAACCCCCCGATGACGGCGGACTGAGCAGCCAACTCCCGCGCGGGAGCCACGATGAGCTGGTAGGGGACCTCGAGCACCAGCTTCCATCCGGTGTTCCTGCCCTGCGCCCAATAAATCACCTTATCGCTTCCATCCTTGAGGTGGAGCCAGCCGCTGGGACTGGCGAGGATTTCCCTGATGCCCGGCAGGCTGGTGACAAGGCCTTGGGTAAGAAGGGTGGCGAGCGCCGCCTCGTCATCCTTTCCCGGTTGTCCGCCCGGAGCCGCAGGATGCGTGTCCATGGATTCCTCGGGGCTCACGACGATGGCGCCCGTCTCGGTGATGAGGTAGGCCGACTCCCTGAGATCCTTCGGCACCTGCTTCGGTTGCTCGGTGACGGAAGTGATCTTGCCCCCTTCGTCGGTGAGAATCGTCCCGAAATCACGGATATGCATCTTCCTCACGATCCTGCGCATTTCGTCGAGCGCGACATCGACCCCTGCCACCCCGATGAAGGTCCCCTTCCTGCTGTAAACGGGTTTCGTGATACTGATCATGTCGATTTCCGAGCCCCCTTCGTCGAAATAGGGTTGCGTCACGTGAAGGCGTCCCGACTCCTTCGCCCCGTGGTACCAGTCCTGGGAGGAATCGTGGAAATCATACTTGAGCCGAGCGCCATTCGGCCAGGTCTTGCGATCCACCCAGATATCCGAGGCCGGATCGCGCCAATCCTTGTCATCGAGAACCATGTAGAGCCCGTACACCGCCTGGATCGGGCAGTATTCCAGCAGCGAGGCCATCCAGTTCACGGTCACGCCCCCTTTCTTTTCATCCGCAAGCTGGGTGGCGCCGATGATGTTCGGGTACATCGCCATCCTGTCCACGAGATCATCCATCGTCCGCATCTCGTCATGGACTTCCTTGAGCGCCTCGCTGGAAGTCTGCTGCAGGAGAAGCTTCCGACCGCTGTAGTAGTTGGCCAGTGCCAGCACGATGAGGATCAGGCCCGCGCCGGCCCCGATGGCCATGGCAAAGCGCTGTCCGATCGACCGGGGGTAGAGGAGGTTCTTCAAGGAGGCCATGACGTCCCCGAGCGATAGTTCATCCTTGGGGTCCTGCCAAGCGCGGGGATTGTCTCCCGGGTTTTTCGACAGTCTCTCAAGCTTGACTGGAACGGTGCGGAAGCACTTCATTGGGGAAACTCCCCATGAAGACCCAATTTGAAAAAGCCGGCCCGATCCTTGTCGTAACCCTTGAGGGGCGTCTCGATGCCTCCGAGCAGAACATGATCCGCGAGAGCGTGAGCAAGGAGATCGAGTCGAGCGGCACCAAGGGGGTTGTCTTTGACCTTTCGGGGTTGGAGTATGTCAGCAGCGCCGGGTTCCGTGAATTTTTCCTCCTCGGCCGCCAGATGCAGCGACTCGGAGGCGGCCTGGCCGTCTGCGCCCTGCAGCCAGCCGTGAAGAGGATCTTCGACATCGCCCAGTTCCAGACGGCTTACCCGGTCTGCGAGACGCGCGACGAGGCTCTGGTGGCGATCGGTTCCTCGATCCCGTAGGAATCTGCAGAAGTAAAAATCTGGAACTCAGGAAATCAGGAACTGAAGGGGTTACTGAAACCTGATTGTTGAAGCGGGCAAGGAGATGACATAGGCCTCTGGTAACCAACCCATTTTACTCAGTGTTTTCCTTGCGGCATTCCTTCCTGAGTTCTTGAGTTCCATATTAAAACTCCCCTTATCAGCGTTTCTTGCAGGGAGCGGCCTTTCGCCGATAGCATCGCCGGATGTCCGCCGCCACACCTCTGATCATTGCCGGTCGTGAGTTTTCCTCCCGCCTTTTCCTTGGCACGGGGAAATTCTCCTCGGGTGAGGTGATGCGCGAGGCTCTCTCGGAGAGCGGCACTCAGATCGTTACCGTCGCCCTGCGGCGAGCCGACCTGAGCGGGGGAAAGGATCCCTTCGCCAACATCCTCGAGTTCATCGATCCGGAGCGTTACCTCCTCCTTCCCAACACCAGCGGAGCCAACACCGCTGAGGAGGCGGTTCGACTGGCCCGCCTTGCCGCCGCCGCCGGTCTGCCCAAGTGGGTGAAGCTCGAGATTCATCCCGACCCGCGATACCTGCTGCCCGACCCGATCGAGACGCTGAAGGCGACCGAGACGCTCGTCGCCGAGGGATTCACCGTCCTTCCCTACATCAATGCCGACCCCGTGCTGGCGAAGCGCCTGCAGGAGGCCGGGGCCGCGACCGTGATGCCGCTCGGTTCACCGATCGGTAGCAATCGCGGCATCGAGACGCGCTCCCAGATCGCCATCATCGTCGAGCAGGCGACGGTTCCGGTCATCGTCGACGCCGGGATCGGTGCCCCCAGTCATGCCGCCGAGGCGATCGAGCTCGGAGCCGACGCGGTGCTCGTGAACACCGCCATCGCCGTGGCAGGCGATCCGGTCCGCATGGCCCGAGCCTTCCGCATGGCGGTCGAGGCCGCCTCCGAAGCCGTCGCCGCGGGACTCCCGATGCGCGCCGAACAGGCCGTGCCTACCAGCCCCCTCACCGCATTCTTGAAAGAGGGTTAAAAGGGTTACAAACGTTGAAACGTTAAAAAGTAGAGAAGACCTTTTCCATTAGGCGCCCGATCTCATGGTTTCTTTTCACTTTTTCACTTTCTAACCTTTTTAACGCCCCCTCAATAGCCTTCATCCTTTTTCCTTACCCCATGTCCTCCGAGGGAACGCCCATGATGAAGCAGTATCACGCCCTTCGGCGTGACCTGCCGCCAGGGACCTTCCTGCTCTTCCGGCTCGGCGATTTCTACGAGATGTTCTTCGACGACGCCAAGGAGGCCTCGGCGATCCTGAACGTCGCCCTCACCAAGCGTGGGGAGATCCCGATGTGCGGAGTCCCCTACCATGCGGCGCGCGGCTACATGGAGAAGCTCCTTGCCGCCGGTCGGCGCGTCGCGCTCTGCGAGCAGGTCGGGGAGGTCCAGACTGGCAAGCTGGTCCGCCGCGAGATCACCCGGATCCTGAGTCCGGGGACCTTGGAGGATGCGGGCCTGGAGGAGAAGAACCACAACTTCACGGCCGCCATCCTCCCTCCGGCCAAGGAGGGGGGTGTCTACGGGTTCGCCTGCGCCGATCTGAGCACGGGTGAGTTCCGCGTGACCGAACTCGCTTCGGCCGATGCCCTGCTCGACGAGGTGGTCCGTGCGGCCCCCGCTGAGATCCTCGTTCCCGAGGGGAAGAAGGAGTTGCTCCGTGATCTCCCCCTCGGTTTCCCCGCTCCCGAGGAAATCGAACACTACCTCTTCGACCCGATGGCGGCCCCGGAGCTTCTCCTCTCCCATTTCAAGGTTCACTCGCTTGATGGATTCGGGGTCACCGACCTTCCGGCGGCCGTCGCCGCGGCAGGGGCTCTCCTGCACTACCTCACCAGAACGCTTCGCCGGGACGCTTCCCATCTTCGATCGCTCAAGGCCTACCGGCAGGCCGATCACCTCCTCCTCGACGCATCGACCCAGGGGCATCTGGAGTTGGTTGCCTCGCGCGCCGGTCGTGGCATGACGTTGCTCGGCACACTTGACCGGACAGTCACCCCGATGGGGGCACGCACCCTGCGCGACTGGATCCTTCATCCCCTGATTGACGCGGCCGCCATCATGGCCCGTCAGGATGCGATCGGGATGTTCATTTCCTCCCCTCTCAAGCTCGGTGATCTGCGCGACCGCCTGGGTGGCATCCGTGACATCGAGCGCTCCGTCTCCCGTCTCAGCCAGAATTCCGGAAACGCTCGCGACCTTGCCGTGCTGGCCGCCTCGCTCGGCGCAGTCCCTGCGATCCGCGAAACCTCCGGACAATGCGGCGGCGGGCTTCTGGCGGGGCTTGCGGAGAAGCTGCATTTCCTGCCGGAGATCACCGCCCTGCTTGCCTCCTCGCTGGTGGAGGAGCCGCCCCCCACCATCCGCGAGGGAGGGATGATTCGCGCGGGATTCGATGCCTCGCTCGATGAGCTTCGCAACGCCTCCACCGAGGGGAAGGCTTGGATCGCCGCCTTGCAGGAGAAGGAGATCCAGCGCACGGGCATCAAGTCGCTCAAGGTCCGATTTAATGCCGTCTTCGGTTATTTCATCGAGATCACGACCTCCAATCTGGGCAGTGTTCCAGACGACTACACCCGCAAGCAGACGACCGCGGGGGGAGAGCGCTTCATCACCCCCGAACTCAAGGAGATGGAGGGAAAAATCCTCGGCTCCGAGGAGCGCGCGAGGGCGCTCGAGATCGAGATCTTCCAGCGTTTGCGTGCCGCGGTTCTCGAGCAGGTGCTTCCACTGCAGGAGACCGCTTCCGCCGCCGGGGCGCTTGATGCCCTTTGCTCGCTGGCTGAGACGGCGCGCCTCTTCGGCTACTCGCGCCCCGTCGTCGATGATTCCACGGTGCTGGAGATCCGCGACGGGCGGCATCCCGTCCTTGAACAGCGCGCGGGAGGCGAGGCCTTCGTGCCCAACGACACCGATCTGGATGCCGGCAAGCACCGCATGGGAATCATCACCGGGCCGAACATGGCGGGAAAATCGACCTACCTTCGCCAGGTGGGGCTACTGACCGTCATGACTCAGACCGGAAGCTGGATCCCCGCCGCCTCCGCCCGCATAGGGGTGAGCGACCGGATCTTCACGCGTGTCGGGGCCAGCGACGATCTCTCCAAGGGGCACTCGACCTTCATGGTCGAGATGAACGAGACGGCGAATATCCTCCACAACGCCACCGCCCGCAGCCTGGTGCTGCTCGACGAGATCGGTCGCGGCACGGCCACCTTTGACGGGCTCTCGATTGCCTGGAGCGTCGCCGAGTATCTCCACGACGTGACGGGATGCCGCGCCTTCTTCGCCACCCATTACCACGAGCTTCCCGATCTGGCGCGGACCCGCGCCGGGGTCAGAAATCTGAATGTCGCTGTGCGCGAGCAGAATGACCGCATCGTCTTCCTGCGGAAGATCGTCGAGGGGGCGGCCGACCGGAGCTACGGCATCCAGGTTGCCCGCCTGGCGGGTCTCCCCGCGAGCGTCATCGACCGGGCCCGCGAAATCCTGACCAATCTGGAAAAGGCGGAACTCAACGCCGAGGGGCGCCCGACGCTCGCCGGAACGCGGAAGAAGTCCGCCATGGCCCCCGATCCGACCGCGGAACTTCCGCTCTTCGGCTGATATCCCGATGAATTCCCCGGAGAAAAAGCCGCCGGGTTTTGCAGAAGCCGCGCGCCTCTGGCTGAAGATCGGCTGCATCGGTTTCGGCGGACCTTCCGGTCAGATCGCGATCCTGCATCGCGAGGTGGTGGAGCGGAGGAAATGGATCGGTGATAGCGAGTTTGTCCGGGCGCTTCAGTTCTGCATGCTTCTGCCTGGGCCCGAGGCCCAGCAACTTGCAACCTGGATCGGCTGGCGTCTCCATGGGATCAGGGGAGGGGTCGTCGCCGGGACTCTCTTCGTTCTGCCCGCCGCACTCCTGCTCTGGGGGCTTGGCGTTCTCTATGTGCTTGGGCGTGACTGGCCGCTGCTGCATGGGTTCTTCGATGGGCTCAAGCCGGCAGTGGTGGCGATCGTGGTTTCCGCGCTCTGGCGGATCGCCCGCCGGACCGTGACGACTCTTCCGCTCGCAATCATGGCTCTGGTCGCCTTCGCCCTCTTTCTGCTTCATGCCTCCTATCCCGCCGTCGTGATTGGCTTCGGTCTTGCCGGTGCGCTTCTGCTCTCGAAGAAAGGGGAACCCGCTCCCCCGCGTCACGCGGTGACGGAAGCAGGCTGGAGCGGCTCATGCAGGGTTGCCCTTGCCGCGATAGCCCTCTGGTCGCTTCCGGTTGCCGGATTACTGTTCTGGTTGGGATCCGATGCGCTCCCTTCGCGGATCGCGCTCTTCTTTGCCAAGGTCGCGGTTTTGAGTTTCGGAGGCGCCTATGCCGCCCTCTCCTACGTCTCGCTTCATGCCTCGGGTGACTGGGGATGGATCACGCCCGGCGAGATGCTCGACGGGTTGGGGCTTGCCGAGACGACGCCGGGGCCACTCCTGATCGCCCTGCAATTCGTCGCCTTCCTGGCTGCTTACAAGTCCCCGGGGGTGCTGGCCCCGCTGCTCTCGGCAACCCTTGGAAGCATTGCCGCTCTCTGGTCCCTCTTTCTCCCCAGCTTCCTCTGGATCTTCTCGCTCGCCCCGCACATGGAGCGCCTGGCCTCGCACCGCCGCATGGCCGGCGCCCTGGCCGCGATCGGGGCCGTGGTGACGGCCGTGATCGCCCATCTCGCCCTCTGGTTTGCGGGGAGTGTTTTCATGACTCAGTCATCCTCGGGCACCTCCTTTCACCCGCTTTCGATCGTGATGGCACTGGTTGCCTTGGTGCTGCTCCGGACGAACCGTCTTGGAATCGCCTCCCTGATCCTCCTCTCGGGAATGACCGGCATCCTTGTGAGGTTGGTGACTTAACCCAGAATTTGCATTGGGAACCTGAAGAGCAAAGAGGAAGGGGTTAAAAAAGTTAGAACGTAGAAGCGTTAGAAAGTGGATCAAAACAGCCCTGGTCTGAGAATCGAGATGGCAAATTCAGAGAACTCGTCACAGCAGCACGGGCCGAAGAGTCGAATCAATGTTTCCAATGCAGTCCCTTCTAACCCTTTTAACGCTTCAACGTTTTTAACTCCTTGAGGGCCCACCATCAGGGGGAACCATCCACACCAGTTGATGCCGCTCTATTGCAAAATCCGGGTTGAAGGAACCTCTGATGCTTTAAGATTCCGGAAGGGCGAAGCGGGTCTTTCGACCCACGGCATCCCCAAGCAGGTTCAGGTACTCCTCCCGGGGGATTTCGCACGCGCCGAACTGCTCCAGATGGGAGGTGATCCACTGGGTGTCCAGAAGGGTAAATCCGCCTTCCCGCAGGATTTGCACCAGATGCCAGAGCGCTACCTTGGAGGCATCCGTCACGCGGTGGAACATCGACTCCCCGAAGAAGGCGCCTCCCAAGGCCACCCCGTATAGGCCTCCGGCGAGCCGACCCTCGCTCCAGACTTCCACGGAATGGGCGTGTCCGCTGGCAAAGAGTTGCCGGTAACTGGCCGCGATGGTCTGCGAGATCCATGTCTCCTCGCGCTCGGCGCAGCCTTCAACCACGGCCGCAAAATCCGTGTCGATCCGGATCTCCCAACCGGGCCTTCTGAGCGCCCGCTTCAGCCCGTGAGGCGTGTGAAACTCCTCCAGCGGCAGGATCCCCCGCGGATCGGGTGAGAACCAACCGATCCTTCCATCCTCCATCCCCATCGGGAACATCCCGCTGCCATAAGCCTCCAGCAGGAGTTCGGGGGGAAGGCTGATTTTCATGATGGCCCTCAGGTTATCAAAAAAGTCGGAAGGAAAAATGAAGAAACAAGCCTTCAACTCTCCCCCTATTCCCTCTTTCCCGCCTTCCCGTGTTGCCATCTTGCGATTTCGTCCAAGTCTCCCTAGGTTCGTCGGGTGAAATCGCTCCTCAGACTCTTTTTCCTCCTCGTTCTGCTTATTCCCCTGCTTGCCTTGGCCGGATGCGCCACCACCGAGCAAGATGCCGACGATGTCGCCAATAATGTCGTCAAGGGCATGGAGGGCAAGGGGCAGCTCTACAATGAAAAGGTGATGAAGGGTGACATGGGGGCCTTCGGAAACGACTTTCAATAATTCCCCTCAGCGCTTCTTTATAACTTCCAATCCAGCCCACCATGCCGTCTCTCTCAAAGAAATCCGTGAAGAAGAAAGTGACCAAGAAATCTTCTGTTAAGAAATCCGCCTCCTCCGTGGCATCCAAGGCTCCCAAGGCATCCTCCAAGATTGTCATCCTTGATTTCGGATCGCAGTACACGCAGGTGATCGCCCGCCGCGTGCGTGAGTGCCGCGTCTTCTCCGAGATCGTCCCTCACACTACCAAGGCCTCCGAGATCATGGCTGACGGCACGGTGAAGGGGATCATCCTCTCGGGCGGTCCTGCCAGCGTCTACGCCCCGAAGGCCCCGAAGGTCGATCCCGCAATCTACGAACTCGGCCTCCCGATCCTCGGCATCTGCTACGGCATGCAGCTTCTCTCGCGCGATCTCGGCGGTTCCGTCGCCCGCTCCACTCACCGCGAGTATGGCAAGGGAGTCCTCGCGACCATCGGATCCTCCCCGCTCTTCAAGGGGCTGCCGAAGAAGCTCGATGTCTGGAACAGCCATGGTGACCGCGTCGAGAAACTCCCCAAGGGCTTCACCGCCATCGGAACCACGGAGAACGCGCCTCACGCCGTCATCGCCGACGCGAAGAGGAAGATCTACGGCATGCAGTTTCATCCCGAGGTGCACCACACCCCGAAGGGGAAGGCGATCCTGCAAAACTTTCTTCACGCTATCTGCGGCTGCAAGAGCGACTGGACGATGGGCTCCTTCATCGAGCGTATCTGCTCGCAGATCCGCGATCAGGTCGGTGAGGGGCGCGTGATCCTTGGCCTGAGCGGTGGCGTCGATTCGAGCGTGGCGGCGGCCCTCATCCACAAGGCCATCGGCGACCAACTCACCTGCATTTTCGTCGACAACGGCCTTCTCCGCTTCGGCGAGCGCGATGCGGTCGACAAGCTCTTCGGGCGCAACTTCAAGATCCGTCTCAAGATTGTCGATGGAACCAAGCGCTTCCTGGGAGGTCTCAAGGGAGTCACCGATCCGGAGAAGAAGCGCAAGATCATCGGCACCGAATTCATCCGCATCTTTGAGCAGGCTGCCACCGATCTCCAGAAGTCGGCCAAGGGATCGAAACACCCTTTCCGGTTCCTCGCTCAGGGAACCCTCTACCCCGACGTCATCGAGAGCGTGCCGATTGCGGGCAACCCCGCCTCCCTTATCAAGAGCCACCACAATGTCGGCGGATTGCCAAAGGACATGAAGTTTGAGCTCGTCGAGCCGCTGCGACAGCTCTTCAAGGATGAGGTGCGCGAGGTCGGTCGCGAGCTGGGCCTTCCCCGCGAGGTGGTCGACCGCCAGCCCTTCCCCGGTCCGGGTCTCGCTGTCCGCATCGTCGGCGCGATCACGCCGGAGCGACTCCGTATCGTGCGTGATGCCGACCGCATTGTCCTCGAGGAGATGAAGAACTCGGGCTGGTACTTCAAGGTTTGGCAGTCCTTCGCAGTCCTCCTGCCCGTCCAGTCGGTGGGAGTCATGGGTGACGAGCGCACTTATGACTACACGATCGCCCTCCGCGTCGTGGAGAGTCAGGACGGCATGACCGCCGACTGGGTCCGTCTCCCCTACGACCTGCTCGGCAAGATCTCCAGCCGCATCATCAACGAGGTGAAGGGCGTCAACCGCTGCGTGCTCGACGTCTCGAGCAAGCCGCCCGCCACCATCGAGTGGGAATAACCAATCCATGAGCCGCCGACGCGCGATCTATCCGGGGAGCTTCGATCCGGTGACCAATGGTCACCTCGACCTGATCACGCGGTCGCTCGGTCTCTTCGACGAGGTGATCGTCGGGGTGGCTGACAACGAGGCGAAGAGCCCACTCTTCACCACGGAGGAGCGCGTCGATCTGATCCGCCGAAGCGTCGGCGATCAGCCTGGGCTCTCCGTGGAGCCGCTCAATGGTCTCTTGGTCGATTTCTGCCGCCGCCGCGAATCCTTCGTCGTCATCCGTGGCCTGAGGGCCGTCTCCGACTTCGAGTTCGAGTTCCAGATGGCACTGACCAACCGCCGCCTCGAGCCGAAGATCGAGACCATCTTCCTCACGCCCAGGGAGGATTGCATCTTCCTGAGCTCCCGGATTGTCAAGGAGGTGGCGCGCCTTGGCGGCGATGTCTCCCCGTTTGTCTCCGCACCAGTGCTTGCAGCCCTGAAGGAAAAGTTCCCCCTAGAGTAGACTGAAGGCTGAAGACTGTCAGGGGTAACCAAAAAGAGGCGAGGGGGGTGAGGGGACTTCCTCCGGCTTGCTGTTTTTGCCATGTCACGCTAGGTGAGAGGAATGCCTAAGCGTTCCACCCCCAAAACCGCTTCCACCTCGCGTAAAAAAACAACTTCTCGTACAAAAACGAATCGGAAGGTGACTCCTGCCAGGGTACCTGCCCAAGGGATCATCCAGGGCAACACCTCCCGGGATCACCTGTTCCGTATCTTCACGATTTTCTCGGAACTCCAGAACGGTAGGAGGACCAAGCTCTCGGAATTGGCGGAGCACTGCGGGTGTCATGAGAGAACGATTCAACGTGACATCAACACGATGCAGACCCTGCTGGATATCGGCATCACCTCCACGAAGGTCAACAGAATCGTCGGCGAAGAGCTCTTCGCAGGGAAGGACAAGCAGTACACGATGGATCCGTCCCAGAGGCATTTTCCCATCGTACGGATCGGGGAGGAGGATCTGCTGACCATCCACTTTCTCCGCCAATGCCTAGAGCCCTACAAGGACACGAGTATCGGCAAAAGCATGCTCGAGAGCTTCAAGCGGTCCTTCGGCGTCCTGACGGGCACCACCGATTGGAAGAAATGGGCCAGAATCATTCACTTCAGTTTCGAGGGACGTCCCGAGGTGGCCAAAGAGGATGTCAACTACTTCGAGGTCCTGCATAAGGCCATTCTGCAGAACCACAAGGTCTCCTTCGTCTACAGATCCACGAATGCGCCACAAAAAGGAGAACGCCAAAATCAGGGCGATCATAAGGAATTCCGCATCAGGATCCTCCAACCAAACTTTTTATTCATGAGGAATGGAAGCTGGTACCTTCATGCCTTGGATCCGGATGAGCAGAAGGAAAAGATCTTCAAGTTCGCGAGGATCCGGAAACTGAAGATGGTTGAGGAGAAGTTCCAGCCCCGTCCCCGCTATCCCAACACGGCGGATTATTTCAAATATTCCTATGCAATCATCCCGGCTAGCGAGAAGCCCAAGGAGAACGTCGTCCTTGAGTTTACGGAAAAATCCGTCCGCCGAGTGAAGGAGACGCTCTGGCATCCCGAACAGAAGCTGACCAAGTTGGATGAGGAACGTGTACGCTTGGAGTTGCCCTTTGCCGAAGCGACCTATATGGAACTCCGCCCATGGATCCTCAGCTGGGGTGCAAATGTCAAAGTCATCGGCCCCAAGAAACTCAAGGATGCAGTGGCTGCGGATATTCGGTCAATGGCGGTGGCTTTGGGATAATGGCTAAACCAATGTTTGATCAATCGCCCTTCTGATTTCCCTATCCAGCACTGACCCCGCGGTATAATCCGCCGGGGAGATTAGGTTCACTCGGCCCTCATCGAGTAGCAGCTTGGCTTTCTTTTTGGCAACGGAACCGGGCTTGTGAACAGCGACAGAATAGCCGCCGAGATTCTTCACCAGACTCATGCAGGGGACATCTGTCTCCCCATCGCCGATGAAGATCATGCGGGAGAACGGCACAGGGCGCTTCTCCATAGGCTGGTAGGCATTGATGCCGGCCGTGTCCCAGACATCGAGGCACCCCTTGTTGATACGGAAGAGGAATTGGGTCTTGGTCGTGTAGTTCACGGCCATGGAGGGCCACTTCGCGATGCCGTTCTGATCATACAAAAACGACGAGGCGTAGATCGTCTTGAACTCCTTCCCGATCGGACATCCCTCGATCATCTCCTTGATTCCCGAGGAGATGATGTAGTGCTCCAGCTTCACGCCCTTGCTTTTGGCAAATCGGTTCATCCGCCCAAACCAGGATGTGACGCCGGGGAAGAAATCAATGTCCCTGCCATGCGTCTGAAACGACTTTCGTGTCAGCTCAACCCCATTATGCATCCCGGCCTCGCGAACCATCAGGAACATGTAGCAGAGGATCGGGTCGGCATTCTGTTCCTTGGCGAGATCGATCGCCATCTTCCAGAAGTGCTTTGGCTTCACCCCGAGCTGGGGAATGTAGCCGTACTCCTGCATGTAGCGGGGACAGAGCGTTCCGTCGAAATCGTAGCAACAGGCGACCGTGCGGTTCATGGGATGATGTTATGCGATGTTTAAGCACTGCACAATTCTTTTGCTTTGGCCGTATTCAGATAAGCCGCTTCGGGAGAGATTCCGACCCTGGGCAGGTCAAGTCGGTCGGCATCCCAACAGGTGCCGATCGTTGGATTCTGATGGTAGGTGATCTCCGTGTGCCATGCGCACGCCTCCACGAGGACATCAAAGCGGGAATCGCTGAGTTGGAACTCCTTGCCGCGAAGGTTGCGTGCCAGATCGGCTCCCCGTTTTCCATGTCCGTGATCCCTGTATTCGTTCTCCCTGCGGCTATCGTGGAAAAGCGCAAAGAGCCTTACCACGACGACATCCGCACCGGAGTCCTCGGCAATCAGCAGTCCGTTCGCCTCTACACGGCGCCAATGGGACGGCCCATGCAGGGATTGCTCCCCGAGCGGAAACTGCTCCGAGACGATATACCAAAGCCGCTCCCTAGGGATCCGGTTCATCAAACAGGATAGGGGCATTATTTTGCCTTCCGCTTCGGCGTTTTGCTCTCCGCTGCTTTCTGCGCGTTACGGTGATCGATCAGGAAGAGAATGGCGTCGAGTTCCTCCCTGTCGATGCCTCGATTGTTTGGGGCGATGGAGCGGATGGTCTTGCGGGCGCTCGCTAGCTTGTCTTCCGTGGTTTTGGCGGGTTTCCCTGGTTTTCCATTGGGTTTTTTCATGCTCATGGTGATTAGGCAGCCTTACGGTCTCCACCTTCCCCCTCGATTCTAGGACGACTATCCTGCCCTTCCGCGTGTGGCGAGGGAGGGATCGGGGGAGGGGTGGCCTGCGATGTCGAATCGGGCGTGGGATGATCATCCTGAGATTTGGCGGAAGATCCGGATGGCGGTGCCGGAGGAGCCTTGCGGGCACGCTTGGCGCGTGACTTCTTGGGTGAGGAGGGCGTGCCCGGGGCCTTGGCTGCGGGAGCCTTTTTGGAGGGGCGGTCCTCTCCTTCATATTTGTGGAGTTCCGCCAGATCGACGGCTTCCGAGGGAGTCTCACCGGCGAAGAGGACACGCATGAGCGCAGGGAAGTAGCGGTCGGCCGTCCCCATGCCGGTTCCAAAGAGGCGTTGGATCGTCTCGTCTTCCAGTCTCCCGTCCTCCATCAGGTGGGAGACGTGGTAACGAACCTCTCCATCATTGCAGTCCATCTCGAAGTTTCCGATGACGAGGCCGTAATTCGCGCGCGTGATGAACTCCATGGCCGCAGGGCGGAACTTCTCCTTAACCATGAGCGGATACTGGATGAGGATCTGGAGGACATCGCCGGTCTTGTCGAATCGGAATGAGCACTTCTGCAGGGCGCTGCCGGAGTTCATTGTGAACCACGCGCGGCGCTCCTCGCGCTTGCAGCTGTATTGGATGTCGTGCGCCTCGAAGTGGGCGATCAGCGCCTCGAAGGGATCGCCGTAGATGGGGTTGTGGGTGTCTTCGTTCATGGGATTGTATGGGGTTGGTGTAATGGTTGAATTTGAGGCGTTTATTGGTCTGCGAGAAGCCCGCCAGGTGCAAATGGATCCATGGGTGATTCGGAGCGGGGGTACCCTGCAAGAACGACCGTCTGCTCGGGATGAAGAACAAATTGGTCGACGATGAGCCGTCGACCATCCGGCCCATCCATCGTTTCCGATCCTATCCGTTCTGCGCCGATCTCACTCATGGTGGGAGTGATGCGATCAAAGTGTTCATTGATATCCTTTGAAATGATCATCCCATCCTTAATCAGGGACATAAGTTCTTGTTTGGTCATGGTTCTTTCTTTGGATTCTTCTTTGTTAGAGTTCGATGTTCCAGATGTCGTTGTCGTACCTGTAGTCGTCCGCCCACATCAGATGAATATCGGTTGAATCGATGATGGAGGGACTGTAACCATCGCGTGAGTCCACTCCCTCGATGGTGGTTCTGTTAAAAAGGCGTGAAACCTTGATGTTGATGAGGGAGTGGAGGTATTCCCCCTTCCTGAACACATTGATGGTGTCGGGATGAATGCTGACCACGTTTTCTCCACCCTTATTGGTAAAAAAACGGGATGCCCCACGTCCGATCAACGTAACCGGAACATCAAGCATTGATGCGTCGTTCCTCATTCTGGCGTCAGTTCGTTCGGAGTTTTTCTCTGTGATTTCGAGGTAGGTCATGGGTTGTTCGCGTTATGGGTTGGGTGTGGTGATAGAAGTTTCAGTTGGACTCTTACCTGTTGCCTGAGACTAAAGTTCCGTTTTTTTCATGGCCTCATCATGCACAAGCGGAGTGACGGGATCTGTCGTGATCTTTGGGGTTTCTTCATAGCGAGGGGAGCATTCAGTGGGGGGTCGGGCAAAGACGCCGCCTCCGTTTTCTCATTCTCCATCAGGAGCAATTGGTGGACTAATCGCTGGGCGAAGGTTCCCTCCGGATCCGAAAGGATCTTCGATCCTTTATCCCAGCCGTTTTCCGCGATCAGTTTCCACAAGTCCGAAGATTCTAATTCCATGATCAGGCGGCGAAGCCGAGGATCTTGGGTTCCGCTGTCGTGACGCTGACCTCCTCATTGAACAACTCGGCCAGCGAATAGTCCTCTTGGTTTCCCCGGAGAGGGATTTCAAGATGCGAGGCCAGCTTTCTGGCGTCCGAACGGGAGAGGCGGCCGAAGTGACGGCGCGCCATGAGGCGTCCCGGACGCAGCAGGGCCTCGTCGAGATCGGACGCCCTGCAGTTCACCGTGGCGATGATCTGGAGGCGCAGGAAGTCGGCCAGCATGCCGTCGGAATAGTTGAGAATCACTTGCACCAGCGAGCGGTTATCGCCGGCACGGGCCATGAGTGCCTGCTCCGCATCCTCGATGATCAGGGCCAGTCTGCGACCATTCTTCGATTCTCTCTCGCGTGACCAGAAGGAGATGAAATCACTGTCGACCAGACAGTTGATTTCGTGCGGTGCCAGGTAATAGAAGCTGTGCGTGCCGGCATGGCGCGCCACCAGATGACGCAGGAAGCTTGTTTTCCCCGTCCCCGGAGGCCCCTCAAGGATGGTCAGGCCGCACTGCTTCTCATTGAAGCGGGTGAGGAAATCATCGTGCCACTCCGGGAAGCCCTCCCCGTAGAGAAGTCCGAGTTCCTCCGCATCGAGTGCATGGCTCTCCGCAATCGAGACCGACTCCGTGCCGATGCACCCGCAGGAGCGCTCGATGAGATGGTAGGTGGGCTTGATGGGCTTGGCCAGGGAGCAGGCCATCTTGTTGAGATGGCCGGCGAGTCTGGCCGTCGCCTTCCAGTCGGATCCATAAACACGGATGCATTTGCGGTAGCATGTGGCGAACATCCCCCCACGGGTGCGGAGGAGCACTGATTGGCAAACAAACTCCCCTTTGGAGTTCCACTCCGAGTCCGATCGAAGAATCTTTTTTTCAAGACGCTTGCCGAGTTGCCTGAGATCGTACTCGGGAGTGGTCACCTCGACACGGTGAAGAGTTCTCTGGCCCGCTTCTTCCATGAGAGAGAGAGGCAGGTGCCCTCCCTCCTCCCCGTAGACGGGCACCATGGAGAGCGGGAAAGTTTTCTGAGGAGGATTCATGATGTGTTTTTGCAGGAAGTCGTGCGTGTCCATGTATTGAGTTGGTGTTGAGGATTGGTGCGTTTCCTGTCACTTCACGCCGCGAACCCGATGCGGGAAGGGGTTGCCGAATCCGAATCGCGAAGCGGCTCGCGTGCGTAAATCTCCGCAAGGGAATAATCCGCCTGCAGGGGGAGTTCCTTGCCGAGACTGCAGGCGAGTCGCCGGCCGTCCTTATGGGAGAGACGACTGAAAGTCCTCTGCGCCGTCAGTCGACCGGGCCGCAGAAGCGCTTGGTCGATGTCGGCCATGCCGCAGTTGATCGTGCAGATGATGTGAAGGCTGAGGAAGTCCGCGAGAAGCCCGTCGGTTAGGTTAAGCAAAGAGCTGACCTCGCTCCGGTTGTCTATGGCGCGGGGGGCCACGGCCGCCTCGGCATCCTCCAGCACCATGACGAGCTGTTTGCCGTCGGCTTCGTGTTTCTCCCCCTTCCAAAAGTCAATGAAGTGGGGATTGCTCACGATCCCAACCGTGGAGGGGGGGACGAAGTAGAACCTGGCCTCCTCACGGAGCTCCACCATGAGATGGCGGAGATAACTGGTTTTTCCGCCGCCTGGCGGCCCGTCGAGAATCGTCAGACCATGGGGCCGACCCATGAGAGCCTCTTTGAATCCGCGATGCCATCCGAGAAAGCCCGAGCCGTAGTTGAGGGCGAGCTTCTCCTCGGTGAGACCGAACTCCGCCTTCATCGTCACCGCGTGGGTGCCGAGATCGCCGCGGCATTCCCGCAAAAGATGATAGGTTCCGAACTCCTTGGGCTGCTCCTCCTCCGGCTCGAGATAGTGTTCCAGAAGCCTCGCCAGAAGGTACAATGAGCGAAGAGTCGGTCCGTAAAGCCAGACAGCACCCTCGTCAAAGTGAATGAAAAGCCCGCGCTCGGTGCCGAAGAGAACCTGAATCCAATGCTTTTCGTGGGGCATTCCGCCGCTATCGGAACGCAGAATACGCCGGCTGAGCTTATCCGCCATGCGCCGGATATTCCACTTGGAATCGCGACTGCGAAGGCGAAGACGGTGAAAATTGCCGTTGCCGAAATGGGCGAGGACCGGGTGGGGCGCCGTGCGGTTGTCGGTGAAGGGATCGGTGTTGGTGGTGAGATGGAATGGGGTTTTCATGGGTGGTCGGAGTTGATGAGGGACGGATCAGTGCATTCCCGCCGTACTGAGAGCGGCGATGGCCATGGCACGCGCTCCTTCCTCCTCAGGGACATTGTTCTCGACGATCAGGCGGATTACTTGCACGGGGGTGAGGGAACGGAATGTCTTTATGCTGCGGCGATGCTCGCGCAGAGCCTCTTCTGCCTCCTCGCTGGTGACTGTTTCCCAGGAACGCCCATCCCAGACCTGGATAATCTTACGGGCCAGATAGTAGCCGTGCTCGGCCGAGTGCATCAGCGAGGAGTCCACATCGAGGAAGTTTCCCTCCTCGTCCCTGTCGAGGAAGAGTGTCGTGATGTGGGTGTCGTTGGCCGGGTCGTATTGGATGTGTGAAGTTGTCATGGTGAGGCGTGGGGTGATCGGAGTGGTGACTTGTTTCGCCATGAACATCCCAAAAATTCGCGACAGGGAATGTCGCTGCGGATCGCGTCATCGAAATAGGGCCGACATCTCCTGTCATCCGCATCTACGAGCATCCTTCCCATGAAAACAAAACAAGCCGTTCCATCGCCGGCCGTAGCTGCGCATTTGAATTGATGCTCGGACAACCTCTCCGATCCCTCCTAACAGCCTACGCACCCTTCATCCTTCATTCTTTGCCTGCTCATGTCCTCACCACCGTTGCTCCAATCCGAGTTTCCATTCCGCGCAAACAGATCCGATTTTATCAGGAACTGGAACCGCGAGCGCCGCAGGAGGCGGTTTCATCGGATCGGCGAATGGATTTGGGCCTCGATGATCGTCCCGCTACTCAAGGGATTGCTTGCATTCATGGAGGCTACGAAGGCGCTTCGGATCATTCCCGGGCCTGTCTGGACGATTGCCTCCATGTTGATCTCGATCGCGGTTTACTCGTCACGGATGGGGTGGGCGCTTGCTTGGGGTTTCATCATCATCCTGCTCATCCACGAGTGCGGTCACTTGCTTGCCGCCCGTTGGTACGGTGCCCGCATCAGTGTCCCGATCTTCATCCCCTACATCGGGGCGATCATCGACATGAAGCAGCCGATGCGGAATGCGTGGGAGGAGGCAGTGTTCGGCATCTCGGGGCCGGTTCTCGGATCCCTCGGTGCGTTTGCATGCCTTGGGATCCATCAGCTCACCGGCAGCTTCTATTTCGTCGAGTTGGCGTTATTCGGATTCTTCCTCAATCTCTTCAACCTCATTCCCCTCGGATTCCTGGACGGCGGGCATGTAGCCGTGGCCCTCTCCCGATGGCTCTGGGTTCCCGGCTACCTCATGATGGCGGCCTTCGCGTGGTTCGTGCACACCCCTGTCGTATTCATCTCGCTGCTCGTCATGCTCCCTATGGTGATCGGCCTCTTCCGGAAAAAGACCGCAAAGCAGCATTCCTACGACCGGGTGCCGCTCTGTAAGCGCCTCGTAATGTGTGCCCTCTACATTTTGCTCGTCACCATTCTGGCCTGCTCCATGTCATGGCTCTTCATCAGAGACATCTATCCCGCGCTCAAGGAGGGCAAGAGCCTACTGCCAAACTCTTCGTCCGTTAATTTGGGATGGATGCACAGGGATTCTTACCAGTGTTTGCAAAAACTCCTCCCGGCTAGCCGGGCCTCTGGAAAAGGCGGATCCTTCCCCTCTCGACGATCCAAAGATGGCCGTTCAAATCCTGATTTCTTAGGGCAAGCGCCAGCGTTTTCATGAGTGCATCAAGATCATCGGGGGTCAGACGCGCGGGACCTCTCAGCACGGCAATTCCGGCATGCTTCTCGGGAGGGAACCGAAAGGGATTAGCGAAATCCAGATCCAGCGTCACCAGCGCGCGCCCTTCCTCGGCGCAGCGTTTTGCCAACTCCTCATCGCTGGCGGAAGTCAGCGACTGGATCGCCACCGTGCAGACATCGTGTCCATCGGACTCGAGGAGTTTGCATCCGCGAGACCCCAGATTCTCGTCCAGCTTCAGTTTCACGCCGCAGCCGGTTCGAATGGAACGGGAACAAAACGTTCCCGGGACATTGCCGCGCCGTAGGCTATGCACGCCTGAATATCCTCGGGCGAGAGATCGGGGTAGTCTTCAAGGATCTCCTCAATGGAATTGCCGTAGGCCAGCAGATCCAGGATCAGCGAAACCCAGATACGGTGACCGCGGATGCACGGTTTACCGAAGCAACGGGCAGGATCGATCCAGATCCGCTCTTCGATGAGTTTTTGTGGATCCATATACCCTCATACCTACTCCTCCATCCAGTGCCCGTCAACTTCCGCCCTCGTCGCTTCACCCTCTCAACTCTTCAACTCGGACTCCTCCTCGAAGCCTAAAGCCTAAAGCCTAAGGAATCGCTGATTTAATCGCATAGAGGCCGTTGCGGTAAGAATGGGCCGCGGGCAAGGCGGCTTCGCGGGCGCATCCCCGCAGTGGGCTGTAAGCGCCAAGCCAACGCAGCCCCCGGCCGGTTATCTCCGCAACCCGAAGGGCTGAAAACATTTGTCGATTTTTGTGGCGTTGCTCGCTCGGGCGAGACCGCTGCGGGTATCGCCCAGCACTCGCGCCTTCAAAAATCAGCAAATGCTCTTCAGCGGCCTTCATGGGATTTATTCGGCGCTTCCCTAAACAGCTAGAGCCTCTCTTTTTCCCGAATCCCTGCACGCCCCGACACTCCCTGTCGCCGCTTTCTGCCATTGTCCCTGGCACACATCACCCATTTGTCCCCACCTAACAGTCATCAGCCTTCAGCCTAATAGCCTTCACTTCACCCCCCCGGCTTCTAGCTCCCAACTCCACCACCCAAACACAAAACAATGAAAACACTGATCGCATCCCTGACAGTCATTATCCTCACCGCAACCGCCGCCAATGCCCAATGGTACGGAGACTGCGGGGCCTACGTGAACCAACGGTTCGTCCGCTACAACTATTATGGCGGAGGAGTAGGATGTGCCAACGGCTACTACGGCGGCTACGGGTATCCCAACAGTTCCAGCTTCGGCAACCAATACGGACAATGGGGGAATGGCCAGGGTGCCACACTCAATGGAATTGCGGCAATCGTCTCCGCCGCCGCCCCGATTCTGGCGCCGCGTCCGGTCATCGTACAGCAGCCACAATATGTCCCGGCCTACATCCCTCCACGCCCCGTGGTCATTTACTGAAGCCATGCATAGTTGGTGACTCCATTTATAGCTCCCAACTTCCTGCTTTAACTCGGACTCTTCATTTCCGGTCCGCCCAATAACGCATTAGCTATCCCGCTTCCCCAACTTCATCCTCAATCCTCAGTCCTCAGTCCTTCAGTCTTATAACCAAACAGTCTAACAGTATTGACGGCACTTACCTCCAGGCAAGCGGTGCCGCCCCTATCGGGGCTGTTCGCTACGCTCGCAGTCTACCGCGCCGCATCCCAGCGGCTTGGTTCAGGCTAACAGCCTCTCATCCCTCATTCTTCCCCTCAGTCCTTCCCGCTTTTCCACCTTTAACTTTTCACTTTCCTCCTATCCCCTATCACCCATCCCTCGACGCTCGACTTTCGTCCCTCGACTCACCCATCCCTTATGACCTATTTTTTCCTCGGCCTCTGCATCGGCCTGATTCCCTTCGTCGTTCTCCTCGTCCGCCGCTCCGGTAGCGCGGGTTCCTTGGGGGCGCTCAACGAGCGCCTCACGGCACGCGATCAACAACTCGCCTCACTCGAGAGCCAACTTTCCGCCGCCACGGCACGCATTCATGAACTGACCAACCAACTTCAGGCAGAGTCGTCCTCACGCTCTTCCGCGGAAACTCTTGCGGCTCGAATCCCGGGTCTCGAGGCAGAGATTACCGCCCTGCGCGGCGATAATATCCGCTTCCAGACTGCCAATAGCGAACTCCAGACCTCCCTTGAAAAGGACCACCAGACTGCAGTCGAGAAGATCCAACTTCTCACCGAGGCCAAGGAGGAACTTTCCAACCAGTTCAAGACCCTTGCCAGCGAGATCCTGGAAGAGAAGTCCAAGCGCTTCGCCGAGCAGAATCAGGAGAACCTCGGAATCCTCCTGGATCCCCTCAAGACCCAGTTGAGTGACTTCAAGGCCAAGGTCGAGGAGGTCTATGTCAAGGAGGGTGAAGCCCGCGCAGGACTCAAGTCCCAGGTCGAGATGCTGGCCAAACTTAACCAGACCATCAGCGAGGATGCCAAGAACCTCACCACCGCACTCAAGGGATCCAACAAGGTCCAGGGCAACTACGGCGAACTTGTCCTCGAGAAGGTCCTTGAGAACTCCGGATTGAGGAAAGGCCAGGAGTACCACGTCCAGGTCAGCCACACCCGTGATGACGGCAGCCGCGTCCAGCCCGACGTCGTGATCAACCTTCCCGAGGGGCGCCGCCTCGTCGTCGACTCCAAGATCTCCCTTGATGCCTACCAGACCGGAGTCACGGCCGAGGATGCCGTCACGCGGGATGCCGCCGTCAAGGCTCACATTGCATCAGTCCAGACCCATATCAAGGGACTTTCGATCAAGAACTACCAGCAGCTCTACGGCATCGACTCCCTCGATTTCGTCATCATGTTCGTCCCTCTTGAGCCGGCCTTCATGATGGCGCTCACCCACGAAAAGGATCTCTTCATGGAGGCATGGAACAGGAATGTCCTCCTCGTCAGCCCCTCCACACTCCTTTTCGTCGTCCGCACCGTTGCCCACCTCTGGCGACAGGAGGCCCAGACCCGCAATGCCCAGGAGATCGCGGAGCGCGGCGCCGATCTCTACGACAAGCTCGCAGGATTCGTGAAGGACTTCGAAAACCTCGGCGGACGCCTCAAACAGGCTCAGGAGGAATTCGACGACGCCCGCTCCAAGCTCTCCACCGGCCGTGGCAACGTCATCCGCCAGGCACAGATGCTCAGGGAACTCGGGGTCAAGCCCAGCAAGGAACTGCCAGCCAAGTTGGTCGAACTGTCCAAGGAGGAATTGCCCTCGCTTCCCGAAGCCGACTGAGGAAACTGCAGGGCGGCATGCCGCCCCTATCGGGGCTGTTCGCTACGCTTTGCAGGCCCGGCCGTTGCTTCGCATACGTTACGGCAGTCTACCGCGCCGCATCCCAGCGGGTTGGTTCAGCCTAACAGCCTCCTAGCACCCAACTCTTCCTGCCGCCTTCCCACTTCAGGTATCAAGTTTCAAGTTGGCTTGCCCGGCCGTTGCTTCGCATACGTTACGGCAGGTTTCAGGTTTCATCCCTCAGCTTTTGCCTCGTTTCCCCATCCCCGATTTCTGCCTCTTCCCCCAGCCCTCGACGCTCGACCATCGTCTTTCGACTTGGTCCATCCCCTAAATAGTGTCGTCACGAGATAGGATTGTTGATAGAGGGAGCAGATGAACAAAGAGAGCGCCCTTCACCGTCACGACATAACTGATCGAACCTGGAAGTTACTGGAGCCGCATTTGCCAGGCAGGGCCGGTGTTTGGG
>JBEIJN010000031.1:0-33637 GCA_040380225.1 Verrucomicrobiia bacterium | reverse complement strand
TGTCGATCTGCCCGCGCACGGTTACGCCGTCTTTCGCATGGCGACCGGTGATGCGCCTGAGCCACAGCCCGCGCCCGCAGCGCCATTCCAGGTTTCCAACGACGCGCTTGGTCTGGAATCATGGAAATCCGCAGACGGAGTGGAGCTGCTGGCGGCGCCGCTTGGGTTGGTGGTCTTCGAGGATCAAAGCGATACCTGGGCGCATGGTGTGGATGGATTTTCCCATGAACTTGGTCGCCCGCGCCTGGTCGAGAGCCGGGTCGTTGAATCCGGCCCCCTGCGCACCATTCATCGGCAGAAAGGAGTCTGGGAGAACTCGGAGATATGGCTCGACATCGTTCACAACCCGACGGCCGGGACGGTCGAACTCCTGCTCCGTCTCAATTGGCAGGAGAAACGCCAACTGCTCAAGCTCGACATTCCCTCCTCGCTCAGTGAACCGCGCGTTGTCTGCCGCAGTGCCGGCGGTGTCTCCGCGCGCCCCTTTGCGGGTGACGAACAGCCGTGTCACGACTGGGTCGCGCTTGCCGGCAAGGCTGGCGGCACGGAGCGCAGCGTCGCAATCCTGAACGAAGGCAGCTACAGCTTTTCCTGCGCGAATGCCAACCTGCGCATGATCGTGGTTCGCTCGACCCCTTATGCGGAATACGCGCCGGTCATTCATGTCACCGGCGAGAGCGGGGATTTCACGACGCTCTCCAACGAGCGCTCTCCCGATGACGCGGTCGCCCCTCAGACCGACCATGGCTGGCAGGAACGCCGTTTCGCGCTCGTTGAGCGCAGCGGGCCGGACGCACTCGGCCGCTTGGATCGCGAGGCGGAAGAGTTTCAGATGCGCCCGGTCGTCATGATCGATTCCGCGCATCCAGGCGAGCTGCCATGGGAACAATCCCATCTTCGCGTCGAACCCGCCACCGTGGCCGTGCTTGCGGTGAAGCCCGCCGAGAACGGCAAGGGTTTCATCGTGCGCCTGCAGGAAATGTCGGGACGCGCCGCCAAGGCGGCCTTGACGATCGGCGGTGAAACTACGCTCAAACCCGTCGCGCTGAAACCATGGGAGATCAAGACGCTGCGGCTTCGTTTGACCCGCAAAGGTTGGACCCTCACCGGCACTGACTTTCTGGAAGTGGAGAAACGATGAGGTTTCTCCTCGGTATCGATGCCGGTGGCGCCTGCGCCCTGCGGAGCGACCCTCAGGAACGCCATCCGGCGATGGTGACGACACGGATTTCTACCAGAGAAAAGTCAATATTCTCATAACGCCTGAGCCGTGTTTTCAGCTAGGAATGGAAAGTCGCTTCCACTTTGCGACATCTCCAAAAACCGATCCCTTTCCACCATGCCTGTCCGTCCCACGCTCCATCTCATCTGCCAGGCTCATCTTGATCCTGTCTGGCTCTGGCCGACGCGCGATGGCGCGGCAGAAGCGCTGACCACGATCGACAGCGCGGTCAACCGCATGCGCGAAAACCCGCGTATGAAGTTCACCCGTTCCTCGGCGCAGGTTTACCGTTGGATCGAGGAGAGTGATCCCCGGCTCTTTGCGGAGATCCGCCGACTCGTGAAGGCCGGTCGCTGGGAGACGATCGGCGGATGGATCGAGCAACCCGATTGCAATCTGCCATCGACCGAGAGCATCTGTCGCCACTCGCTCTATGGTGGAAATTATTTCACCTCGCGCTTCGGGGAGGGCGGTCGCGTTCGTGCGGGATACAATGTCGATTCCTTCGGGCACGCCGGTGGTTTTCCGCAGCTTCTCAAGCAGTCCGGCTTTGATTCCTATGTCTTCATGCGTCCGCAAAAACACGAGGCGCCCGAGGTGCCGGATCTCTTTTGGTGGGGCTCCGAGGATGGCTCGCGCGTCCTCTGCCAACGCGTGCCGGGAGAGTATTCGCAGAGGCCCTCGACCACGGCCGACCAGTTGGAGGAGGTTATCCGCGAGCACTGGCAACGGTATTTCTCACCCGGCTTCGATCATGGGGTCTTCTGGCTTGGCATCGGCAATCACGGCGGCGGGCCGACCAAGGAACATCTCGCCCGAATCGCCGAATTGCAAAAGGACCCGACGCTGCCCGTTCTCAAGTTCAGCACCGTGCGAGAATATCTGGCGGAAGTCCTCGCATCGCCCGCCGCCAAAAATCTCCCTATTCACGAAGGCGAACTCCAGCACCACGCGCGCGGGTGCTACTCCGCATGGGGCGACATCAAACAGCTCAACCGCAACGCCGAACGCCGTCTTGTCGCGGCGGAGACCGCGAGCCAATGCGCCGGGATCGACAAGTCGCTTGAGCCCGCGTGGTGGTCGCTTCTCTTCAACCAATTTCACGACATCCTCGCCGGTACCTGCACGATCCAGACCTCGGCCGAGACACGCAACCGCTTTGGCGCGGCGATCGATGCCGCGGATGACACCCTGCGGCATGCCGTCCACCGCATGGCCCGCCGCATCAACACAAGCCACCTCGGCGGCAATACGCTCTTTGCCTTCAATCCTCTTCCATGGGCCCGCGAAGTCGAAGTGACGCTCGACACTTTCACCCAGCCTCACGGTCGTGAAAAAATCACCCATCTCGTTTCCACCGACGGCCGGCGCATCCCGATCCAGTGGCTCGCCGCCGATTCCAACTTCGGCCCGCATCTCATGCCATGGGGCAAACTCTGCGCACGCCTTCAGTTGCCGGCTGCGGGCTACAGCACCTTCCACATCGGACTCGAGCCGGTCGCCGCTGCACCGAAAAGAATCAAGGCACTGCCCGCACCCAAAAACCCCGTGCGTCTCGTCGTCCTGCCCGATCGCAGCGACACCTGGGCCCATGGCGTGAAGTCATTTTCCGGAAAAGCCGCAGCGATTCCACTCGGTCGAGGCAAGGTCATCGAGCAAGGCCCATGGACGACCATCGTCCGCCACTGCGCTGTATGGAAACGATCATCGGTCCAGCTCGATGTCGTCGCACGCGCCAACGAGGCGGCACTGGAACTGCGACTGCGCATCAATTGGCAGGAACCACGCAGCATCCTGCGCCTCGAGTGGCCCACCGGCATCAAGGAGGGCGAATGGATCAGCCAAACGATAGGCGGACGCAGCACCCGCAAGGCCGATGGCGATGAGCAGCCCGCTCAAAACTGGACCGCTTTTGCAAAGGGCAAGCGCGCCGCCGTTCTCGTGAATGACGGTTCCGGCAGCGTCTCGGCACGCAAGGATGTCATCTCCACAATCGTGGCCCGCTCGACCCCTTACGCCGAGCATGATCCGATGCCCTATCCCGATCTTCCGGAAACCCCATACACCGATCAAGGCTGGCAGGAGCGCCGATTCTGGACGCTCAGCCTCGATGGCGAGTCACCGCTTGATGCGGCCGATCGCGTTGCCGCGTCCCTGCTCACCGGTGCCGAGACGATGCTCGATTCCTGCCATCCGGGCGACTGGCCGATGGAGCGGAGTTTCTTCGCGGTCGAACCCGCCGAAGTGAACCTGCTCTGCTTGAAAAAATCTGAAACCGGCAAGGCCTGGATCGCGCGTCTGCACAATCCGACCGCGCGAAACCTGAAGGCCACCCTGCGCGTCGATGGTTTTGCCAAGCCCGCAACGATCCAGCTCAAGCCTCACCGCATCATCACGCTTGAGATTGCTCCTGTCACCAAGGCAAATGCCAAAGGCGCACCCAAATGGCGCGAGGTAGATCTCAACGAGAATCCGATCACCGAACCATCCCGATGAGTAACCCTCTGCTCCTTGGTATCGATCTCGGTGGCACCAAGACAGCCGTCATTCTTGGCACGCCATCAGGCGAGGTGATCTCGAGAGAACAGTTTGCGACCTCCACGGCGGCGGAGACGCGGCGCAGGATCACCGAAGCGGCGAGGGGATTTGGCCGCGATTTCTCACGTGTCGGCATTGCCTGTGGCGGACCCCTTGATGTCGCGCGCGGTCGCTTGCTGGCTCCTCCGAATCTTCCCGGCTGGGAAGGTGCGGAATTGGTCTCTTGGTTTGAGTCCGACCTTCAAAAGCCGGTCGCGATGGTCAACGACGCCAATGCCGGCGCCCTCGCCGAATGGCGTTGGGGAGCGGGCAGGGGATGCACGGATATGGTTTTTCTCACCTGCGGCACGGGTCTAGGCGCAGGCATCATCTCGGGCGGACGCCTCCTTGCGGGTGCCGGTGGCAATGCGGGGGAGATCGGTCATGTGCGTCTGACCGATGAGGGGCCGCTTGGCTATGGCAAACACGGCAGTGTCGAAGGCTGGGCCTCCGGTGGTGGCATCGCGCGTCAGGCAGTCGATGCCGGTTGGCCTGCCGGAACCAGCACCAAGGATGTTGCGATCGCCGCCGATGCGGGCGACGCGCCGGCGATCGCGCTGTTGGCAAATGCGGGAAGCAAGCTCGGCCGCACCATCGCCATCCTCGTCGATCTGCTCAACCCGCAGGTCATCGTGCTCGGCTCGCTTTTCGTGCGTGCCCGCCATCACCTCGAGCCCACACTCCTGCGCGAACTCCATGCCGAGGCCTTGCCCGAACTCGTCGCCGCCTGCAATGTAGTCCCCGCCGAACTCGGCGAATCGATCGGCGACCTGCAAGCGCTTGCCTCCGCGATGGAATCTCCCAATTGAATATAAAATCATGGACACCCCACGACCTACCTCGAGCATCCGCTCCGTCTGGCACGGGCCGAAACATTACTTCGGGCTCCACTACGATCTCCACGCCACGGAGAAGGACACCGAACTCGGGCTGCGTTGCAGTCCCAAGGAGCTCGTCCCGATGCTGCGCCTGATGGGTGCCGATTTCGTGCAGACCGATTGCAAAGGGCATGACGGTTACACAAGTTGGTTCAGCAAGGTGCCAAGCGCCTCGGTGCCACCGCTGCTGAAAAAGGACGCGATGAAGCAGTGGCGCGAGGCCACGCGCGCCCTCGGGCTGCCGCTTCATTGTCATTACTCCGGAATCTGGGACAAGGCCGCGGGCGCCAAGCATCCCGAATGGTGCGTTCTCGACTCCAAGGGCCGTCCGGCAGGCCAGGCCGTCACAGGACAAAACTCCGGCGCGCCGGCCGGTGAAAAGATGTGCCCGCGCAGCGGCTACCTCGAGGGATTGATGATCCCGCAGATGAAGGAACTCATCGACCGCTATCAGGTGGACGGGTTCTGGATCGACGGCGACCTCTGGGCGGTCGAGCCGTGTTATTGCCCAAAATGCAAGGCCGCCTATACCAAGGCAACCGGACGCAAAAAACCACCGGTCAAGGAAACCGATCCCGACTGGCCGCTCTGGTGGAATTTCACCCGCGAGAGCTTCGAAGAATTCGTGACGCGCTACTGCGATGCCGTTCACGCGCACAAGCCCGGCGTGCTCGTCTGCTCGAACTGGCTCCAGACATTTTCTCATCCGGGCGAGCCGAAGGTGCCGACCGATTGGATCAGCGGCGACAACTCGTGCGTCAACGGGCTCGATGGCGGGATTGCCGGCAGCCGCTGCGAGGCCCGCTTCATCTCCACCCGCAGCAAGCATTGGGATGTCATGCTCTGGAATTTCTATCGCTCCCACGGCAAGGGCGATGCCGATTCTCCTTGGACGCCCAAGCCCCCGCAGATGCTCATGCAGGAAGCAGCCGTATTGATCTCCTTCGGCGGTGGCGTCCAGCTCTATGAGGCTGCGACCGGTCTGCGCGATGGTCGCCTCGCGGAAAGCCGCATCCGCCGGATGGCCGAGGTCGGCCGCTTTGTGAAAAAACGCCGCGCGCTTTGCCAAGGCAGCGAAAGCATCCCACAGATCGCCGTGCTTCACTCGGAGACGCACCTGCGCCGCTCGGTGCGCGGCAAGAACTTGATGTGGGATACCGACATTTTGCCGGTCAAGGGAGCCATTTTCGCCCTTTTGGAAAACCACTACGGTGTCGATGTCCTCGATGAATGGGCCCTGCTGCCAAGGCTGGCGGAGTTTCCCGTAGTCGTCGTTCCGGAACGCCATGCCCTCTCTGAGGAGATGGTCAAAGCGCTCAAGGAGTATGCCCGCCGCGGAGGAAAACTTCTTGTGACCGGCGCGGAGTCCTTCGAGCGCTTTGGCAGTGCGTTTCTGGGCGTGTGTGCCGGCAAACTGGAAAGAGATGCCACCTACTATGTGCCTGCCGCCGATGCCGCCACACCGCTCTTCAGCAAGTCATGGCGACTTGTCAAACCGAGCACCGCGAAATCGCTCGGCTCCCTCGGTCGCACCGCGCTGACCGATGCGGAACTGCTTGCCCATCCCGCCGCGACGCTGAACCGCGTCGGACGAGGAGCGGTCGCCTACATCCCGGCCGATGTTTGCCGCGATTTCGATCACAACCGCTATCCGCTGATCCGCGCCTTCATCGGCGAAGTGGCGCATGCGCTTGCAGGGAAACTGCCGATCAGCGTGCAGGCACCGCTCTGCGTCGATGTCGCGCTGCGCCGCAAGGGAGACCGCCCGATCATTCACTTCGTCAACCGTGCCAGTGGCATCCCGAATCAACCCAATAACGGCGCGATCGACGAGATCCCCAAAGTCGGCCCGATCATCGTCACGATGAAATCCGCAAAGCCTCCCGCATCGGTCAGCGCCGCGTGGGAAGGATCCAAGCCGAAGTGGACGCACAAGGGCCAAACCCTCACCATCACCCTCGACACACTCCACATCCACGAGGCGATTGTGGTGAGTTAGGAATCACTGCTGTTATAAAATCTTCCACTTAAAAAGCATGAACTCCACACCATCCCGCCGCGACCATCTTGCCGAATTGTTGAAACGCCGCCCCGAACTCGCGCCGCACGCGGCCGAGATCCGCAAGGCTGCGGACCTGTTTCTCGAATGCTTCCGCAACGGCGGCAACGCGCTGATCGCCGGCAACGGTGGCAGTGCAGCCGACGCGGATCATTGGGCGGGGGAACTCATGAAAGGATTCGAGTCGCGCCGCCCGCTCACCCAAGAGCTACGCGCGGGTCTTCGCTTGGAGCTTGCCGAAAAACTTCAGCAGGCCGTTCCCTGCATCCCGCTCACCGGCTTTCCCGCGCTGCGCACCGCCGTGGCGAACGACATCGATCCGACACTGGAATTCGCCCAGCTTGTCATGGCACTCGGACGTCCCGGCAGCCTCTTCGTGGGGCTCTCGACCTCGGGCAACGCGGCCAATGTCTGCGCCGCCGCCGAAGTCGCGCGGGCGAGGGGACTCAAGGTCCTGGGCCTGACCGGGGAGGGCGGTGGAAAACTTGCCCCGCTCTGCGACCTCTGCATCCGAGTCCCGGCCAGGCGCACGCTCGAGGTTCAGGAATTCCACCTGCCTGTCTACCACACCATCTGTCTGCTTATTGAAGACGAGATCTTTTCGACCTGATTACCCCGCGACGATTTTGCAGGGAAGGGCTGATTAAACCCGGAATTTGCATTGGGAATTCCTGAAATAGTTGGAGGCCGCGTTAAAAGAGTTAAAAAGTGAAAATGTTACAACCAAGGCTCTGGGAAGAGCCGCGTAAGATCCCGCGTATGCGGGACCCGAAGGGCGCCACCGCTTGCCGGGAGGCAAGTGGCGTCAACATGGATCCGGGAGAGCCCTGACCCGAGATTCGGAAGCGGCATGTCAGGGAAAGCGCCGTCAAAGGATGCCTGCATGAGTTCAATTGGGCCGCGGACTTCAGCCCCCTTTTAACCTTTTAACGGTGTAACGCTTTTAACCCTTCCGGGACTCACCATCCGGGTGAAACGCTCAAACCTGTCAACGCCGCTCTAATGCAAAATCTGGGTTAAATCGCATAGAGGTCGTTGCGGAGTGGTTCTCCCTTATTTGCTTCGTCTTCACCATCTTGGAGAACACTCCAGATATTGTGTTATGGCTCCATTGCGAAGTTCGGGTTTATATTGGGAGTTCGGGTGCAATCCCCGCTAAAGTCGGCTTCACTTCAACCGCACTCATCATGTCCGATCCCCTGTCAACTCATCCCCTCGCCGGTCTCGTCTCCGTGAGCTTCCGGAAGCATTCCCCCCGGGAAATCGTGCAACTCGTCTCGGATTCGGGACTCGACGGGATCGAATGGGGAGGGGACATCCATGCGCCGCACGGGGATATCCAGCGCGCCCGTGAGATCCGCCGGATGGTTTCCGACGCCGGTCTTCGTACTTTGGCCTACGGCTCCTACTACAAGCTTGGCGTGAGCGAGGCTTCCGGACTTCCTTTCAGAGCCGTTCTCGAATCAGCCGTGGCGCTCGGTGCACCCATCATCCGGGTCTGGGCGGGTGAAGCTGGGTCCGACAAGGCGACTGCCGGGACATGGGATGCCGTCCGCCGCGATGCGGAGCGGGTGGCTGTCCTTGCCGCCGAGTCCGGGGTCAAGGTCGGGCTGGAATTCCACGGAGGCACTCTCAATGACACACCTGAGGCGGCCCGCAGGCTCTGGAAGGAACTGGAGCACCCGAACCTGCACTCCCTCTGGCAGCCGCTGGTCTCCCTCTCGGCCGAAGAGAAGGAGGAGAGCCTTCGTGTCGTGTTGCCGCGCATCTGTCACGTGCATGTCTTCCACTGGCTTCCCTCCTGGGAGAGGCGCCCGCTGATCGAGGGGGTTGATGACTGGAGGCGCTGGCTCGGGATCATTTGCAAACACCATCCCGGAGTCGCCGCCATGCTGGAGTTCCTGCGCGATGACGATCCGGATCACCTTGCCGCCGATGCCCGGACGCTTAAGGAAGTGCTGTGCGGGTTAAAAGGTTGAAAGGTTGAAAGGTTACAAGGTTACAAGGTTACAAGGTTACAAGGTTACAAGGTTACAAGGTTACAAGGTTACAAGGTTACAAGGTTACAAGGTTACAAGGTTACAAGGTTACAAGGTTACAAGGTTACAACCAAGGCTCTGAAACGAGACTATGGGGTGGTAGAGTTGTAGCCACCGAAGGTGGACCCAAAGGGTGAGCCTTGCGGGGGCAAGCGAGTACAAAAGAGCCGCGGAAGACTACGACGAAGTCGTAGCCCAAAGGGCGCCACCGCTTGCCGGGAGGCAAGTGGCGTCAATGTTACAAGGTGGAACAGGAACCCCCTGAACCTGAATTCGAGAAGGCGCCATCAAGATGTTTACTGATCATGGCTCGGCTCTGAGAGTGGAATGAGTGCCTGCTGTCAGCACGTTGTAACGTTTCAACCTTTTAACGTTTTCAACTTCCTGAGGGCCTCCATCCGGGTGAACCATCCACACCATTTGATGCCGCTCTATTGCAAAAAACGGTTTTGTCTAAGAATCCCCTTTCAGGGCCCTGGGGCTGAGTTTGAGCGATTTCCTGATCAGGGAACTGAAGTGGCTGGATGATCCGAACCCGCACTCGTAGGCGATTTCCTTGATCTGCCGTTCAGGATTTTCCCGGAGAAGTCGCCGTGCCTTTTCGATCCTCAGGGAGAGGATGTGCTGGTGAGGGCTCTTTCCGCACTGCTGATGAAAGATGCGGGTGAGTTGCCGGAAGCTGATCCCTGCCTGCATGGCCAGTTCCGCGGCATGCAGGGGGCTGCCCAGATTGCTTGTGATGAAGGCTTCGGCGCGCTCGTAGACAAGCCTCCCCCTGAACCGGCCTGCATCCGCCGGTTCCGCCTTTTGGCGAAAACTGCAGACGGAGTCGATGACTCCTGCAATCAGAACAGTGAGCAGTGAGCTGCAGAGCGTGGGAGTCAGGGGGGTGGGTGAGGGGGATGCGGCGAGGGCCATAAGCTGCCGGAGATGAGCGGTCTGGTCGGCGCTTTCGGCAACAAGCAACCTTCGCCTGCGGGAAAACGGCAGGTTGATCTCGGCGCCGTTCCGGTCCTTCACCCTGACCATGAGCCCCAGCATGAATCCGCCACGGGGTGTTTCCCAAGCATGGGGGGTGCTGCGGGGGATGACGAGCGCCTGTGCCGGAAGAAGCCGGATCCGTTCATCCCCGACGTTGAAATCAAAACGCCCCGAGAGAGGGATCTCGATCTGCAACTCTTCATGCCTGTGCAAGCCGGAGTTGCGTTTGTGATAGAAGCCGGGACCGAGATGGCATTGGACGCACTGAACCATCACCTTCCCGATGCTGATTTCCCGGTTGTTGATCACCGCATCGGCAAGGCGGGCGTTGGCGACCGCCACGGCGGAGGGCTTCCATAAACGTGCGTGATGCTTCTTTGAAATGATGTCCATGGTCTCAGGCAATCCTGCACGGGGCCATGCCGGGTTCTACCGACCCTCGCCGGAGAGATGTGGGGCTGTATTCGGCGGAAAGCATGCGTTGCTTGGGGGAGATTGAACAGGATTCAACTTTAGGGAAGCGCTGATTTAATCCCATGAAGGAGGCCTCCCGCAACGGCCTCTATGCGATTTAAGGCGCCTCGCTGTTTGCAGTGGGTTGATAGAAAGATGATCTTTTCACGCAACGGGCGCAAAGCAAGGTCGCCAAGGTAGGATCAAAGAGTAGCGCCCGATGAAACTAAGGGGGGAAGAACGGTGGTTTTTTTGGAAATTCTTGCAACTACCCTGCCAGTAAAAACACATCAAAGCGGAACCCTCTTTGCGATCGTTGCGTCCTTTGCGTGAAACAGCATTTTTCTCAACCCAATGCCAACAGCAAGGGGCCCCTTTTTCAGGAGAGCGAAGACCCGCGGCGATGTCCTTTTTTATGAGGTGATGTCCTTTTTTTTATACTCATTAGGATTTGGCCGGCTTCTTCCTGCCCCTATTCTGCACGTTCAAGAGGGGGACGATTGTCAGCTCAGGCGAGCACGACCCCATCCATTTCATCCATCAGATCCATTCAAGCACCATGAGCACCACAGCCAATGCATCAGGCCCCGTTGACATGCGCCGCACGCAAACGGGCAATGTCATCCCCAGTGAGGGTTATTGCGATCAGCCGTATGTCATCGAGACCAATGATGGTATCTGGCTCTGCGTCATGACGACCGGCACCGGGCACGAGGGGGACCCGGGTCAGCATCCGGTCACCTTCCGTAGCCATGATCAGGGCGTGACCTGGGGCGAGAAGGTGAGCCTCGAGCCCACCGACGGGCCGGTGGCCTCGTATGCCGTCCTCCTGAAGGTTCCTTCGGGAAGGGTCTACGCATTTTACAACTACAATACCGACCGCGTGCCTGAGGTGAAGACCGAGGAGGGATCGGGAATCCCCCCCTTCAAGCGGGTCGACTCGCTGGGCGACTATGTCTTCAAGTATTCCGACGACGGCGGGCTGACATGGTCGGCCAAGCGTTACACCGTTCCGGTGCGCGAGTTTGCCTGCGACCGCGGGAATGTTTACGGCGGCAAGATCCGCTTCTTCTGGAATGTCGGGCGTCCCTGCATCCGCTCCAACGGCGAGGTGATCATCCCGCTGCACAAGGTCGGCGCGATGGGTGCCGGTTTCTTCGCGCAGAGCGAGGGGGCCTTCATCGCATCCTCCAACATTTTCACCGAATCCGATCCGGAGAAGATCGTCTTTGAGACGCTGCCCGATGGTGACCACGGGCTCAAGACGCCGTCAGGCGGCGGTCGCATCGCCGAGGAGCACAGCATCGTGGAGTTGAGCGACGGCTCCCTTTACTGCGTCTACCGCAGCGTCGACGGATGGCCGGTCTGCAGCTACAGCCGTGACGGCGGGCGCACATGGGATGCGCCGCAATACAAGACCTACACGCACGGCGGCAGGCGCATGAAGAATCCGCGTGCGGCGAACTTTGTCTGGAAGTGTTCCAACGGACGTTACCTGTACTGGTTCCACAACCACGGCGGCGATTTCATCCGGCGGCTTGGAGGCCATTCCTCGCTGCCCAACGGTCTCTCGCCGGTGAACGGACGCTCGCCCTATGACGACCGCAACCCCGTCTGGTTGTGTGCCGGTCTGGAAACCGAAGGACCGGACGGCAAAATCATCGAGTGGAGCCAGCCGGAAATCCTGCTCTACGACGATGACCCTTACATCCGGATGAGTTATCCCGATCTGATTGAAAAGGATGGCAGGTTTTGGGTCACCGAGACCCAAAAGGCAACCGCGAGGATTCATCCGGTTGACCGGGGCCTGCTTGACGGTTTGTTCGGGCAACTGGAACCTGCGGAAAAGGCCCCCGCCGTGGAGGTTGCCGTTCTTTTGCGCCAAGCATCCCCAGGCACCGGAGCGGCCTGGTCGATGCCGATGCCCGGCCTGCCCCGGCTCTCGACACGGGATCTGGAGTGCATGGACAATCACGGCAAGGACCTGCGGGCCGGATGCACGCTGGAGATGTGGATCGATGGGATTCCGGCGCCGGGCACGACGCTCCTCGACAGCCGCAACGGCGAGGGGGCTGGCATACTTGTGCGTTCCACGGAGTCTGCCGGGATCGAGATCCTGATCTCCGACTCGCGCACCGTCTCATCCTGGTCGAGCGATGCGGGATCCCTTGCGGAAGGAAAACCGAACCATGTCGGCATCATCATCGACGGGGGGCCGAAGCTGATCCTGTTTCTCATCAACGGCGTGCTCTGCGACGGCGGCGATGAAAGGCAATTCGGCTGGGGGCGCTACAATCCGGACATCCGCGAACTCAACGGATCCGCCGAAGCCCGGGTGGATGCCTGCGTTCGCGAAGTCACCCTTCACGATCGCGCCCTGCGCGTGAGCGAAGTGGTCCGGAACGGCCGCAAAAGCCCGGCGAAAACCCAATAGACCTCCCCGGTAGACATCCCCTATAAAAAACCCCTGATTCCTGCATACATCAACCAAACCACTCCCATGCCCCTGACACGCTCCACCATCAACCGAAGCCTCCGCACCGCCATCAAGGTCGCGGAACATTTCCACTTCGCCCTGCCACCCTACGCCCATTGGTCGCTTGATCAATGGAACAAGGCGGGATCCGAACACGACGAGATCCGCGACTGCATGCTCGGCTGGGATGCCACCGACTTCGGCAGCGGAGACTTTGAAAACATCGGCCGTGTGCTCTTCACCCTGCGCAACGGTCGCTCCAACGACCCGCGCTACCCGAAGGCCTATGCCGAGAAGCTCCTGATCGATCCCGAGAACCAGCGCGCCCCCGCCCATTTCCACCGCTCGAAACGCGAGGACATCATCTGCCGTCACGGCGGCAACATCCTCGTGCAACTCACCAAGGCCACGCCCGAGGGAGGTTGGTCGGACGAGAAGTTTCCGATTCAGGTCAACGCCTGCACCCGGATTCTCGGGCCCCGCGAGATCGTGCGTCTCTCGCCCGGTGAAAGCCTGACCATCCCGCCGGGAACCATCCACCAGTTCTGGGCGGAGGAGGGGACCGGATGGGAATTCGAGGGGGGGCGCTACTCGCTGAGCAGCGAGATCTCAAGCGTCTGCGACGACTGGAACGATAATGTCTTCTTCGAGGATTGGGCGATCCGCTTCCCCGAAATCGTCGAGGATGAGCCCCGTGAATTCTATCTCTGTCAGGAGTACCCTAAGGGAACCGCTGATTAAATCCCTCTATGCGATTTAATCAGCGCTTCCCTAAGGCTGACTGAACACCCTCTCCCTGTTGCATGGCAAAAGCCGGAGTCCAATGGATGCCCCCTCAACGCTCTGCTGGTGATGGAATAAACCCAAGATTTGCATTCGGAAACGAACTCAAGATGAAAGCATCGTTAAAAGAGTTAAAAAGTTAAAGCGTTACAACGTGGATCCGGAGCATCCCGCTCTTATCCTTTGGGACGGCAAGTTCAGATAAATCATAGTCTAAGCATGTCACAAGGAACCGGAGGAAGGTTCCTCATTCAGCACTTTGTAACCTTTCTAACTTTTTAACGGTTTTAACTTCGGAAGGAATCACCGATTAGGTGAAGCGTCCCAACTTGTGAAACCCACCCTATCGCAAAATCTGGGATAAAACAGACTTCCTGTAGGCGTCACATCACCTCTCGCTGGCGCATGCGGTGGGCGCGTGGTGTTGTGCCTTGATGGGCGCGGAAGCAGCGATGGAAGTAAGACAGGTTTTCAAATCCGCAGACCGCCGCAACCTCGGTGACCGGCTGGGAGCTTGATTCCAGGAGACGCACGGCATGTTCGAGTCGCCGGGCATTGACCCACTCCGTCGGGGTGCTGCCGCCGTGTTTCCGCAAGGTTCGCGCCACATGCTCCGGCGAGCGCCCGGCGAGTTGGAACAACCGACTGACGCCGCCAGCCAGATCCTCCTCTGACCCGAACCGGCGCATCGCTTCCTCGAGCCAGCCCGGGCACGTGTCGTGCGCTTCATGAATGCGCCCGAGGAGTCGGAAGAGATTGAGTAAAAAACTGTCGATCGAGAGTTGGTCGCGCGGAGCCTGCCTCAACCCCGCGCACTCCCCCTGCAGGATCGCGCGCTGACCGGAATCGAGCATCGTCGTGAACGGCAAGGCTCCTGCGGCCCAGAACCACACCCCCTTTTCCGAAAAGTAGGAATGTTTCAGACGGGCAAGCGTGACGTGATCGAACGCCACGTTTTGAAGTCTGAAAATCTCCCCCGGCAACGCGTGCAGCGAGTGTCTGTCCGTTGGTCTGATCATCACCAGATCCCCGGCCTTCATCTCGATGCGCTTTCCGTTGATGCGATGGATGCCGCGCCCCTCCTCCACCCAGAAAACCTCGGCAAAGTCATGCCCGTGATAAGGGATGGGCATCCGCTTCTCATCAAGGGCAACCGAGAGGTGGTAGGCGTGCCCCTCCATGACCAGTTCCTTCCACCGCTTTACCATAATCATTATAGTGCATGTTTAAATCTTTAGGGTGCAAGATATATCATCCACGGTCATCTAGTGTTTATTTAGTCCAACACAACACCCCATGAAAATCACCAACACCAAAACCTTCCTCGTCGAAGGAATGAAATACAACTGGACCCTGTTCAAGATCGAGACCGATGCCGGCATTCACGGCTGGGGAGAGGCGACCAACTGGCCCGGTTCCCCGCTCATTGAGGCCGCCTGCAAGCACGTGGGCGAGTTCATCATCGGTCAGGACGCCCGCCGACTCGACTATCTCTGGACGAAAGTCTACCGCGACATGAACTGGCTCGGCCAGGCCGGTCCCCTCCTCTCGGCCATCAGCGCGATGGACATCGCCCTCTGGGACATCAAGGGTAAGGCTGCGGGAATGCCGGTCTACGATCTTCTCGGCGGTCTCTACCGCAAGAAAGTCCAACTCTACGCAAACTACTGGTTCACCGGCGGAGGACACTCACCCGAGGACTACGCGCGCCAGGCCAAGGAGACGGTGGCCAAGGGCTTCACCGCGCTGAAGTTTGATCCCTTCGCCCATGTGAACTACTGGTACGGCGAGGATCTCAGCGACAACAACGGTCTCACCGAGAAACAAAAGCAGCTTGCGCTGGATGTGGTCGCTGCCGTGGCCAAGGCCGCGGGCCCGGAAGTAGCCATCGCCATCGAGACACATGCCTTCCTCAATGGCCCGACTGCCGTGGAGATGGCCAACCGCCTCGCCAAACTGGGCTTCAACTGCATGTGGTATGAGGAACCCGCCCTGCCGGAGTTCCCCGACTCCATCGCCGACATCCGCAGCAAGATCTCGCTACCGGTCTGCGTGGGCGAGCGCCTGCACAGCCGCTTCATGCTGCGCGGGGTGCTGGAGAAACAGGCGGCCGACATCGTGATGCCCGACATCACCCGCTGCGGCGGCATCAGCGAAATGCGCAAGATGGCCAACCTCGCCGAGACCTACAACGTCCCGATCGCCCCACACAACCCGAACGGACCGATCTCCACCATCGCCTCGGCCCACACGATGTCGACCGTGCCGAATTTCTTCCGGCAGGAATTCATGGTCAACGACGTGCCGTGGCGCGACGGATGTCTCTCCCACCCGCTGCCGGTTTCCAACGGCTTCTTCGAGATGCCGGAGCGTCCCGGTCTCGGCTTCGACATCGACGAGAGCGTGCTGCTGGCCCATCCCGGCATCCGCACCCGTCCCACCGACCGCACGTTTTATATCTGATGAATACCCATTGGAAATCCGACGAGGAGCTGTTCGCCCTGAGTCGCGGCGAACTCTACACAGCAGTGGTCGGCGATATCATGGATATCCTCGGCCACAAACGCCAATTCCTGCCACCATCCATTCAACCGCTGCGCGACGACATGGTCGTCATCGGCCGCGCCATGCCGGTGCTGGAAATGGATGATGAAGGCGGCGAGGGCCCGGGTCGCAAAAGCGATGTGGTGAACCGTCCCTTCGGCCTCATGCTTCCCGCGCTCGATGATCTCAAGCCCGGCGAGGTCTATGTCTGCTCCGGTTCCTCGCCAGCCTACGCGCTGTGGGGTGAACTGATGAGCATGGCGGCGACCAATCGCGGAGCCGTCGGCGCCGTGGTCAACGGCTACTCACGGGACACCAAAGGCATCCTGGCACAGAACTTCCCCTGCTTCTCGATGGGGCGGTATTCCCAAGACCAACGCCCTCGAGGCAAGGTGGTGGATTTCCGATGCACCATCAAATTCGGCGATGTGACCGTGCGCCCCGGCGACATTCTCTTCGGCGATCTGGATGGTGTTTGCGTCGTGCCCAGGGAAATCGAAACCGAAGTCTTCACCCAGGCTTTTGAAAAAGCCCGGGGCGAAAAGCGCGTCTTCGAGGCGATCAAAGGCGGCTTGAAGGCCCAGGAATCATGGGACAGATTCGGAATCATGTGACCATGAAAATCACCAGACTCGAAACCTTCCATATCCGGCCCCGCTGGCTGTTCCTGAAAATCCACACCGACGCCGGGATCGTCGGCTGGGGCGAGCCGGTGCTCGAGGGCCGTGCCCGCACGGTCGAGACCGCTGTCCACGAACTCGGCCGCATCCTCATCGGCGAGGATCCGACGCGCATCGAGCATCTCTGGCAGAGGTGCTACCGCGGCGGCTTCTACCGGGGCGGGCCGATCATGACCTCGGCGCTTTCCGGCATCGAGCAGGCGCTCTGGGATATCAAGGGCAAGGCGGCGGGATTGCCGGTGCACGAGATGCTCGGCGGCCGCGTGAGGGACAGGATCCGCCTCTACGGCTGGCTCAACATAGCCGGAACCGGCGACTACGTTTCGGAGGTGGCCAAGGCCGTGGGTGACCGGGAATTCACGGCTTACAAGTTCGTGCCCGTGCCGGCCTGCGAGCCGGTCGAGACACCGCGCTTCATCGACGAGGTCGTCGGGACCGTCTCGAATCTTCGCAGGACCCTCGGCAACGACATCGACATGGCCCTCGATTTCCACGGTCGGTGCACGCCTGCGGTGGCCAAGCAACTCTGCCGGGCCCTCGAGCCCTTCCGCCCGATGTTCATCGAGGAACCGGTGCTTCCGACCAATCCCCGGGCGATCAGGGAAATCAAGGAATCCACGACCATCCCGATCGCCGCCGGCGAGCGCCTCTTCACGCGCTGGGATTTCAGCGACCTGCTGCACAGCCAATCCGTCTCGATCATCCAGCCCGACCTCTCCCATGTCGGCGGCATCTTCGAGGCCCGCAAGATCGCAGCGATGGCCGAGATCCACGACATCGTGATCGCGCCGCATTGCCCGCTCGGGCCGATCGCACTGGCCTCCTGTCTGCAGCTCGATGCCTGCACGCCGAATTTCCTCTGCCAGGAGCATCTCACGCTGGGGGAGGGGATCCTCAAGGAACCAATCCAGGTCGAGCAAGGTTATGCGCTCATCCCCGACAAGCCCGGACTCGGCGTCGAGGTGGATGAGGAACAACTCGGCAAACTCCTCTTCGACGGCCTCTGGGAGACCCCGCAGTTCACCCGCAAGGATGGCTCGGTCACCGAGTGGTGAAGTCTTTCAACCATGCACGCCGTCCTGACAACCCTCCCATGACATCCTCGTTCACAAGCTGCGATTGGGGCACCACGAACCTCCGCGTCAGGATCGTTCGCGGCGATTCCGTCGTGAAGGAGCACCGGAGCGATCGCGGGGCATCGACGCTGAAATCCCCGGCGGAATTCCATGAGGCCCTTGCGTCGGCGATGGATTCCATCGGTGCCTCCGGACCTGTTGTGATTTCAGGGATGGCGGGATCCAGTATCGGATGGAAGGAACTGCCCTATGCGCGTCTCCCGTTCCGCCTAAACGGAGGCGACGCCGTGGTGGATGAGATCGAGCCCGGCATCTTCCTGATCTCCGGCGTCCGTTCGGAGGATGATGTGATGCGCGGCGAGGAGACCGAGCTTCTTGGCCTGGAGACAGGGCGGGAGGAAGCTGTGGTGGTTCTTCCCGGCACGCATTCGAAACACTGTCTTTTGAGGAACGGCGCGATGATCGCCTTCCGCACCTTCATGAGCGGCGAGCTGCATGCCTTGCTGGGATCCCACGGCATTCTCCGTCAGACGGTCGCGCCGGGTTGGGATGAGGCGGGTTTTCTCGAGGGTATCGACGAATCCATCAGGGGTCCTCTCACCTCCTCGCTCTTCAAAGTGCGGACCCGCACCCTGTTGCATGGGGAAAGTCCGGAATCCAACGGTTCCTTCCTCAGTGGTCTGCTCATCGGTTCCGAACTCTCGGCGCTGCCGGAAGAAGTGCCGCTGATTCTGGCCGCCACGGGTTCCATTGCCGCTCCCTACCGTCTCGCCTTCCGCGCGCTTGGCCTCCAAAGGCGAAGCCTCATCCTTGGAGAGGAGGAAGCCGCGGCCCTTGCCGTGCGGGGACAGCGAAAAATTCTCGAACATCGCTCTTGAAATCCCATCCAACCATGAAACCCAAAGTCCTGATCACCAATCATGTTCCCGACGACCATCTCGAGCCGTTGCTCGGTCTGGCGGAAATCATCAAAGGCCCCTCCGGCGGACCAATGTGCACGCGCGAGGAGGTGCTGGCACTCGCACCGGAGCTTGTCGGCATCATCAACCAGCACGAACTCGCGGTTGACCGCGAACTTCTCGCCGCGGCGCCGAAGCTGCGCATCGTCGCGAATGTGGCCATCGGCTTCAACAACCTCGACATCGCCGCGCTCGATGAGGCCGGAGTCTGGGCCAGCAACTGTCCCGATCCCTTCAGCGAACCGGCCGCAGACCACACCATCGCGTTGCTGCTCTCAGTCGCCCGCCGCGTGCCCGAGGCTGATGCCTATGTGCGCTCGGGCCAATGGGCGAAGGACGGATTTCAGCCCGGTCCCTGGGACGGCATGCTGCTCGGCGGCAAAACCATCGGCATCGTTGGCTTCGGCCAGATCGGCCGTGCAGTGGCCAAACGCGCCGAGGCCTTCGGCATGCGCATCATTTTCCACAACACCAGCGGACAAAACGATCCGCGCTATCGCACACTCGAGGCCCTGCTTGCCGAATCCGATGTGGTGAGCCTCCATGTCCCCCTGGTGCCTGCGACGCGGCACCTTCTCAATGCGCAAAGCATCGGGCTCATGAAACGCGGTGCCATCGTGCTCAACATGGCGCGCGGTCCGGTGATCGATGAGAACGCGCTCGCCGCAGCGCTGGCCAGCGGCCACCTCGGTGGAGCCGGCATGGATGTCGCCGAGAACGAGCCGCAAATTCACCCCGGCCTCCTCGCTCAAAAGAACGTTGTCTTCACCCCTCACATTGGCGGCGGAACGGTCGAAAGCCGGAAGCAGGCGCGCCTCACCTGTGCCCGGAATGTCGCCGAAGTCCTCCAAGGCCGCCCGCCGCTTAACCCGGTGAACCGCCCGAAAAACCGATAGCCCCGGGGCCTCGATGGATCTGATCGGCGTTTCCTCGATACTCCCACCAGGACAAAGGCTCCTCCGTGCGTATCAACATTTCCCTGTTGTGGGATCAATCTGGGGAAGCGAACCTTTTGGCTGGTGAAGCGCGCTTCCCTTGGGTCTGGTAAGAATCAGCCTTCTCTTCAACCCGTATGATCAAGCTGCCCCAAAGAACAATCACTCTCTGCGCCCTTGGCGCCCTAGCCGTTTTAGCCACGGGCACGCAAGCCGTGGCTGACTCCGACCGACCGGTCAAATCGCCAACGCGGTCGGAGGCGCTTCCCTGTGTGATCGGTTGTGACTGGGGCACGATCCAGAATCCCAAGGAGAAACTGGACCTAACCGTGCTGAAGCAGGCGGGAATGGAGACGGTCCTGCTGGGGATGAATTTCGGCTGGCACGGAGGGATGCGACGATTCCTCCCGCAAAAGATCGCGGGCCAGCCCTATCCCATCCGCACTTTCTGGAACGGCCACGATTCTTACGATCGCGACTCGGTGCGCGAGATCCTCAATCTCGTCAAGCAGCAGCATCCCACCGCCCGGATCATTTTCTGGCTTCAGGTCGATACCTATCCCGAGTGGATCACTGAAAATCCCGACGAGGCCCTGCGCAACGACCGTGGTGAACCTTTTGTGGTAAGCTTCCATTTCCAGCGGGTGGGCAACGACCCCGACCCCAAGAAGCGTGAGGTGCTGGCCTGGTCCTTCTATTCCGAAAAGTTGCGCGACGATCTGCGTCCGGCAATCCGGGAGTTCATCAAGACGGTGGAAAGTTCACCCGGCGGCGACCAGGTGGACGGCTATCTGATCGGCGGCGTGCAGGATGCGCAATTCTATCTCTGGGAGGGGCCGAATGCCGCCAAGGCCAAGGATGCCCGGGCATGGAGTGACTACAGCAAACCGGCCGTGCAGGCTTGGCATGCATGGTTGAAGAAAAAATATGGCACGACGCAGGCTCTTTCCGCCAAGTGGAACCAGAAAATCGAATCCTTTGACCAGGCCGCACCGCCTCCCGCCGATTCCCTGATAGGCACGCCACGCTTCCATGATCCGGAATCCGAGGAGCAGCAGCGCAACTGGAAGGAATTCATCGCCGACGGTCGCGTCACGCTCGCCGAGGACATCGCCCGCATGATTCATCAATCCGCATCTCGGCCGGTCCTTGTCGGCACCAGCTCGGGTGACAACGGCGCACGGGCCAACATGACCGCCAATGTCCGCCTGATGCACTCGAAGGAACTCGATTTCGTGAACGCGCCGGTGCGCTACAACCAGCGACTCTCACCCGCCAGCCCCGGCGGCGCGCTCGCCGTCTTGGATTCCTTCCGGCTCAACAACAAGCCCATCCTGTTCGATCTCGATTACCGGACATGGAAAAACAAAAACTACGAGAATCGAAAGGTCGGTCCGGGCTACAATGTGAACGCCCGGATGGTCGGTCGTGCCGCCACCCCCGAGGAACTCCGCAGCGCATGGCTGCGCGAGACCGGGCGCGTCGTGCTCGGCGGGCACAGCGTTTTTGTGGATCCCGTCGAGGGGCCTGAAACCCATCAGGATCCGCTCATCCTGCACGAGATGTCCCTCCTCCGTAATTCATTCGCCGGGGCGCGCACGGAGGCAGGAGCCGCCACCGGTGCCGAAGTGGCTGTCATCTACGACGAGCGCTCCACCGATTACCTCAAAGGCGCGCTTGGAGACCTTAACATGACATGGTCCAGCGGCCAGCGTTCGGAACTGGATCTCTCCGGCGTCCCCTACGGGTATTATTACCTCGAGGATCTGAAGGCCGGAAAAGTACCTCCTGCCAAGCTCTACATCTTCAATAATCTCCTTCAGATCGACGATGCCACGGCGGCCGCCATCGGGAAGCTGAAAGCGAACGGCAACGTCCTCTGCTTCCTTCAAGGCACAGGCTTCAATCTCCAGAAAAAGGATGCCGCCCGCCTGAGCAAAATCATCGGTATGGAAGTGGTTCCCGCAGCGGTGGCGCAGTCTTCAAACGCTTCCGCCCCGACCGAACCCCTGCTTGCCGGAAAGCCTGCGCCGGGCTTCGTGCTTCCTTCGGAGTGGACCGCCTTCGGGCCTTTCCCGGCAAACCCGGCCGACACCCCCGCGCCGTCGGATATCCCGGCGCAGATGGAAATCGGCGGCATGACCAAAGCCGCCGCCCCGATCAAGCGCAAACAGGGAATGCTGGATTTCTCGCCACTGGGCAAGTTGCCGTCCGAAGAGGTTGTGTGGGCCTTCACCCGCATCGAATCTCCGCAGGAATACGAGGTTCTCATCGGCGCGGGAGCCGACTGGTGGATGACCTGGTATCTCAACGGGGAGAAGCTCCTCGACACCGCCGGATTCGGGAATGAGTTTCCCGGCGTTTCCTCCGACAACTTTGTTTTTCCGCTCAGGCTCAAGAAGGGCAGCAACATCCTTGCTGTGCGCGTGAAGGGTGGTGGGAGAGGCCTGCGCCTGGCCGCCGAGAGCAGGGAGGAGATTGATCAAGCGATCCTGCGCGGCGAAACCGAGGGGCTGAAGCTGGACCCTCAGCTCGGTCTTGTCGTTCAGGATGCCAAAGCCCGCCGTCTCGCCAATTATCCCGGGACCGATCTGTGCGGCTTTGCCGAGCGCAGGCATGATGGTTGGACAAGCATCTTTGCCGGCACCCACTCACTCCGCCGAAGCACGATCGCCGCGCTCGCGGAGCTGGCAAAAGCCTGGCGCATTGCCCCGATCCAGTATGCGGTCGCCGCCAACGGGAAGTTTCTCATGGTTCACCCGCAGTTGAGCGGCAATGTCCTGATTTCACTCAAGGAACCGGCGGCGCTCTCCGAGGTGAACGGGGCGCTTCCCTCGCAGGCTTATGCGAAGGATCACCTGCTCGACCTCAAGGCCTACCAGACCTATCTCTTCGCCCTCGGGGACAAGGAGACGATTCCTGGCAGCACTCCCGGAAATGCGACGGTGATCAAACCGGGAACCCTTGTGCAGTTCGATTTCATGGCTGATCCGGCCTCCAAGCCGAATCCCAAGGATCTGCGGCCGTTAGTAAAGTTTCCGGCAGGCGAATCCTCCAAACTCCTGACCGGTCCGGGCATTGCCGACGCGCATCTCGGGATCAGCGGGAACGGGGTTCCGCCCCAATCGCTTTTTCTCAATGCGGCGGGCCTCGTTGCGGACACTGAGGAGACCGCGGTGCGCAACGGTGCCTGGTTTGGATTCCAGGTGGCGCCTTTCGCCGGGAAGACCATTTCCCTCCAACGCCTGGAGTTCCAGGTCGAGCGTAGCAACGGAAACTCCCCCAAGCAGTACGCCGTGTACGCGGAGGTCGGGGGACGTTCCGAGCGGGTCGGTGGAGGCGAACTGCGCAACCGCAGTGGCAACACCAACGAGGAGTTCGACGCCTACAGTGTCGATCTGAGTCCGGTCACCCTTCTTCAAAAACTGGCCGCCCCGGTCACATTCAAGGTTTACCTCTTCGGTGCGACCGAGAATCCCCAAGCTCCCGGAAATGTCCGTATTGACAATATTGTCCTGATCGGAAAAAACGCGGAGAATTAAAACTGAAACCTCCCTATCAATCACCCCGATCGCTTCATGTCCACATCACGCCTCCTTTCCGTATCCGCCACGCACGACCAGGCCCCGGTGCGCATCCTCTGTATCGGCGACTCGATCACGAGGGGAGGGGGCTTTCCCGGCGGCTATCGCGGGCACCTGCAGGCGCATCTGCGTAATGAGGGTTGGGACTTTTTGTTTGTCGGCGGCTCTCAACTCAATTCCGAAGGCATGGAGCAGCCGTTTCACGAGGGGCACTCGGGATTCCGTATTCAAATGATCCGCGATGGAGCCAAGACGGAGAACTCCGAAAACAGCCCGCTGCCGGAAACGCTCGAGCGCCATCGTCCGGACCTCGTCTTGTTGCTCATCGGCACGAATGACATGTATGTGGGCGATCCCGTGGAGTGCGCGACACTCACCGAAGAACTGATGGACCTCATTCTTCAATCCGCCACGAAGCCTGCCCTGCTGGTCGGTGGCATCATGCCGATCCTGCCGGGTTTGAAGCCATGGGGAACTTTGGTGCCGGATGACATCACGGACCGGGTGAATGCCTACAATGCGCTCCTTCGCGAGGCCGCCATCAGCCGGGCAGAGAAGGGCTTCGCTTGCGGGTATGCCGATCACACTCCCGCCGGCCAAGCGCCGGACACCCATGTCGAGGATGGTGTCCACCTCACCGAGGCGGGCAACCGTCGCCTGGCCGCGAGTTGGTTTGCCAAGCTTGCCGAGACCGACTGGCGCGAGGGCCGGATTTCGGGGCCGGCGAGGTAGGCAGGAATTCTCTTTCTTTTCCTGACGAAGGCCCTGGTCTCGGAAGTGGGGCTTCCTGTGGTGTCCGTTTTTTGAAACTCCTGTCCATTTTCCTGCCATCGTTCGTGTTGTCTGATCGGCACGCAGGCCGCAGTATTGATCGGCAAACAAGATAGCCTCTCATCTAAGCAACCCCCATATGATCACTCTTCTACCCCGCATCCTGCTAACACTCCTTGTTGCCGTGACCGGACTCCATGCCGAGGAGTCGCCGGCCGAACCCCTGCTGAAAAACGGCAACTTCGAGTTGGGGGAGGAGGGATGGAAGTTGGGCAAGGGCTTTGTGATCGAACAGGGTGGGGGACGCAGCAGCACCAGGGCACTCTTTTTTGAGCGCACGGACAAGGCTGACAAAGCCTCCGCTTCTCATGAGGTCAAGCTAGTGCCGGGTAAGAAATACCGGTTCAGCGCCTGGATGCGATACATCCGTCCCGAAGGGGACTCAAAAGGGGCGACCCTGGGGCTGGAGTTCTATGAGAATGGGAAGTTCATCAAGGCCGTCTACGCTCCGGGCCTTGTCTCTGCGGAGGATTGGAAGAAGGTCGAGGGGGAGGCGATTGTTCCCGACAACGCCGACTCCACACGTCTCGTCCTTCAGATCCGTAGGGAGCAGCTCGGGAAGGCCTGGTTCGAGGATGTCGAGCTCACTTCGGCGGAACCGCTGATCCAGCTCAATCTCATCTCGCCGGCGATTTCGACCATCACGCCGGAAAAGGGCATCGTCCGATTCAATGTCTATTGCGAGGATCCGATCCTTCGGAAACGCACGGACGATCTGACTCTCCGCATCGAGGCCCTTGCCGGTGGCAAATCCCTCAAGACCGTAACATCCACGCTCAGCAAGCAGCGTGCCGAGGCCGATCTCTCGGGTCTTCCGCCGGGCGAGGCCGAGGTGAAGCTCACCCTGATCGACCCGAACAACAATCAGACCCTCTCGGAGAAAACCGTTCCGCTCACCGTGGCACCTGCCGATCGTCCGCTCCCTGCCAATGCCTGCCTGATTGACGCCAAGGGCCGCGCCATCGTGGATGGCAAGCCCTACCTTCCTGTCGGACTCTACATCGACAATTTCTCCAAGGAGCAACTGGATCGCATCGGAGCAAGCCCCTTCAACTGCCTCATGCCCTACCATGTGATGGTCGGGCGGATGAACAAAGGCCAGCAGCACTCGATCGATACGATCCGCGAATGCCTCGACTACAGCCACGCGAAAGGCCTCAAGATCCTCTTCGGAACCCAATGGGTGCATGAGGGAATCAGGCACCCGATGACTGATTGGATGGGTGCCAAGGGAGAGACAGCCGTGATCACCAAGGTGGTGGAGACATTCAAGGATCATCCCTCGCTGCTCGCATGGTATCTTTGCGATGAGTTGCCCGTGAGCATGAAGGATCGTTTGGAAAAACGCCGCGCCCTGGTCAACCGCCTCGACCCCTTCCATCCCACCTGGTCGGTCTTCTATCAGACGGATGATCTTCCGTTTTATGGTGGCGGTCAGGACGTGATCGGCGGCGATCATTATCCGGTCAAGTTTGCCGAAAACCTCCACATGAAGGGGGTCGCAAAGGAAATGAATGCCGTGGACCTCACTGGTCTGCCTGCGTGGATGGTTCCGCAGGCAATCAATAATGGCATCTTCGAGGCCAAGGATACCGAGGATTTCAAACGCTTCCTCGATCCCACGGAGGACCAGATGCTCAGCATGTCGCTCTACATGGCGGCCCGTGGAGCAAAGGGTTTCATCTTCTATGCCGGCAACCTGCTGGCAGCCACGGAGGAGGTCTTTTACTCACCGAATCGCAATCGCGTCAAGAACGCCCCTGCTCCGCAGAAGGAAGCCGACTTCGCCCGCCGCTGGGCCGAGCTTTCCCGAGTTGGTGCCGTCCTGCGCGGCCTGGAGCCCTTCCTGCTCGCCGACAAGCCCACTCCCGAGGTTCAGGTGGAGACCGAGAAGGGCGAGGTCGTTGCCCGCGAGTTCCGCGATGCGGATGGCAATGTGCGCATCCTGGTCGCGGGTGTCGGCCCCGGCGAAAGCCAGGCGGTCATCACCACCACCGCTTCCATGCCCCTCACATCGAGCAATGGAAAATGCGTCCCGCTGGGTGAGAACAAATACCGATTCACCGGCAAGGACATCTGCTCCGACATCCTGATCGGTGGAAAATAAACCCAGAAATTGAGTCAGAGGCGTGATGGCTGAATAAAGAAGACCTTAGATCGCTCTAAAAAGAGGATCATCGAGGGTCAAGGGACTGCAGTCAGAGGTCAGAGGTCAGAGGTCAGAGGTCAGAGGTCAGCAATCAGCAATCAGCAATCAGCAATCAGCAATCAGAGGTCGATGTGGGGGGGGACTCGCTGTAGCCTTCACTCCCAACCTCTCTCCCATCCCCTCGTAAGTGGTGGCAAATCATGGGGGTTTGCAGTATCTTTCAACCATGGCGATCCATGCTTCGCGCGGCCAAGGTTACAGTGATCCGGGGGCTCCCAAAGGGCCCTTGCTGGGAGAGTGCCGTGCCTTTTCCCTGATCGAGGTGGTGATTGCCATCGGGATCTTTGCCTTTGCCATCGTTCCCATCATCGGACTGCTTGGTTCGGGCATGGGAACGCTCAAGGACTCCATGAGCGACACCGTACGTTCCGATATCGCCCGGCGCGTCGTCGGGGAATACCAGCGCATGCCCTACAGCAACTTGATATCCGGCACCTCTGTGACCAATTTCTACGACGTTGAGGGAGTCCCGACCAACTCCAGCTCAGGAATTTTCATGGCGATCGTGAGTTTGTCCAATGCTCCCTCCCTGATCAGCGCGGATTCGAACAATGCTTTGATGCTCAGTGTCACCGTCCAGCACTTTCGCGATACCAACAGCAGGACCCGCTACAGCCAGATGCTGGTCAATTCCGCCCAATGAGCCGCTCACCCCGCCATCTCAAGCCGGCTTCCCCCGCTCCCGCCGCCTCTGTAAAGCTCGATCAGTCAGCCTTCACGCTGGTCGAGTTGATGGTGGCCTGTGCGGTCATGGCTGTGATGCTGATCCTGATCTCCGTTACCATCGGACAAGTCGGCAAGGGAGTGAAGACCTCGACAGAGAAGGTGGATGCCTTCCAGAGTGCCCGTGCGGGGTTCGAGACCGTCACCCGTGCCCTGAGTGTAGCCACACTCAATACCTACTGGGATTATTATATATTAACCAATAACACTTACCAATCCCGCGGTAGTTTCACAAATCCCCCTCAGTTCTACGGCCGCCAATCCGATCTCCACTTCCTCGTCACCAATCTGGGCGCCCCGACTACATTTGGAGGTTTTAGTAGTAACTCTACCGTGACCCACGGGGTCTTCTTTCAGGCCCCTCTCGGTTACAGCACCAATACCAACAGCATCACCCCTCCCGGTGCCCTGAATGGCTGCGGCTTCTTCGTCGCTTTCGGAAACGATCCCACCCGGCCCGGCATCACCGGACTCACCAACCGCCCCCGCTTCCGACTCTACCAGTGGCTACAATCAAGCGAGGAACTGCGGGAGGTGAGCGACACAGGGAAAATCGATCCAGCATGGATCAATCCCTCCACTAACAACGGCGCACGCCCCTTGGCCGAGAATATCATCGCTTTTGTGGTTCGAGTGCCGGGAACCAATGCAACCGTCACTAGCACCAACGCCACCAACTACTTCTGGAATTCCGGAACTACCTGGACCAACACAATGACCAACCAACCGCCCCAAATGCACCAACTCCCCCCCTTGGTAGAGATCACCATGGTGGCCGTTGACGAGGCTGCGGCCAATAGGCTCCTTGTTGGCACCGCTACCAATGATGCCGTTCGCGCTGCCAATGCGCTAATGACAGGAGTATTTTTGGGAGCCAATGCTTATAGAAGCTTGTTTACAAATAATGCCAATTATTCGGCCGACTTAAAGCGTGTCACTGATGGCCTTAACGGCAGGAGGGTCCCCTACCGAGTCTTCACAACCACCATCCCGCTGCGTAGCAGTCGCTGGAGCCCGTGACCGTGATCACGGAGGCGGGAAGGGAAATGAAAAATGAAAAATGCAAACTGTCAAAGAGGCCGCCCTTCGGGTCCTCCCGCATTCGCGGGACGGGATCTACCGTGCCCGACCCATCGGGCTTGGTTCTCAGGTCTCAGGTTTGCTTGCCCGGCCGTTGCTTCGCATCCGTTACGGCAGGTCTCAGGTTTGCTTGCCCGGCCGTTGCTTCGCATCCGTTACGGCAGGTCTCAGGTTTCAGGTCTCAGGTTTCAACTCCCAACTCCTACCCCCCTTTTTCATCATTCATAATTCATCATTCATAATTCATAATTTTCCCCCTCCCTCCTTCCCATGACTCCTGACCTCCCCCATCACACATCCCCGGGATCTACCCGTTCCCGATTCCACCGACTGGAGGGTGCGGCACTCATCATCGTGCTCAGTTGTCTGGTGCTCGTCACCGCGCTGCTCATTGGATTCCTCTCTCGTGCACAGACCGAGCGAGGGAACTCCGCCAGCTACCGTGGCGGCATGGGCTCACGGAATCTCGCCGACTACGCGGTCAATGTCGTCATGGCGCAGATCAGGGCCGCCACCACCGGGACCAATGCGGCCAATGCCTGGGCCTCCCAGCCGGGAGCCATCAGGGTCTACAGCTCGACTGCAAATACCCTTCAGGCCATCTACAAGCTCTACTCCGCTCCCGACATGGTGGTGAATGCTTTCCCCGCTGCTGACTTGAATCTGAGCGGTTGGAGCAATAACACCGCCCTCTACACCGACCTGAACGCCCCTGTCGTCACCGGCAGCGGAACCGCTCTCCGTACCAACTACCCGATCCTCGACCCGGGTGCCCTGGGAGTTGTCCAAGGATTTGCTATCAGCGGCGCACCGAATGCCACCCCCCTTCAGCCGATCCCCATGCCGGTCACATGGCTCTATGTCCTTGAGGATGGGACCCTTGTCGCCCCCACCGGAAGCGGTAACACCGCCACCGTCACCGGTGCCACCTCCAACAACCCCATCACCGGCCGCATCGCCTTCTGGAGCGATGATGATACCTGCAAGATCAACATCAACACCGCCTCCGGCGCTCCGTGGAATTACACGAATACCAGAGTGACAAATATTTGGAGGTATTTAACAAACGGATTGCCGATTGTCTTAACGAATACAACTCCTGCCAACTATTGGGACACCCCGATGATGGGCTCCGACCAAGATGAGAATCTGGCCATCAGCCAGCCATGGGCTGGTGAATATCAGCGCTATCCAGGGCATCCTGCCACAGTCTCCCTCTCGGCTGTCCTCACGAACCTCACGACCAACGACATCATGGCGATCGCCCCCCGGATCACCTACCAGAACGGCGGATCCAACGTGGGTTCCCAATGGGGAAGTATTGTCACATCCAATTCCGTGACATCGGCTGACTTGGGCAATCCGACTGGTGCTTCCACTAACATGAGAAGCCCTGATTCAGTGCGATCTTCAAGCGCCTTCCGCATGGCGGATGATGCCTCCCGCCTCTACGCGAATGTGGATGAGCTTCTCTTTGCCACGAACCGCTCCGCCACCGGCACCAATCCCATCACCCCACGGCAGATCGAGCAGGCCCGGTTCTTCCTCACCGCTTCGAGTCGGGCGCCGGATGTCACCCTCTTCAATACCCCCCGCCTGCTCTGCTGGCCGATCACTTCTTCCGGCGGCAACACAACAAAAATGACCCCCTACGACCGGCTCATTGCCTTCTGTGGGACCGTGGGGAGTAACACAAACATCGGAGGCCCCAATTCCTACTACTTCACCCGCTGGAATCCCGATAGCGCCACAGTCGATTATAATGTCAGTCGTAACCAGACACTCCTCGGCTACCTGAAACGCATGACCGAGACCCCGGTGCCTGGTTTCGGCGGTACCGGCATCCTCTCGAAATACACCGCGACGAACGAGCCCGATCAGATCCGTACCGAGATCTTCGACTACATCCGCTGCATTAATACTCGTGACCAGTCTATGGAGACTAATTTCATGGCCATCAACACCACCTACTACTTTACGACCAACCAAACCATCATGCCGACCGCTGGAGCCAATAACACCCGCGGCTTCGGGCGCTTTCCCACAATCACCAAAGTGGGGATGCTTTTCTGGTTTAATAACTACTTTACGAATGTCGTTACAAATTCCGGCATAGTTACCACAAATACAAATGTCTCTGTTTGCGCGAGACTTCTCTTGGAACCCTTTTATGCCTCCCATGGATATCCTAATCCAGAGAATACTACTATGCATAGATTTACGATTAGCGGACTTGATTCCCTAAGGTGGGGCACGAATTCCGATACAAACACCATGACGAGAATCTTCCCTGCATTAAGTAGCCGCAACTGCGACTTGGCAGGGTCATGGAGTTGGGGAGGTAGGAGGGGAATCTCTGGATCGTCCAGTACCTGGATGACTGAAGTTTCTGCAACCAACACGAATACCCCTGCCACAGTCTTCTTTAATTCCGATACGACAAATACTGTGACGAATTCCGCTGGAGTAACAGTGGCCAGCTATACGAACAGCACATTCAGCTTCGGCGGAGGCACTCTTACGATTGATGTGGCCAATAACTCCGGCAGTTACATAAACCAGACTATTTCTGTTTATTTACCCCCTTTTAGTAACCTGCAAGTGCCTAGGTCAACTTATACAGCAAATTGGGGGACCAACGCGACTAATGCTAGCTTTAATGGCTCTAATGCATGGACTAGTGGGACTTATTCTTGGACAAATGCAGTCGACCCAAGTCAGGGAAGCACCAATTTGGGAAGGTTAGTTTACACATCGGTGACATTTCGGCCACAGGATGTGGTTCGCTCGGTGGGTGTCGTGCATGGCGACTTCCGGATCACCGCCGCACGACCGGTTGTCGGGACGAATGTCTTTGCCCCGGTGAACGGTGGAGTGGGGGCCTATACCAATACGAATCCCGTCCATGCTCTGGCCCACAACTTTATCGGTGAATATCCCTACACGTACCCGGGAGGGCGTTTCCCCAGACAGAATTACTACAATATGACCAACACTGCTTTCACGCCCGGAATGACAACCAGTCTTCCAGGTGATTTCGGCCCGACCAACGCAACGGTCAATGGTCATTACCAATGGCGTAACGGGGATGCCGTGGAGTTGACCAACACGTCGGTCACCGGTGACTGGGACTGCGGCTACGGTACCTCTGGTAACGGTCCCTACATCGGCTTTCCCGATGAGGGAAACTCTCGCATCTATCGCTTCATCTACGCTAATGAAACTCGTATCAACAACTCAGTCCCCTACCTTGATGGTTCTGGAGCAGTTAGATCTGCCTCTGAAGGATTCTTCTCTCCGAACCGTCTCGTTCCCTCGGCCGGTATCATGGGATCGCTCCCCACGGGCGTCATGAGCCAGACACCATGGCAGACCCTGCTCTTCCGACCTGCGGCCCTCACCTCCTCGACTCATCCGGGGCTAAATAATCCACCCGATTACCTTCTCCTCGACCTCTTCAACATGCCGGTGGTCGAGCCCTACGCCATCAGCGAGCCCCTCTCCACGGCCGGCCGGGTGAATATGAACTATCAGATTCTGCCCTTTACTTATATCAAGCGCTCCACTGCCCTGCAGGCGGCGCTGCACACCGAGTGGATGCTTGCCATTCCAACGGCTAATGGGGGAACTAAGACTATTGATGATAAAAATCTAACCAATGTCTACAGACTCCCGCTGAATCTCAATACCAACAACGGCACACTGCGCGGCTTTGAAAACCGATTCGGCAGCGACGACATATTCCGCTCCGCCGCAGAGATATGCTCTATTCCCCTCGTGCCGACAAACTCCACATGGACAAGTGTGAATAATAGCGCTACCGGCTTCTGGAGTACGAATTCCGGGACAGGTGACAACGCCAAGGAGCGCCCCTACGCCCGCATCTATCCCAAGCTCACCACCAAGTCGAACACCTACACCGTTCACTACCGCGTCGAGGTGCTCAAGAAACGGCCCAACAGCGCACCCGCGACATGGACCGAGGGACAGGACAAGGTCCTCTCCACCTACCGCGGCTCCACCACCATCGAGCGCTATGTGAACCCGCGCGATCCCGCTCTGCCTGACTACGCAAGCCTCACCACGCTTCCGCCAACTGGCCCAAACGCCCTCCCGAATTTCTACAAATTCCGCGTCGTCGGAGAACGCCAGTTCAACCCGTAATCCATAATCCAAAAAATCGTGACTGCGAGAAGAGACCATCACGCCGAATCGTTCCACTCCAGCGAGCCTTGGGATGGCTTTGGATCAGCCCTCCCCTGCGTGGTTGCCACGGCGGCTTCCAGTCCTGAGTCTCCCGAGCCTGCGCCGCCTGCAAGGAAATCCCCCCTGACCATGCCCGGTAAGCTCCACTCCAAGCGGGAGGGAGCCTTCTCCCTGTTGGAACTGCTCCTTGTCGTGGGCATCATCAGCCTTCTGGTGGCGCTTGCCGCCAATGGTCTCAACAATGTCGCCCGCTCCTCCAGTCTGGCTACGGCGGCCCAGCGACTCGGTGACCAGATCGCCTTGGCCCGGCAGAATGCCTCCTCGCTGAATCTCCCCGTCGAGGTCCGCCTCTACCAGTTACCCGATTTTGACACCACCAGCGGATCGCCCAATCTCTGGCGGGGGCTTCAGATCTTCAGTCAGGATGCCGCAGGGAATGCGACCCCCCTCTCCAAGCCGGTCCTCTTTCCCAACCGCGTCATCATTTCGTCGAACTCCGCCATTTCCCCGCTGCTCACTTCCTTGACCAGTACAAATCCGATCGTGGCCGTGGGATCATTCCCTACCAGCAGTGTCAGGTATGTCTCCTTCACCATCCGACCCAATGGCATGGTGACGGCATCCACCACCATCACCGATGCCAACTCCTTCCTGACCCTCCATCAACAGAATGAGCCGAACCGCTCGGGGGATACCAAACCGGCCAACTTCATCACCATCCAGATCAACCCCATCACCTCCAAGGTCACCCTCCTCAGGCCGTGAGTGGAGGGAAAGGCAAAAGGCTGAAGGCTGAAGGCTAAAGGATGAACCAAGCCGCTGGGTAGCGGCGCGGTAGACTACGACGCTGTCGTAGCCCCAACGGGGCGGCACCGCTTTGCGGGAGCAAAGTGCCGACAATGCTAAAGGCTAAAAGCGAAAACGGGGAATGGGATAGTAGTTGGTAGTTGGTAGTTGGGAACCAAGCCGCTGGGTAGCGGCGCGGAAGACTAAGACATAGTCGTAGCCCCGGAGGGGTGGCACCGTGCGCCGGGCGGCGGATGCCATCAATTGGTAGTTGGGAACCAAGCCGCTGGGTAGCGGTGCGGTAGACTACGACCCAACAGCGCAAGCCGATCGGCCAGTGTGAGACGCGTGATTTTTAGTCAGCGTTTTGAACCGGCCCGTCTCCTCCAGTTTGCCGAACATGATCATTTCCTTTCCGCTGGGATCGGAGATTCCCTGCGTGACGGTCAGCCAGATAGAGCCGTTGTGTTCATGGAGGGAGGGGTATTGGAACGACTTTTCCGACTCGAAGCGGTATTTGCGTTCCCATGTTTTCCCGTCGCGCGAGACATCGATG
>JBEIJN010000030.1:0-34004 GCA_040380225.1 Verrucomicrobiia bacterium | reverse complement strand
GCTCAGTGCATTTCTCGAACCCTTGGACCTTCGGCCACCCGTGCGCGTTGCAAGCACTCACGGATTCCGCAGGGGACATTGGATCAAACCTTTCGATCTGCCCAGCGCCGGTTACTTCAATGACTTCATACCGTCACGAAAAGCACGAAATGAAGGAAGTCATCCGACTTCATTCTCCCTTCTCTGACACCTCGGCATTTCGTGACATTCGCGTTTTTCGTGGTTCCTTCGGTATTCAATCCCAGTATGCCTGCCAAGTTCCCTCCATTCCTGTTTTTGCTAGCCCGGCCGTTGCTTTGCATCCGTTACGTGTACGCGAGATTTCTTCCCTTCCACATACGTCAAATAAAACCGAACCCGCTCCAGTTGTGAGCCGACCGGGAATATTCCCGAGATCCCATAACCTATCCCCGATCTCCGAAATCAACCCGGCCGCGTCTGCCGAGGAATTCCCAGACGATCCGGGCGATGGCAAGAGAGAGCACCGAGGCGGTGATGACATCGGAGGGATGGTGTGCGCCAAGCAGGATGCGGGCCAGGGCGATCGATCCCGCCGTAACCATGGCGGCGACTCCCCAGGCGGGTGCTGCAAAAAGGATCACGCCCGCGAATCCCACCGCTGTGGCGGTGTGACCCGAGGGGAAGCTGTTGAAGTCGGCCGCGCCGATCAGCCACTTCCCGTCGTGGCGCGGTCCATACCAGCCCTGCTCCGCCGCCGCCCGCGGACGGGTCCGTCCGGTCGTAAGGCGCGAGGCATTGACCGCCATGCCGGCAAGCGTGGAGGCGATCATTGCCGAGAGGAGGATGCGCTGCCACCGGACATTGCGCAGTTTCCGCGCAATCAGGAATCCGGCCCCTCCGAGCAGCATCAGTTCGGGCCAGTCGCCATAGCGACTCAGCAGGGCAACGCCCGGAAGGCGGCTCCAGTGTCCGCCGTTCCATTCTAGAACCGCCCGCTCCACCGGCGCATCCAGCAGGAAAGAAGCCGTTATAGCGCAGGCCGCCAGCAAGATGAGTAGAACACCGGGCCCAAGGAAGCGTCGGAAAGAAGACATTCGAAAAGGCTGAAGGCTGAAGGCTGAAGGCTGAAGAAAAAAAGGATCCAGCCGAAAAACATTGAACCCAGATTTCGCAATGGAAGCATACCAACAGATCTGGACCGTTCACCAAGGTGGTAGGCGATCAGGTTAAAAAGGGTGAAGCGTTAGAAAGTTAAAAAGATGCATTCCAAGACTGCGCAATCATAACCCCAAGAGGCAGATCATCGCGGGGACAACGTTTCGTGATTCACGCAATCCCTTCAGTGTACATTGTAACTCTTCAACGTTCTAACCATTTTAACTCCTTGATCTACCCGTCACTCCGTCCCTAATCCAATTTTTGGGTTGAAGACCGCATGCATTCTTAGTCTTGCCCCATTGTGATTTGCAGGCACGTTGTTGGGATGTCCCGGATGACAAAAATCATTTTTCCCTGTCTTTGCGTCGCAACCCTCCTTCTCACCGGTTGCGCCTTCGACGAACCCACGGCTCCGCAGCAACCCGCGGCCTCCGCCACGACGGTCACCGAGGTGGCGCCTCAGGTGCCCCGCTCGATCTGGCCCTCGGACGCGCCTCCCATTCTCGCCTCTTCGGCCATCCTGATCGACGCACGCACCGGCCGGACCCTCTACCAAAAAAACGCCGACCAGCCGCGTCAGGTGGCAAGCACCCAGAAGCTGCTCACCGCGCTGATCGTGGCCGAGCAGGATCCTCTCGATGAACAGGTGTCCATCGCCCGTGAGGACACGGTGGTGGAGCCGACCAAGCTCGGGCTCCGCATCGGCGAGAGCTATTCACGACGCCAACTCATGAGGGCGATGATGGTGAAGAGTGCGAACGACTGCGCTGCCGCGCTCGCCCGTTCTCATTCCGGAAGCACCGGTGCATTCGCCGTGGAGATGGATAGACTCGCGTCGCGATGCGGGGCCACCTCCTCCCACTTTGTGAACCCGCACGGGTTGCCCGCCCGGCAGTACTCCACCGCGCGCGACATGGCCCGTGTCGCCTTCCGCGCCTACCGCAATCCCGATCTCCGCGAGGCGATGGCGATGCGTTCCTACTGCTTCCACTACGCCAACGGAAAACTCTGCTTCCTTGATCCCACCAACCGCCTGCTCCTGCGCTCCCCGTTCTTCAACGGAATGAAGACCGGTTACACCGAATCGGCCGGGAAGTGCCTGATCAGCAGCTACAGCAAGGGAGGCCGGGAACTGATCCTCGTCCAGTTAGGAAGCCATGCGCCGAGGATCTTCGACGACGCCCAGCGGATGGTCGCCTGGGCGGAGAGCCGCTGAAGAAGGCTGTTAGGCTGAAGGCTGAAGACTGTTAGCAAGTAATCCCGACCCTATCTTCTCCTCAGCTCAGCGCCCCTGCGCCCCTGCGGGAGAATCTCCCTTCCCCTGAAAGCATCTAGTCGACGGTTTTTAGAGCATCATCTAGTTAATCTATCGTTGCTTTGGCGATCATCTTGACCGTCGATAAATAAAAGGACTCGCGCAGAGACGCAGAGACGCAGAGGAAAAGACAAAGGATTGGGTCCGGAGAAGATGGTCAGCGTTACTCCCATCAAATAGGAGAATCATTTGACCGATTCACAATGGGGTCTGACGACTCTTTTCAAGGGAGATGTCTCTAAAGACACATTGCCATTATTCATAAAAACTCTGCGTCTCTGCGCGAGATTTCTTGCCTTGTAAATGCGCCCAATAAAACCGAAACCGCTCTAGCTACCAGCTCCCAACTCCCATCAACCTTTCCACTTGATGCTGCAGCCGAGTGCCGGAGGCCACGGTGAGGCCGGCGACCTGCCTTCCGCGACGGCTTCGAGCGCGGCGCGAAGATCATTGCCGGTCAGGGGCTTTCCGTTTTTCGGGCTGCTCTCGTCAAGCCGTCCGCGGTAAGCGAGGCGGAGATCCGCATCGAAGAGGAAGAAATCGGGCGTGCAGGCGGCCGTGTAAGCCCTTGCCGTCTCCTGAGTGGCGTCGAAGAGAACCGGGAAGGGCAGGTCGGTTTCGAGGACCATCTCGCGAAGTTTCTCCGGCGAATCGTCGGGATAGGCGACGGGGTCGTTGGCGCTGATGCCGACCGTCGAGATGCCCTCGGGGAAGAATTCCAGGGCCAGCTCGGCCACCTTGCCGCGCACATGGACGACATAGGGGCAGTGGGCACAGAGGAAAACGACGAGCGTCCCCTTGGGGCCGGCCAGATCCGCAAGGGACCGCTTATTCCCGGTGACGACATCGGTCAGGGTGAAGTCAGGGGCGGAGGCGCCGACGGGCAGGAGGTCGTTGAAGTCGGAGGAGAGAGTGGCCATGACGCGATCCTGCCGTGAAATGCACTTGCTGTTCAAGCAGGGGCGACTGCATGCCTCACAATCCTCGTGACCAGTCGGGCTGGCAGCCGCTAGTGTGAAAGGCTCATGCCCGCCGGAAAAAACAGTCCCCGCCCCTCCAAAAGCGACCCCAAGCAACCGAAGATCGGCGAGATCAAGGTCGGCTCCCTGACGCTTGGAGGAAAGGAACCCCTTTTCATTCTCGGTCCCTGCGTGATCGAGGGGGAGAAGCCCCTTCTGCGCGCCGCCCGGACGATCAAGGCGATCTGCGACGATCTGGACGTGAAGTTTGTCTTCAAGGCCTCCTACGACAAGGCCAACCGCACCTCCGGTTCCTCCTACCGCGGCGTCGGGGTGCTCGACGGTTGCCGGATGCTTGCGGAGGCGGGAGATGCGATCGGAGCCCCGGTCACGACCGACATCCACACACCCGAGGAAGCGGAGATCGCCGCGGACTTCATCGACCTGTTGCAGATTCCCGCCTTCCTCTGCCGCCAGACCGATCTGATCGAGGCCGCTGCGAACGCGGCAGCCTCCGCCGGACGCGCGGTCAACGTCAAGAAAGGGCAGTTCCTCGCCCCGTGGGACATCGCCCCGATCGCGGGCAAGCTGAAGGCGGCGGGTTGCAGGCAGTTCTGCTTCACCGAACGCGGAACCACCTTCGGCTACAACAACCTGGTGGCCGACATGCGCTCCCTCTACTGGATGAGGGAGCAGGGATTCCCCGTGATCTTCGATGCCACCCATTCCGTCCAGCGTCCCGGCGGTGGTGGCGGTCACACCACCGGTGACGGGCATCTGGCACCCGTGCTCGCACGCGCCGCCATGGCGGCCGGCGTGGACGGGGTCTTCCTTGAGACCCACGAGAATCCCGCCAAGGCACCCTCGGACGGTCCGAACCAGATTCCCCACAAGGGCTTGCCCACACTCCTCAAGTCCCTTCTTGCGATCCGCCGTGCGCTTGCCTGATCCGAATCTCCGTCTCCAGATCCTGATCGCCGCGCTCTTCTGCACGGCGATGCCCCTCCGTGCGGCCCAGCCCCAGGCGGTGAAGGCGGCGCCAGCGAACGCCGCTCCCTCCCCTTCCCTCGCCGCCGCCACCAATGCAGGCGCGATGGACGTCCCTGTCCCCGTGGGCGAACCGGTCAAGGGGATCAAGATCCCCCAGTATGACGAGCAGGGGAAGCTGACCATGAACCTGACCGCGGAGACCGCGCTGAAGCTTGATGAGAAGAAAGTCGAGTTCAACAACCTCAGGATCCAGTTTGCCGACAAGGAAGAGAAGGAGATCATCGTCGAGATCCCGCACAGCATCCTCGATCTCGATACCAGGCTCCTTGTGGCCGACACCAAGACCGTGATACGGCGTGAGGATTTCGACATCGCCGGGGACAAGGCTGAGTTTGACACCGTCGCACGAACCGGCACATTCAAGGGGCCGGTCCGCGCCTCATTCCGCAACGGAGCCCCGACCGACCAGCCATGACCATGCGCACCCATCCCGCCTCCCGCTCCCTGATCCCGCTGATCGCCCTGGCCGTCATGGGCCACTTGGCTTCGCCGGGCCCGATCGGCGCGCAGGGATTCGGCCCCTTGGTTGAGCCTGTCCAGCAACCGGGCGGAGGCGCGGGTCCCTTTGCCACCGCGGGGAGTCAGGATCGTCCCCGGGGAGGGCGCACCGTGATCGAGAGCGATGACGGAGCAACCTTCGACAATGTCACCAGCTCCGCCGATTTCATCGGCCATGTCGTCGTCCGCGACCCGCAGTTCGACCTCACCTGCGAGCGCCTTCATGTGATCCTCCGTCCCGACCGCAAGGGGCTCCAGAAGGTTGTCGCCACGGGCAGTGTGGTCATCGTGCAGGAAAAGCGGAACGACCGTGGCGATCTCGTGAAGTCGGTCGGCAAGTGCGGCAAGGCCACCTACGACACCGCTTCCGGCGACGTGACTCTCGAGGAATGGCCCCAGGTCCAGCAGGGGATTAACAATCAGGTCGCCACCCAGCAGAACACCGTCATGATTCTCAATGCCAAGGGGCGCTCGCGCACCATCGGACCCAGCCGCACCATGATCGTCGATCAGGGTGAGAAAGCCGTCACTCCCTGATCCCCGGATCATTTCCCCATGTCCTCCACATCATCCTCTTCCAACCAAGACGAACCGATCCTGCGCACCGAGGGCCTCGTGAAGGTCTACAACGGCCGCTCCGTCGTCAACGGCGTCGACATCCATGTCCGCGCGGGCGAGATCGTCGGCCTTCTCGGCCCCAATGGCGCAGGAAAGACCACCACCTTCTACATGATCGTCGGCCTGGTCCGCCCTGACGGAGGTCGCACCTTCTTCCGGGGGCACGATGTGACCCATGAGCCGATGTACAAGAGGGCCCGCCTCGGCATGGGGTATCTCCCCCAGGAGGAGTCGATCTTCCGGAAGCTCACCGTCCGGCAGAACATCATGGCGATCCTCGAGACAACGGAGCTTTCCAAAAAGGAGCGCGAGATGCGCTGCGACGAGCTCCTGGAGCGCTTCGGCATCACCCACATTGCCAAGAACGAGGCGCTCACCCTCTCCGGCGGCGAGAAGCGCCGGCTCACGATCGCCCGGTCGCTCGTCACCAATCCGAAGCTGCTCATGCTCGACGAGCCCTTCAGCGGCGTCGACCCGATCGCCGTCTACGACGTGCAGCAGATCGTCTCCGACCTCCGCGACATGGGGTTGGCCATCCTGATCACCGATCACAACGTCCGCGAGACCCTCGCGATCACCGACCGGGCCTACCTGATCTTCGAGGGAAGGGTGGAGAGCCAGGGTGACAAGGACTTCCTGCTTCACGACCCGATCAGCCGCAAACTCTATCTCGGCGAATCCTTCGCCATGTAGCCATGCCACGCGCCGGAGCCTCCTCCTCATCCAAAGCCAAGGCCTCCCCGCCCACCGTCGGGAAATTCTTCGCCGATCACGGGCCCGCGCTCGGTCTGGAGCTCATGGGTGACTCCGCCGGGATGGAGCGGCTCATCCCCGAGCCGACCATTAACCGGCCCGGCCTCGCCCTCGCGGGCTTCTTCCGATACTTCGCGGCCAAGCGCATCCAGGTCGTCGGCCATGCCGAACTGAGCTACCTGAAGAGCCTCGCGGCCGCCGAGCGAGCGGAGCGCATCGGGGCCCTCTTCGCCCAGCGCATCCCCTGCCTCGTCGTCGCACGCGGCCTGCCGCTTCCATCGGGTCTGCTCGATCTCGCGGCCAAGGCCACCACACCCGTCTTCAGCACCCCGCTCGTGACGATGAAATTCATCAACGCGGCCACCATCGCGCTGGAGGACGACTTCGCCCCCGTCGCCTCGGAGCACGGCAGCATGGTCGACATCATGGGGATCGGCGTCCTCATCCGGGGCAGCAGCGGGATCGGCAAGAGCGAGTGCGTGCTAGGTCTCATCGAGCGCGGCTACAGCCTGGTCAGCGACGACATCACCCGCTTCCGCAACCTCGAGGGCCGAGAACTCATCGGCACCAGCAAGGAACTCACCCGGTTCCACATGGAGGTGCGCGGCATCGGCATCATCAACGTCGCGGCCGTCTTCGGCGCGGGTTCCGTGCGCCCCGAGAAGCAGCTCGACCTGGTCGTCACGCTAAAGGACTGGCACGAAGTGCCCGACATTGATAGATTGGGTCTCGACCGTGATTCCTACGAGATCCTCGGCATCCCGATACCCCATGTCACCATCCCTGTCAGAACCGGCCGCGATCTCGCCCGATTGGTCGAGGTGGCCGCGCTTGACCAGAAACTCAAGTCCATGGGCCACGACACGGCCCGTGAATTCAACGAACGCCTCCTCAGGGCGATGAAACCCGCCACTTGACGCCAGAAACCACCGATTCATGAGTACCCAGATTTCCAAAGACCTGACCATCGAGAACCGCAACGGGCTTCATGCCCGTCCCTCCGCCCTCTTCGTGAAGACGGCGAGCCGCTTCCGTTCCGAGATCTGGGTGGAAAAGGACGAGGAGAGGGTCAACGGCAAGAGCATCATGGGACTCATGATGCTGGCCGCCGGCAAAGGATCCATCCTTCGCGTCACGGCCGAGGGGGAGGACGCGACGACCGTCCTGACAGAGCTCGAGGAGCTGATCCGCACCCGTTTCGGCGAGGAATAGGGGATCTCGGGATTTCCGGGCTCCCGCGAAACCGGAAGACTGTCAGTAAATCCGGGGAGCGCCGTCGTGGCAGGGAATCAGGCTCTCTGTTTCCAGACGCCCGGCGTCATGCCTGTCTGACGTTTGAACCAGCGCGAGAAATAATTCGCATCAGAGAATCCGAGGCGCAGCGCGGTCCCGCCGATCGTTCCTACCTTTTTGAGATCCAGCTTGCATGCTTTGAGGAGTTCACGTGCGCGCCACTGTCCCAGCGTGAGGCCCGTGTTCCTGCGGACGAGTCTGTTCAGATGATCCTGCTGAAGGCCCACCCTGCGCGCAAGTTCTCCAGGGGGTGGCGCTGCCTCGCCCGGCTTGAGGGCCCGGACCAGACGGCGCAGGATGGGCGCCCCATCGGCATCGCCGCGCGGCGCGGCGGAACAGGCGCGGCGGCAAGACTCCAGGAGGAGTAGGGCCGCGCCTCCTGCGCCGAGTTTCAGAGGGCTGTTCCCATTCCCACGCCCGCCTTGCTCTTCCCGTTCATGGGCAAGTTGGTTGAGACGTTCCCTCACAAGCGCCAGTTCGTCGGCAGGAAGCCATCCGGTGGCCGTTCCGAAGCGTACAGGGCCGATTCCAGACAGGTCGGCAACCAGACAGATGGCGAGACGCGGGGAGTGTTCCAGAAACGCATGCTCGGTGCGGGGGGGAATGAAGAACACGGCTCCCGGAGCGACCGGATGGTGCCGGTTCCCGATGAGCTGCTCCCCGTGGCCGCGAAGGTAAAGCAGCAGCTGTCCGTGGGAGTGGCGGTGGGGAATACCAAGGTCGAAGGGCTGGAGATGCCTGTTCACCCGGAGCTCCCTGACGGACCAGTCGCCGCAACGCAGATGAAGCTTCCGGAGAAGGATCGGCCGCACGGGCGTCTTGGCGTTCCTTTTGGAACGCCCGCCGGAGAGTGAGGAGGCGCGGATCTTCGGGAATGGCACGGGAAGGAGTCTAGGACGAAAATAAAGTCGTTTTTGTGCTAATAAAAGCGTTTTCCGCTGATGCAATCCCGGCTCCGTTTCTGCATCCTCTGCTGTCATGAGCAATCCCGTCGTCCTTGTCACCGGAGCCAGCCGCGGTCTTGGGCGCGGCATCGCCCTCACTCTCGCCGCGGAAGGCTACGATCTCGCCATCCATTATGCCTCCAACGCCGCGGCCGCCGAGGAGACCGTCGCCGCATGCCAGGCGGCGGCCAAGCATCCCTCCCAGCGCTTCCTTCCCGTTTCCGCCCAACTGGCCTCCTCCGCCCAGCGCGCAGCGATGATGGAGAAAGTGATCTCTGAGCTCGGCCATCTCGATGCCCTCGTCAACAACGCCGGCATGGCTCCGCGCGAACGCGCGGATATCACCGAGGCCGGTGAGGAGAGCTTCGACGAGTTGATCTCCGTCAATCTCAAGGGGCCCTACTTCCTGAGCCAGCTTGCCGCCAACTACTGGCTGAAGAATCCGGGGGCTTCGCGTCTTGCCGGAGGGTACAAGCTGCTTTTTGTCACCTCCATTTCTGCCGCCACCGCCTCGGTGAACCGCGGCGACTACTGCATCTCCAAGGCGGGACTCGCCATGGTCTCCCAACTCTGGGCGACACGCCTCGCCGCCGAGGGAGTCCAGGTGCTTGAACTCCGCCCCGGCATCATGGCCACCGACATGACCTCCGGCGTGAAGGGCAAGTACGATGCGCTCATCGCCGAGGGACTCGTGCCGCAGAAACGCTGGGGAAGCCCCGAAGACGTGGGCCTCGCCGTGAAGGCGATCTGCCGCGGCGATTTCCCCTTCTCCACCGGCGACGTCATCTACCTCGACGGCGGTTTCCACATCAGCCGACTGTAATCCACCAGAAAAAGTCGAACGTCCAAGATCGAGAGTCGAACAGCCTAAAAGTCTTCATCCTCTAAACCCCTAGCTCCTAGCTCCCAACTTCCAGCTCCCACTTGCCATGATCCAGATCGACACCAAGCTCACCCCAGCCTCCCTGAAGGCTGCCGCCGACCGCGTCTTCGAGGCCTCCGCGCCCAAGATCGCCAACCTCCAGAAGCGCTGGAAGGATGCCGATGGCACGCCGGTCTTCACCATCGAGGGCAAGTACACTTCCCGCGGATGGACGGAGTGGACGCAGGGATTCCAATACGGCGCGGCGATCCTCCAGTTCGACGCAACGGGGGATCAGGAGATGCTCCGCATCGGCCGTGAGGGGACCCTTCGTCTCATGGCTTCGCATGTCACCCACATCGGCGTGCATGACCACGGCTTCAACAACGTCAGCACCTACGGCAACCTCCGCCGCCTTCTCCAGGAGGGACGCCTCCCCGCCGACGAGTGGGAGGGCCACTTCTACGACCTCGCGCTGAAGGCCAGTGGCGCCGTCCAGGCCTCCCGCTGGACCCAACTCACGCCGGAACTCGGCTACATCTATTCCTTCAACGGCCCCCACTCCCTCTTCTCCGACACCGTCCGCTCCCTCCGCGCATTGGCTGTGGCCCACTCACTCGGCCACCGTCTCATGGGGGAGAACGACAAGCCCGCTTCCCTACTGGCCCGGATCATCCAGCACTCCGAGACGACCGCCCGCTACAACGTCTACTACGGCAAGGGGCGCGACATCTACGACCTGCCCGGCCGCGTGGTCCACGAGTCGATCTTCAATACGAACGACGGAAACTACCGCTGCCCCTCCACCCAGCAGGGCTACACCCCTTTCTCCACCTGGACGCGCGGCCTCGCTTGGATCCTCTGCGGCTACCCCGAGCAGATGGAGTACCTCGAGCAACTCTCGGATGCCGAGCTTGCCCCCTTCGGCGGCAAGCAGGCGCTGCTCGACCGCTTCCTCGAGGTCTCGAAGGCCGTCGCCGAATTCTATATCCGCGAGACCCCGACCGACGGCATCCCTTACTGGGACACCGGCGCCCCCGGCCTCGTCCATCTCGGTGATTACAATGACCGCCCTGCCGAGCCCTTCAATGACCACGAGCCGGTCGACAGCTCCGCGGCCGCCATCGGCGCGCAGGGCCTCCTCCGTCTAGGCCGCTATCTCGACCGTCACGGCAAGAAGGAGGAGGGAGCCCGCTACACCGCGGCCGGCCTCACCGCATCGAAGACACTCTTCTCCGAGCCTTACCTCAGCCTTGATCCCAACCACGAGGGGCTTCTCCTGCACACCGTCTACCACCGTCCCAACGGCTGGGATCACGTGCCCAAGGGCCGGAAGGTTCCCTGCGGCGAGTCGGCCATGTGGGGTGACTACCATCTCCGCGAGCTGGCCCTCTACATCCAGCGCCTCGCCGCGGACGCCCCCTACCTCACCTTCTTCGGCAAGATCTAATCCACTCCGTCAGAACTTCCGCTCCAACGGGGCGAGCAGCCCAACAGCCTAATAGTCCAACAGTCAAACAGCCTAAACCCCTAATCAATGATCATCGCAGACCTCTCACAGACCGCCGGACGCACCTATCCGGCCCGTCGCCGCACGCAGAACATCGTCGGGGGAGTTTCCCCGATCCAGGCCACCAACTTCGCCATGGGCAACGTGACCCTCGAACCGAACGGCGGTCAGGTTCCCTGGCACAATCAGGAGCAGGAGGAAGTCTACTTCATCGTCGAGGGCGAGGGAGAGATGTGCCTCGGTGAGGAGCGCGTCGCGGTCAAGACCGGTCAGGCCGCCTACATCCCCTCGGGAGTTTTCCATCAGCTCACTAACACCGGCTCCACTCCGATGCGCATGATCTACGTCTATGGTCCCGCCGGTGACGTCGCCCACTGGAAGCAGGAACTGGAGGGAACCCTCCCGCCCGCGGGAGTCGGCTCCACCCCTTCTCTTCCCGCCGGCGCCCAACCCCAGTGCACGAAGAAACCGGAGTAATCGTCAGGGAAAGGCAAAATGAAGAATGAAAAATTTAAAATGAGGGCATGGGACGAACTCCTAACAGTCCAATTATCTGCCGGTCGTCCCCGACCAGGCATTGACGGCACTTGCCTCCCGGCAAGCGGTGCCGCCCTCCGGGTCACGCATTTGCGTGATCTACCGCGCTCCATCCGTGGAGCTTTCTTCTCTCCCGCAGGCGCGGGATCGGACTACCTCCGGTATGATTAAGCCGCCTTCCCAGGCGACTTTTGTTCAATAGCCTAACCCCCTAGTACCCACCCCCTTTCTTCAGGTTTCAAGTTTCAGCTTTTTCCCCATCACCTATTCCCCATCACCTAACCCCTAAAACCCCAACCACTATGAAAGAACACCGCATCGGAATCATCATGAACGGCGTCACCGGACGCATGGGCACCAACCAGCACCTCCTCCGCTCGATCAGGGCGATCATCGAGCAGGGCGGCGTCCGCCTCAACGACGAGGAAGTCATCATCCCCGAGCCGATCCTTGTCGGCCGCAGCGCCACAAAGCTCGCCGAGCTTGCCAAGCGCGCCGGACTGCCGGCCGACCGCATCTCCACGGATCTCGACGCCTGCCTCGCCGACCCGAAGAACGTCATCTACTTCGACTCGACCCTCACCGGACAGCGCCCCGCCGGCGTTCGCAAGGCCATCAAGGCCGGCAAGCACATCTACTGCGAGAAGCCGACCGCGACCACCTCGCAGGAGGCGCTTGCCCTCTACAACGAAGTCACCGCCGCCGGCCTCAAGAACGGCGTCGTCCAGGACAAGCTCTGGCTCCCCGGACTTCTCAAGCTGAAGTACCTCATCGACACCGGCTTCTTCGGCGAGATCCTCTCGGTCCGCGGCGAGTTCGGTTACTGGGTCTTCACCGGCGAGCATGAAAAGCTCCAGCGCCCCTCGTGGAACTACCGCAAGGAGGATGACGGCGGCATCATCGTCGACATGCTCTGCCACTGGCAGTACGTCATCCAGAATCTCTTCGGCGAGATCAAGTCGCTCACCTGCCTCGGCGCCACCCACATCCCGCAGCGCTGGGACGAGCAGGGCAAGCCTTACAAGTGCACGGCGGACGACTCCGCCTACGCCACCTTCGAGTTGGAGAATGGCGTCGTCTGCCACTTTAACTCCTCCTGGAGCGTCCGTGTGAACCGCGAGGATCTCCTCACCCTTCAGGTCGACGGCACCAAGGGGAGCGCCGTTGCAGGACTCCGCGACTGCAAGGCCCAGGCGCACGCCGCGACACCGCGTTGCGTATGGAACCCCGACATCGACAGCCCGATCGACTACAAGGATGGGTGGACCCGCGTCCCCACCAACGACACCTACGACAACGCCTTCAAGGTGCAGTGGGAACTCTTCCTCAAGCACGTCGTCAAGAACGACCCCTTCCCGTGGAACCTCCTGCAGGGCGCGAAGGGGGTGCAGCTTGCGGAACTCGGGCTCAAGTCCTGGGAAGAGCGCCGCTGGCTCGACGTGCCGAAGCTCGGCTAACTTTGCGGGAAGGTTATTAGGCTATAAGTCGGAAGATCAAAAACAGCCTTGGAACCTAACAGCCTACAGACTAAATCCCTAGCAACCTATTTCTATGTCCATCCTGACAATCAAGCCGGCTGACAAGTGCCGTTATGACGAGATCTCCATGGGTGAGGTCATGCTCCGCCTCTGCCCCGGCGAGGGTCGTATCAAGACAACCCGCTCCTTCAAGGCTTCCGAGGGAGGCGGCGAGTACAACGTGGCCCGCGGGCTTCGTCGTTGCTTCGGTCTCCGCACCGCTGTCCTGAGCGCCTTTGCAGACAACGAGGTCGGCCGTCTTGTCGAGGATCTCATCCTCCAGGGCGGAGTTGACGATAGCTTCGTCAAGTGGGTGCCCTATGATGGCATCGGCCGCACCGTCCGCAACGGACTCAACTTCACGGAGCGTGGCTTCGGAGTGCGCGGGGCAGTGGGTGTGTCGGACCGCGGCATCACCGCCGCCTCGCAGATCAAGCCAAGCGACTTCGACTGGGACCATATCTTCGGAACCCTCGGCGCTCGCTGGTTTCACACCGGAGGCATCTTCGCGGCGCTCAGCGAGAGCGCGGCCGAGACGGTGATCGCCGCCACCGAGGCCGCCCATCGTCATGGAGTCATCGTCTCTTACGACCTGAACTACCGTCCCTCCCTCTGGAAGGCAATCGGCGGCAAGGAGAAGGCCCAGGCCGTCAATAAGCACATCGCCAAGAACGTCGACGTCATGATCGGCAACGAGGAGGACTTCACCGCCTGCCTCGGTCTTGAGGTCAAGGGAGCCGACCACAACCTGACCAACCTCGAGCTTGATAGCTTCAAGGCGATGATCGGCGAGGCCGTGAAGGCCTATCCGAACTTCAAGGTCGTCGCCACGACGATGCGCGGAGTGAAGACCGCCACGATCAACGACTGGGGTGCCATCTGCTGGGCGGGTGGCAAGTTCTACGAGTCCACCCACTATCCCAACCTCGAGATCATGGATCGCGTCGGCGGCGGGGACAGCTTCGCATCCGGTCTGATCTATGGCTTCCTCACCACCGATGATCCGCAGATCGCGGTCAACTTCGGCGCCGCCCACGGCGCCCTCGCGATGACCACCCCCGGCGATACCTCGATGGCATCGCTCGCCGAGGTGAAGAAGCTCGCCGGCGGCGGCGGAGCCCGTGTCGATCGGTAAGAAGGCTTGCGGGATTGGCGAATAGCGGTGTTAGCCTGCGCTTGCAGTATGTCTCATACAGCAGCGCTTGGCCGCCTGGCTCTTCATCCAATCCTGCGGCGCTTTAGGAACTAGTTTTCCAATTACTCAACATCCTTAAAGCCCCACGCTGAAATCGGCGCGGGGCTTTTTTAGATATTCGCCGGTTCCCGCGTTGGGATGACGCTATTCCTTTATCCCCTTCATCCCTGTGCAATTCACCTCTGCGCTCTTTGCAGCCTTGGCGTGAAACTTCAGCCCCCTTCAGTGCTTGGCTTTGGAGCCAGGTTTTTGGTCTACTCTCCGGCTCTATGGCGACGCTCAATTCCAACTACCTCAAGCTCAAGGCCGGCTATCTCTTTCCCGAAATCGCACGGCGCGTGAAGGCCTTCACCGAGGCGAATCCTGAAGCCGCGACCCGGATGATCCGGTGTGGCATCGGTGATGTCACCGAACCGCTTCCCCTCGCCGTCCGCGAAGCAATGCATGCCGCGATCGACGAGATGGGAACGCATGGCGGATTCCACGGCTATGGCCCCGAGCAAGGGTACGAGTTCCTCCGCACCGCGATCGCCCAGCACGATTACCGCGACCGTGGCCTCGACGTTGCGGATGACGAGATCTTCGTATCCGACGGCTCGAAGTGCGACGGCGGCAATATCCTCGACATCCTTGGCGACGACAATCGCATCGCCGTCATGGATCCCGTCTACCCCGTTTACGTCGACACCAACGTCATGGCGGGCCACACAGGCGATGCCAACGAGGATGGCTCCTACAATGGGATCATCTATCTCGAGTGCAACGCAGAGAATGGCTTCGTGCCGCAGATCCCCGAGGAGAAGGCCGACATCATCTACCTCTGCTTCCCGAACAATCCGACCGGGGCCGTCGCCACGCGCGCACAGCTCGAGGCATGGGTCGCCTATGCCCGCAAGCACGGCTCGATCCTCCTCTACGACGCCGCATACGAGGCCTTCGTGAGCGATCCCTCCGTGCCCCGCTCCATCTACGAGATCCCCGGAGCCCGCGAATGCGCGATCGAATTCCGCAGCTTCTCCAAGAACGGCGGCTTCACCGGCACCCGCTGCGCCTTCACCGTGGTCCCCAAGAACCTCACCGCACTCTGCTCCAACGGCGAGCACCGCCCGATCCACCCCCTCTGGCACCGCCGCTTCACGACGAAGTTCAACGGCGTCAGCTACATCACCCAGCGCGGTGCGGCCGCCCTCTACAGCGAGAAAGGGCGCGCCGAAGTGGCAACCCTCATCAGCCACTACATGGGGAATGCAGCGATCCTGCGCGAGGCTGTCGAGGCGACGGGTCTCAAGGTCTACGGCGGCGTGAATGCCCCCTACATCTGGGTCCATGGTCCTGCGGGTCAGACCAGTTGGCAGATCTTCGACCGGATGCTCAACGAGGCCAATATCGTGATCACCCCAGGAAGCGGCTTCGGTCGCGCCGGCGAAGGCTACTTCCGTATCTCCGCGTTCAATAGCCGCGAGAAGGCGCTCGAGGCCGCCGCCCGCATCAAGGCGATGCAGTGGTAACTGGGAGCTAGGAGCTAGGGAAAAATCTCCGCGTCCTTGGCGTGAAAGCCGCCCGGCCTCCTAACAGCCTTCACCCTACAGCCTATCTACCTTCATCGGCGGCTACGCCGATGATCACGCAACCAGCGAGTTGAGGTAGGCCGAGGGCTCGTAGTTCTCGATCAGTAACTCGTTCTGGTCGCCTCGCTTCATGCGTACCTGCTTCACGATGATCTCGGGTGTCTTGTGCGGGGCGAAGAGGATGTCGTCGTGGGTGGCGTGGCTCTTCTCAGCGAACATGGAGGGAACCAGATGCCCTCCGAGATGGTCACTGCGGCCGGTGGCGACATGGACGGTGCCACGGACCTTCTCATCCTGGATGTCGCGTCCACTGACGGGGAGTAGCTGCGTACCGAGTCCGAGTTCGCCGAGTTCTCCGGTGACGGGATCCGAGGCGAGCTTGGCATTGTGGGTGGCGATGGTGGCGGCATTCCCCTTGATGAGTTCAGCCGTCACGATGCGTCCGCCCGTGACGGTCATGAGCCCGAGCGTGCCATCCTCGTATTTGTGGGGGAAGGCACCCTCGGCGCCCTCGGGGACAAAGTAGACTTCACCCGCAGGCAGATTCGCGACATCGGGCTCATCGCCGAGGCAGAGACCGTGGCTCTTCTGGGCCTCCTGCCCGTTGAGGAGGAGGCGGAGCACATGGTCCTTCCCCTCGCATCCGAACTCGATCTCGATCCAGTCGGCCTTGGTGACTCCTTGGCGGAGTTTCTCGGCTTCGACGCTCACATCATTGTAATCAACGGCGAGGCCGCTTGAGAGGATGACCTCGTTCACACCGTGAAGTGTGGCGCCGCGGAACCCGTACTGCTTGGCAAAAGCCGTCAGCGGTGCGGTGGCCGAGAAGGTCGAGATGCAGAGGATGATGTCGTAGTTCGGGTAGACATCCTTGGAGAGACTGACCTGCTTGCCGGAGGGATCGTAGGCCTCGTCGGGAAGGTCCAGGTTGCTGCCGCAAGTCAGTTTGTAGGCGAAGATCTCCCCGCCCTTGAGCCCCATCTTGGCGAGGATTTCCGAGTTGAGCGGCTTGTGGAACGACTCCACGGCGTGTTTCTGGATCGTGAGCGCGGAATTCTTCAGGAAAGCGAAATTCTTGATGTCGGCTGGATTCTCCAGGTCTATCAGGATGCAGAGGCGTTGACCGGGCTTCGGACCGAAGGTGGTCGTGAGCAAGCGCTCGAGGCTGAAGGGAGGAAATTTGCGGGCCGCGATCTGCTGGGCGATGGGAAGGGTCATCAGGGGATCAAAAGCAAAAAGCTGAGAGCTGGAAAGCTGAAATCATGCCCCCACATTCGGTGGAGGGCTAAGAGACTGTCTGAAAGTAGCATCACCCCTGTCTGAGCACGGAACGAGATAGTCGTTTTGATTATCCGAATCACCTTGTGCTCCAAGCGAAAAAGGATCATGCAGGAGACCTATGAAACCCCTCAGCAACCTCTGTTTTGTCCTGGGACTGGCCTCGGTCATCGCCTCCATCGCCATCTGGTATTATGCCGGTGGCAAGGATGCCACGTTCGAAGCCCGCACCCACGGCGAACTCTTCGGGATCTTCGTCGGCCTCTGGGCCCCGACCTTCCTGATTCTCTCCAACCGCATTGCGCGGTATGTGGAATCAAAGTAGTTCCCTTCAGATTCCAATCACGAAAAGGCCGGGTCATTGACCCGGCCTTTTCATTTACACAAGCTACGTTGTGGATTTCACCCATTACCAACGCATCCGCCTCTGGTCAGGCATCACCTCCATCGGTACCAATCTGGCCCTGATCTGGGGGCTCGCCCTCAGTGCGTCGTGGTGGGCGAGTGATGTCCATGGTGCTTTAGCGGTCTCGGCGGTCCTTGTTGCCGCAGCGACCGTGGCGACCATGGCCAATCTGCCTTTTGACATGCTCTCCGGACATGCCGTGGAGCACGCAATCGGTCGAACGGGCCAATCCGCCAGCCGCTGGTTGTTGGATTGGATTCGCGGCCGTTTCGTGACGTTGATCGGACTCTGGATCGGAATGGTTTACTTTTCAGCAATCAATCAAGCCCCCCGTTATGCAGCGGTGTCTCTGATCCTTGTCGCAGGAGCGGCGGTCATCCTTTTGTTTTTACTCGTTCCTGCCGGATATCCTGCCCCCAAGGGATCATCCCATGAGGTGTTTGAAAAGAACATGGCTTCGGAGTCAGTTTCCTTGGCTGTGAAATCCAGACCGGTGCGATGGTTCGATCTCGGCGATCACGAAACCGTGAACGGCTGCATCACTCCCCGGGGCGTCCTTTCCCTCTCCACCACGGTCGCCCAATGGCTTACGCCCCGCGACGCGGCTCTCATGGCGGCCCGTGAGGAGTATTACCGCAGATCGGGAGCCTGGATCCTGATCCTGCTCATCGTGTTAGTTTGGACGCTCCTCGGAATATTGGCGGCATCACTTCTCCCAAGCATGAACCCTGTGCAGGCAGGACTGTGCGGAGCAGCCGTCATGACGACCTGGTGCTTTCTGGCCCTCTTCGTCTGGCCAACGCTTAACAGGTTCTGGATGCGGCGGGCCGATTCCTTCCTGGCCTCACTGGCGACTCCCGGGGAAGTCCGTGATCTCTTGTCCAAGATCGAACGGCTCAACGCCACGGACATCGCCCTCTCTCCTGCCAAGACGGCGGTCTTTCATCCCATCCCACCTCTTCAGGAAAGGCTCTCTAACTTGGACCAACGCTCATGAACCAGATTCCCCGCCTGCTTTTCTTTGTCACCCGTTGGTTAGGGAACGCCATCGGGACTTCGCTTCACTGTCATGTCGGGAAGCCTCGTTTCTGGAATCACCCACCGAACTGGTCTTGAGTCGGCATCAGACATCCCTATTCAACGAGTCCGATCAACCACTTCTGCAGCGAGACGGTGTAGTGGAGTATGCACCTTTGCTTTTTAGTCGCGCAGAGTCGGGGGACCTTTTCAGCCAATTGCTGGCCACGACTCCTTGGCAGCAGGATGAGGTCGTGATTTTCGGCCAGAGGAGAATCCTCTCCCGCAAGGTCGCGTGGATGGGTGATGCCGGTTTCACCTATTCCTATTCAGGCACCAGCAAGACTGCCTCCCCATGGAGTCCTCCGCTATGGCTCATCAGGGAGCGTGTCGAGCAGCTGTGCGCCCATCGCTTTAACTCCTGCCTGCTGAATCTCTACCATGACGGCTCCGAGGGGATGGGGTGGCACAGCGATGATGAGAAGACCCTGGGTCGAAATCCCGTGATCGCCTCGGTGAGCTTCGGAGCGGAAAGGATCTTCAAGCTGAAGCACCGCAAGTCCGGGGAGGTCGTCTCCGTGCTCCTGGAAGATGGCAGCCTGCTGGTGATGAAAGGGGAGACCCAGCATCACTGGGTTCATACGATGCCCAAGACCAAAAAAATCACCACGCCCCGGATCAACCTGACTTTCCGGACATTTCTCGGCTGATAGAATTCCATGAAGGTTCAAATCCATGCCGATCAGATCTCTCTGGTGATCCGCCTCGCATGGGAGGATCGGACCACGTTTGAAGAAATAAAAACACGCACCGGTCTTGCAGAGCATGAGGTGATCGACATCATGCGCCGCGAACTCAAGCCTTCCAGTTTTGCCATGTGGCGCAAGCGAGTTGCGGGTCGGGTCACGAAACACCGAAAACTTCTCGAGAGACGCCTCAAATCCCGAGGCCGAACTTTCAACGAATCGGAGGAAGACGACATCGAGGCCGATGAACCCAAATCAAAAGATCCGAGTTGAATCGGCCGCAGACTTCTACTTCTAAACAAACTGTCGAAGGACGATGGGAATCTGCTCCTTGAACCTGAAGAATCCATGCGTGGCATGAGGCCAGAGGGCATCATCCCAGTCTCTTCGTAGTCTCCGCACGGCCACTCCCTCCTGCTTCAGGAGCGAGAGCAGGGGATCCATGATCTGCCGAGTCGGCCCCACCGTGGCCCCCATCATGCTGACGGTAGAAGTTCCACCAACATGATGGCCCTGCATGATCCTGCTCACGTTTTCGCGCTGCGCCTCCATCGTCCCCATCGTCCCGCTCAGGAGCGTCACCGAGGAGTAGCCCGATGCCACCAGTCGTTCCTTGGTTGACTCAAGAGCCTCCCGCTTGAAGGTCCTCACATTGCTTGAGATCCCGGCAGTGGCGTCAGCTGTATCAATCAGAATCACTCCCGACACATCGGCCGTCGGGATACACCAACTCTCCGGAGAGAGATCCTCTTCGGTGACTAGCAGCACCGTTTGCTGTCCGGGCACATGAGTCTCTCGCGCAGGAAGCAGCTGTGGTTTCGGAATGGAATGATCCGTAGGAATCGGCGGGGTCTCTGTTGCCAGGAGTCCAAAGGGGGCATAACGCCCCTCCGTGTATCGCTCAATATTCTCTGCGCTCGCCACATAGACCTTCCCTGGTGTCTGCAGTCCGCACACCCAGCGCCACGAGAGGGTATTGGAGGCTGCATCTCCATCAAGAAGATGCCGGAGGAAGAAGTCGGCACCAAGTTGCCACGGCAGACGTAGCGTATGAATCCAGATACTCGCAAACCACATTCGGACATGGTTGTGGAGAGTGCCGGTCTCACGCAGCTCCCTGACCCAGTCGTCCAGACATTCTATGCCCGTTTCTCCAGACTCGGCAGCTTGGACTCGTCCAAGGAAATCAGTTTCTGCCTCCAGTCTCTCACGCAGGGCTTCGAGATCCTCGAGATAGTGGAGCCAGATTTCTGGTCTCATCTCCAGCCATCCCTTCCAATAGGTGCGCCAGCAGACCTCCTGCAGGAACTTTTCCGCCGCCTCGTAGGGGTGCCGCTGCAGGACCGCTCCAGCGATCTCCTCCTCGTTGAGGAGTCGATGGCGGATGTAGGGGGAGAGCCCGGAAACCGTTCCGGGAACGTGGTTGCGACGCTCTGCATAGTCCCTTCCCGCAAAGGGCAAAAAATCTTTCAACCGCCGCAGACCCTCCTCCCGGGTTGGCAGTGGTCTCGTCATCGCGGGAGCTTCGTGAGAAACCGCTCCGGTACACCGCAAGCCGCTCCGAGGATGCTTCCGACGACGGCGCCCCGGTGGCAGTTGTCTCCGCCGACCATGGCATTGGCGATGATGCCCGCCGGGAAGTCGCGGTGGTATTTCCAGACCAGATAGAGCGATGCCGGCATCGCGTCGGCGATGTAGCAGGCGGGACTGAAGCGGGAACCGATCACGTGCTCGTCGGGTTGATGAAGCCATGAGTCGGATTTCTTTCCAGAGATCCAATCCCCAGCCTCCAACCGGATTGCCTCGTGAGCTTCCATCCCCTCCGCCACCCGCCAGAGAAGACGCACCAGTGTATCAGCCGCCCGGAGGACATTGGCATGGGCATGAGTCAATCCGACATGCTCCTTCACGACGGATCGTAACTCAGGCAACCCCATTCCCTCCAAGGCAGCACAGAGCGCCGGGACGGTGGCGAGCCCCCCGATGTGCTCGTCGCTGATTCCACACTTCCGAGGTTTCTTTCCCTGAGCGTAGCGGGTGAAGAATGCCCGGTGATACTCCTCGACGTAGGTGTCGCGGTGCCACCCAGGCTCAAGCATTCGCGCGATGTAGCGCTCGAGCCATGCGTCGGCGTCATAGCCGCCGCGCTCCCGCACGAAGGCGTAGAGTTCCCGTGCCAGCTGGAAATTGAGCGTATTCTCCCCAGCCTTCAGGAACTGGTGGTAGTGGATCCCGCGTTGCCCCCAGTACTGTGCATGATCCCGCAGGATATCCCCCTTCTCGTTGAGGGCATGATATTCGGAACGCCAAAGGATGCTCCCGGAGTGCGGATTTTTTGGCTCAAGGTAGCGATCCACGGTGCCGTACTCCCGTCGTAGGGCCACCGTGTCGTAGTACCAATGAACCGGCATCGCCAGCGCATCGGCAGCGAGTGAGCCGAGGAAGGCCTGTTCCCAACGATTGCCGTGCTCCCCGGTCATGCCACGATCCTCAAGCGTTTCCTTAAGCCGTTATCCATGAGGGAAGCTCGACCTTCACCCGGGCGCGCAGACGCCCGAGCAGACTGTAGAGTCCGAAGAAGGCACGGTTCACATAGATCGTGTCGGGTGAGCCCCGCTGACCGCGCATCGTCCGCAGATGGTCGGCCTTGCGGTTCTCCTCACCCATCTCGTAGATGGCCTTGAGGAAGCCGGGATCGCCGAAGTCGAAGTTTTCTTCGCGGAAGGGCCGTGCCAGCAACTCCAGCCAGGTCATGCAGAGGGAGGTGATTGTCTCGATCTGCTTCGGAGCGTCCTCTGGCAGGATCACATCGAGGTCGCGCAGGGCTTCCATCAGGAGTTCCGGGTCGCGCTCCAGCCGGGGATCCAGGAAACGGAATTGCTTCCGGTAAAACTCCCGGGAGATTTTCTTCGTGCATCCGAAATCAAGCACCCAGAGTTCCCCCTCCTTCACGAGGAAATTCCCGGGATGAGGATCGGCGTGGAAGACCAGCAGGTCATGCACCTGATGGGCGTAGAAATCCCAGAGGGCCTGTCCGATGCGGTCCCGCTCTTTCGGTGATGCCTCCCCATCGGCAAAGCGGTCGAGTGGCATCCCGTCGATCCAGTCGGAGGAGAGAATCCTGCCCGTGGAGAGTTCCGAGTGGTAGGCAGGGAAGCGCACCCCCTTGAGATGGGCGGAGGCTGCGGTCAGCTCCACGGAGCGCTCCAGCTCATGCCTGTAGTCGGTTTCCTCCAGCAAACGCGTCTCCACCTCGCGGAAGTAGGAATCCACATCCGCCTCCCGGAGCCCGAGGATACGGAGTGCAATCGGCTTCACGACGGCAAGATCGCTCTTCAGGCTGCGCGCCACGCCGGGATACTGGACCTTGACCGCGTACTCGCGTCCTTTCCGCCTGGCCCGGTGAACCTGGCCGATGGAAGCGCCGTGCGAAGCCTTTTTCTCGAAGTGGTCGAAGAGATCCTCCGGGCCCTTGCCGAATTCCCGCCTGAAGGTCTGGGCAACCAGCGGGTAAGAGAGCGGCGGCACGGAGGACTGCGCCTGCGCGAACTGGCGGGCGTAGGCCGCGGGTAGGAGATTTTTGTCGATGCTGAGCATCTGGGCCAGCTTGAGTGGCCCTCCCTTCAGCTTGCTGAAGGTATCGTAGACGGTCTCGGCATTCTTCGCATCGAGTTCCTCGCGGAGTCGTCGTCGGCTTGGCTCGTCCTTCGCCCCGACCATGGCGCGGCCGTAGTGCTTCAGGTAGTTGACCCCGACACGGGCCCCGGCACCGCCGAGCGCGGCCATGCGTCCCACCGCGCCGGAGCGGATGGTCTCCTGATCCTTCTTTGCTGATTTGGTGCCCTTCAGGGACCCGGAATCTTTCACGGGGTCACTTCCCATTACCGGAGCAACCGCTCCAGGGGTTGCCGGGGAGCAGGAAGTGGAGCAGGTCAGCGGCGGAGTCAAGTGCCTGGGAGCGGAAGAGATCGAAGGCAAGGGTCACGGTCTTCTCGATGAAGGCATCGGTCCGCTCGAATCCCTCGCTCTCGTCCTTGAGGTACTGGTCGATGACCCAGCGCAGGTGGACGTAGAGGATTCCTGGATAGAGCGCGGTGAGGCCGCGACGTTCCGCGATTTCCCCGGTCTCCCTTCCCCGGTCGATGAGCCGACGGGCGAACTCCAGGAACTCCCCGCGCATTCCTTCCAGGGCTCCCGGATGCGAGAGAGGGGAGATGTCGTGAAAGCGCTCCAGCAGGAGCGAGCGGCGTTCGTTGGCCGACTGGGTCAGCGCGAAGAGGAAGGCCAGGTAACGCTCCCGCGCGGCGAACTCCTCCCAGTCGTCGCCCTCTTCCACGGCAGAGATGATTCCCGAGATCCAGCCGCGCCAGAAGGCTTTCTCCACGGCATGGAGCGAGGGGAAGTGCTTGAAGAAAACCGCTTCGGTGATGCCGAGTCCCTTGCAGAACCGGGCCACCGAGCGGGGCGGTTCGCCTTCCTCCGACCAATGGGCGGCGAAGGCTTCGAGGATGGAATCTCGGACTTTCTGGGAATCCTTGCCGGAAGCCTGGGATCCCCCCTTGTTGGAACGCTTGGTTGCCATGTCTTAAGAGTAGCGGGGACGTCAAGCCGTGGACTGTCTGGATCAGCAAGCAATCAAAGGCCGAGTTCCATCTGCGGCTCAGCCGGTTTCACGGCGCTCTTCGGCCCGTTCGATCGCATGATCCGCCAGAGTGATCCGGGCGGGACGATGGCGGCGGGGTAGCCGTGGCGGCTTATCTCCGCTGGTAGATGGATCGCGTCTCCGGAAAGGTCGCGGAGTTCGGGAACCCACCTGCGAATAAATTCCCCCGATGGATCCTTTTCGAGCGACTGCTTGATCGGATTGTAGATCCGGGGCGGTGAGCCGTAGGTGGTGCCCGACTGCATCTGAAGCTGGCTGTAGTGGATGCCCGGCTCGTAATCGAGGAAGGTGCGTGCCAGATGCGGGGCGAAGCGCCGCCAGTCGAGATTGAGCGCGTAGGAGGCGAAGGAAACCAGCATCGCGCGCGCCCGGAAGTTGATCCATTTCGTCTCGTTGAGAGAGCGCATGCAGGCATCGACGAAGGGGTAGCCCGTCATGCCTGTCGCCCAGCGCTCATAAGAGGTCTGATCCCACCCGTGAAGGGTCTCCCTGACCGGATTGATGCAGCGGAATTCCATCCACGGCAGCGACTCGAATTTCTGCAGGAAATGATCCCGCCAGCGAAGCCGCCGGTGGAAGCTGTTGCGGTGCATCATGCTCCCGTGCGGAGGACGCGGTTCCCGGGCCATCGCCGCCTGGGCCGCCCGTTTTGTCGAGAGGCTCCCCCAGGTGAGATGCGGGGAGAGTCGGGAGCAGGACTCGTGGGCATGGAGAGGGCTTCCCATTTCCACGCGGTATCCTGCGTGCAGGAGACAACGCTCGTTCAGGAAACTCTCCAGCAGCCCGATAGCCAGACTCTCGCCGCCGCGTTGACGCGTGACGGTTGCCGGTGTCGAGAGATCGGGGAGGACGAACTGCGGCGTTACAGTGGAAGGGGCGCTCCAGAAACGGGGTGTCGGGGCCTGCACTTCCGAAATCCACTCTCTCCAGAACGACTGATGCTCCGGCTTCTCCGGCGGTCTGTTCCGGCCACGGACCACGGCGTTCTGAAGAAATTCCCGCACAGGGATGCCTTGTTCCCCGCAAAGCCAAAGCACACGCTGATCCCGCTCAAAAGTCCAGCCGTTGCCCGTCTCCTGGTGGCAGAGGAGTTCTACAACCCCGTAGTGATCGAAGAGGGATTCCAACACGATCTCCGCAGAGGGGGCTTCCGCGATCAGCAGCGGGCAGTTGATTTTTTCAAGGTTCGTCGCAAGGTCCCGCAGGGATTCCGCCACAAATCCCCATTGATCCGGCGAGGCCTTGTCGGTGGCCCAGTAGTCCGTCTCTCGGACATAGAGGGCGAGGGCTTTCTCTCCTGCGGCGCACCGACGGGAAGCCTCGGCCAGCGGGGCATGATCGTGGAGGCGCAGATCCCTCTTCAGCCAGACCAGATGAACCCGCTCCCGAGTGCTCATGATTGCTCGCGACGGCTTCGCTTCAACGCAGCCTTGCAGGCTTCGCTGCAGCAGGTGATGGACTCCCAGTCGCGCTCCCATTTCTTGCGCCATGCGAAGGGCCGGTTGCAGTGCAGGCAGATCTTCTCCGGAAGATCGGACTTGCGGACCGCTTTTCCGTCGCGACGCATGGGCTTTCGCGGTCGGGGTTTCGATCAGGCGGGCAGCGTTGCCTTCACTCGGTCCCAGAGACGCGCACGGCTCGCAAGGGCCGCCTTTGCGGCATCGATGGCCTCCGCAAGCCTTGCCGGATCATCGCCGCAGAGCGTGGCCACAAGACGGAGCGCGGCGGGCCCATGCTCGTCGCCGTCGAGTTCGGCATGGCGCTTCAGGTAGTAGTGGAAGATCGGGGCACGATCCTCGCCGATGCCTAGTTTCGCGAGAAGGGAGTTGAACATCCCCGGGATGACATTCTCGCGGCCGAAGGAGAAGGAGGCCGCGACGCAGTGGGCTTTGCCTTCGCGCAGCAGGGCAAAGGTATCCCTCATGAAGGCGCGGGAGGGCTCGGGAACCATCGGGGCTTCGAGAGCCGCATCCAACCCCTGCGTTCGGACGACCTCGAGGAACTCTGTGATCGGCGCGGTGTCGGCCCCGACCTCACGCATCGCCATGAGGTAGAGGTCGAAGTGACTCGCATGGGTGCTCTCAGAGCGGTGTGATTTCGGAAGCTTGTCAGACTCCTCGCCGGTCACGATGTCGTTGACCAACCGCACGAGATCGCCCTGAGCAAGAGGGCGCGGCATCCAGGGCCATGTGGAGGGGGCCAGTTCGGCCTGAAGGAACTTCAGCAACGACATGAAGTCCCAGACGGGAAACACATGATGCTCCATGAAGGTGCGGAGCTGGGCTTCCGTCTGAACGGCGCCGAACACCGGGTGGGATTCCACCTCTTCAAGCGAGGGCTTGAGGGTCTCGGCAAGTTGATGTTCGGCGGGTGTCAGGGACTGTTCCATCAGTTCAGACTAGCACCGTCGTCCAGCCTCCCTTGGGGAGGCTCGGCTGCTTATTTCCTAACAGGGCCATCGGGATGCGCGGGTTGCGGGCCGCTCCCCTCGATGAAGACATCCATCTGCTGGCCGACATAGACGGGGACCTTGCTCTGGTCGAACTGGTAGATGACCTGCAGGACGCGGGTGTCGACGCGTTCGCTACTGTCGCCGGTCAGCGATTTCTTGGTGGTGACATACGGCTCGATCCGGACAAAGCGGAGAGGGATGGGATCGGAGCGCATCCCCTTGATGAAGGCGATGGCAGGGGCTCCCGGATGAACGCGTGAGGCGCTGTCCTCGTCGACGTCCGCACGGAGTTGGAGGTGCCGGGTTTCCCCGAGCAGAAGCGAGGGGTTGTTCACGTCGGTGGGGGGGACAGAGGCATATTCCCCTGCCCGGAGATCCACTCTCAGGATGTCGCCGTAGCGAGGAGCGCGGACGGTCAGCAGATCCAGGTTCACCTCGGCCTGGGTCAACTGCGCGCGGGCCAGGAGGAGTTCCGCGCGGGTCGAACCGAGGGTCGATTCCGCCGACTGAAGCTCGAAATACTTCCTCCGCTGCACATCCTCGCTGATCACCCGCTGGGAGAGAAGCCGGTCGGCGCGGGCGAGATCATCCTTCTTGTCCTCGACCCGGACTTCGGACTCCTTCACCCGGGCTTCCAGCAGCGCAACCTGTGCCTTTTGGTTGGCGATCCGGCTTTCGGCGTCACGGCTGTCCTGGCGGAAGAGCGGGTCCCCTTTGTTCACGCGATCGCCGACCTTCACGCAGACCTCGGAGATCAGCCCAGGGAGATTCGGGGCGATGCGAACATTCTCGTCGATCCCCTCGACCATGCCCCGCGCCCCAATCGAGTCGGCGTAGGGGGCATGGGATGGGGCGACCAGTGGCGCGGGAGCGGGCTGGGGCTTCTTCAGGCGAAGCACGAGTGCGGTGACCGCGATGATGCCCAGTAGGGCAAGGAAGATGGAGAGGCGTTTAAGCATGATGAAACTCGACGGCGGGACAGCTTCTCACAACCCTGCCATCTTCCATCTCCGCGATCCAATCGGCGAAGGAAAAAATGCGGCTGTCGTGGGTGACGACGATGACGCAGCGGTCGGGACGGCAGGCGCTCTTTTTGAGCAACTCAAGGGCGTGGAGTCCGGTCTTCGCGTCCAGGGAGGCGGTCGGCTCGTCGCAGATGATCAGCTTGGGGTCGTGGACAAGTGCGCGGGCGATCGCCACGCGCTGCTGCTGGCCGCCCGAGAGCTGCTTGGGAAAGGAGTGGAGACGGTTGCCGAGGCCGACCTCGGACAGGATGAGACCCGCCTTTTCCTCGGCCTTCCGGTGACCCCATCCCTGCAGAATGAGGGGGATGGAGACATTCTCCACCACGCTGAGCGTCGGGATGAGGTTGAACTGCTGAAAAATGAACCCGACGTTGCGGCTTCGGAATCCCGTGATCTCGGCGTCACTCATGCCTCCGAGGTCATGGCCGAAGACGCAGATCGTTCCCGAGTCGATGGCCAGTGTCCCGCAGATGACACTCAGCAGAGTGGTTTTCCCGCAGCCCGAGGGTCCGACGATCATGGTCAATTGTCCGCTCAGCGCCTCGAAGGAGACTTCCCTCAGGGCGTAGGTCGGGGTGTCGCCGTTGGGGAAGGTCTTGGTGACCTTTTCGACGCGCACGGCGACCGCAGGGGCGGCCTGATTTTCGGAAGGGCTCATTTGAAGACGACGGCGGGTTCGAGTTTGGCGATCTTGCGCAGGCCGATCGCCGCCGAGAAACAGCAGATGAGGATGATGATCACGGCCACGAAGACCGGGACCTGCCACGGCATGAAAAACGGTGGTTGTTCGAGCTTAAGCACCCTGTATCCGAAGATCGTGGTGAGTCCGACACCGAGTCCGAATCCGACAAAGCCGACGGAAAACGACTGCAGGAAGACCATGGCCGTCAAGATCGGCATGCGGGCCCCCATCGCCTTGAGCGCTGCCAGGTAGCGCAGGTTATCGAGGATGAAGAGGTAGAAGGTCTGGCCGGCGATCGCGACGCCGACGATCACCCCCATCAGCACGACCGTGCCGAAGGAGATCGGGATGCCGGTGTTCTTGATGTACCACCGGATCGTGATCCAGAAGAGGTCATCCCGCTCGTAAGCCCGCAATCCCGGAACGGCGCTGATGTTCTCGGCCAACTCCCTTGCAGTCACACCCGGCTTCGGCTCGACGAGCACGCAGCTCATCATCTTGCGCTGCGGCTTGGCAAACTGCAGCGCGCGGTCGTAGGTGGTGTAGACATACGGTTGGCCGAGGAAGCTCCGGTTGGCATGGCAGAGCGCCACCACGCGGGCCGTCTTGTCGTTGATCTCGAAGGTCGTGCCAATGTCGATCGTGATCCCCTTCTTGCGGAATTTGTCGACACCGACCTGGTCGATGATGACCGCGTCGGGCAGACGCAGATCCTCGATCCGCCCCTTGGTGATATTCATGGGGCGCCCGACGAAGGTCGCCGTGTCGAGCCCCACCAACTGCACGTTCTGGAAGGAGCCGTCGCCGATCCGGGCCTGCTCGATGCCGACATAGAGGGGGACGGCCCACTCGACGCCGGGCACTCCGCGGACGCGGGTGACCTCGATCTCGCGCAGCGGGATCACTTCGTTGACCTGCTCGACCTTCGCATCGAAGACCCAGACCTTGGCGCCGATGTTCCGGACGGTCGCCGTGGTCCAGAGCATCAGTCCGCAGAACACCGAGGACTGCTGGGTCATCAGCAGCGAGCAGAAGGTCAGCCCGACGACGAGCATCACGTACTTCGCGCGGTCGCGGAAGAGCATGAGGAGCGCGATGCGGAGCATGGGGTGAGAGAAGGATGAAACCTGAAACTGGAGACCTGAAGCGGAGGATGGGCTGAGATTAACGCATCAAGAGGAAATTCACTTACTGAAGATTAAGGCGAATGGACCTGTGCCTCTGCGGTTACTTCTTCTTTCAGGTTTCAAGTTTCAAGCCTCAGGTTTCCTGCTGTGCTACCGCGCAGCAATCTGCCTCTCAGCGTATTTGGCCAGCATGTCGTATTCGAGGTTCACGGGGCTGCCGGCGCGCAGGTCTCCGAGGTTGGTCTCCTGCAGGGTGTGGGGGATGATCCAGAGACCGAAGCGATCGTCGGCGAGCGAGGCGACGGTCAAGCTGACGCCATTCACGGCGATCGACCCCTTCTCGATCAGGTAACGGGCTCCGGCCTCCGGTAGGGCGATGATCAGATTGAGATCCTCGCCCTTGGCTTCCGCGGAGAGGACCTCGGTGGTGGTGTCGATGTGCCCCTGCACGAAGTGGCCGCCGAAGCGTCCGTCGGCACGCAGGGCGCGCTCGAGATTCACCCGGGCTCCCGGAGCGAGGCCGCCGAGATTGGTCCGGGCGAGGGTCTCTCCCAGCAGGTCGAAGCACGCCGAATCCCCATCGGTCGAGGTGACGGTGAGGCAGCAGCCGTTGACGGCCAGGCTTTCGCCAAGGGAGAGCCCGGCGGCAAGCGGGGTCTCCAGAGTCAGGCGGGCGGCATCACCGCGCCGGTCAAGGGAACGGACGCGACCGATCGATTCGACAAGTCCGGTGAACATGCGGTCAGGCTACCTGAGAAAGAGCCAGCCGACCAGCGCGAGCACGGGAAGCAGGATCGGGATGGCGTAGCGGACGATGTAACCGAAGAATCCCGGGGTGTTTGCGCCGAACTGGGTTGCGACGCTCTTGACCATGAAGTTGGGCCCGTTGCCGATATAGGTCATGGCGCCGAAAAACACTGCGCCCATCGAGATGGCGATCAGGTGACTGGGATCATGGGTCGCGATCCGGAGGACATCCTCGGGATTACCAAGCATCCCTCCCTTCAGGCCCAACTCCACGGAGAGGAAGGCCAGGTAGGTGGGGGCGTTGTCGAGGAAGGAGGATAGGGCCCCCGTCAGGTAGTAGAAATGGAGCGGGCCCATCCCGAGGGAACCGGCCAATTCAGGCGCGTAATGCTCCAGGTAATCCAGAGCCGGCACCATCGTCGCGAAGATTCCGAAAAAGAGCCACGCCACCTCCTTGATCGGGGCGAAGGTGAAGTCGTTCTTTTGATGGGTGAGGCGAGGGGTGAGATACCAGGAGAGGAGTGCCGCAGCCACCATGAGAAGTTCCCTCCAGGGACTGGGTAGAAACACAGCGGTCAGGATGGCGCCGAGCGCCGCGAGATTCCCCAGTCCCTCAATGCCCCAGCGCTCCTCAGTAGTTGCCTCGTCGCGGACGGCGCGCGGGGCTCTCAGGAAGTTTTCCCGGTCGATGAGGTAAAAAATCCCGAGCAGTAAACCTGTCGTCAGCAGCCACGGCCGCCAGAGATGCCCGAGCGTCCACCAGAAGGGAACGCCTTTCAGGAATCCCAGGAAGAGCGGTGGATCGCCGATCGGGGTGAGTGCTCCGCCGACATTCGAGATCAGGAAGATGAAGAAGACGCAGTGGAATCCCGTGATCCGGTATTTGTTCATCCGGATCCAGGGGCGGATCAGCAGCATGGAGGCCCCCGTGGTGCCGATGATGCTGGCCATCACCGAACCGATCATCAGAAAGATCACATTCCTCAAAGGCGTGGCCTCGCCGGAGACACCGATGTGAATACCTCCCGCCACGATGAAGAGCGCGGCCATGACGACGACGAATCCGACGTATTCATGGAGCGGATCGAGCAGGCGGGCCGCACCTCCCGGAACCGCGATATAGTAGAAGACCGTCACCCCTCCGAGGAGTACGGACACCTTCGGGTAGTGCCTCTCCCACCAGTGCGTTGCCAGGAATGGCATCCCTGCGATCGCAAGCAGGAGTACCGCGAAGGGCAGCAGAAGCAGTGGGGGCGGCAGGGCGTTGTGAAGATCCGCGGCAGGCATGGCAACGCTGTCTTTTTCATGGACTTCCGGCCATTCGCGAGCAAATTCAATCACCTTGAATATTTTCCGGATGTTGAAACACCTCACGCTTCTTCCCCTGCTGCTCCTTGCCGGTTGCGCCTCGGTCAGTGTGGGCAACATCAACCCGAAGGGGAAGCCTCCGGGGAAACTCCCCGACAAGATCTATGTGCAGGAGTTCACCGCCCCATACGACAGCTTCCGCGTCGACCGCAGCAATCACGACCTGCTGGCTTTTGTCAAAGCGGAGCGCCGGGCCCTGGCTGTCAACATTCAGGAGCAACTCACCAAGCACATCGCCCCTGCCGAGGTTCTCCCCGAGGGGGCTCCCCTGCCCAAAGGAAGCTTCTGGCTCGTCAAGGGCGTCTACGACCGGGTGAATCAAGGGAGCCGCGCCTTGAGGGTCGGCATCGGATTCGGCGCCGGCGGCACCAAGCTCGAGACCCGCGTCCAGATCCTCGATCTCTCCGGCAAGACTCCTTCCACGTTTCTCAGCATGCTGACCACGGGTGGCTCGGGTCTTGCACCGGGTGCCTGGGCCGCCTTCACTCCGGCGGGCGCCTTCTTCATCCCTGGAGCGGTGGCGAATGCGGGGGGAGCCTCCCTCGGGGGGCTGTCCGTCGACCGCGTCAGGACCGCGCGCGAGATCACCGCCACCCTTTCGGAATACTGCTTCCAGAAGGGATTGATCACCGAGCGCCGGACCCGTCGTCCCAAGAAGATCGGACTCCTGCCCGCCTTTCAGAGGCCCGAGTTCGTCATCCCGAAAAAGGGACTTCAGTAATTGGAGGGGCTGCCTCACCAGAGCTTCCCATGGTACGGGGGCTGTGGGCTGATGGAGGCGAGGGTCGGCGAACAGGACTTCCCAAGAGGCCTCACCTCTGATTTCCTCTTGGGCTTGCCAAAAAACGGCTTCCTGCTGCTTTCCATTTTCCAACAGCCAACACACCCATGACCACCACACTGCGCAAAACCAAGATCATCTGCACCCTCGGCCCCGCAACGGAGTCACCCGAGCGCCTCCGCGAGATGATCCTGGCAGGAGCCAACATCTTCCGGCTCAACATGAGCCACGGCCAGCATGACTGGGTCCGCAAGATCGTCCCCACGATCCGCAACATCGCCTCCGAGCTCGACATGCCCGTGGGCATCCTCCTCGACACCCAGGGTCCCGCCGTGCGCACCGGCGACCTCCCGACCAAGCTCAATCTCAAGGTGGGCGACACCATGGAGTTCACCGTCCGCGGTGCACGGAGCGAGGAACTCTACTCGGTCAATGTCAACTACGACGGCCTGATCGACGACATCAACGAGGGCGACGTCGTCCTCGTCGACAACGGAGTCATCCACCTCAAGGTCCTCTCCAAGATCAACAACCGCATCCGCTGCGAAGTCCTCACTCCGGGCGAACTCGGATCCCGTCGCCACATCAACCTCCCCGGGGTGAAGGTCAACCTCCCCCCCCTCACCGAGAAAGACATGGCCGACGTCGCCGTCGGAGCCGAGGTCGGTGTGGATTTCGTCGCCCTGAGCTTCTGCCGCGAGCCCTCTGACATCGTCGAGATGCGCCGTGTGCTGGCCTCGCACGGAAGTCAGGCACGCGTCATCGCCAAGATCGAGGACCAGAGCGCGGTGAAGCTCATCAACGAGATCATCAGGGAGACCGACGCCGTCATGATCGCCCGCGGCGACCTTGGCATCGAGTGCCCCATGGAGGAGCTCCCCATCATCCAGCGCCGCATCCTCAAGGCTGCCCTGAAGATCGGCAAGCAGGTCATCGTCGCCACCCACATGCTCGAATCGATGATCGAGAATCCCGTGCCCACCCGCGCCGAGGTGACCGACGTGGCCAACGCCGTCTTCGAGCAGGCCGATGCCATCATGCTCAGCGGGGAGACCACCGTCGGAAAATACCCCGTCGAGTGCGTGAAGGTGCTCGACCGGATCGCCCGCCGCATCGAGCGCAGCGGCAGCGCCCACTTCGCCGACCAGACCTCCCTCACCACCCCCCGTCAGAAGACTGCCCACTCCGGCGTCGTCCTGGCAAACTCCTTCCCCAACGCCTCGCTCCTCGTCCTCACCCGTCACGGGCACATGGCCGACTACACCAGCCATATCAGGCCCGAGCACGCCCCCATCTACGCGGTCACCCCCTCCGAGGTGACCGCCCGTCACCTCACGCTCAATTGGGGCGTCATTCCCTTCATCATGCCCTTCGGCGCCACCCCAGAGGAATCGGTGAAGAAAGCCGAGGAACTCCTTCTCTCCCGCGGACTTCTCAAACAGGGTGACCAGCTCATCGTCATGAGCGACATCGTCGAGGGGGAGGAGAAGTTTGATTCGATCCAGCTCCGCAAAATCTAAGTTTTTGTGGCTTGGGATTTTGGCGCAGGGCGGCGTTGCTGCTCGGTCGGCGTAGCACTACTACGCCCTCCCTCGCGCGCCTTGCCCTGCATCCAAACTTCCAAGCCTTGGTAGAATCCACATAGCGTGGATTTTCGCGCAACGGGCTATTCGGTGGCTGTTGATTTTTCCTTCGTAAATTTGGGATGGGGCTGATTCCAGACGATGTCGCCTTCGCCAAGGAATTTGACCGGCTTGCCACCAAGTGAGTTCAGATTCCAACCGGGTGCCCAGAGGAGGAAGGTGCCGTCTAACTTGATTTCCTAAATAGTGTCGTCACGACATAACTGATCGAACCTGGAAGTTACTGGAGCCGCATTTGCCAGGCAGGGCCGGTGTTTGGGGAGGGCGAGCGGAGGATAATCGAAGGTTCCTCAATGCGGTGTTTTGGATTCTTCGTACAGGAGCGCCATGG
>JBEIJN010000029.1:0-34300 GCA_040380225.1 Verrucomicrobiia bacterium | reverse complement strand
TCTCCTGCCAGCGCCCGAAATACCACCCCAAGCTCTTGCCTCAATTGCCCATAGAGCACTTTCCTTCGGCACTTCGGTATAAACACCACATGATACTTGCACTCCCAGGTTGTATGCCTGAGTGATTCGTATACTTTCATCCCTGTCTCCTTTCGTAAACTTTGAGCGGTTCACGTCTCGGAGACTGGGAGCGACTCCCGGAGCTGTCAAACTTCGGGAGTCCTCCGGCAAAGCCGGAGGATTACCTTGGGGATTTATCCTGACGCACTCAAGAATAAGAGTATTTCAATAGGGGAATTTTGTGAGGGAATGAATATGGAACTCATGAACTCAGGAGAAAGCCGCTGAAAACAAATTCACGAATGTGGCGTCGTCATGAGATGCCAACTTTACCAAAGTGAGCTGGGTACGGAATTTGCCGCTTGCTGAGCCTTTTTTGGATCAACCCTATGTGCGCTCTCCCACTGCCATCTTCTAACACTCATTTCCTGTCTTCCTGAGTTCCATATTGATCATTGCAGTCTATGATTCATCGACTGATGAAACAGGAGATGCTCTAAACCCGAACGCTGGCTGAGGCACTGCGGAGAAGCTCAAGCGAGCGGTGCGCCCTGCCGGCATCGATGGACTCCGAGGCAAGAAGCAGGGCATCTCGAAGTGTTGCTCCGATCCCCGCAAGATGAAGGGCTGCGGCCGCATTGAGCACGATCATGTCGCGAGCCGCACCGGATTCCCCACCAGAAAGGATGCGCGTGATGCGCGAGGCGTTTTCGACGGCATCCCCGCCAAGAAGGATCCCATGATCCGTGACCTGTGGAAAACCGAGCCCTGCCGGAGAAATCGTGAATTCCTCCGGCTCCATCGGACACTCGCCCTTCACTGCAACCACCCTCGAGGGCCCCGTGATCGAGAGCTCATCGACCCCCTCCCCGGCATGCACTCCCTCCCCATGCACGGCCCAGGCAACCTTGCGTCCCATCAATCCCAACGCCTCGGCATATAGAGGTAGCATTTCGGACCTGTAGATGCCGGTGAGTTGGTAGTCGGGTGAAGCAGGATTAAGCAGCGGCCCGAGCAGGTTGAAGATGGTCAACTCTCCCCTCTCACCGAGCCTGCGCCGCAGCGGTGCAACCGCGGCGACCGCAGGGTGAAAGTTCGCGGCCAGCATGAAGACGCATCCGGCCTTCTCCAACACCTCCCCCACACGGGATGGATCCAGATGCACATTCACTCCCAGTGCCTCGAGCACGTCGGCGCTTCCGCATTTCGATGTGAATGCCCTGTTTCCGTGCTTCACCACCCTGGCACCGGCACCCGCTGCGACGAACATCGCGGCCGTCGAGATATTCAGGAAGCCTGCCCTGTCCCCTCCTGTTCCGCATAGCTCGAGGAGGGGCCGGGGATCCCTCCGGTCGAGAACGGGAATAACAGCCCTTCCAAGCAGCACCCGGGCGAACCCGGCAAGCTCGGCGGCCGTCTCCCCGCGGGCATGGAGGTCGAGAAGAAAGCGTTCCTTCGCTTCGTCGGGAACACGGGTTCCCATGAGCAGATCGAGTGCACGGTCAATCTCCTCAAGACCAAGCAAGGGAATCGATAGAAGATCTGAAAATGACTCGGCCATGGAATTTAATCAGCGGTTCCTTATAGACCTAAAATCAGCGCAACACGAGCGCCATCGCCGAGAGTAGCAGAAGCGCCCCGATCAGGCGGCGGAACATCACGGCACTCCGGTCGCCGCCCACGGCACCTTCCGACACCAGTGAGCCGAGTAACCAGACCAACAGGACGCTCCAGAGGCAGCGTGAGCCATAGAGGATATTGGTGAATGAGGCACTGCCGTAGAGTCCGATCGCGGAATACATCCCGAGTGCCTGCACGGCCAGCAGAAGGGCCCCTGCAAAGAGCCAGGAAAGAGCGGCTCCGGGCGCGACGGCCATCCCATTGGATCGCGGCGGCTTTCTCGCTCCATGGAGAAGGGTCGGAAGATGGAGCAGGGAGCAGAGGCCCGTGACACCGAACATGACCGGAGCAAAACGGCTGTATCCGACGCGCGGCACCCAGCCCTGGACCAGCACGTCGGTGAGGGCGAAGAGGGCGGCCGCCGCAAGAGACCATGCCACTGCCTGCGCAAGATGCCGATGAGAACCACCCGGAGCGTAGGAGATCATGGCAATGCCAAGCGTTGCCAGAACGGAGGCCCCCCACCAGGAAACCGGCAGCGGCTTGCCCATCAGGAAGACCGAGAAAAGGGTCACCAGAACCACCTTGGTTCCGAGCAGCGGCGTGGAGACGGAGACATCGCCAGTTGCGATGGCCCGGAAGGTGCAGATCTGCCCCAGGAAGAACAGGAAACCGCAAATGGCAGGTGCCAACAGCAACCGGGAAGAGATCACCTCGCCGGGCAGAAGCCAGAGCCATTGGAAAAACAATGCCATGACGGCGTTGCAGATCATGTTCACCCATGATCCGGAGATCCCCGAGGAGAGGGAACGCTTGATTGCAATGGCACCGCAGGCGTAGCCGAATCCCGCGCCCAGTGGCAGTAGCAGCGCGCCGGGGCTCACGAGGGCAGAACCTCGTCCAGCAACCCTCGCAGGCGGAGAGCGGGCCACTGACCCGATACCTGGGGCTTGCCCAGCCACCCGTAGCAAAGCGGACTACCGAATCCGCTCAGAACCAGACGGGAAAACCGCCCCGCCCCGCCCATCCCCATGGCGACGACCGGCACCCTGGTGGAGCTCAACTGCAACTCGATCAGGCGCTGAAGATCACGAGGATCACGCAGGAAGGCGGCGACCTTGAACAGGTCGGCTCCCTCCCCGGCAGCACGATCGGCCAGTTTTTTCAGCGATGTCAGGGAGGGGGTGCTCTTGAAATCGTGATGTGAGAGGATGACGGTGCGTCCATGCTGGTGAGCCTGCGCCACCACGGGGGCCAGTGAACGAGCCGAGCGAAGCTCGATATCAAGGGCCGAAGCCCAGGGGATCGCCTCTTCCAGAAGGAGGTGCCGAACTGCCTGCGTGAGGTTCCCGACACCTCCCTCGCCGGGATGACGGGCCGTGGCGATCACGGGTAGCGGCCATTTCTTCGGTAAATCCATGCCAACCAAGGCATCCAAACGGGCCTCCAGCACATCGAGACCGCGCAACCCCTTCTTCGTCACTCCCTTCAACCACCTCAGCCCGGTGGGCTCATGAAGTGTTCCCACGACCAGGGAGCGGCTGCCGGAAAGAAGATGCTGAAGAGTCGCCATGGTTCGATGCTTTGGTTCGATGCTTGTAGGAATGTATTCTAGCAGTTAACTTGCGCCTCCGAAAAGAATGAATCGCAGACAGGAAATCTCCAAGGATTTACCCATGATCGTGGACGGGCTGCTTCTGGGAGCCTGTCTTTGGATCAGTCATCTGCTGCGCACTAGCGGCCTGATCCGACTCGACCGTCTCGGAGAGATCCCCGACTTCTCTCATTCCTACTGGATGCTAGCCCTGATCATCCCCTTGAGCCCGCTGATCCTGGACCTTCACGGCTATTACTCCCATCCCCTCTCCCAACCCCTTGAAAAGCTAGTCGCGCAACTCGCCAGATCTGGTTTCTGGCTTGTCCTGATCATCGGCACCGCCTCGGTCTTCGGACGACTTGAGGTTCCCAGTCGCTCGGTGCTGATCATCTTCCTGATCTTGGCCCCGTTGGCATTGATGCTCAGGGTGGTCATCACCAGGGCACTCCTGAGCCGCAACTATAGGCTTGGAACGATCGGGGAGCGGAGCGTGATCATCGGATCAGCCAAGGATGCCGAGGCCTTTGTCACGGGACTTAGTCCGATGGAGAAGCTTGAGTTGCAGATCACGCAGAGGCTGGATCTTGATCTTCTGGATACCGCAACGATGCGCAGAACCATCCGCCAGCACAGCGCGGGAAGGGTGATCTTTGTCACCCCTCAGTCACCGCTAAATGCCGATTTACCGATCTCCTGCGAGGATGAAGGTCTGGAAGTCTGGGTCCTTTCCCCCTCGGTCGGGGGCCTTGTCGGGATCCCTTCATTCGAGACGGCAGGACGGAGCAGAGTGATGGTTTTCAGAAGGTTGACCGGTGATTTTTGGCAGAGTTCGGTCAAGCGACTGATCGATATCGTGGGAGCGGCCCTTGGGATAATCATCCTGCTTCCCGTCGCACTCATCATCGCGACCGTGATCAAACTCACCTCCCCGGGGCCGATCATCTTCCGACAGGTTCGAAGTGGCAAACGGGGACGGCGGTTCACGATCCTGAAATTCCGCTCCATGGTGGTGAATGCCCCGGATCTTCACGCGGATCTCTCCCGGCACAATGAGATGGAAGGGCCCGTCTTCAAGATCGGTCAGGATCCCAGGGTCACCCCATTCGGGGCATTCCTGCGCAGAACAAGCCTTGATGAGATTCCCCAACTCCTCAATGTCCTGCGCGGAGAAATGAGCATCGTGGGCCCGAGACCCCTGCCTGATTACGAAACGGAACAGATCGAAAAAAGCACCCATAGGAGGCGCCTTAGCGTCAAACCGGGGCTCACCTGCCTCTGGCAGATCCGAGGAAGGAACTCGATCCGCAACTTTGACGATTGGGTCAGGCTCGACATCGAATACATCGACAATGCCTCCCTGCTGCTGGATCTCTGGATCATCCTGCGGACGATTCCTGTAGTGCTTTTCCGAAAGGGTGCGCATTGAGGCCCCGTGCCTCATCACGGCTACCCGTTCCGTCACTCCTTGGAAGCGCTCCGCCCGGTTCCGAGGGTCGTGAGTTAAAAAGCGAGTGGGGGGGGCATGGGCGACACTCCGAATCGCCACTCACAGCCCAGTTTCATTCTGGATATTTCTCTCTGATTCGGTTGATATGAACCTTCCCCCCAGAATAATCCCTTCGACACCCCCATGAGTGCCATCTCCCGCATTTCTCCCCTTCGGCAGTTTCTAACGATTCTATCCGTCATCCTGGTCATTGGTTCACTCCACTATCTGGAGGCGCAGACGGCCGCCGAATTCGCCATCACGAAAATAGAACCTCAGATCGTCACCAGGCCGGCCCTCTCCTACTCGGGGGCAACCCAGAAGATGGTACAGCCCAAAAGCTGGTTGGAGATCGAGGTGACCTTTGCATCGCAATCGGCCAACCCTGCTGAAAAATACACGGACGATCTGGTGATCAATTATTACGTGCTTCTCGCCAACAAAACTGTGGAATTCCCCCAAGGCGCCCTCCTGACCGGACAGACAGCCCTGACTTCGGTGCCGGCCAAACAGAATGACCTGAAAAGCGTCATTTATCTCAGTCCCCGCTCCATGGAGCGCTTGTTCGATGGCAAAGCCCCTACCAGCACCTCCTCCGCCATCCTTGACATCGGCGTCACGCTGACAAAGCAGGGGCAGGTTGTGGCCCAGAAAAGCCTTAAGGGAAGCGGTGTCTGGTGGCCCCAGTTTCAACAGACCCCCGGTTACCTTCTGAACAAATCGGAGACCCCGTTTGCCTCGCTGAACTGGGAATACTACGAGCAGGTGAAGAAGCAGTAAGCCCTTCTTCAGACATCTCCCTTCCATCGCACCTATCCGAACATGGCCGCACTCAGGAAAATCCTCGTCCTAGATCTGGGCATGCAGTCGCTCCGGTTGGCAGAGTTTTCCAAATCCCCTGAGGGAGGTCTTCGGTTGCTGCGCGGCGCCAGGAGGGAGTTCCTTCTGGATCCAGCCCTTGATACCTCCCGCCCCGAACAGATAGGGGGTGCCCTGAAGGATATCCTGAGGGAGTGGAAGCTGAAATCTGGCGAGGTGGTCTGCGTTCTTCCCTCTCACACGGTCTTTACACGCGTCGTGCCGCTGGAAGTCCCGGGAGGATCAGCCGGCAATGTGGATGCCATCGTCCGTTTTGAAGCCCATCAGAACATACCTTTTCCGCTCGAGGAGGTGGTTTGGGATTATGTCACCATGGGGGAAACGGGCACCGGAGCTGTCAATGTCGTCTTCGTGGCGGTGAAGCGCGACCTTCTCGAGGCGATCGGTCAGGCCATTTCCGCAGCGGGCCTCGGCATCGCCTCCGTGACGGTGGCGCCCCTTGCCATGTACGACTCCTTCAGGTTTGCAGGTCTGCCGGCTCCCGATGCACCCACCCTTCTGCTGGACATCGGTTCCCGGACGACCAACATGGTGATCGCCTCACAAGGTTCGTTTTTCTCCAGAACCATTCCCTCGGGGGGACTCGCCGTCAGCTTGGCGATCGCCAAGGACATTCATGCCGAACTGGAGGAGGCGGAGCGCCTGAAGACTAGCCGAGGCAGTGTGGGACTCGGACCCGGGTTTGAGCCCCCTGTAGACCCCGTGGAGGCCAATCTCGCACGCATCACCCGTCAGACCCTTCTCAAGACCCAGGCGGACATCAGCCGTTCCCTGAGTTATTACCGCGGCACGCTGGGCGGTAAAGACCCCTCACGGATCCTGCTCACCGGAGGCATGGCCTCGATGCCGTATCTGTCGGAATTCATCCGGGAAAAATTTCAGAAAGAGACCGGCTTTTTTAACCCCATGGAGGGAATCGCGGTCGACGAGGCGGCGCAGCCGTTTCTGGAATCCCATTTCCACAACATGGGGGAGTTGGCGGGAGGTGCCTTGGAACTCTTTCCGGAACGCCGCACTCTCATCAATCTCCTCCCACCGTCAGTTCTCAGAAATCAGAATTTGGCGCGGCGCCTCCCTTATCTGGCAGGCGCGGCGGTCATCGTGATCGCAACGCTCTCAGCATGGTATCTTTTTGCCAACTATGCGACCAAGGTGACGGTGCAGAAAACCGAGGAGATCACCCAACTCTCCAAGCAGGCGGACGCGGTGGCGGAAAAACTCCGCTCACTTGAGAAGAAACAGGAGGAGATCAGGAAAACAAGCGGGGAACTTCTCAACGTCGTCCTTCTCCGGGAGGTCTATCCGAAGATCATTGCCGAACTGGCCGCGAAGGTTCCCGACCGCTTCCTCTGGATTACGGAGATCCAGCCCGCCGTGGAGTCGCCTTCCAAAAACCCCGTGCGTAACGCGGTGGAAAAGGGAGCTGAAAAGGGAGCCGAAAACTCCGTCAAGGCCCTGATCGTCAAGGGGCTCTATCTGGACAACCCCCGGCAAGCTTCGGTGATCGATGACTTCGTCGCTTCGCTTCAATCCTCCGAACTCTTTGTCGTGGAGGAGAAGGAGATCACCAAGGTCATCACCCAGCGGGGCAGTCCCAGCGGTGAGTACTGGGCCTACCCGTTCACGCTCAGGATCCCATTGCGCACCCCCATCCCCAATCTCCCCTGAAACGGATGAACAAGATCACGAACTGGATCTCCGAGAATAAGATAGCCGCCTTGATGATGGCGGCCTTCCTTCTTTGCACCGGAGGAGCGGGGTGGTTCGCATCCGATGCCTGGGATGGTTATCTGAATGCTTCCCAAGCCTACTCCGATGCGGTCTCAAAACTCACCAAACTCAGTCAGCAGAACCCGTTTCCCAGCCAGGCTAATCTGGTGAAATTCCAATCCAACCTCGACCGCGAACAGTCGGAGGTCGACAGCCTTCTCAAGTCCCTGCAGGCCTTCCGGATCCCTGCTTTTCATGATCTTGAAAAAGCTCGCCCCCAGGACCGGCCGCAACTCTTTCAGGACGGCCTTCGATCCCAAGTGACGGCCATCAAGACAGCGGCAGCCTCCAAAGGTGTCACGCTGCCCCCTGGATTTTATCTTGGGATGGAGGAGTATGAAAACCGCCTCCCTTCTCCCGACGAGGTGCTGAATCTAGCCAAGCAAATGACCATACTGGATTGGATCTCGGGGCAACTCACGTCACGCGAGGGACTGATCTTGAGCGAGTTCTCGCGACCCATCGCCGCCGCCCCGGTTGCAAAAACAGCCGAATCGGTTAAAAAACCGGCCGAAGGGGCATCCAAGAACATCTACGAGACGATCGGTGGCATCCGCATCAGCTTCCGGTGCGATCAGTCTTCTCTCCGAGACTTTATCAACTCCATTTCCTCCGCTCCCTTTTTCCTTGTGATCGAGAATTTGCAACTCCAGAACAGCGTGTCGGAACCCCCTCGCCGCGATATCTCCTCCTCCCAGGCACAGCCGTCTCCGACCGACGGTCAGACACCCCAGCAGCGTCTTCCCATCATCGTGGGTAGGGAGCAGGTCAATGTCTCAATGAAGATCCGTTTCCTGGAATTCAACGGGACAAACCCCTCCCAGGCACCCACGGGAAAACCAAAATGATCAGCCTATGAAATCGTTCGTAACAGGCCGGTATCATCTGATCCTGCTCGGTTTTTCCGTGCTCATCGCCGTGGGCAGCGGCATTGCACTGCTACTTCTGTCTCGGGATTTTGAGGAATCCTTCAAGAAGTCGCCACTGACCGGAAAAGGGGGGGCATACACCCCATCCATCTCGACCAATGCCGCTTCCTCCATGGACCACCTCAGGCAAGGCCCCCGATGGGAGGTGCGGGGGGATGGCGCCTCCCCGTATGTTTCCCGCCCCTATCTGCTCAAGGAAGGAAGGTTGATCGACCCGATGGAGGGAAATGAACCCCTCTATCCCCCCGTGCCCAACCAGTGGCTTATCGACCACAAGCTCGACTATACCGACATGAACATCCTGGAGCGCGACCCAAGACGAAAGGGATTCACCGTTCGGGAAGAGTTCGAGGCAGGAACCGATCCCAACAACCCCGATCAGTTCCCGTTGCTCTGCAGCAAGTTGAGCTTTGTTGGAAACGATATCCGCAAGAGCTCCTATCTGCTGGAGTTTCTGGGTGAAGAGCAAAACAACGGGACAAAGGAGCTTCTGGTACGCCCGGTCACCCCCCTGCCCAACCCGGCAAAAGGGGATCGACCCGACACCTCCACCCGAACGGTCGTCAAGGGCGATGCCATTCCCGGAGCCCCTTTCCTCAAAGTGGTCGATTTTCAGGAAAAGAAAAAAACCATCAACGACACCGAGTACGACGTTTCCGAACTGATTCTTCAGAATACACTAACCGGGGAGCGACACTCCCTTACTCAGAAGAACTCCTCCAGGGAATACAAAAGAACCCCCATTGAACTCGTTGAGAGCGTCACGTTTTCCTATCAACTTGCGGGGGCCCCGCCGGAGAGGATGACCGTCGAGCGCGGCAAGGAATTCGTGCTTAGCAGTCTTGATAAGGGATACACGGAAACCTACAAATTGGTGGATATCTCCAAAGACGGGGTACTTCTGGACAGGGAAGGAAAGAGCTTCACGGTGAAGCCCTCCGCCGATTCAGGACAATCCACACAACCCGTCCCTCCCCAGTCAACTCGCTGATTTTCAACTCGCTGATTTGCGTCGCTTCACGCCAACTCAATCCGTGACCACTCATTCCTCACCTTTCTGGCAAAGGCCATCCCCTGCATCATGGAGCCGCCTTGCCCTGTTGTGTGGCGTCATCCCTTTACTCCCCACTGCGGTTCATGCGCAGCAGAGCGGGGTCGTGGGCCAATCCGAGAGGGAAATCAGGATCCTCCAGGAGCGTAGCGACTGGGCGAGGAACCAGATTGCCAAAGCCCAGACAGCTCTTTCGGACCAGGACTTCAACGGTCGCGACTACGAATCGGCCTTCGCCTACTCCAAGAGCGCCCTGGATGTGCTACCCGCAGGCGGGGCGGCAACGGCCAAGCTGCGGGCGATGGCCTTGGAGACCTTCTCGAAGGCATCCCTTGCCCTTGCCCGCTTACGGATCTCCGAGGGGCGTTATCAGGACGCCGAACTGGTGGTGACGACCGCCACGGGGAAGCCTTACGATTCGAGTTACGCTCCCCTGCTGGGCCTGCAGAAGGATCTGAACAATCCCGACCGGTTCAACAGGACCATGACTCCCGGCTTCATCTCCAAGGTGGAGCAGGTGAAGCAACTGCTCGCCGAGGCCCAGGGCTACTACGACTCGGGACGATTCGACGCCGCCTTCAACGATTACCAGAAGGTTCTTAATCTCGACCCTCAGAACACGGCGGCGCGACTCGGCATGGAGCAGGTCGACAAACAGCGTAGCAGCTATGCGGAAACGGCCTACAACGAGCGCCGCTCGGAAATGATCGGTCAGGTGGCCCGGGCCTGGGAACTTCCGGTTCCGAAGTTCGACACCGGGGCGTCGACGATCGTGGAGCAGAACCCGATCGAAGTGAAGGGAACCGGCTCCATCAGCAGGAAACTCGAGGAGATCAGGATCCCCCAACTCTCACTTTCCGATGAGAGCGTGCGTGAAGCCGTGGAGAAACTCCAAAAAAAGTCCCGGACACTCGATACGACTGAATCCGATCCGACCAAAAAAGGTGTCAACATCGTGCTCAAGCTTGACCCTGCCCGGGAAGCCCTCGATGGAGGAACTAAGATCAATCTTTCACTGAACGACCTCCCCCTTGGAGAGGCCCTTAAGTATATTGCCTCCGCCGCCAATCTGAAGGTGAAGATCGAGCCCTACGCCGTGGCCATCGTTCCCCTCTCTGAGCCCACCGAAACGCTGATCTCCAAGGAATACAAGGTTCCCCCCAGTTTCATCTCATCCTCCTCGGGCTCCACCACCACCTCCAAGAGTATTCCCGGTCAGTTGCCAACCGTGGGCAAATCAGGTGCGAAGGAGTTCCTGGAGTCCCAAGGCGTCACTTTTCCAACGGGAGCCAGCGCCACCTATCTTGCCTCCAGCAGCAAGCTCCTGGTCAAGAACACTCAGGCCAATCTGGATCTGATCGATTCCCTGGTAGAGGTCTCGCTGGCCACCCCGCCAAGTCAGGTCGAGATCGAGTCGCGCTTTCTTGAAGTTACCCAGAACAACCTTCAGGAACTCGGATTCGATTGGCTCCTGGGAGCCTTCCAACTACCCGGTGGCAGCGGAGCCTATGGCGGAGGAGGCACCGCCGGAAGCATGGCGGGCAATGTGGGTCAATTCCCCTTCACGCAGGGAGGGGTTGCCACGGCTCCCCCCATCGGTTCCATCAACGGGAACAACACCGGCAACCTCACGGCTGGAAACCGCACCGGATCAGCCGCCGTCAAGGCCAATGCGCTGGATGGTCTTCTTTTCGGCTCTCCCACAGGACCTGCGGCAGGGGTCTTAGCCTTGGCCGGAATCTTTACCAACCCCCAGTTCCAAGTCGTGCTTCGGGCAGTCAATCAGCAGAAGGGAGTGGATCTTGTCTCGGCTCCCAAGGTGACTGTAACAAGCGGACGCAAGGCCACGATCAACATCACCCGTAAGTTCCCCTACCCCAAGGATTTTTCCCCACCAACTGTTGTTCCCCCAACAGCTCCGGGACAAATACAACCCGCAAATCCAGCAACTCCCACCTCCTTTGAGACACGGAATATCGGTGTCCAGTTGGAGGTGGAACCGACCGTGGGACCGGACGGGTACACGATCGAGTTGAGCCTTTCACCCCAAATCACCGAATTCCAAGGTTTTGTGAACTATGGATCCCCGATTAACGCCGTATCAACGGTTTACGCACTGGGACCCGGTCAGGCGCCCATAGGCTCTCAATCCGTGTTGCTAACCGCCAACACCATCAACCAACCTGTCTTCAGCGTCCGCCAAGTCGATACGCAGGTCACCGTCTACGATGGCCAGACCGTGGTGCTCGGCGGTCTGCTCCGTGAAGATGTGCAGAAGGTTCAGGACAAGACCCCCATTCTCGGTGATGCACCTCTGGTCGGATCGCTCTTCCGCAGTTCCTCTAACCAGAGGATCAAGCGCAATCTCCTGATTTTTGTCACTGCAGGCCTTCTCGATCCCGCCGGCCAGCCGCTGATCAAGGCAATCGAGAATGGAAAAGAAGTCCTTATCCCTGATGCCAAGGCCGTCACCTCCGAGGCCATTCCAGGGGATCCCTCCACCGCTTCCAGAAGTTCGCGATGAACCCTGACATTCCCGCCCACTTCATGCCCTCCAAATTCACGACCCCCTTTGCGCTTCTGGCCCTTGCCTGCGCTTGGACCCCGCTCGATCTGCTCCATTCCCAAACACAGTCACCCCAATTAGCAGCTGAATCCGAGCGGGCCATTGTCCGGAGTCAGGAGGATCTCCTGAGGGCGCGATCGTTGATGAACGCCGCCTTGGTTAAACAATCGCGCAACGACCTCAAGGAGTCTTATGAGCTTGCCAGCGAGTCGATCCAGCTTGCGCCCTCAGGAGAGGCCGCGCGCAAGGAACGTGCAGCGCTGGTTGGCAACTACACCACCATTTCTTTGGCTTATGCCCGCAAACTCATCTCGGATGGCGTCTTCACCGACTCGATTGCAGAGCAGAACGGCATCATAAGCTCCAACGGAGTCCCTCTCTCAGCTGAAAGCGTCGCCAAGTCGATCCTCGATCCCTCGGTGAATCCGGGCAATCGTCAGGCGATCCAACTCCTCTCAAACCTGGAGCAACCCGATGTCTTCAACAAGACAGTGACTCCGAAATTCGCCGCTAAGCGCGATGAGGTGGTAAGACTGCTCAGGGAGGCCGATGGACTGGCCCAAAGCGGCAGGAATGAGCAGGCCATCAGAACATACGAGGCGGTTCTCACGATCGATCCATACAACAATGCCGCCAGAAAAGGGATGGAGTCGGTCCACTCTTCCAATCTGAAGTATGCGGACGAGGCCTATAACGAGACGAGGGCCAGAATGCTCTGGCAGGTGGAAAAGACATGGGAGCGTCCGCCACGCAAGTCGAAGCAAGGACGATCCACCGAGTCGGTCGGGCGCCAGCAGGATATCCGCGGAACGGACCAGATCGTTGCCAAACTGAACTCCATCATCATCCCCAAGATCGACCTGAGCGATTCGCCGATCAGCGAAGCGATCGAATACCTCAAGCAGAAGAGTCGGGAACAGGATCCTGCCAAGAAAGGGGTGAACATCTTCCTGAAGCTGGGTCAGTCACCGACTACAGCTACCCCGAATCAATCGGCAACTCCGGAATCAAGCACTGCCGCTCCTGCAACACCTGTAGAGCCACACGTCACGATCGCACTCTCGAACGTACCCCTTTACGTGGCCCTCGACTACATCAGCAAGCTCTCCAACCTGAAGCTCAAGATCGATCCATACGCCGTCTCGATCGTACCCCTCTCGGAACCAACCGACGTGATGGTCACTAGAGAGTATCAGGTCCCCCCGACCTTCATTCCACCTAAGGCGCTGGATGCGTCAGCGTCCTTTCCCCAACCCGGATCCGTTGGTATTCCCGATCCGAACAAGGCCCGTGTTGCCCAGAAAATGGATGCCAAGGAGTATCTCTCCTCCCAGGGAGTCGAGTTCCCCCCAGGTGCCAGCGCGAACTACCTATCCACAGGAAGCAAGTTGGTGGTTCGCAACACCAGGGACAACATCGACCTCATCGACAGCCTCGTGGATGCTGCCGTCGGGGTCTCCCCTTCCCAAGTCGACATCCAGACCAAGTTCCTCGAGATCAACCAGAACAACCTTCAGGAACTCGGCTTCGACTGGCTCCTCGGCCCCTTCAGCGTGGGAGGAGGCGTTTATGGGACCGGAGGCGGTGTACCCGGCGCGGGAGCCAACACTACTCCTTTCGGGAACCCGATGGCAGGTGGATACCCCATGAGTTCTGTGGGTAGCCTGCGGTCGGGCAATCAGGCCGTCACAGGAAATTCCGTGGATGCCCTCCTGGCTGGCCAAAGTTTTGGAGACCGAACCGCAGCACCGGGAATCTTCAGCATCGCCGGGGTCTTTTCGGAGCCGCAGTTCCAGTTGGTGATCCGCGCCCTCAACCAGAAAAAAGGCGTCGACCTGATGTCTGCTCCCAGAGTCACCACCAAGAGCGGCGTCAAGGCGACCGTCAAGATCATCAACGAATTCATCTACCCCAAGCAGTACGACCCTCCTCAATTCAATCAAGCTGGTGGTCAGGGACAAGGAGGTGGCGGACAAGGCGTTATAAACCCTCTGACCGTACCCCCTCCGACGGTCACTCCAGCTTTTCCCCGCGATTTTACCAAACAGGATCTTGGCGTCGTGCTGGAAGCCACCCCAACGATTGGCCCCGATGGTTACACCATCGATATGGCCCTGAATCCAAGAGTGATAGATTTTGATGGATTCATCAACTACGGCTCACCGATCAATGGCGTTGGTTATCAGGCTGGCCTTTTTGACGTGGGAGCAGGGATCCGTGTGCCTGCCCTTGTGCCGAACTCAACAACCCTCACCACCAACACAATCAACCAACCTGTCTTCTCGGTGCGTGAGGTCAATACCTTCGTGACTGTCTGGGACGGCCAGACCGTAGCACTGGGTGGCCTGATACGGGAAGATGTCCAGAAGGTTCAGGATAAGGTCCCCTTCCTCGGTGATATGCCGCTGGCGGGCCGGCTTTTCCGCTCCGATGCCGATCAGAAACTCAAAAAGAATCTCGTGATCTTCGTGACACCCAGAATCCTCGATGCCGAAGGCCAACCTCGCCGCGGGGACGCCGAGGAACCGGAGATCGTCAAGCCCCTCGGATTGCCACCGGATCTCCCCCAACCCTTAATCTCCTCTCCTGCGGTTCGTGGCAAGTAAGTACAGCGGATACGAAAAACGGAGATGCCTTAGAAAGGCATGATTCACGTCCCCATACACGAATGCCCTCACTGGCTCTGACCGGTAACATCGGAAGCGGAAAAACGGCCGCCTTGGATCTCTTGGTTTCCCTGATTCAGGAAGCCGGCATCACGGCACTGCGATTCTCTGCGGATGAGGAGAACCGAACCCTCTTGGAAAAGGATCCGGAAGTCATGGATCTCATCAGATCTTCCTTGGGGGCCCATTGCTACACGTCGGATGGTCTTCCAAATCGGGAAACCATTTCAGTCCGGATCTCCGCCAACCCGGAGGCACGGAACACCCTGGAGGGGATCCTGCACCCCCGGCTTGAAAGGATCTGGAAACCGCTTGCGGAAGCCCATCGACTTCCCGACCAGACGTTCTTTATTGCAGAAATTCCCCTTCTCTACGAAAAAGGTCTCTCCAGTTTTTTTGACAAGGTTCTGGTGGTGGGATGTTCCGATTCCATCCGCAAGGAGCGGCTCCTGAAGAGCCGCTCGGTGAGTGCGGCAAAAGCCGACGAATGGCTGGCTCTGCAGCAACCCCAGAACGAAAAGATTTCACAAGCCGATCACCTTCTTTGGAACGACGGAACCGTTGACACGCTCTCGCGGCAGATCAGCGGATTCCTGAGAACATTCAACAAATCATGAGCAAAAAACCCGAAGATCACCCGGACGAAACCCCCGGAATCGCAACGGAAGACTCTTCACCACAAGCTCCCGCTCCCGCACCTCCCGGACCGCTCGACCTGGGAACACTCCACCGGTTGGGTCATCAGGGGCTTCTCGCGATGGCGGAGGATCGGAACCTCTCCGTCTACCGCGACTCCTCCAAGCATCATCTTGTCCTTGATATCGCCCGAGATCAGATCAAGCGGTGCGGGGTGCTGACAGCGGAAGGTATTCTGGAATTCGCACCGGATGCCCCGATGATCCGGTGGCCCCTCTTCAACTTCCAACCCACCCCTGCGGATCTGACCCTACCCGTGCCTCTGCTCCGCCAGTACGAACTTCGCCCCGGACTCCGCATTGCAGGGACCGTCGGCCTGCAATCGGAGCGCCGCCTCTGCTTCAAGGTGATCACGGCAATCGAAGGGATCCCTTCCAGTGAATGGAAGACCCCTTTGGAGTTCGACAAACTCACCGCCATGTTTCCCAACAGGCGCATCTACCTGGAGCAACCGGGCAAGACCAATCCCACGGCCAGGGCGGTCGACCTGATCGCCCCGCTCGGCATGGGACAGAGGGGATTGATCGTGGCCCCGCCACGCGTGGGAAAAACCATGATGCTCAAGAGCCTTGCCCTGGCCATCAGGGCAAACCATCCCGATGTCCACCTCATGCTCCTGCTTGTGGATGAGCGACCCGAGGAAGTCACCGACCTGCGCCGATCACTCGACTGCGACATCTTCAGCTCCACCTTCGACGAACCGACCTCCCGCCACGTCCAGGTCTCGGAAATGGTCTCGGAGCGGGCCAAACGGCTTGTCGAATTGAAGAAGGATGTCGTCATCCTCGTCGACAGCATCACCCGTCTCTCGCGCGGCTATAACAACAACGTGAAGGGAAAAGGCCGAACCATGAGCGGCGGCGTCGATTCCGCGGCGCTGTCCCGACCCAAGAAATTCTTCGGCTCGGCGCGTAATGTCGAGGAGGGAGGGAGCCTGACCATCCTCGCCACGGCCCTGGTCGAAACCCACAGCCGCATGGATGACCTGATCTTTGAGGAATACAAGGGGACTGGGAATATGGAGATCTACCTCGACCGCTCCATCATGGAGCAGCGCATCTTCCCCGCCATCCACATCACCAAGTCTGGAACCCGCCGCGAGGAACTCCTGTACCATCCCGACGAATACGACCGTATCCTCCAACTTCGGAAACAACTGATGGAAATCCCCGCCGCCGAGGGGATGCAGATCCTGGGACTTAACCTGGAGACCACGAAGACGAACGCCGAACTGCTCCTGGCTGGATTGAAGGGACTGTAGTCCCGGAAGGTGGGGAAGTTAGAAAGTTTTCCCCTGTGTCATCACTCCTGCGGGATCGGAGGAGGGATCTCGGGAAGAGGCCTCACCAAGCCAAGCTTCCGGTAGGTCAGGCAGATCACGAATCCCGCGATCGCGCCGCCGAGATGCGCCATATGGCCGATTCCGGGTTCTATCCCGAAGACCCGGAAGAGAATGGAGACTCCGACGATCAGCCACCCCAGCGTCGCAGCCTTCATCCTCACGGGAATGACAAAGAAGATCAGGGCGGTGATCTCGAGTCTCGGCAGGAGCGTCGCAAATCCCACCAGCAGGGCGCAGACCGCGCCGGAGGCACCCACCAGATCAACGCTCTCAGGGCTGGAAAAGGTCTGGAGCAACCCTCCAGCAACAATGCCCCCGAAGTACAGGCCCAGGTAACGCCATCCCCCCAGGAGCTCTTCAAGCAGCGGACCGGTGAACCAGAGCGCGACCATGTTGACGATCAGGTGAAACAGATTGCCGTGGAGGAATCCATGGGTCACAAGCTGCCACCATCCCCCCTCGCTGAAACCCTCCCGACTCAGCGCCATCAAGGGAAAGAGGGAGCTGTCGAAAAAGATCCGGAAAATCTCCTCGATGAGGAAAAACGCGAGATTGATCCCGAAAAGGATCAGCGTGACCGGTGACTGGCGGAGTCGTTCCATGGATATACTAGCAGGGATCTCCCACGGGGGACGCAATCACGGGGAGGGCGCCCTTCTCCACGCGTAGCGAGAGTGGCAGATACCCCGACATCTCCCCGTCAAGTTCGTAGGGGACGGGGCTTTCGGAATGAAGGGAGAGGGAGGATGTCTGAAAATACTCAACGTCTCCAAGTTCGGCATGCTGACCGATGAGGATCGCGTGCATGTAGCGCAGGAGATCCCAGGGGCTCTGGTTCCGGAAGACCAGGACATCGATCAGACCGTCGCAGGGAGATCCCTTGCGGAACATCCGGAAAGGACCGCCGTAGAATCGCCCGTTTCCAATCAGGACGAAGGAGCCGCTTTTCACCAGCCCCTCCGCGCTCTCGATCGTCACCGGAGGCGGTTTTTCCCCCGCCACCTGGGCCAGCGAGAGCAGGTAACTCAACGGGCCCAGCGCCTTCTTTGATTCCCGCGTGGTGCGGCGGACCACTTCGGCATCAAGGCCGACACCGGCGAGCTGGACAAAGCAACGTGTTCCCGCCTCGGAGGTGCAGATCGGGAGATCCAGATGACGGATCCCTCCCTGTTGGATGATCCCCCAGGCTTTCTCGAGGGAGTTGAGGGGGATACCGAGTTCCACGGCAAAGACATTCATCGTCCCGACAGGCAGGACTCCGAGCCGGACCCCCGGCATTCCGGCGGCCACGATCCCGTTGACCACCTCGTTGATCGTTCCATCCCCCCCGGCCGCCACAATGGTCGTGAATCCCTCCCCGACCGCGTCTGTTGCGATCCTCTCCGCATCACCGGGCATCCCGGTCAGACGGATCTCGGCCTCCCTACAGACTGCACGGAGTCGCTCGGGGAGACGCCCTGCCTTCTCGCTGTGAGCGGCGGGATTAAGAATGATCAGGGGATTCTTCACACTTCACAATTACGTCAGGACTTCTAACTTGTTCGGGTGCGACCGATTGCCAAGCCCATTCTCACCATAGCGGCCATTCTGATCGCCGGAGTTCTCTCGGCATGCCTGATCCTGAACGCTTACCTCGCCCTTCCGGCGACCCGGAGCCAGATTGAAAGCGGGATCGGTGACAGTCTGGGCATGCCTGTGACCATTGGCTCGATCTTCGCCCTCCCCTGGCCCTTGGGATCGATCAGGATCGGCAATATCAAGGGAGGGAGAGAAGGAGATCCGCAGGGATTCTCGGCGCGATCCATCATCCTTCGTCCTGACTTCACGGAACTCCTGCATGGCCGGATCGTGGCCTCAGGCATTGAGTTGAAGAGCCCCTCGCTTCGGCTTTCGACGCGGCAGCCCATTGCCGCGATGGCCACATCTTCCGCTGCCAAGCCGGGAAATTTCGGAGGAAGCTTCACCACTCCATCAACTCCCCGTGAGATCAAGCCCCCCACTCCTGGCATCGCCCCCCCGGCCACGGAAAGTGCGCCCGCCCAAAACGCTCTTTCAAGTGCTGCCGTCCCGTCGGGGGTGACTCCCCCTTCCCTCCCCCTCAAGAGCATCAGGATCGAGGGTGGAGATTTCAGCTACCTCGATGACAAGGGAAGCCCGATTCTGACCCTCAAGGGACTCACCCTGCGCGGAGCGCTGAATGGTGAAAGCTGGAAGGCCAGTCTGAACGCCCCCTCGATCGTGATAGGGTCCTCCCTGATCTTCCGGAATCTCCACGCCGGACTCACGGGACCTGCCAACCTCTCCTCGCTTGATCTTTCACCCTGCACGGCCTCCTTCGGCGGGGGGACCCTTTCCGGAACCGCTTCCCTGACCTCGCTTCGCCAGTCCCCCTCGTTTTCCCTCACACTTCATCTGAGCGATGGCCGACTCGAAAAGCTTCTTTCCGATGCCTCGCTTGGAACCTCCTCGGCACAGGGAAAGATCACGGGGGATCTCCGGTTGGAAGGGATGGCCGGCAAGGGATCGACGATGAACGGTGAGGGCAACCTACTCTGCAAGGAAGTCACCGTGGAGCCCGTCTCATTCCTCAAGCAGATCGGCCAGTTCCTCAATATCGAGGAACTGAAACTTCTCCGTCTTTCCGAGGGGAAGTGCCTCTTCCGTATTGATCAGGGGCGCTTCGTGGTCGATGACCTCTTCCTTCGCTCGGAAAACCTGATCCTCGCCGCCAAGGGCCCGGTCGACTCCACCGGCCAGCTCAACCTTGAGTCCCGCCTCCTCTTCAATGAAAACCTCACCCGCCGGCTGGGGGGGCTCCTGGGCAACAAACTCACGCCCGCACCCGAACAGGGCTACACGCAGATCGCGTTCCGTGTCTCTGGACCGGCCATGAATCCCAGGACTGACCTTCTCGAACGCCTCACCGGCATCAGGATCGGAGGCGATCTCGGCGGACTCGGGGGACTGATCCAGGGGCTCTTCGGCGCGCCCAAGCCGCAGACTCCCGCGACACCGCCACCCTTACCTCCGGCGCAAACCCCTCGGCCCACTCCCTGATTCCACGATGCGCGTGATAGCCGGATCAGCCGGTGGCCTCACCCTGCAGGCCCCGGGCAAGGGGACCCGCCCCACAATGGACCGGGTCCGCGGGGCGATCTTCTCCTCACTCGGCGAGCGGGTTCCGGATGCCCGCGTGCTCGATCTCTACGCGGGAAGCGGAGCCCTCGGCATCGAGGCTCTCAGCAGGGGAGCCTCTTCGGCCACCTTCGTGGAACACCATGGCCCCACCGCCGGGTTGATCCGGAGAAACCTCCAGACCACGCGCCTCGACCGGCAGGGGGCAAGCGTCCAGCAGATGGATGCGATGCGCTTCCTGGAACTCTATGCCCCTCCCGGGAGCTTTGATCTCGTCTTTGCCGATCCTCCCTATCTCAAGGACACACGCCCTTCCGCGGGTGAACCGCCGAACCATGCAGAGCAGGTGCTGACCCAACCGAATCTCCCGGCCGCTCTTGGCGAGGAGGGCCTCCTCATCCTGGAGTGCGAACGCCGGCAACCCCTTCCATCCCTTGCCTCCTGGGAGGTTCTTTCGGACCGATCCTACGGTGAATCACGCATCCTGATCCTGAGGAGATCCTCATGAAACGGATCACCCTCTTCCTCTACAATCTGCTCTTTGTCCCGATCCTGTTGATCCTGCTTCCCGGATACCTCACGCGGATCAGGAAGCGTGGCGGCTACGGCAACAAGGCGCTTCAGCGCTTCGGCATCCTTGATGCCTCCACATTGGCGCGCATCGGCACGGGGAGGATCTGGCTGCATGCCGTGAGCGTCGGCGAAGTCGGGATCGCCCTGAAATTCGCGCGGGAATACCGCCGTCGGAACCCCGCGGCGCGCTTCCTCCTCAGCACGACCACCTCCACGGGACTCGCCATTGTTGAAAAATCCTCCTCCGAGTGGCTGGAGCCCATCGGCAACCCCGTCGACTTCCCCGTCATCACCTCCCGTCTTGTCCATCGTCTCAAACCCTCGGCCCTTCTCATGGTCGAGGCGGATCTCTGGCCGAACCGGATCGCCGCCTGCAAAGCACAGGAGATCCCCGTTGCCCTGCTCAATGCACGCCTCTCTCCGCGCTCGGAAAAACGATTCCGGATGGCGCGCCCCTTCACGGCCCCTTTCTTCAACCAGCTCAACCTGATCACGCTGACCGATCCGGGGGATGTGTCACGATGGATCTCTCTCGGAGTCGACGAGGGGCTCCTCCATCTCACGGGCAACATCAAGCATGACGCCCCGATCTCAGCGGGAACCATCCCTGAAGGTGATGCAAGTGATCCTATGCTCCTCGCTGCCAGCACCCATGCGGGCGAAGAGAGGGAGATCGCCGCTGCCTGGCTGACACTCATAAAGGATTTTCCAAGGCTTCGACTCATCATCGCACCCCGCCATGCAGAGCGGCGCAGTGAGGTCCGGACGGCTTTGGAAAGCATCGGGATCTCCTGCCGACTGCGCTCCGAGGGAGCCGAACTCTCCGACGTGCCGCTTCTGCTGGATACCACAGGAGAACTCAGCCGTTGGTATCCCAAGGCGACCGTGGTCTTTGTTGGGAAAAGCCTTTCCCTCTCCGTCAATCACGGCGGCCAAAACATGATCGAGCCCCTGCAGGCAGGCGCTCCCGTCCTCTTCGGCCCTCACACAGGCAACTTCGAACCACTTGCGACACACCTCTGCGAAGCGGGCGCCGCCATCCGGGTTCATGACTCCGAAGAGATCGCATCCGCAACGCAAACGTTACTCACCGATCCGGAGAAACGCTCTTCCATGATCGCCGCCGCGATCGATGTCCTGCACGCTCATCAAGGCGCCACAATCCGTAACTGTGAACTCGTGGAGAGACTGCTAAGTCTCCCTGACTGGTATCGCGCTTAAGGAACCGCTTCCTTAATCCAGCAGGTCGGGGCGGCGTTTTTTGGTCGCTTCCAACGCCTGTTCTGCACGCCATGCGGCGATTGCCCCGTGATTTCCCGATAGCAGGATCGGAGGAACGCCCCAGCCCTGAAACTCCACCGGACGCGTGTAGTGCGGGTGGTCGAGCAATCCCGTTTCGAAAGACTCGGTGACCGCCGACTGGTCATCTCCCAGGACTCCTGGAACCAACCGCACGATGGCGTCAGTCAGCACCAGCGCCCCCAGGACGCCGTTGGTCAGGATGTAGTCGCCTATCGAGATCTCCTCGTCGACAAGGTGATCGGCCACGCGCTGGTCGACACCCTCGTAATGCCCGCAGAGGAGGATGAGATGCTCCACCTTGGCATACTCGCGGACGATCGGTTGCTTGAGCGGCCTTCCCTGAGGGGTGAGGAAGATCACCTTGGTCTCCGGGCGGCGGAGTTCCCCCAGCGCCTCGGCGATCGGTTCGATCTTCATCACCATGCCGGGGCCTCCGCCGTAGGGGGCGTCGTCGACCGTGCGATGGCGGTCATGAGTCCAGCGCCGGAGGTCGACAGCCTCCAACTTCACCAAACCAGCCTCCTGGGCGCGGCCAAGGATACTCTCCCGGAGGACGCCCTCGGCGATGGAGGGGATGGGTGTCAGAATCTGGATCTCGATCATTTTGAAAAGTTGGAACTCAACGGTGGCTAGCCATCATGGAAAGAGCCACCTAGGATGCAAGTCCCGTGTCTTCCTCCCGCCCCGCGAACAAACGCCGCAGTGCACCTCCTCCACGGAAACGCCGCAGCTCCTTCCTGATCACGCTGATCAAGCTCGGCTTCGCGGCACTCCTTCTCTGGGTGCTCGTCGGTGTTCTCTACTATCTCTGGGCGCTCACCTTCGATCTCTCAACGATTGGACAGATGCCGCAGCGCTCGGCGATCTATGACCGGACCGGGACATTCTACAGCCGGACCATGGGGGAGAACCGCGTCGTGGTCCCCTATGACGGTGTCTCGCCGAATTTCGTCAAGGCCCTGATCAGCCGCGAAGACTCAAGATTCTACGAGCACCGCGGCATCGACCCTCTCGGCATCGCGCGTGCGGCTGTGCGGAACCTTCTCTTCGGCGGGATGAAGGAGGGGGCCAGCACGATCACCCAGCAGTTGGCCCGCAACAGTTTCCCGCTCGGAGGGAAGACCTTCAACCGCAAGTTCCTCGAGGCGGCCATGGCCTTCCGCATCGAGATGGAGATGACCAAGGAGAAGATCCTTGAGCTCTACATGAACCGCATCTACTTCGGCTCCGGTCTCTACGGGGTCGAGACGGCGAGCCAGGCCTACTTCGGAAAACCCGCCGCCGACATGAGCCTCTCGGAGGCGGCCCTTCTGGCGGGACTGATCCGCAGTCCCAACCGTTACTCTCCCTTCAACAACCTCGAGGCATCCCTCAGGCAGCGCAATGTCGTCCTCGGAAGGATGGAGGAACTCGAACTCATCACCCACGCGGAGCATGAGAAGGCGCTCCGGGAGAAGATCGCACCGCGCCAACGGCAGCTCGTGAACCCCCTCAACAGCTGGGCCGTGGACGCGATCCTCCACGAACTCGAGCAGGTAGTCTCCCCCTCCAAGATCGACGAGGGAGGTCTCCGGATCGACACCTCGATCGACGCGGGGATGCAGCAGGCCGCCGAGCAATCGCTGGCACGACGGCTTGCGGAAGTGGAGGCGCGGCCCGATTTCCGCCAGCAACACGCGCCGCCGAAACCGCCCAAGCCGGCAAAAGGCATGGGCAAGGGAATCATCCCCCAGCCTGTCCAAGCCGCCGAGCCCTCCGAACCGCTTCAGGCCGCCCTTCTCGCCATCGACAACGCCTCCGGCGGCATCACGGCCATCGTGGGCGGGCGCAACTTTGCCGAGAGCAAATACAACCGCGCCCTGGTGGCGACGCGGCAGATCGGTTCCTCGGCCAAACCGTTCGTCTACGAGGAGGCCTTCCGCAAGGGGGTCATCACCCCGGAGACACCGGTCAGCGACGCCCGGCTCTCGATCACGGAACTGCCTCCCCGCTCCCCGGCCTACGATCCCCAGAACAGCGACGGCACCTTCGGCGGCGATCTGCCCGCCAAGGAGGGCCTCATCCACTCCCGGAACACCATGAGCGTGCGCGTCGGGCTCGCCACCGGCCTTGGAACGGTGGCCTCCATCATGGAAAAACTCGGCCTGGCCGAGGATGTCCCCCGCTATCCCTCCATCTGCCTCGGCAGCTTCGAGTCGACCCTCAGGAATGTCACGGTAGCCTACTCCGCGCTCGCCACCGGCGGATCACGCCTCCACCCGCACCTGATCGAGCAGGTCACCGATGCCGAGGGGAAGGTCCTCTTCCGGGCCACCCGCGACCGCGTTCCCGTCCTCGACCGGAATGCGGCCCGGGCGACCACGGCGATTCTGACCGAGGTCTTCACGCGCGGCACCGCCTCCCGGGCGGCCTCACTCGGCCTGCGCAAGCCCGCAGCCGGAAAGACCGGAACCACCGACCGCTTCGTCGACGCCTGGTTCCTGGGATACACGGAGGGGCTCACCTGCGGGGTCTGGGTCGGCTTCGACCACCCAAAGACCATCATGCGCGGCGGCTATGGCGCCGAACTGGCACTCCCTATCTGGGTCGATGTCATGCAGTCCCCGGCCGCCAACCGCTACGCGGCGGGGCCGTTGCCGTAGTTGGGGAATAGGGGATCGGTAATAGGCCTATTGGGAATAGGGTATGGGGCGGTTCCCTCGGATGCTTCGACGCGTTGGATCGACTTTTTCCCCTTTCAACCTTTCAACCTTTCAACTTTTTCACTCTTTCCTAAGGGAGTTCTTTCCCTTTCAAAGGGTGCTGTGTATTAGTCGGGCTTATCCATTTTTTCCCATGAATATCCACGAATTTCAGGCCCGAGAACTCTTTGCCGAATTCGGCGTCGCCACCCAACCCGGACGAGTTGCCCATACCCCTGCGGAGGCCGAGTCTGTGGCCACCGGCCTGAGCGGAGGGAGGTTGGTTGTGAAGGCCCAGATCCATGCCGGCGGTCGCGGCAAGGGAACCTTCAAGAACGGATTCAAAGGGGGCGTGCATCTCTGCGATAGCCCCGCAGAAGCCAAGGATCTCGCCTCCAAGATGCTCGGTCAGGTGCTCGTTACCCATCAGACCGGTGCCGAGGGTAAGGAAGTCGGCAAGGTCTTCGTCGGCGAGGCCGTTGACATTGCCCGCGAGCTCTATTTCGCGATCCTCATCGACCGCGCCACCTCCCTCCCCGTCGTCATCGCCAGCACCGAGGGGGGCGTCGACATCGAGAGCGTCGCCGAGAAGACCCCGGAGAAGATCCTCCGCCTTTCGATCAATCCCTTCCTCGGCATCATGCCCTACCAGACCCGCCTGATCGCCGCTTCGCTCGGCCTCACCGGGCCGCTGATGAACCAGGCCTCCAAGCTCTTCACCAACCTCTACCGCCTCTTCATCGAGCGCGACTGCTCCATGGTGGAGGTGAATCCCCTCGTCGTGACGACCGACGGCCGACTCATGGCCCTCGACGCGAAGTTCAACTTCGACGACAACGCTCTCTACCGCCAGCCCTCCATCGTCGCCATGCGCGACGTCACCGAGGAGGATCCGCGCGAGGTCGAGGCCTCCAAGCACAGCCTCAACTACATCGGTCTCGACGGGAACATCGCCTGCCTGGTGAACGGCGCGGGTCTCGCCATGGCCACCATGGACATCATCCAGCATGCCGGCGGCAGTCCTGCCAACTTCCTCGATGTCGGCGGCGGAGCCACACGCGAGCAGGTCGCATCGGCCTTCCGCATCATCCTTGCCGATTCCCGCGTGAAGGGGATCCTGGTGAACATCTTCGGCGGCATCATGGACTGCGACGTCATCGCCAACGGCATCGTCGAGGCCGCGAAGGAGACAGGCCTCTCCATCCCGCTTGTTGTCCGCCTGGAAGGCAACAACGTCGAGGCCGGCAAGAAGACACTCGCCCAGAGTGGCCTCAAGCTCGAGAGCGGGGAGAACATCCTCGACGCCGCCAAGAAGATCGTCGCCGCCGTCCAAGCCGCCGCCTAAGCAACCTTTTCCACCGTCACCCTCACCTTTCACTTTTCTCTCCCATGTCGATCCTCGTCACTCCCGACACCAAGGTACTCATCCAGGGCATCACCGGCAGCTTCGGAGCACGCCACGCCAAGCTCAGCCTCGACTACGGCACCAAGGTGGTCGCCGGCGTCACCCCGGGCAAGGGAGGCCAGCTCTTCGAGAATCAGGTTCCCATCTTCGACACCGTCGATCAGGCCGTGAAGGAGACCGGAGCCACGGTCTCCGCGGTCTTCGTCCCGCCACCGTTCGCCGCCGACGCGATCCTCGAGGGTGTCGCGGCCGGACTCGACCTTGTCGTCGCCATCACCGAAGGCATCCCCGTCATCGACATGATGAAGGTCAAGGAGGCCATGAAGGGATCCAAAACCCGGCTCATCGGCCCCAACTGTCCCGGCCTCGTCACTCCCGGCACCGGTGACAAGTCCCACGGCGGATGCCGCATCGGCATCGCTCCCGGCTACATCCACAAGAAGGGGAATGTGGGCGTCGTCTCCCGCTCCGGCACCCTCACCTACGAGGCCGTCTGGCAGCTCACCACCCGCGGTTACGGCCAGAGCACCTGCGTCGGCATCGGCGGCGACCCGATCAACGGCACCTCCCACCTCGACATCCTCAAGATGTTCAACGAGGACCCCGAGACCGAGGCGATCATCATGATCGGCGAGATCGGCGGCACCGCCGAGGAAGAGGCCGCGGCATGGGCCGCCAAGCATTGCAAGAAGCCGATCGCCGGCTTCATCGCGGGAGCCACCGCGCCGGAGGGACGCCGCATGGGTCACGCCGGAGCCATCGTCAGCGGCGGCCACGGCACGGCCGCCAGCAAGATCGCCGCACTGCGCGAAGCGGGAATCGAGATCGCCGAGACCCCTTCCGACATGGCCGACGCCCTCATCCGCCGGATGAAGCGGGCCTGACCCACCATTTCACTTCCAACCCAACAACCTCTCACTCCCATGCCTGTCATCGCCAAAGGACTCGAAGGTATCGTCGCCAACTCCACCACGCTCAGCGATGTGCGCGGCGAGGATGGCATCCTCATCTACGCCGGATACAATATCAACGAACTCGCCGGCAAGGTCAGCTACGAGGAGGTCGTCTACCTCCTCTGGCACGGGGAACTTCCCAACAAGGCCCAGCTTGAGGCCCTGCATCAGGAGCTTGGTTCCCAGCGTGAACTCCCGCAGGGAGTCATCGACTTCCTCAAGTCGGCCCCCAAGGATGCCAACCCCATGGATGTCATCCGCACGGGTGTCTCCATGCTCGGCCTCTACGACAAGGTGCCGACCGGCGAGATCGATCCCGTCAAGAACCGCCACCGCGCAGTCTCCCTGACCGCCAAAGTCGGCGTCATCGCCGCGTACTATCACCGCGCCCGCCTCGGCAAGGACCTCCCACCCGTCCGCACCGATCTCGGTGAGGCCGCCCACTTCCTCTACCTCCTCAACGGAGAAGTGCCGACCGCCGAGGCCGCAAAGACCCTCGATGTCGCCTACGTCCTCCATGCCGATCACGGCATGAATGCCTCCACCTTCTCCGCGCGCGTTACGATCGCCACGCTGAGCGACATCTACTCGGCCGTGACCTCGGCCATCGGCACGCTCAAGGGTCCCCTTCATGGCGGCGCCAACGAGGGAGTCATCCACATGCTTCAGGAGATCGGCGACGAGACCAAGGTCGACGGTTGGGTTGAGACTGCACTTGCCACCAAGAAGAAGGTCATGGGCATTGGTCACCGGGTCTACAAGACCCTCGATCCCCGCGCCCCCCACCTCCGCTCCATGGCCGTTCAGCTCTGCGAGCAGCTCGGAGAGGGCAAGTGGATCCGCATGTCGGAGCGCATCGCCGAGCTCATGAAGGAACGCAAGGGGCTGAATGCCAATGTCGATTTCTACTCGGCCACGGTCTACTACTCGCTCGGCCTTCCGACCGACATGTTCACCCCGATCTTTGCGATCGCCCGGACCTCCGGCTGGACCGCACATATCCTGGAACAGCTCGTCGACAACAGGCTCTACCGTCCGCTCAGCGAGTATGTCGGCCCTGCGGTCGGCAAGACGGTGGTCTCTTTGGATCAACGCGCTTAAATGCGCTGACTCCCCCAAAAAGCGGGATGAAATCCATGATGACATCCCTCCGAATACTTTTCCCGACCAAGGCGGACAACACGATCCTTGGCTCCAGGATTCCCTTTTATGCATTCGTTCTGGTGACGGTAATCGGTACCGTTAGGAGTTTCATTCACATGCTCGCCCCCGATGCCGGGCTGGCCTCCATCGCGGGTCTGGATCTGAGTTTTGCGGGCTCCAAGGACGTTGTTTTTTTCGGATCCCAGTGGGGAGCCGAGCAGCTGATTTACGCGATCATCCAATGGGCGGTGATCATTCGTTACCGCTCCCTCATCCCGGCCATGTGGCTGGTTCAGTTTTTTGAGACATTCCTGAGGATGTTCGTGGCTCACATCAAACCGATCACCTTCTCCCACACCCCTCCGGGAGCCATTGAGGACAAGATCTACATTCCCCTTTCCCTCTGCATGGCTGCATACGCTCTCTGGAGCGCAACCCGATCCAAGGAAAAGTCTCTTTAGGTTTGGGATGTTGGCGGACGACGCCACTGTAGGTCGCGGGGGGAGAATTTTCCGCCATACCATTGGCAAAAGTAAGCGTTTTCACCATGCGAAGGGGATGGAGTGGTCATCCTTTCCCCATGGTAGATTGAGTTCATGGGAGAGCCTTCGTCCGGTGCCTTGAACAAGGCTGAATTTTGCGTGGCTGAGCTTCTTATACCATCTCCACTCTTATTCAGGTGGAATCAGCTGGTTCTTTCGGCGATGGGCGTTGTTGTCATCCCTCGGGTTATCTTCAGGGTGTGAAGAAATCCTCCGCCCCATGACCCCCGCCTTTCCGATCACACGGCAGGATGGGGAATCATCATGGCATTCCCTGGAGCTGGAAGCTGTCAGCAGGGTGCTTCGGGTCGATCCCGAAAGGGGATTGGAGAATAGCGAGGTGACGGGGAGTCGCGAGGAGTCGGGCTGGAACACTCTGCCGGAGGCGCATACCCGACCGGTTGCGATGGTCTTTCTCGGTCAATTCGTCAGCCCCCTGATCTACCTCCTGCTCGCGGCCGCGATCATCGCCTTGGTAATGGGGGATCTGCGTGATGCGATCGTGATCCTGGGTGTTTTGATCATGAATTCCCTGATCGGCACCTTTCAGGAGGGACGGGCCGAACGAACCATGGACGCCCTCAGGAGGCTTACCTTGGCAAGGGCCCGGGTTATCAGGAACGGGATCGAGCAGGAAATCACAGCCCGGGAACTGGTGCCGGGGGATCTGCTCCTTCTCTCCGCCGGAGATCGGATCGGGGCGGACGCACGAGTGATCCAGTCGGCCTCCCTGAGCACCGACGAGTCGGCCTTGACCGGGGAGTCTCTTCCCGTTTTTAAACAGGCCGATCCCCTTCCGCCGGCGACCTCCCTGGCGGAGAGGAACAATATGCTCTACTCGGGGACTCATGTCGCCACAGGACGTGGACGAGCTCTCATCGTCGCGACAGGGATGAAGTCGGAGTTGGGTAAGATTGCGGCCCTTGCCACATCCACGATCGAACCCAAGACACCGCTGGAGGTTCGGATCACCCTGTTCGGCCGTTTCCTTGCCCTGGCTTCCGCCCTGATCTTTCTCGTGATTCTCGGCTTTGGAATGGCCCGGGGTCTCCCTTTTCAGGAGATCCTGATGGTGGCACTCAGCCAATTGGTCTCCGTGGTTCCGGAAGGACTCCCGGTCGCCATGACCATCGCTTTGGCGGTGGGCATGCAGCGGATGGCCCTTCGAGGAGCTGTTGTGCGCCGTCTCGGGGCGATCGAGACACTGGGATCGACCAGTGTCATCTGCAGCGACAAGACCGGAACCCTGACAAGAAACGAGATGACCGTCACCCGACTCTGGCTTCCCGACACCGGAATAATGGAGGTGAGCGGCGAGGGATACGCCCCCGAAGGGGTGATCGCCCGGGGCGGGCTTCCAATCAATGAGGCGATGAGACGATCACTGCACCCACTCGCCGAGACCCTGCTTCTCTGCAACGACGCCCGCCTTCTCCCACCCGACGAGCGCCATCCACGATGGCACATTCTGGGGGATCCCACCGAGGCGGCCCTGCTGACCCTTGCCGGCAAGCTTGGCTCGGGCATCGAAGAAGTCAGGGGCCGATGGCAGCGCATCTCGGAGATGCCGTTTCACCCTTCCTCGAAGATCATGGCGACCCTGGATCGCAACGGCGACTCCCTCTTCAGGATCTCGCTCAAGGGAGCCCCGGAAGTGATCATCCCCCTCTGCTCCAAGGCAGGCTCGGCAGGGGGCGTCATGCCGCTGGATTTTTCGCTGAAAGCGAAGGCTCTCGGAATTGCCGGGGAGATGTCAGGTCAGGCACTTCGCTGCCTTGCGGTGGCCGTGTGGGATCATCCCCGTCTTCTTGAGCAAGGCGGAGCGGAACAGTTTTGCGGAAAGCTCACCCTGCTCGGTCTGGTGGGACAGATGGATGCCCCCCGCGAGGAAGTCGCCCGGGCGCTGAAAACAAGTGCATCCGCCGGGATCCGCACCATCATGCTCACCGGTGATCACAAGGCGACGGGTCTCGCCATTGCACGAAAGCTCGGGATAGCGAAGGAGGGGGACATCGCCATGGAGGGATCGGAAATGGAAAACCTTCCGAATGATGCGCTACCGGACGCCCTTCGGCGCATCTCTGTCTTCGCGAGGGTTTACCCCGAGCAGAAGCTCAGGATCGTCGAAGCCCTTCAGGCCGGCGGCGACATTGTCGCAATGACGGGAGACGGCGTGAACGATGCACCTGCACTGGCAAGGGCGGATGTCGGGGTGGCCATGGGCATCAGCGGGACGGAGGTCGCCAAGAGCGCGTCAAGGATTGTCCTCACGGATGACAACTTCGCGACACTCATCGCCGCAATCCGCGAAGGGCGCATCGTGTACCGGAATATCAAGAAAGTGATCCTTTTCCTTTTTGCGACCTCCCTTGACGAGGTGATGGTCCTCCTGCTGGCACTCTTTTCCGGATATCCCCTCCCCTTGGCGGCAGTTCAGATTCTCTGGATCAACGTGGTCACCGAGAGTGTCGCCACGGTGAACCTTGTGATGGAAGGAGCCGAGGGTGACGAGATGCGGCACCCCCCGGTGCCACCGGATGATCCCCTCCTCGATCGGGAGATGATGAAGCGACTCCTCGTGATGGTCTCTTCCTCCGTGCTGGTGGTGTTCGGGTTCTACCTGTGGCGTCTCTCCACGGGGGTTCCCTTCGTGCTGGTGCAGAGCGAGACCTTCACGCTGATGGCCGTGTCACAGTGGTTCAATGTGCTCAACTGCAGAAACCGGATCCGATCCGCCGTGGATTCCAGGGTGTTCAGGAACGCCTGGCTCACGGGCGGGCTCCTCTGCGGCATTCTCCTGCAGTTGCTGGTCATCTACAGCGAACCGCTGAACCGCTACTTCCACACCACCCCGATCCCCCTGAGGGATCTCCTGTTGCTGATCGCGCTGGGCAGTCTCGTTCTCGTGCCCGAGGAGATCCGGAAATTCCTCAAACGAAGAAAACTCCGCATGGGGCCCGGAGGAGAAGATTGAACCCGAACTTGAGCTAGGATTGAAGATGGAGATTCTCCGCAGTTATCAGCGGGAGGAAATCCGAAAACAGGAAAACAAGAAGCAGGAGGGAGGCTTGGAAGTTTGGATGCAGGGCCAGACTCAAAAGTGTCAGCCGCAATGAACCTACGGCAAGCGCGGGGCAACGCCGCTATCCGCCAACTCTCCCGAGCCTAGGCGACCTGAGATTGGATGAAGAGCCAGGCGCCCAAGCGTCAGCCGTAGAAAAGGCGCGTGGGAACGCCGCTATTCGCCAACTCTCACAAGCCTACAACCCTGCCGCGGCGGCGGTGTCAATAAGCAGCAGTGCGTTTTCCTGGGCGATCCGTCCTCCCGGGATGGAGTGATCGGCGGCCTTGAGGCGGACGATCATCGGGATCTTGGCGGCGCCCGTGGCGAGCCAGAGGATTTTCCGGGAGCGGTTGATCATCGGATAGGTGAGGGTCATCCGACGGCGATTCTGATACAGATTCACCGGATCGGTGAGGGCGACGTCACGGTCGGCAACCTCGAGGACGGGATCGTTTGGAACAAGCGAGGCAGTGTGGCCGTCGGGACCGAGTCCGAGGTGAGCCATGTCCAGAACGGGTGGATTCCCGCAGAGTTCCTGAAGCGTCCGCTCGTATTCCCCAGCCCCCTCGACGGGATCCACGGCATTCACCGGCATTGCGTGGATGTTCTCCTTGGGAATGGGAGCGTTCCCCAAGAGACTCTCATGGAGATGGGTCAGGTTGCGGTCGGGATCACCTTCGGGTGCGATGCGTTCGTCGATCTGGAAGACATGGACGCGGGACCAGGGAACCTCCTCGGAGGCGAGATCCCTAAGCATGGCCCAGGGGGTCTTCCCCCCGCTCACGGCAAGGGTGAAGATGCCGCGTGCCGCAACGGCCTCACGGGCGGCGGCGGCGATGACTCCGGCGGCCGCCTTGGCGACCGCATCATCATTGGCAAGGACCTCGATCTTCATGCGGATGATCCGGTTACTTCCGGGCGCGGAAGCGGCGGATGAGGGCGTTGGTTGAGCTGTCGTGCTTAAGCTCGGGCTCGGTAGGCGCCTCCAACTCGGGAATGATGTGCTGGGCAAGCTGCTTGCCAAGCTCCACGCCCCACTGGTCGAAGGAGTTGATTCCCCAGACGGCGCCCTGGGTGAAGACACTGTGCTCATAGAGGGCGACAAGGGTTCCGAGGGTGTGCGGATCGAGCTTGTCGGCCATGATGACGTTCGACGGGCGGTTCCCCTCGAAGACGCGGTGCGGGGTGAGCCAGTCGGGAGTTCCCTCCGCCTTCACCTGCTCGGGAGTCTTGCCGAAGGCAAGCGCCTCGGCCTGCGCGAAAATGTTCGAGATGAGGTAATTGTGGTGGTGCCCCAGCTGGTTGAGGGCCTTGTTGAAGCCGATGAAATCACACGGGATGAGCCGGGTTCCCTGATGGATGAGCTGGTAGAAGGAGTGCTGGCCGTTGGTGCCGGGCTCGCCCCAGTAGATCGGGCCGGTGTCGAAGGTGACATGGGTGCCGTCGAGGCGTACCGACTTGCCGTTGCTCTCCATGGTGAGCTGCTGGAGATAGGCGGGAAAGCGCTTGAGATACTGCTCGTAGGGCAGCACCGCGATGCTCTGTGCCCCGAAGAAGTCGTTGTACCAGACGGCGAGGAGACCCATGAGCACGGGGAGATTCTTCTCAAGCGGCGCGGTGCGGAAGTGCTCGTCCATGGCATGGAAGCCGGCGAGGAGGTCGGAGAAGTTCTTCGGTCCGATGGCAATCATGGTCGAGAGACCGATCGCCGAATCCATCGAATAGCGTCCGCCGACCCAATCCCAGAAACCGAACATGTTGGCGGTGTCGATGCCGAACTCGGAGACCTTGGCGGCATTCGTGGAGACGGCCACGAAGTGCTTGGCGACGGCCTTGATGTCGCCACCGAAGCCCGCAAGCGACCAGTCGCGCGCGGTGTGCGCGTTGGTCATGGTCTCAAGCGTGGTGAAGGTCTTGGAAGAGACGATGAAGAGTGTCTCGGCTGGATCGAGGTCCTGAACGGCCTCGGCGAAATCGGTGCCGTCCACATTGGAAACGAAGCGGAAGGTCAGCGAACGGTCGCTGTAGTGGCGGAGAGCCTCGTAGGCCATGACGGGACCGAGGTCAGAGCCGCCGATGCCGATGTTGATGACGTTTTTGATTCGCTTGCCGGTATGGCCCTTCCACTCGCCGCTGCGAATGCGGTCGGCAAACGCTCCCATGGCCTCGAGCACCTTGTGAACTTCAGGGACGACATCGACACCGTCCACCTTGATCACCTCCCCCTTGGGGGCGCGGAGTGCAACATGGAGAACCGCCCGGTCCTCGGTGATGTTGATCTTCTCCCCGGCGAACATCTTGTCACGGTGCGCCTCGAGGCCGACTTCCCTGGCAAGCTGGAGCAGGCCCTTGAGGGTCTCGTCGTTGACCCGGTTCTTGGAGTAGTCGAGGTAGAGGCCGCACGCCTCGGCCGTCAGGCGCTCGCCCCGCTTCGGGTCGGCAGCGAAGAGATCCTTGAGTGTTGTCTTGGCGATCTGGTCGCGGTTGGAGGCGAGGGCTTTCCAGGCTGGGAGTTGGGTAGGGTTGGACATGGGAAAAGGATGAGGGATGAGGGATGAATTATGAAGGATTAATCTGGTGAGGATTGTTAGGGAAGCGCTGATTTAATCGCATAGAGGCCGTTGCGGAAAGAATGGGCCGCGGGCAAGGCGGCTTCGCGGGCGCATCCCCGCAGCGGGCTGTAACCGCGAAGCCAACAAAGCCCCCGGCCTGTTATCTCCGCAACCCGAAGGGCTGAAGCCATTTGTCGATTTTTGTGGCGTTGCTCGCTCGGGCGAGACCGCTGCGGGTATCGCCCAGCACTCGCGCCTTCAAAAATCAGCAAATGCTCTTCAGCGGCC
>JBEIJN010000028.1:0-34893 GCA_040380225.1 Verrucomicrobiia bacterium | reverse complement strand
TCCTCCCATGCCAGAAAACGTACCCTCAAAATCGCTCTCCACCCAAAAAAACGCCCCTGGCTCGACGGCCTCTTCTCAAAAGCAGACTCCCTCTCACCACCTTTTACCCAATTTTGCCGCTCCTAATGCAAAATTTGGGTTTAAAGCTGGCTATGAACCAAAAAACTCCAGTTCGGGATTATGCTTCGGATCGGGTCGACGTACCCCGCCAGAGCCTCATCATGATGTGGCTTGCCGAGCGATTGGCCAAGGCATGATCCCGGATGATGCAATGACGCCGGGACAATAGATCTGGAGTACTCATCCGGATGATGACGTGAAATAGCGGAACCCAAAGAAAGTAGAGAGGCTGTAGGCCGAAAGCTAAAGGCTGAAGGCTCTTAGAGCAGTATCACCGTTCGGTGGGCTTGGCCTTATGGGCATCTTGACAGCAATATTTTTTGATGCATTGATGCTTTTATGAGAACAACAGTTACCCTCGACTCCGATGTGGAGAGGATCCTGCGTGAGGAGATCCACCGCTCCAGAAAGAGCTTCAAGGTAATCCTCAATGACGCGGTAAGAGCCGCTCTCAAACCGAAATCGCAGCAACTCCCAAAACTCCTTCCTCCGGTATCCATGGGGGTCATGACAGGCGTCGACCCGGTCAGATTCACCAATCTGGCCGATGAACTCGAAGCTGATGCCTACCGCAAGCTGTCGAATCCCACGAAAGGAAAGAAGCGGTGATTCTACCCGACGCCAATCTCCTCCTCCACGCGCTCAACTCGGACAGCGCGGATCATGCGGCATCGAGGAAGTGGTGGAGGGAACTTCTGCAGGGGGAGAAGGAGGTCGGCCTGTGCTCCGTGGTTGTCTTTGCATTTGTCAGAATCAGTACGCACCGCATGGCCTTTCCCAATCCCCTTTCCGTGGAAGCCGCCTTCGAGCATGTGGAAAACTGGCTCTGCTTTCCATCGGTCTCCTGGATTGATTCGAGCAAGGAAGACATTGCCACGGCGCGTGGACTCCTCAAAGCGGTTGGCACCGGCGGCAACCTCGTCACTGATGCCCAGATCGCGGCGATCGCACTCAGGCTTGGTGCGACCATCCATACGGCTGACACTGACTTCGGCCGTTTTCCAAAGGTCCGCTGGAAGAATCCGCTGACAGCCTGAAGACCGAGATACTGCTTAAGCGACCCCGAAGTCAAAAACGCCCTGATTTTCCTGATTAATCAGCCCCCCTTGATCCCCGTCGCCAGGATCGTCTGAAAATTCGGCGCCTGCTGTTCGCGGGCCACGACACTGACTTCGGGATCGCGGAACCCGACCTTCTCGAGCATGGCGTGGAGTTCGACACCGGAGAAGCCGAGCCAGACATGGGCGTAGAGTTCCTTGGCCTGCTCGTAGGTGTGGCTGGCGAGGTCGAGGATCAGGATGCGACCGCCCGGTTTAAGGATCCGGAAGGCACTCTCGAGAGCCCTCTGCGGTCGGGCCGCATGATGAAGGGCCTGGCTGAAGAGAACCACATCGACTGATCCCGCCTCGATCGGAGGCTCCTCGATGTCTCCCAGCCGGTACTCCAGATTGGTGAAGCCGTTATCCTTCGCGACTCTGGCACCGTACTCGACCATCTTGGGCGAGTTGTCGATTGCAATGACCTGCTTGGCGGTGCGGGCCAGAAGCTGGGAAAGCGTCCCCTCGCCCGCCCCCATGTCGGCGATCACCATCGGGGGCATCAGGCGAAGCAGTCCGTGGGCGAGCGCCTGCCAGGAGCGGCCGGGCACATAGGTGCGGCCGAATTTCCCCGCAAGCTTGTCGAAGTAGTCGGCGGCGCGGTCGCGCCGTTTGTTGAGTACCAGCTGCAGCGCCTGGCGATCCCGCTCGGCCTCGGCCAGTTCGGCCACCGCCGCGGAGAGGGCCTGGCGCAGAGGGGCCACGACGGCGGGAACGGCGGCGTAGTGGATGTTCTTGCCGACACGGCGGTCGAGGACGAGCCCTTGGCGGCGGAGTTGTCCGAGGCTTGCCGAGATGCGCGACTGCCCCATGCCGAGAGCCTCCTGCAGTTCGGCCACGGTCAGCTCTTCCTCGAGCAGGAGGGCCAGCAATCGGAGGCGCGTCGGATCCGAGAGCGTCCGGAGGGATTGGAGAATTGACGCCATACCCATTTACATATACAAATACGTTCATAAGTAAAGCCGCAGGATGACCTTCAGCCTTACCCAACCCAAGAAGAACACCAACCCATCCACCCCATGTCACGTAGCTACATCTTCTCTTCCGAATCCGTCGGCGAAGGCCATCCCGACAAGGTCTGCGACACCATTTCCGATGCCATCCTAGATGCCTGCCTGGCACTGGATCCGATGAGTCGCGTCGCCTGCGAGACCTATGCCAAGAGCAACATCGTGGTGATCGGCGGCGAGATCACCGTTCCCAAGCTCAAAAACGCCCCGCTCGAGTCGGCCCTGAATCTTGGAAAGATCGTCCGCGATGCGATCCGAGAGATCGGCTACCACAACAGCGACGACGTCTTCCACGCCGACACCGTCTTCATCAACAACATCATCACCTCCCAGAGCCCCGACATCGCCCAGGGTGTCGATGCCAAGAAGGCCGACGGCAAGAAGACCGCCGAGCAGGGGGCAGGCGACCAGGGTCTGATGTTCGGCTACGCCTGCAACGAGACCCCTGAGCTCATGCCCGCGCCGATCATGTACGCCCACCGCCTCGGCCGTGAGCTGACCCGCCTCCGCAAGAGCGGCGCCGCCAAGTGGCTCCGCCCCGACGCGAAGAGCCAGGTCTCCGTCGAGTATGTCGACGGGAAGCCGACCCGTATCGTCAATGTCGTCATCTCCACCCAGCACGCCGAGGGTGTTTCCCACAAGGAGATCGAGAAGTTCTGCATCGAGAAGGTGATCCGCAAGGTCCTTCCCGCCAAGATGCTCACCAAGCAGACGGAGTTTCTGATCAACCCCACGGGCCGCTTCGTCATCGGCGGACCCCAGGGCGACACCGGCCTGACCGGCCGCAAGATCATTGTCGACACCTATGGTGGCATGGGTCGCCACGGCGGTGGTGCCTTCTCCGGAAAGGATCCGACCAAGGTCGACCGCTCCGCAGCCTACATGGGCCGCTATGTGGCGAAGAACGTCGTCGCAGCCGGCCTCGCCGCACGCTGCGAGGTTCAGTTCGCCTACGCGATCGGCCATCCCAATCCCGTCTCGATCCACATCGACACCTTCGGCACCGCCACGGTTCCCGAGGAGGCGATCGAGACCGCGGTGAAGAAGACCTTCGGCTTCAAACCCTCCGAGATCATCAGCCAGCTCAAGCTACGCCGTCCGATCTACTCGAAGACCACCAACTACGGCCACTTCGGCAAGAACGACTCCGACATCACCTGGGAGAAGACCGACAAGGCCGCGGCGCTCAAGAAGGCAGCACTCGCCGCCGCAAAACTCTGAAGAGGTTAAAAATGTTACAACGATAAAAAAGTTACAACGTCCAGAACCACACCATTTCAGAATTCACCTTTTAACAATTCAACCATTCTAACCTTTTAACTTATGAGTTCATTGATCGCACTTACTGCCCAGCAAGCGGTGCGACCCCTTCGGGGCTGCGCCTAGGGCGCAGTCTTCCGCGCCTCTTCCCAGAGGCTTGTTTCACCGATCTTTAATCTTATCCAACCAATAAACAACCAACCAAACACTATGAGCACTTTTTCAGACTATAAAGTAGCCGATATCACACTCGCCGAGTGGGGTCGCAAGGAGATCAACATCGCCGAGCAGGAGATGCCCGGCCTCATGTCGATCCGCGCCAAGTACGCCAAGGAGAAGCCCCTCAAGGGCGTCCGCATCACCGGCTCCCTCCACATGACCATCCAGACGGCGGTCCTCATCGAGACCCTCGTTGATCTCGGAGCCGACGTCCGCTGGGCCAGTTGCAACATCTTCTCGACCCAGGATCAGGCCGCCGCAGCGATCGCCGCGGCCGGCATCCCCGTCTTTGCCTGGAAGGGCGAGACTCTCGAGGAATACTGGTGGTGCACCAACAAGGCGATCAGCTTCCCGGGCGGAAAGGGCCCCCAGATGGTCGTCGACGACGGCGGGGACGTCACCCTCCTTATCCACAAGGGCTACGAGCTCGAGGATGGCGACGGCTGGGTCAACACCCCCTCCGGCAATCACGAGGAACAGGTCATCAAGGACCTCCTCAAGCAGACCCTCAAGGAGACCCCGACCCGCTGGCACGAGATGGTCAAGGAGTGGCGCGGCGTCTCCGAGGAGACCACCACCGGCGTCCACCGCCTCTACAAGCTCCACGAGAAGGGCAAGCTTCTCGTTCCTTCCTTCAACGTCAACGACTCCGTCACCAAGTCGAAGTTCGACAACCTCTACGGTTGCCGTCACTCCCTCGTCGACGGACTCAACCGCGCCATCGACGTCATGATCTCCGGCAAGGTCGCCGTCATCTGCGGCTACGGCGATGTCGGCAAGGGAAGCGCCCAGTCCCTCCGCGGACAGGGAGCCCGCGTCATCATCACCGAGATTGATCCGATCAATGCGCTCCAGGCCGCGATGGAGGGTTACGAGGTCACCACGCTTGAGGAGACCCTTGGCCGCGCTGACATCTACGTCACCACCACCGGCAACGTCGGCGTCATCACCTTCGAGCACATGAAGCGCATGAAGGACCAGGCTATCATCTGCAACATCGGACACTTCGACAACGAGATCGAGGTCGACAAGCTCCAGGGCGACAAGACCGTCAAGCGCACCAACATCAAGCCCCAGGTCGACAAGTACACCTTCCCTGGCGGCAACGAGATCTTCCTCCTCGCCGAGGGACGCCTCGTCAACCTCGGCTGCGCCACCGGCCACCCGAGCTTCGTCATGAGCGCCAGCTTCAGCAACCAGACCCTCGCCCAGCTCGAGCTCTGGAAGAACCGCGACACCTACAAGCCCGGCGTCTACGTCCTGCCCAAGAAGCTCGACGAGGAAGTCGCCCGCCTCCACCTCGACAAGATCGGAGTGAAGCTCACTCAGCTCACCAAGGAGCAGGCCGACTACCTCGACGTCTCCCTCGAAGGCCCCTACAAGCCCGCACACTACCGGTACTAGGTAGATAGGCTGAAGACTGAAGGCTGTTAGCCAACAGATCAGAAAATTCAAAGCCCCGGTCAGCAATGGCCGGGGCTTTTTTTGGGGTTCTTCCGCAATGGTTGTCTATAAGGGGACCTTAACTGTTATTGGCTCCTCGCTGTTTTCAGTGGGTGCTGAAGGAAGACAGGGGAAAATCTGGAACTCAGGAAAAGAAACGGAGGGAAGTAGGATTTTTTCCACCGAGGACCGCCGAATGGTGGGAGGCACGCTTTAGCCTGCGCGGTAGCCTGCGGCGCATGCCGCAGCCTCGAAGAGGTGGCACCGTCTGCAGGGAGGCGGATGCCATCAATGTGAAGATAACCCGAGGGTTGACAACCGCTTGCCTGGAGGCAGGTGGAGTTAAACTACGGCCGCTTCGCCTGCTTCTTGCCCGCCACCTCATGGCATCCGAAAATCCTTTGTCTATATCCGAATCAAAAACACTCTAATCGCGGTCAACAAAGTGAGTATAGTCCGTCTAATCACCCCCCACCTAGCCTGATGATCAGGTTCAGTCCGAGAGCGAAAAGGGATGCCCCGAGAAAGACGCAGACCGGCAGGGTCAGGACCCAGGCAAGGATGATGTTGCGCACGGTGCTCATCTGGAGCCCCGAGCCATTGGCGGCCATCGTCCCCGCTACGCCCGAGGAGAGGACGTGGGTCGTGCTGACCGGCAGGGCAAGCACATCGGCCATGCTGATCGTGAGCATGGCGACCAACTCGGCGGCGGCGCCCTGCCCGTAGGTGAGGTGCGACTTGCCGATCCTCTCCCCCACGGTGACCACGATGCGCTTCCATCCGACCATGGTTCCGAGCCCCAGCGCAAGGGCGACGGCGACCTTCACCCAGACAGGGATGAAGTTGGTCACCCCGTTGATCGTGGAGGCCAGCTTCTTGGCCTGATTCTCGGCGGCGGTCGAGTCGAGTTGATGGTTTTTGGCGAGCTTTGAGGCAGTCGAGGAAAGCAGGTACAGATCGGAGCGCAATTTCCCCCTCTCGGCCTTCGGGATCTCTGAGACCGATTCGACATCGCCGAGCAGGCTCCCGGTCTCCCCTGCGATCATTCCTGCTGCGGCAAAGAGCTCGGGGCTGGTGGAGTGGCTCCCGCTCAGGAACGAGGTCATGATCTTCGATGGATCCTGATCGACAGTGGCCAAGTCGGCTCCCGCGGCATGCTGCTGGCAGTAGAGTGCCGTGTTCTTGAGTTCATGCCTGAGGGCATCAAGCTCCTGTCCGGTGCTGGCATTCTTGAGGGCGAAGGTGGTGGGAAGGATACCCACCAGGATCAGCATGATCAGCCCCATCCCCTTCTGGCCGTCGTTGGATCCATGCGCAAAGCTCACACCGGTGCAGGTGAACATGAGCAGGGCGCGGATCCAGCCCGGTGGCGGATGATTGGCATCCGGAGCGGTGTAGAGCTTCGGATTGCGGATCAGGATCTTCATGACGATCAGGAGAAGCGCCGCCACGCAGAATCCGATGGCCGGTGAGATAAGAAGCGCCAACCCCACATCCTTGGCCTTGGCCCAGTTCACCCCGTCCGCCCAGTAGTGGGTGGGCCCCATGATCGCGTTGGCGACACCGACGCCGATGATCGAGCCGATGAGCGTGTGGGAACTGGAGGCGGGCAGGCCGAAAAACCAGGTGCCGAGATTCCAGAGGATCGCCGAAACGAGGAGCGAGAAGACCATGGCAAATCCCGCCGCGGAACCGACATGGATCACCAGTTCGGCAGGCAGGAGGTTCACGATGCTGAAGGCGACCGTGCCGGCGGAAAGGAGAACCCCGATAAAGTTGAAGAACCCGGACCAGATGACCGCCGGAACCGCGGGAAGCGTGTGGGTGTAGATGACCGTCGCCACCGCGTTTGCCGTGTCATGAAAGCCGTTCACGAACTCGAACCCGAGTGCCAGAAACAGGGCCAACCCCAACAGGAGAAGTGTCCCGGTCGAGATGTCGGTGAAGAACGGAATGTCGGCCAAAAGAGTCATGGGTGTCAGATCGGAAAATAGATGGGTCATGAACGCAACTCCCAGGAATACCCCGAACTTTACGGGTCATTTCTTGGCAATGCGCATGGCATCACGCGAGCTTTGTTAAAGCACTTGGGCGATTTCTGCAAAGGCTTTCATGTTACAATTCCGCGATGATGGCCGGAAAACTCAACCCCGAACGCCGAAACCCGAAAAAGAAAGAGGGAAGATGGCGCGGGATATCCCTGACCCGGCTCACTTACCAGAAACTGCGGGGAACCGAAATCTTGTCCCCCGGCTGCAGGGCTGGATCCGCCTCTATATTCTGACGGACCTTCTTCACATTCACGAAGGTACGGCTTCCATTACGCAGGATGCTGACCTTGGTCTGGTCGGCGTAATCGGTGAATCCACCGGCGGCGGAAATGGCCCCCAACAGGGTCAGATCGGGGGTATAACGGACACGCTGCGGGGATCGTACATCCCCTTCGAGATCGACAAGGCGGTCAAATTGAACCGACACGGTGACGATGGGAGACGAGTAGATCCCCTTGACCTTGTAGGCATTCTCGATGCTGTTCTGCACGTCGGCCTGGCGGAGTCCGGCGGCATGGATTTTCCCGATGTAGGGAAGGTTGATATTCCCGCCTCCATCGACGGTGTATGCACCGGAAACCTGATTGATGTCATCGGAAGGGACGCCGGCCAAGCGGATGGAGAGCTGGTCACCGGAGCGAAGCGCGACATCATCGGCATGGACTGCCGACAGGGAGGTAGCCAGAAGGAGCGTCATCACCAGGCTCCGGGCCCGGCTACCGGTCAGGATTCGCCGGGCGACTCGAGCTGCCGCGAGTCCATGCATCTCAATATTCACCTTCATCATCATGGGATGTCACAACCTTGGAATGCTTTTGGCCATTTTCAAGTTTGTTTCCGGCATTCTCGTCCTCCTTGCGGTTGGAGGAGTGCTGGGGGCTGTAGTACTGATAATAGCTGGTGTAGTATTCGTAATATTCGTCGTGGCGGATGTCGGTGTTATTGAGGACGCATCCGACGATCCTGGCGCCGACATTGGCAAGCCCCTGCTTCACCCGCTGAAGCATCGCACGCGGGAAGCGGCGGTGCTGGACCACGACGAGGGTCATGTCGACGGAACTCGCGATGACCGAGGCATCGCTGACGCCGAGAATCGGGGGTGAGTCGAAGAACACCATGTCATAGCGGCTCTTGACCTGCTGGATCAGGTCGATCATGCGCTGGGAGTTGAGGATTCCGGCGGCATCGATCGGCAAACGCCCGCTGGGAAGGAAGGAAAGATTCTCCACATCGGTGGAGAGAATGAGCGGATCAAGCGGGATGTCGGCGGTGAGGAAATCCGTCAACCCCCGCTCGTTGGATGCACCGAAGAAACGGTGCTGGGATGGGCGGCGCAAATCGGCATCCACAATCAGGGTCTTGTACCCGCCCTTGGCGAAGGTGAAGGCCAGGTTGTTGAGCGTCGTGGATTTGCCCTCGCCGACACCGCCGCTCACCACGGTGAGCGTGTTGGCATCGGGCGACTTGCGGTTGAACTCGATGTTGGTCCGCATGATGCGGTATCCCTCCGCATCCGGACAGTCGGCCGGGGCATCCTTGAGGACCGCCACATCCTTGGGAATGACGGCCAGCACCGGAACCCCCAGGGCCGCCTCGATATCCTGCATGGTCTTGACGCTGGTATCCAGGTACTCGATCAGGAAGGCAAGGCCGATGCCCAGCGCAAGCCCGACCGCGACGGAGATGAGCATGTTCTGCGCAACCCTGGGCTTTGCCGGAAAATCCGACACCTCGGCCTTTTCCCAGATGGTGGCGGGGCTCTGCGGCATCGTGCGCTGCATCGCCTCGGTGGAGTAGCGGGTCTCGGCCGACTCCAGAATGCGCTTGGCCTTGAGGTATTCGTTCTTCCCCTCCTGATAACGGAGGGCCTTGGACTTGGCCTCCAGTTGCCCCGAACGGGCGTCACCGAGCTTCTGCTCCATGGCCTCGAGCGACTTCTCGGAGATCTCGAGGCTGGCGCCCAGCGACTTCCTCAACACGGCGATCTGATCCTTGAGCTGCTGGGCAAAGACCTTCTTCCTGGCCTGCAGCGACTGGACGGTCGGGTGGTTCGGCCCGAGTCCGGAATTGAGCATGCGGGCCTCCTCGGAAACAGAGGCCTCGTACTGGGGAAGAATCTGGGTGATGGTCGCGTCATCCATCTCGAAGGTCTTCAGGCTCCTCATGATCTGCTCGTCGGTCATCCCCTGGATCTGCTGCTGCTTGGAGCGCAGGGTCGCCACCTTGATGCGGCTGTCGTTCACCTGGCTCTCGACGTTCTGGAGAATGGCCTCCTCGGCCTGCCTGGGATCCTCGACGCTCTCGGGGTTGAGATCGTAGATCTTTCCCTCCACGCGCATCCTGGTCATCTTGTCGCGCAGTTCCTCGACCTTCTTGCGCTGTTTGATGACCTCGTCCTCGAGCTGGACGAGGGAGCGGGCCACCCAGCTCTGCTGCTCGTCGATGCGCTTTTTCTGGTATTCCAGCGCGATCGTGTTGGCGAGATCGGCCGCCTCCTGTCTGTCGCGGTCGAGAACGGAGATCTGGATGAGATCCGTGTTCCTCACCTCCGAGATGGAGAGCATGGAACGAAGCTTGAGATAGGCGACATCCCGGGAACGCAGGTCCCACTTCTGCAGCAGCTTCATCGAGTCGATGACGGGGTAGAGAATCTCCTTTCGCTGGATGATCTGGAACTGGGTGGTCGAGAAGCGCGGGTCAAACCGCTGACCTGCCTGCCCGTTGAAGATCTGCATGTTGTTGTTGTCCTCCTTGACCTGCATCGTGACGGAGGACTGGTACTGCCTCGGGGTCAGGTAGGTGGAGACACCCGCCGTGATGACCACCAGAAGGAAGACGAGGATGATGAGGGGGAGTCGGACCCGGATAACCCTCCAGTAATCGAGCAGGTGGAGCTTAATCTCCCCGGAATCGCCCTCGTTGGATGAATGTTGAATCTGCATGAAAATCTGAAGCGACAACCTACCCCATCTTCGGTGAAACGCCAAATCGGATCATACCGGGTGGAGGCGATTTTTGCTTACGCGATAGCCTATCAGATGGCGCTCAGAAAGCGGCCTTGATCTGAAGGTAGGAGATGCCGCGGTCGTATTCCTGACTCGGCACCGAGGGGCACATTGATGAGATATACTGGTAACCCAAGGCGAGTTGGAAAATGCGGTTGAGCTCGTAAGAAAAATCGACATTACCCTGAAGCGTTGACTGGTTGTAATCGATGAGCTGTCCGTTGGGACCATTCTGCGAATCCTGAAAATACTGCAGCAGGTAGAAGAGGCCCAAGTTAAACCTCAGCTTTGCCGTGATACCCTGAGAGTAGTTCAAGCCGGTGCGAAGGGCGGGGCTGAAGCTCACATTCTGCTGACCAGCAGGCTGGGTGCCGATATGGGCGACCCAACTGAGGCTGGATGCCTTGGCAAATGCCCAGCTGAAATTGCTGTCCACATAGGGCCCGATGTAGGTGCCGTCCTGATTGGCATTCTGAAACGTGCGGAACTCGGCGCCGCCGCGGAAATTCCAGAACCACTTGGGATTGAAGATATGGTCGAATCCCGCAGAGAGCGACTGTCCCCAACTGCTGTTCCCCTGCTGGGCATAGCCGTAGAGATCCGTGTTGTAATCGAGGACGGCAGTGGTCGTCGGCTTGACCAGCCATCGGAAGGACTGCCCGATGCCGGGTTGATTGAATCCCTGTTGGTTGTTGAGGCTCTGCGTCAGGTAGTAGTTGAAGGTGTAGTTGAGCCGCGTGACGGTCGTGAAGAGATCGGACCACTGGTAGGCACCGGAAAAACTGTTGGCGGAGAAGATGAAGGAACCGTTCTGATTCTGGGATGTCCCGATCAGGCCAGGATTGGGCTGTTGCTGGAAGGATGTGGAGGTGTTGTAGGTGAGCACCAGGCGCGGGGAGAAGCGGTATTCCACGGACAGGCCGAGTCCTATCACCCCCTGAAGCGACTGGTTGTTCCCTGCGTTGAAATACTGAGTGATTCCGCCGGTCAGGTCGGCATTGAGTAAAAGGCGGGGAGAGCCGAAGCGGTAATTCACGGCCCCGTTGAGGTTGCCGAACGTACTGGCAACGGCGTTGTTGGCGGAACTGTTGATATTGCTGTCGTATCCACCACGAAGAGCCGCTTGGAAGCGCAGTTTCTTGGCCCAGTCAAACACACCGCCCAAAGGGCCCGGTCCAGAGGATCCGGAGGCATCGGGAGTCGAATCGTCGAGCGTCACAGCAGGCATCCCGACGGAGGCAGGGGCGAACTGGGGATTGCCGGCAGGCTGGGCGCTGGGAAGGTTGAGTTGCTCGGCGGTGGGAGGATTGAACTCCGGCCTGGGTGCCGGGGAGGCCTGCGGCTTTGCCTCATCCTGCGGTTCGGGAGTCGAATCAGGAAGGGGAGGAGGCAGGGGGAGCGCCGGCGTTGGCAGCGTCACCGAGGGAGGTGCCACCTGGAGCGACGAATTTTCAGAAGACTCGCGGGAGGCGCCGGTCGCACCCTGGCCGGAGTTCGCACCGCCTCCCTCCTGCATCGATCCTCCCTCGCCGCCGGCGGATGCATCCTGGGCCAGAAGCCCTCCTGCACCGAAAGACAAAACCACGATGAAGCACATCAGGATGCTTGTGATGGATTTCATCGGGAATTTTGGAGGGGGAAGGGAGCTTTTCTTGGTCGAAAATGGTTCACTTAAAAACACGTTAAAATCTATTTTGGCAAGACTTGATTGAGTGACGGAATTGTCACACTTGAAAACCGATCACCTCTTCTTTTTCCGGGACTCCAGTCTCTGAAGACGCTGCCTCAGATCGACCGCGCCCTGGAATCGACTTGCAACCCGGTAATAATGCTCCGCCTCCGCCTCTTCTCCAAAGCCCTCCAAAGCCAACCCATACTCCTCATAGACAACGGCAAAGAGGGGAAGTCGCTGCATGGCCCCCAGAAAGGCATTCCGGGCCCCTGTTTCGTCTCCAAGACGTGCCAGAACATCCCCCAGGCACATCCTCGCAAACCAATCGCCGGGATCCAGAGCGGCCACACGGGACAATATCCGCTTCAAATCAAGGGTTGCGCCAGGTTCCGAAAGGGTCGGGTCGGCACAGAGGATCCTCCTCCATTGGAGATCAAACAAAACAGCGGCGTAGCGACTGCTCGAGGGCACCTCATCGAGGGCTGCCTGGGTATGGCGCACAGCCTCGGGCACCCCCTTCAGGGACTCGAGGGTGTTGCCCGTGGTAGCGGAGAGCTTCTTGGAAAGCCGCTCAGCTTCGAAGAAGCCCTTCTCCCGGTTCCAGCTTCGTTCCAACAACACAAGCATCAGGGCGCAGAGCGCCGTCAATGAGAGCGCCCCCGTCCAGCGGACCCAACCCGCACCCGATCGGGATCCTCCGCGGGACCACTGCGTGGAGGGATTGCAGAGCAACCCGAAGCATGCGCCGGCCAGCAGGGCGTTCGCCGCAAGATGCATGTTGAAATCGAAAAAGGAATGGATGACCTGCGCACCGGCAACCGCAAGGGCCCCGAGCAGAATCGCCCTGGAATCGCTCCAGAGTGCCGCCCCCCCGTCCCCATCAAGCGTGTCACCGTGCACTTGAAGGAGTCGGCGGGCACCGAAGCCGAAGTGAACCGTGAGAAAAATCAACACCAGCAACGCCCCGACCAGGCCGTATTCGGAGAGGAGTTGCGCAAAGTCATTGTGCGCCAGCAGCGACTCGTACGGCATCATGAGCCGCGCCGACCACTGGAAACTCCCCGCTCCGAGACCCAGAAAGGGTGCCACACCCAGATCATGGATGGCGGCCCGCCAGAGGTCCTCCCGGTAAGTATCCATCCAGAGCCCCTGCATGCGCGATTGCACGGCCAGATTGCCGGAGAGGAGAAGCGCCGACACGCCAACGGCAACCGCCAGCGTCAGCCCCGCCAGGGATCCCGCAAGCAGGCCGCGGAAATTACCCGATGCCAGCAGGATCAGCAGGGAAAGGATGCCAAGGATCACCAAGCCACCCCCGAGCGCCACCACCCCGCCGCGACTCAGGCTGAGAGCCACACCGCTTGAGAAAAACAGGAAGCCATAGAGCAGGAGACCGCGGGTCGTCCAACGGCACCTCCCCCAGCAACAGAGGGCCAGGGCGAAAAGCGCCGCATCACCGAGCAACCACGCCAGATGGTTCTTATTGGCATAGGTGCCGACGGTGACCGGATAATGGAATGCCAGCCACGCGAAGCATTCCCGGATCGGCGACCAGGCCGCATCATCAAAAAACTGGTACAACTCGACCACCGTTTGGAAAAAGGCCGAGACCAGAATCAGCGAGAGAAAGAGCAGCCTGGGCCCTCTCGAGCAGACCGCGCACGCCATTACCAGATAGATCGTCAGCACGCCGGCCAATCGCAGAAGCTCGTATTCCCTCAGGCCCGGATCCCCCCCGAAGCAGGTTCGGATCAGGAGGTAGAGCCCCATGGCCAAGGCAGCAAGCAAGGGAATGCCTCCCGGATCATCGGAATAGACACGGGAGGGGGAAGTGAAAGCGGAAAGGGATCGGGTGACGATCAGGGGGATGGCAAGCAGTCCGGATGCCAGCACGGCAAGATAACAGACCAGCAGGGGGAACATCGGGCGCCCCCCTCCCCCGATCAACTGCATTCCGATGATACCTAGCGCGGCGAGCGCCGCGACGATCCAGGGAAGTGGCCGGAGAAGAAGAGGCATGACAAGAGACCTGATGGCAGGGAGGGAAAAGTGGAAAGCGGATCAGAAGGCAGAAATCAGAAGGCAAAATGAAGAATGAAAAGGAGGAACCCTCATCCCTCGGAATTCATCCTTCCTTCTCCTTACACCGCCTCCGCGAGCAGTGCCTGCTCGGGGGTTGGCTCGTCCTCGCCGCGGCGGGCGCGTTCGACACGCTCCAGATAATGGTCGAGCGCCCTGTCGGGGATGCCGGCGATGCGTGCCGAGGCGAAGGCCTTGATGGCCTCCTCCCACTTGCGCTCACGGAAGAGAATGACTCCCTTCCAGAACTGGTCACGGCTCCGCTCCCTCTCAGGCGAGAGGGTGTTCTTGGGAGCCAGGAACTCGTAGAGCTCGACGCGACGTCGGCTGCCCGCCCTCTGCAGGAGATCGATCGGGCGTCCCTCGAAGGTCTCCGAGGCCATCTCGTAGGTGAGTGGGCCGCTGAGAATGCGGCAACCGTACTGGGCGCATGCGGCGGAGAGATGCCTAGCGAACTCGACGACCGGTCCCGAGACGCTGTAGCGGCCGACAAGCGCACCGCCGAAGGCGGCCGCGACCATGGAACCGGAGTTCACGCCGATGCGGAAATCAAGGCGCTTCTGCCAGCGCCTGTCGCACTCGCGGTTGAGTTCCTCAAGCCGGGAGACGAGGTCGACGGCGGCGCGTGCCGCCTTGGAGGCATGGTTGGGCGCCCCATCGGCGGGCAGCGGCGCGCCGAAGACGACACGAATGCTCTCGCCGGAGCACTCGTCGAGGTAGCCCCCCACATCGACCAGGAAATCCGAGGCGGCACGGAGATAGAGATTCATCAGGGCCACGTAATCCGCGGGACGCAGCACCTCCATGAGCTCGACGTGGTTGTGAACGGTGCAGACGAGCACCGAGGCGTCGTGCAGTTCACCGGGAAAATCGACAGGCATCGAGCCGTCGACCAAGCGGCGGAAGATCTCGGGACGGAGGCGCTGTCCGAAGAGCCGCCTCAAGACAGGCTCGCGGGAGCCCGCATGAGTTTGACGGAAGAGCACGATCGCAATGAAACCGAGAAGCAGAGCGGCGATTCCGGAGGCGGGATTCAGGTGCGAACCGTAAAGCGATGCAACGAGGGAGGCCCCCAGCATGAGCAGCGCCGCGCAGAGCGAGATGAGCGAGAGCTCGCGCAGGCTGGCGCGAAGCGCGACCCAGACGATGCCAAGAGCGAGAAAGAGCGTCGCAACAATCGGCACATAGGCGGCGGTGAGTGGAAGTGCCGCGCCCCGGATCAGGTTCCTACAAGGTGCCCCCGCGGCCTCGAAAGCGCCCGCGAGGCCGAGCAGACCCAGCACAAGAAGGATCGGCACCGTGAGCAGGAGGTAGGATTTGAGCTGCCTCATGTCAGGCCGGGAGTTGCGTGCTTGGGGAAATTGGGGAACCGGTTCAGGATCACGGAATGAAAGGTTTTCACCAAGGGAATCGGTAATCAAGCTTCCCTGCGAAGGGGGTGATTGGCAGTTACCCCCCGTTTCCTCCCAAGAGAGGTTTCAGTAAGGTGCCCAGACGCTTGAGGAGACCCGTGCCGGAAGCGCTCCAACCGGCACCCGGGTCCAATGCGGCGAGGATCGCCACCTCCACCTCCGCGAGTGAACGGAAACGCCTTGAGGGATCGGGATCAAGCATCCGGATGACAAGCCGCCTCACCTCGGGCGACACGGAGCCATCGGGGAAGCGGGCCGGCTTTGCCTTGAGGAGGCGAAGTTCCTGAATGGAAAGCCCCTCCGTGGCGTAGGGAGCGACTCCCGTCATGGAATGGAAGAGGCACCCTCCAAGACTGTAGATATCGCTCCGCTCGTCACCGCGGAATCCCGCGAGCATTTCGGGAGCCACGTAATCCGGCGTGGCGAGCAGATGAGGCTGGGCGACGGGCATCGCCACGGTGCTGAGGGCAAGGCCGAAGTCGCTGAGTTTCGCGCCGCCGGAGGCGGAGAGAAGGATGTTTGCCGGCTTGAGATCGCGATGGATGATCCCCTTGGCATGGGCCGCAGAGAGACCCTTGAGGGCTTCGAGCACGATGCGCAGGGCATGCTCCTCGCCAAGTTTTCCCTGCTCGCCAATGAGATCGTGCAGTGACCCTCCCTCCATGAGCTCCATGGCCAGCCTGACACCCTCCCCGTCCCTCTCGATTCCGAGCACCCTGACAATGCGGGGATGGGAGACCATACCGGCGGAGGCGGCCTCGTTGCGCAGCAACTCCAGATACTCGTCGAAATCGGGCATGCCGTTTTCCAGGACCTTCAGCGCGACATCATGCTCTTCACCCTCCGCACGTGCGCGGAAGACCCGCCCGCTACCTCCCTGCCCCAGCACCTCCAGGAGAAGATAACCGCCCGATTTTCTCCGGATCCTGACTTCGGAGCCGCACCCGGGACAGCGGACCTTGGAAAAAAGAGGGGCCCCGTCCACCATCAGCATCACGCCGCATTCGGGGCAGGGCTCCGCATCCTGTGGTGGCTGTGACTGCGACATCATTTGACCCTAGCCACGGGAATCTCCATTCTTCAAGCGGCCCGCCGCAAGCGGTGCAAAAAAAATACCATGACCGAACCCGCCATCCACGAAATCACCGCCACCCCCGAGGATGCCCGCCAGCGGCTCGACATGGTCCTTGTCCGCCACCTGCCCCATCTCTCGCGCTCCAAGATCCAGTCCCTCGTCAAGTCGGGTCGCGTCACCCTGCGCGGAGAGTCCGTTCGCAACAACGACGAAGTCCATGACGGGGATCTCTTCCGGATTGAGGAGGAGCCGCCGAAGCCACCCGCGGGCGCCCGACCGGAGGATATCCCGCTCGAGATCCTGCATGAGGATGCCGACCTCCTTGTCGTGAACAAGCCCGCCGGCATGGTCGTCCACATCGGTGCGGGCCACGAGGAGGGAACCCTGGTCAACGCACTCCTCCATCACGGGGCCGGACTTTCCAGCGGCTCGGAGGAACATCGGCCCGGCATCGTCCATCGTCTCGACAAGGAAACCAGCGGATGCATCGTCGTCGCCAAGAACGACAGGACCCACGCCGCCCTCTCGGCCCAGTTCGCCGACCGTCATGTAAAGAAAACCTATCTGGCCATCATCCGTGGGGTTCCCCGCCACACCAAGGGAACCATCGACCTGGCCATCGGCCGCCACCCGGTCCAGCGCCAGAAGATGACGCCCCGCCGCGCGCCCTCCGGACGCGATGCCGTGACCGATTACGAACTTCTCGCCACGCGTGACGGCTGGGCCCTCATCGCCTGCATGCCGCGCACCGGACGCACCCACCAGATCCGCGTCCATCTCCAGCATCTCGGCCATCCGATCGCCGGGGATCCGCTCTACGGGAAGAGGGGTGACTTCGCCCGGCACCTGCTCCACGCCTGGAGGCTGGAGTTCGCCCACCCCTCCACCGGGGAGACCATCCGATGCGAGGCACCGCTGCCGGAGGATTTTGGGCTCGTTCCCCTCCCCTCCGGGAAGGCAACATCGCGCGCATGAGTCAGGAACAAGCAGGATTTCAGGAAGCGCTGGATGCAGCCCTCCCCATCCTCCAAGGCATGAAGAAGAGTCTCCGCAAACAACCCTCGGCCACCCATGCCAGCCTCGAGCGGCTCAGCGCGGTCGATCCGGTGAAATATCCCCCGGCGCCCGCCATACCGGCCGCTCCACGCATCCTCTCCAAGCCGACCGACGACGGACGCCTTGCCAAGCTCGAGGAGCTCAAGGGCAGAATCCTCGCCTGCACCCGCTGTCCCAACCTCGTCGCCAGCCGCACCCAGGTGGTCTACGGCGTCGGCAATCCCTTCGCGGAACTGGTCTTCGTCGGCGAGGCACCGGGAGAGGAGGAGGATCTGCGGGGAGAGCCCTTCATAGGAAAGGCGGGCCAACTGCTCACCAAGATCATCGGGGCGATGGAATTCAGCCGCGAGGAGATCTTCATCGCCAATGTGCTCAAGTGCCGTCCCGACATGCCTGCCGGTGAATCGGGCAACCGCAAGCCGAAGCCCGCGGAAATGGCCACCTGCCTGCCATGGCTCACGGAGCAGATCGGACTGATCAAGCCCAGGGTCATCGTCGCCCTCGGCCTGACCGCCGTCGAGGGACTCCTAGGAGAGCCCCGCACCATGCGCGATGTCCGCGGCAAGTGGCTCGACTACCACGGCGTGCCGCTGATGCCGACCTATCACCCCGCCTACCTGCTCCGCAACCAGACGCTGGCCGAGAAGCGCAAGGTCTGGGAGGACATGCTACTGGTGCTGGAGAAACTCGGGCGTCCGATCAGCGCGAAGCAGCGGGGCTACTTCCTCGAGAAGAGCCAGTAGGGACAGCCATGATCATGCAATGGGGCGCAAGCCACAGGAGGAGATGGTTCACCCGGATTGAGAGTCCTAGAATGGTTAAAACCGTTGGAATGTTAAAATGGTTACAAGGAGCTGAAGGCCATTGCCTCTGATAGTCCCTTTTTAACTCTTCAACCTTTTACCCTTTTAACCAATGCCCCCCCTCACTCCCCGACAACATTCCTGCGGCAGCATTCCCGAGCGGATTCTGCGGACAGTCTTCCACTGGCTGGTGATCAAGGGATGCTGGCTGCTCTTCACCGTGACCTGCCGGGTCCGCGTGGTGATTCTCTCCCCTGTTCCCAAGCACGGGCCTCTCATCATGGCCTCCAACCACATCAGCCACTTCGACCCGCCGATCCTCAGCGGCTTCTTTCCGAGGCGGCTCGACTGGCTCGCCATGGAGGAGCTCTTCCGCTCCCGTTGGGGAAAGCGGATCTTCACCTGGCTGAACTGCATCCCCGTCGAGCGCGGCGGAACAGACAGGACCTCGCTGCGCCAAGCCCTCCAGCGCCTCGCCGACGGACGGGTCATCGGCATCTTCCCGGAGGGGGGCATCCGGGCCGGTGAGTGGTCGATCCTGAACGGCGCGGAGATGAAGCCGGGACTTCCCGCACTGAGCATCCACTCGGGGGCGGCGATCATTCCCTGCGCCCTCATCGGGAGCGACCGGCTTTACAAGCCTTCCAACTGGCTCCGCCGAACCACGCTCCACCTTGTGATCGGCGAGGCGATCGAACCGCCCGCGAAAGATGCAAAGCAGCCGGGGAGCAGGGAGCGCTTCTCCGCGGAGCTCTCGAAGGCCTTCACCTCGATGCGCGACGAGGCGGTCGCCCGCTTCGCGCTCCCTCCGGAGGATCTTCCGCAGACGCCGCAGGCCAGAAAAGGAGAGCACCCTTGATCTCACGGACCCTGCACGGAGCCATGGACGCCGTCATGTGCGCCATGATGAACACCGCCCAGTGGAGGCTTCGCCACCATGCCGTCACGCGCGACCGGCTCGAGTCCTATCTCACGGCATGCGACCGACTCGATCACCGCGGCTATTACGGACTTCCCGAGGAATTGAGAAATGTCCCCGCGACCATCTGGAAGCGTCACGGACATCACCTCTCCTGGACTTCTCCCGTGTCGGGAGAGCATCCCGAGAACAACGTGGCCCGCGCCCTCCTGTATGAGACGGATTCGTCAGGCAAGGCTCCGACGCTGATCCTGATGCATGCGCTGATGTCGGCCAACGACTTCGGATACCGGAGGATTGCGGCGCGGTTCAACGCACGGGGCTGGAACGTGCTCTTCCCCCACCTTCCCTACCACTACAGCCGGAAGCCGAAGGGATATGCCAACGGAGCCCTCACCATCACCTCGGATCTCGTCCGCAATGCCGAAACACTGCGCCAGTCCGTCATCGAACTGCGTCAACTCATCCGCTGGGCCCGGCGCCGAGGCTCAAACCGGGTTGCCCTCTTGGCAACCAGTTACGGGGCCTGGGTCACCGCCCTCACTCTCCCGCTTGAGGAGACCGACTTCTCCATCCTGCTGCAGCCCGTGGCCGATGTCGGTCACGCCACCTTCGGCAGCCCGGCCAGCCGCGTCATGGCGGAACTGCTCCGGAAGAACGGCATTCACCGCGATGCCATCGACCGGCATGCCCATCTCAGCTCGCCGGAGCGACTCCGCCCCCTCACCCCACCCGACCGGATCACCGTGATCGGCGGCACCCATGACAGGCTCTCCACGCCGGAGTCCTTGAAGTCCCTCTGCGCGGCGTGGGAAGGCGCCCGCTATCTGGAAGTGAACCAAGGACACTTCGGCTACGGAGCGATGCGATGCGCCCTGGACGAAGCCGATCGTTACCAGTGAGGGTGGGAAGAGGGATTGGGGAGCGGGGGAAAATGAAAAATGATGAATGATGAATGAAAAAACGGGGAAGCGAAGCGGGTAAAAGGAGGGAACCAGGGAAGAGCCTACGCCCCTTCAGCCTTCAGCCTTCAGCCTTCAGCCTTTAGCCTTTAGCCTTTAGCCTTTAGCCTTTCCCACTCATCCTTCTCCTCCCCAAATGACCATCCTTGTCACCATCGGCCCGACCCAGGAGCCACTCGACTCGATGCGCCTGATTAGCAACCGCTCAACCGGTGAACTCGGAACAGGTCTCGCCGTCGAACTTGCCAAGCAGGGACACACTGTCATCGCCCTGCGCGGCATCGGAGCGACCGCCCCTTCCACCCCTTTGGAACGGGACAACATCCGCCTCCTCCCCTTCACCACCTCGGAGGATCTCCGACGCCAACTCGAAAAGCTCGGCGCGGAAGAAAAGATCGACGCCATCTTCCACGCCGCTGCGGTGAGCGATTTTTATCTCCCCGGCGCCGGCGCCGGAAAAATCCCCACCTCCGGCGGAGCCCTCACCCTGACCTTGGAGCCAACCCCGAAGCTGCTGCCACTGATGCGCGGCTGGTTTCCAGCCGCCCGGATCACAGGTTGGAAATTCGAGGCCTCGGGCGACCGGGATGCCGCCGTCGCCATTGGGCGCGCCCAGATCGCCGCATGCCATACCGATGCCTGCGTCGTGAACGGCCCCTCCTACGGCGAGGGATTCGGAGTGCTCACGAAAGCTGGCGAACTCACTCCCCTCCCCGACAAGCCGACACTCTGCGCACATCTGGCATGGCGGCTGGGCAACTGAGTTGCTGAATCATTTCGCAAGAAACTCGTTTCTTGACGGCACTTGCCTCCCGGCAAGCGGTGCCGCCCTTATACCATTTCCATGATTAGTCTGGTGGAATTAGCGAAGGGATTTTGGTGATGGGCTAGGCAATACAGGGCCTTGGGAAAGGCTTGGATAGATCCCGCAATGGCGGGACCCGATAGGGCGAGCCGAGCCTGGAGCGAGCGAGTCAAAAGACCAAGGGCAACCAAGCCCGTGGGGACGGGCGCGGTAGCCTGCGGCGCATGCCGCAGCCTCGAAGAGGTGTCAACGTCCGCCGGGAGGCGGATGCCATCAACAAAGCTCCCGGGAAAGAGCGCGGTAGACCACCGTAGGTAGCCCCGATAGGGCGCCACTGCTTGCCGGGCGGCAAGTGGCGTCAATCTGAAGATAACCCGAGGAATGACAACAACGCCCATCGCCGAAAGAACCAGCTGATTTCACCGGAATAAGAGTGGAGATGGTATTACAGGGCTGCGACTTCGTCGCAGTCTTACGCGCGCGTTCCCACGCGCTTGTTTCTCCTTCTCCTGCAGGCAGCATCTCTTTAGAGTGGAGTCTTCATGAGCGAAGACCTGAATCCTTACATCGAAGCCGGCAAGATCACCGCCGCCCACGCCGAAGCCCTTTCCAAACTCACACCCGGAGCCTTCGTCACCCATCGCAGCTGGGGCTTCGGAAAGATCGCCGCATGGGAACTGATCACCGGCCAGGTCACGATCGACTTCGGAAGCAAGAAGGGCCACCCGATGCAGCTTCAGTATGCGGCCGAGACGCTCACCTTCATTCCCGCGGAGCATATCCTCGCCCGTGCCGCCAGCGATGCCGCGGCGGTCCGCGAGCAGGCTTCCTCCGATCCGGTCGGACTGATCCGCTCGATCCTCGCCGACCATGGAGGCAAGGCGACGGCCGATGAAATCTCAGCCACCCTTGTCCCGGCAGTCTTCGACGCCGCCGGGTTCAAGAAGTGGTTCGACGCCGCCAAGAAGAAGCTCAAGGCCGACGGCCATTTCCAGATCCCCGCCAAGAAAGGGGAACCGATCGTCCTTCAAGAGACAGCCCAGAATCCCCAGGAGCGACTGATCGGCCAGTTCCGCGAGGCGCGTCATCCCAAGGAGCAGGTTGCAGCCCTTGACGCGGCTCTGAAGTCGCTCAGCGACTTCACCAAGGAAGTCGAGGAACTCCGTTCCCTCGCCCTCGAGGTCGAGGAGGCCGCCAAGCGCGGCGGCAAGATCCACGCGGCCAAGGCGATCGAGCTCCTGATCATCCGCGACGAGATCTGCTCGCGCCATGAGTCGCTCAAGCCGGGCCCCGAAGCGGCCACCGTCGCCAAGTTCCTCTCGGAGTCCCCGGGCAAACTCGCCGAGATCTTCACCGAGATTCCCGCCGCCAAGTATGCCCGCGTCCTCGAGGCTATCCCCGAGGCCTTCCCCGGTGACTGGCAGGAGAGATCCCTCAAGCTGCTGCGATCCTCGGAACCCCGCCTCAGCGGCGAGATCTTCAAGCTCTTCACCGCGCAGGGAAAAAGGGAAGCCTTCTCCGAACACACACGCCGCGTCATCCGCGAGCGCTCGGCCAGCACCGACTTCCTCCTCTGGCTCTGCAAGGAGCGTGCCAAGACCCTTCCCGAACTCGTCGACGAGGAACTCTTCGCCGCCATCCTCGCCGCGATGGAGGCCGATCTCCATGCCGAGATCAAGAGCAAGCGCCTTGAGGAGTTCCTCTTCGAGGACCGCGAGCTCGTCGCCGACCTCCTCGGCAAGGCCGAGCGCGACTCCGCACGCCAGGCGATGCGCAAGGTGATGCTCAGCCCGGTCTTCGCCGACCTGAACCGCCGCTCCCTTCTGGCCCGTATTCTCAAGGTGCATCCCGAACTCGAGACACTGGTCACCGGCGAACAGTCGGAACCGAGCGAGCGCGCCGAAAGCCTCGTTGTCTCCTGGGCAAGCCTCCAGCGGCGCAAGGAGGAACTCGAGCACCTCGAGAAGGTCCTCATCCCGCAGAACATCCGCGACATCGCCACCGCCCGCTCCTACGGCGATCTTCGCGAGAACTTCGAGTTCAAGTCGGCCAAGGAGCAGCAGGCCGTCCTCAACCGCCAGAAAGGGGAACTCGAGCTCATGCTCAACAACGCACGCGGAACCAATTTCGAGAACGTCGACACTTCGGTCGTCTCGATCGGCAGCGTCGTGACGCTCGACCCGGCAGACGGTGGCAATGCCGAAACCTACAGCATCCTCGGAGCTTGGGACGGCGTTCCCGAAAAGGGATGGGTCTCCTACCAGGCCGTCATCGGCCGTGCCCTCCTTGGCAAGAAAGTCGGCGACACCCTCGACCTCCCGGCCGACAAGGGAACCCGCTCGATGAAGATCACCGGCATCGCCACCTTCACGGACGTGGCAGCGCTCGGAACGGTCGCCTCCTGATATTTCCACCCCTTCAGTCTTCAGTTTAAAATCCTTCAGCCAAAAAACCCACTCACATGAACGACACCACCATCACAGCCATCCACGCACGCGAGATCCTTGATTCCCGCGGCAATCCCACCCTCGAAGCAGACGTTCATCTTGCAGGAGGAGCCGTCGGACGCGCAGCCGTCCCGAGCGGTGCCTCCACCGGTGAACACGAGGCCGTCGAACTCCGTGACGGCGTGAAGGGACGTTACCTGGGCAAGGGCGTCAGCAAGGCGGTGGGCAATGTCATCAACCACATCGCCCCCGAGCTAGTTGGCTACAATGCCCTCGACCAGGTGACGATCGACAAGGTGATGCTCGAACTCGACGGCACCCCGACCAAGAAGAAGCTCGGTGCCAACGCCATCCTCGGCGTCTCCATGGCCGTGGCACGCGCCGCCGCCGCACAGCTCGGACTCCCCCTCTACAAGTATCTTGGGGGCCCCAACGCCAAGGTGCTTCCCGTCCCCATGATGAACATCCTCAACGGCGGCGCCCACTCGGACGCTCCGATCGACTTCCAGGAGTTCATGATCATGCCCCGCGGACTCCCCTCCTTCTCCGAGGCCCTGCGTTGCGGCACCGAGATCTTCCATGCCCTGAAATCCGTCCTCAAGGACCGCGGACTCTCCACCGCCATCGGCGACGAGGGTGGCTTCGCCCCCAAACTCAAGAGCGCAGAGGACGCCCTCGACTCCATTGCCCTTGCGGTCAAGAAGGCCGGCTACAAGCTCGGTGACCAGGTCGCCATCGCCCTCGATGTCGCCTCCAGCGAATTCTACGACGCTGCCAAGAAGCAGTATGTCTTCAAGAAGTCCGATGGCAGCCGCCGTACCGGCGCCGAACTCGTCGCCTACTACAAGAAGCTCTGCGCCAAGTACCCGATCGTCTCGATCGAGGATGGCTGCGCCGAGAATGACTGGGCGACCTGGAAGCTCCTCACCGAGGCCCTCGGTGACAAGGTCCAGCTCGTCGGCGACGATCTCTTCGTCACCAATGTCGACTTCCTCCGCAAGGGTATCGAGAAGGGAGTGGCCAACTCCATCCTCGTGAAGGTGAACCAGATCGGCTCCCTGACCGAAACCTTCGACGCGGTCGAACTCGCCAAGGAGAACAGCTACACCGCCGTCATCAGCCACCGCTCGGGCGAGACCGAGGACACCACCATCTCCGACATCGCCGTGGCGACCAATGCCGGGCAGATCAAGACTGGCTCCCTCTGCCGCACCGACCGCGTCGCCAAGTACAACCAGCTCCTCCGCATCGAGGAACAACTCGGTGAAGATGCTGTTTACGGCGGCAAGCTAAAGTGCTAAAAGACTCAATTGATGTCCGGTAACCGCATCCAAACGACCAATTCCGCGCGCACGCGCCGCGCACAGGCAAACTACCTGCCTGTCGCGGTGCGGGTGATGTGGGCGCTGATCGTGGGAAGCGCCTTGCTGACGCTCGGATTCACCTTCTACCCCGAGTGGATCCGCCTCTCCGACATGAAGCGTGACGTCGCGGAGCAGAAAACCCGTCTCGCCGAACTCCGCAAGACCGCCACGGACCGCGAACTCGAGGTCAAACTGCTCCAGACCGACCGCGAGTACCTTGAGATGATCGCCCGCGACAAGCTCGACCTCATGAAGGACGGAGAGACCATCTTCAGGCTCGGAAACAGTCAGCATAAGTCCTGAAGAGCGGTCGGCGTAGCCGACCGCAGAGAATGAAGAAACTTGAGACCTGAAACCTGAAGGGTTCATTGTTTCGCATTATCCACTCTTCATTATGCCTCTATCTTTTTCCTCCTTATAATGCCCGAACCCATCGACCTTTGTCTGCCACTCGTCCCCGACCAGGCCTTCTCTCCAGGCTTCGCACACTAGCTGTGCTACCCATTAAGGGCTGCAACGTCGTCGCAGTCTCACGTGCCCCTTCCCGGGCGGCTTGTTGAACTTTCTCCCAATTTCTTTGTTCTTTTTCAGGTTTCAGGTTTCAGGTTTCATCCATCTTTCAAATGTCCGCCGACTCTCAAATCGACCTTTCCACTTTGGATGCCTCCGGGCTTGCCGATCGTCTCGGCGCGCTCAGGAGGTTTCTTTGACGCGCCGGCTCTTGCCGAGGAACTGACGGGCATCGAGACCCGGATGACCGAGCCGGGATTCTGGGATAACCGGGAATCTGCACAGAAGGACATGGAGCGTGTCTCCGCCATCAAGGCGAAGCTCGGCCCCCTCGGCCTGCTCGAGCAACGCGTCGGGGATCTCGAGATCCTGAAGGAAATGGCCCTTGAGGAGAGCGATGCCGCCTCCAAGGCCCAGGCCTCAGGCGAGGTCGCCAAGGAGTTCCATACCCTCACCACCGAGATCGAGAAATTCGAGCTCAAGCAGCTTCTCTCCGGGGAATTCGACAAGGCCAATGCCTACCTCACGATCAATTCCGGCGCAGGCGGCACCGAATCGTGCGACTGGGCCGACATGCTCATGCGCATGTACAAGCGCTGGATCGAGCGAAGCGGCTACACAGCGAGTGTGGTCGACATTCAGGAAGGCGACGAAGCCGGCATCAAGTCGGTTACCCTCGAGGTGAAGGGGGACCATGCCTTCGGCTATCTGCAGGCGGAGCGCGGTGTCCACCGACTCGTCCGGATCTCTCCCTTCGACTCCGCCAAGAGGCGCCACACCTCCTTTGCCAGCGTCGACGTCACGCCGGAGATCGAGGATGCCCCCATCGAGATCAATCCCGCCGATATCGAGCGCGATACCTACCGTGCCGGAGGCAAGGGAGGGCAGAATGTCAACAAGGTCGAGACAGCAGTCCGCCTACGCCACGTCCCGACGGGCATCGTCGTCGCCTGTCAGGCCGAGCGAAGCCAGGGCCGCAATGCCGAACTGGCCCTGCGTCTCCTCAAGGCCAAGATCTACCAGCTTGAAGCCGACAAGAAGCGCGCCGAACTGGACCGCCAATACGGTGAGAAGGGGGAGATCGCCTGGGGAAGCCAGATCCGCTCCTACGTCTTCCAGCCCTACCAGATGGTCAAGGATCACCGGACGGGAGTTCAGACCAGCAACGTGCAGGGGGTCATGGACGGCGACCTGGACGCCTTCATCGAGGCAAAGCTACGCGGCGTCACCAAGGGTTCCAACGACACCGACGACGATCTCTGATGAGGAGGCTGAGATTTTCGCGAGGGGCAGTGTTGTGGCTCGGTCTGCGTAGGATTACTACGCCCTCTGACACCCCATCCCTTATCCGTTCGACTTATTGACCTCGGCGGCAATGACAGAAACACCTGTTTGCGTGAGGGAGCGCTTCCAAGGGAGCGTCCCCTCGATCTCGATCTCAAGCGAGAAGGAGAGGAAGGTCCGGATCAGGACGATGATTCCCAAAATCAGGACATTGTTCAGGGTGGGATCAACAGCGACGGTCCTGATGAGGTCGGCGGCAACAAGAACTTCTAGCCCCGCGAGGATGGCACCGCCCAGAGTTCGCCTGAGCGTGGTGTATGCTTTGGACCCGTCACCCGTATTTCTCCAAGTCCTGAAGGCAAGAAAGCCGGCAAGGAAGAGACCCGCCACGAGCACCGCCACACCGATCCCCTCGGCAACATGGACTATGATCCCAAGGATTCGGGAGTAGCTGTCGAGTGCTTCCATGGATCCGAGCGTAGGACGAAGATGACCTAAGTCGAGGCCCAAGCCGGGAAGCCCTCGGATCAGTAGATTCGAGGATCCCTGATCGGAATACGTAGGCGTGGGGAAGCCTCGGATAGATCCCGCAGAGGCGGGACCCGAAGGGCGAGCTGAGCGGGAGCGAACGAGTCAAACGATCAGCAGATAAAAACCTATGGCCAGCGCAGCGCAACAACGCCCCGCGCTAAGGAAGCGCTGATTTAATCGCATAGAGGCCGTTGCGGAAAGAAATGGCCGCGGGCAAGGCGGCTTGGCACGAGCATCCCCTAAGCGGGCTGTAAGTGCCAAGCCAACGCAGCCCCCGGTCGATTATCTCCGCAACCCGCAGGGCTAAAGCCATTTGTCGATTTTTGTGGCGTTACTCGCTCGGGCGAGACCGCTGCGGGTATCGCCCAGCACTCGCGCCTTCAAAAATCAGCAAATGCTCTTCAGCGGCCTTCATGGGATTTAATCAGCGCTTCCCTAAAAGCCCCGGCCTATCCCGGGATGTTCTTGAGGAGTTCGCTGTTCGTCGGATAGCGACGGATGAAGAAGAGAAGGCGCTCAATGGCCTCGATCGGCTTGTGGCCGGCGAGTCCACGGCGGATGATGTTGATCTTGTGCATCTCCTCGGGGGTGAGGAGGAGTTCCTCGCGGCGGGTTCCGGAGAGGAAGATGTCCACCGCGGGGTAGATGCGCTGGTCGCTGATCTTGCGGTCGAGGACTAGCTCCATGTTGCCGGTGCCCTTGAACTCCTGGAAGATGAGGTCGTCCATGCGGCTGTTGGTCTCGATAAGGGCGGTCGCCATGATAGTGAGTGATCCGGCCTCCTCGGTGTTGCGGGCGGCGGCGAAGAGCTTCCGCGGGATCTCCATCGCGCGGGAGTCCATGCCACCGCTCATGGTGCGGCCGCCTCCGCCCTGCGCGTTGTTGAACGCGCGGCCGATGCGGGTGAGCGAGTCCATGAGGACGAAGACATCCTTCCCCTGCTCGACGAGGCGCTTGGCGCGGTCGATGGCGATCTGGGCGATGCGGGTGTGGCTGCGGAGGTCGCTGTCGTTGGAGCTGGCGTAGAGCTCGGCCTGGGGAACGGTCCGCTTGATCTCGGTCACCTCCTCGGGACGCTCGTCGACAAGCAGGATGATGAGCTTCATCTCGGGGTGGTTCTTCACCACCGCGTCGGCGATATGCTGGAGCAGGGTGGTCTTGCCGGTTCGGGGCGGTGCGACGATGAGTCCGCGCTGGCCCTTGCCGACGGGGGTCATGAGATCGATCACCCGCGTGGTGAAGCGCTCGGGAACGGTCTCAAGCTTGATCCGCTGATTGGGGCTGATGGTCGTGAGCTCCTCGAAGAGGGGGATGTTCACATACTTGGCGGGATCCTCACCCTCGATCTCGGTGGCTCGGAAGAGCTGGATGCCGCGCGGACCGCGTCGGGTCTCACCCATGATGAAAACGCCGTCGCGGAGATTATGCTGACGGATCACCTCGGGGGTGATGAAGATATCGTTCTGGGTTGCGGAATAGGCACGCTTCGCCTCGCGGAGGAATCCAAATCCTTTGCCGGAAACCTCGACCACACCCTCGGCATAGGTCGGCTCGGGCGGAGGACCATCCTGCACTGGGGTCTCGCCGGGGGCGGGTTCGGCAAACTCATCGGGACCGGGGCCCTGTTCTCCCTGACCACCTTGACCTCCCTGATCGCCGCCACGATCACCCTTGTTCTCCTGGCGATTGTTACGGAAAGGCCTGCGACCGCGGGGATTGCGCCCTCCACCTCCGCCTCCGCGGCGGTTACGGTCGAAGCGGCGTCCCCCACCCCGCTGCTGACCTCCCTCGGAACCGCCGTTTTGGGGTGCCTGGGATTCCTGATTGTCAGCTCGGGGTGCTGGCTGATCGGTGGATTTCGGTGTCTGGGGCTGCTGCTCGTCGCTCATGATGGAAAGGTGGTTAGGCTGAAGGCTGTTTGGCTGTTAGCTCTGAAGTGAGTGATTGAAGAGGGGGATGGAAGCTTTGAAGGCCAGGGAAATGAAACGGGGAATTGGGGAATGAATCCCGTGTGGGAGCGGGCGACCGGTTGACGATCGGGATGACCGGAGTATGAAAAACCGGTTTTCCTTCGGACCGACGGCCCATTCCGTTTGGAATGGATGATCTGCTGAAATACGCTTGGGTTGGGTGGATCTCGAAAACCAAACAACCGGGGTTACATCAACTCACCGGATACCGTGTGGGGAGAGATCCTGAAATACCGAAACTTGCGTGTTAGCAAACCACACCGCCGGGCTAAGTCAACAGGTTTTTGTCTACTCGTCGTTTTGAGTGGGTGAAGATTGGAAACAGTAAAAAATCTGGAAGGCAGGAAAAAGGGGATCAATCTTGCGGATTTTTGAACCACGGAGAAAACAGCGCTAACCATCCAATGCCGAGGAACGATACATCAGAGTAAAAACCACGAAATTCACGAAAGGTCACGAACAACTCATCGGGGCCGATGGGACATGGGCTCCGTGATCACGGAGTTGGCTTTTCTTCCAGAGTTCCAGATTACTCCCCATTCCTCTTTCACCTTTCGTGCTTTTCGTGACTTTCGTGGTCAAGGCTTCGTCAGATCACTCCAAACATCGGAGAGTCTCCATTTTAACACTTCAACCTTTCACTCTCTCACCTTTCACTCTTTTAGAACTCCCGCTCAGCACCCACTTCCATCAGGTGGAGGTTCTTTCCAGCCTTGGCGAAGGCGGCCTTGGCTGCCGCATGGTCGATGACAATGGGAGGAAATGTGTCGTAATGGATCCCCAGGATTTCATTGCAACCGAGCCATCCTGCCGCCGTGACGGCATCCTGCACTCCCATCGTGAAGCAATCCCCGATGCAGAGCGCGGCGAACTTCAAGGGACCGGCGGCGGCGATCAACTCGATGTCACGGGTCAGGGCGGTGTCGCCGCTGTGATAGAAGGCACCTTCGGAAGTCTCGACCCGGAATCCTCCCGGTTGCCCCCCGTAGGATCCGTCCGGCATGCTGCTGGAGTGGATCGCCGGGGTGAAAGTGACGCGACCGAAATCAAAGTCGGAGGAGCCTCCGGAGTTCATCGGGTGGATGTTCTCGATCCCCTTTCCTCCGAACCACTGGAGCACCTCGTAGTTACCGATCAGCCTGGCACCGCTCAACCGTGCGATGGCCTCGGCATCGGCGACATGGTCGAAATGCCCGTGCGTGAGAAGGATGTAATCGGGATGCAGCGTAGCGTAGTCGACCGATGCGGCCAGCGGGTTCGGCGTGATGAACGGATCAAAGAGCAGGGTCTTTCCGGAGACCTCGACCGAGAAGCAGGAGTGGCCGTAGTAAGTGACTTTCATGACGGCAGGATCGCTCCCTCCAGCCACCCGAGCCAAGCCGGAAGTCTCCAAGGAGAGGTGAAAAAAGTTGGCACCTCGCTATTTTGAGTGGGATCTCAGAGGTGATAGCCACAGAGCCCTTCCTCTTAAGGAAGAACAGAGAAGATATTGAATATGGAACTCAGGAACTCAGGAATGAATGGTGAGAGATTGAGTAAATTTAGTAGGTTGAAGGATGGAACTGCTTAATAAAGCTGGCTTTAGTGGCATACCGGCCCTCCAATCTGCGGGCGGTTCCCTCCGTCCTGATACCTGCCGATCTATCACAGACCCAGTATTCCTAAGCCTCGGGTTTTCCGCAGTTGATTCCTCGTTGGTTAGGCAACCGCTTTTTCCAGCCTCTTTTTCCTGAGTTCTTGAGTTCCATATTTTTTACCTCTTTCTTCACTTCACCCACTTCAAACAGCGAGGAGGCAAAAAGTTAAATCGTTACAAGGTGGAAGGGGAATTCGCCTCCACCTTGTCACCTTGCCACCTTGTCACCTTGTAACATTTTCACCTCACCTGTTCACCACGCCCCCCTCTGAAATCCTCATCTTCGCACCGATCCACCTTGACCCCCCATCGGGGAATGCTCTCATTGGGAGACCCAGCATCACCCCACCGGAAAAACCACACCCATTCCCATGAAAGTCCTCTCCATCGATATCGGCGGCACCCATGTCAAAATCCTCCTCAGCGGCGAGAAGGAACCCCGCAAGGCTGTCTCCGGCCATGACTTCACTCCTGCAAAGATGGTGAGTGATGCGAAGGTACTCGCCAAGGGATGGGACTTCGATGTCGTCTCGATCGGCTTCCCCTCCCCGGTCCACAACAACCAACCGGTGGCCGAACCCTTCAACCTCGGCCCGGGCTGGGTGGATTTCGATTACGAGAAGGCCTTCGGCAAGCCGGTCAAGATGATCAATGACGCCGCCATGCAGGCGCTTGGCAGCTACAAGGGGGGCAAGATGCTCTTCCTCGGACTCGGCACGGGACTCGGCAGCGCCGTGGTCACCGATCATGCACTCCTGCCCTTGGAACTCGGCCACCTCCCCTTCAAGAAAAAGACCTTTGAGGATTATGTCGGCATCAGGGGTCTCGAGAAGAACGGCAAAGGGAAGTGGAAGAAGCATGTCTTCGAGGCCGTCGAACTCCTCACCGCCGCCATCCTTCCCGACTATGTCGTGCTCGGCGGAGGGAATGTGAAGAAACTCAAGGAACTCCCCCCCGCCTGCGTCGAGGGGAACAACGCCAATGCGTTCGAGGGAGGATTCCGGATGTGGGAAGGCCCGGCCGATCGTTTGGCAACACCCGATCCCGCCGTCCATAAAGCAGCCCGGGCAGCCCGGGCAACCCGGAAGAAGGCCCCGAACGCAACCGGTAGCAGGAAGAAAAAGTAATCCCAGACGGCAGTTCCTCACTATCAGAACTTGCGCTCCAACGGGGCGACCCCGTTGGGGGCGGAGGGAGGGAAATGCAAAATGCCGTTACGGCTCCCAGATCAGCCATTTGACGTCAATTGCCGCTCGCCAAGCCGTCCCGATGCTTTTGGGCCATGACTGCGTCGTAACCTAAAGCACCCCTTCCCAGAGGCTCGGTTCAGCTCTTACCCGTGCCCTTTTCTTCATTTTTCATTTTTCATTTTGCCTTTGTCTTCGGCCCCTCTCAGTTCTGCAGTCTGGCTTTTTTGAGCATTATCTGAAAAATCAGAAGCTTCATGAGCACGACCTCCCGCAAACCCGATCTCTTCATCCCTGACGGTCTCGCCGAGGATGCGGCGATCGCCCGAACGACGCATCTCGGAATCGGAGCTCATCAGGATGACCTGGAATTCATGGCCTTCCACGGGATCGCAGAGTGCTTTTATTCCACGGAGAAATGGTTCGGAGGGATCACCTGCACAGACGGGGCGGGCAGCTCCCATGACGGCCCCTATGCCGGGGTATCGCCCGCCGGGCTCTCGGCAATCCGGATGCAGGAGCAGCGCACCGCAGCCCTTGCCGGCAGGTATTCCTTCATGGCCCAGCTTGTCTATCCCAGCAAGGAGATCACCCATCCGATCGGCAGCCCCATGGTCTCCGATCTGGTCTCGCTGCTTGGCAGGATGAAGCCCTCTGTCATCTACACGCACAATCCCGCCGACAAGCACGAGACTCATCTCCGCGTCCTTGTCGCGGTCATCGAGGCGCTCAGGGAGATTTCACCCGCGCACCGTCCGGCCCGGATGTTCGGCTGCGAGATGTGGCGCAGCCTCGACTGGATGCAGGATGGGGACAAAGTCGTCCAGGATCTCGGTGGTCACGGTCATCTGGCATCCGCGTTGAACGGGCTCTTCGACTCACAGATCGCCGGAGGAAAGCGTTACGATCTCGCGGTGGCCGGCCGGCGTCGGGCCAATGCCACGCTCCTCGACTCCCATTCGGGCGACGCCCTCACCGAGGCCGCTTTTGTGATGGATCTCACCCCACTGATCGGTGCCTCATCCTCCGATCTCGTTGATTTCACCCTCAGTCACATCGACCGCTTCCGCGACGACATCCGGAGCAAGCTCGAACGCACCCTGACCAAGTAAACCCACCCGCTTCCCCGAATCCCAAGCACACCCTTCATCATGGAAATCATCATCACGCCCGATCCCGCAGCCGCCTCCCACCTTGCCGCCCGCCGCATCGCCCGTCTCGTACGGGAGAAACCCGACGCCGTCCTCGGCCTGGCCACGGGCAGCACGCCCGTCACCCTCTACAAGGAACTCATCCGCATGCACCGTGAGGAGGGACTCGATTTCTCCCGTGTGCGTACCTTCAACCTCGACGAATACCTCGGCCTCGCCTCCGACCATGCCGCCTCCTACCACCGCTTCATGGAGGAGAATTTCTTCCACGGAGTGAATATCCCGCGAGGCAATATCCGACTCCCCGACGGCCTTGCCAAGGATGTGCCGGCCCATTGCGCCGCCTACGAACAGGAGATCCGCAACGCGGGAGGAATCGACCTGCAGGTTCTCGGAATCGGCTCCGACGGGCACATCGGCTTCAACGAGCACGGCTCCTCCCTCGCCTCACGCACCCGGATCAAGACGCTCACCGAGCGCACCCGCGAGGATAATGCCCGCTTCTTCGACACGCTGGAGGATGTCCCCCACCATGTCATCACCATGGGGATCGGCACGATCATGGAGACACGGTCCGTGGTGTTGCTCGCCTTCGGGGCCGGAAAAGCCGATGCGGTCGCCGGTGCCGCGGAGGGCCCGATCACCGCAAGCAATCCCGCATCGATCCTCCAGATGCATCCCGACGCGAAGTTCTATCTGGATGAACCCTCCGCCGGGGCACTTGAACGAGCCGGTTACTACAAGTGGGTCTTCAAGAACAAGCCCTCATGGCAAGCGGATCAATAGCTGGAGCGCTTTAGGGCCTGTTAAGGAAGCGCTGATTAAACCCGGATTATGCAATAGAGCGGTGTTGCCAGATTCGGATGCCTCACCCGAATGGTGAGTCCAGGCGCAGTTAAAACGTGAAAATGTTAGAACGTTAAAAAGGGGCTTTAGCTCCCAGTTATCTCGGATCCACCTTTTATCACAGAATTTGCATTCAAGGTTTTGAAGATGACCGATTCTAATGCAAAGCATTAGAAATCATTCGACGCAAACATCTATCCGATAAGAAACTACAACATTCAGTTCTCCTTCTGGAGAATTTACCGATGATTCTTCGATCTTCACTAGGTTGGTGTAACGCCCTTCCCTGCTACTGGCTTTCAAAGGCAGAATTGGGTTTAACCTTGTAACGATTCTAACCCTTTTTTAACCCCTATCCCCTTCTCGGATTCTAGTTCCTAATGCATATTTTGGGTTAAATCGCATAGAGGCCGTTGCGGGAAGCCGTAGCGGTTGCGAAGCAACGACCGGGCAAGCCATAGGCCGCGGGCAAGGCGGCTTGGCGCGAGCATCCCCGCAGTAGGCGGATCCCGAAGGGGCGGCGAGGGAGAAAGGCAAAATGAAAAATGAAAAATGAAAAAGGGCCGAACGGGGCGGCAATCAGCAATCAGCATGCAGGGAAGTCGAAGGTCGAAGGTCGAAGGTCGAAGGCTGGATTAAGGATTAAGGATTAAGAGGGCAGCAACCAGCAATCAGCAATCGGAGGTCAGGGAAGTCGACAGACGAAGGTCGAATGTCGAAAGCCAAGTCGCCGGGAAGTAACGCGGCAGACTGCGAGCACAGCGAACAGCCCTGAAAGGGCGCCACGGCTTGCCGGGAGGCAAGTGGCGTCAACCAGGTAACCGGGAGGCGGAGGGCCTAACATTCCTCGACCCTCGACCCTCGACCCTCGACCCTCGACCCTCGACCCTCGACCCTCGACCCTCGACCCTCGACCCTCGACCCTCGACCCTCGACCCTCGACCCTCGACCCTCGACCCTCGACCCTCGACCCTCGACC
>JBEIJN010000027.1:0-38319 GCA_040380225.1 Verrucomicrobiia bacterium | reverse complement strand
TTCCCCTTCCTCCTTGGATCCCTCTTGGATTGCCCTTCGTGGTTAATAATCGGATCCCCCTTTACTTCGATCGCTCCTGTGATCCATACCCTTCATTTTCCCTCAGGCCACAGGATAAACACACTTTCTGCGGATGAACCACCACATCCCCCGGGGAACGGGTTGGGCTGCCTTCACATCGTGCAGCCCTTTAGGGCAAGACGAGCAGGTGCGAGTTGGCAATTTACTGCCAAGGCTTGGCAATGATGATCACCAAGACGGAGAATTGCAGAAGCGTGATTATTAATCCGTAGCCCACAACCTTGAGCAAGGAGACCCTGTCAGGGAACATCTCCGGGACGTCCTCATAACCATGACAACAATCAGTCGGAGGATGGGATACCTCTTCGTGGAATGGGGGTATTGCTTCCATGGAGCCCATCTAGAAGCTTCGCGACAGGCTTGAAAAGAACTTTGTTACATTATCGTAACATTATTTATCTTGACATATTGAAAGACACTTAAGGGTTTTAGCCCGGATTGTGCAATAGGAACCCGAAGGTCCGGGAAAGGGGAGATAAAATGGTTAGAAACGTTAAAAGGTTACAAGGTGAAACCGGAAACCACTGAGCCTGAGTTCGAGAAGGTACCATCACGAAGTTTGCTGATCATGGCACGGCTCGGAAAGTGGAATGACTTCCTGCTGTCAGCACGTTGTAACGTTTCAACAGTTGACGCCACTTGCCTCCCGGCAAGCGGTGGCGCCCTTACGGGTCACGACTTCGCGTGATCTTCCGCGCATGTTCCAGCATGCTTGGTTCAACGGTTTTAACCATCCGACGACTCACCATCCGGGTGAACCCTCCAGACCTATTGATGCCGCTCTATTGAAAATCCGGATTTACATGCCCTTCTCTTGGGATGGTCCGTTCTTTTCACGCCGATAGGCATCACGCGTCATGATCACCAGTTTGTTGTGCATGGTTTCGTAGATTGCAAAACATCTCCCGTCTCGAGAGTTCCAAACCCGGTTCAATGAGAGGCGGCTTACCGGCAACCAGTCCATGCCGCCGCCGAAATCACGGAGAAGATTTTGAATCTCATCATCGGTCAGTGCAACGGGAAACCCCTGGCTCTCCTTGTCGGAGAATATGCAGATCTGGTCGCATGCACCGTGGTACATATGGGCGACCATATTGCGCGGAGGCTTGTGATAGTAGATGAGATCTCCCGATTTTTTCACCGGATTTCCGAGCAATCTGCCCAACTGCTCCTCCGAGGCACCAAGTTGGGCACTTGCAGAGTTAGCGGCAATCATGCAGGTCGCCGCGACAAGCATCATGCAGATCACCCCTCCCAAGCGGCATCTCTTACCGAGATGAGCCGAAGTGATGTTCAATGGGTGGCGCATTCAACCCAGATTTGGCAGTAGAGCGTTGTTAACAGATTTGGATGGTTCACCCGAATGTTGAGTCCAAGGGGAGTTAAAATGTGAAAATGTTAGAAAGTTAAAAAGGGGCTGAAGTCAGAGGCCGAATTGGAATCATGCAGACACCTTTTGACGGCAATCTCTCTGGAATTTACCTTTCGAATCTCAGGTCATTGCTCCACCGGATCTACGTTGTAACGTTTCACTTTTTAACTCTTTTAACGCATCTCTCATTATCTCAGGGATTCCTAATGCAAATTTTGGGTTCAAGTGACGTGATGGCAACCCTCGGGACCTGACCTGTCCCCTGCCATGAATCAGTTCCCCTTGGGGTTGACGAGTTTGGAAACAGCGATTTCGTTCAGAGTCACGGGATTCTGCTGAAGGAGTTTAGCAAGATAGGACTTGCCCAGAACCTGGGCCCGTTGACTGCGAAGCTCATTGGAAAGCGATCCCTTCACCTCGTCGAGGGTCGCGGTGTAGGGCTCCTTCACCTCGAGAACTTTGATGAGATGCCAGCCGTCGTTGAGACGTACCGGATCGGAAACCCCTCCCTTGGCAAGGGCGGCAGCAGCAGCAGTTTTGATTTCCGGCTGGATCTGGGATTCCGCAAGGAAGCCAAGGTCACCCCCGCGCTGGGCACTGGAGGCATCATCGCTCTGGGATTTGGCGACGGTGGCAAAATCACCCGATTTGATTGCCTTCACGGCGGCATCCAGCTTTGCCTGGGCCTTGGCCTCCGTATCCTTGTCGCATCCCTTAGGGCAGGCCACATAGATCTGGGCAAGGCGATACTGCTTGGGCACCTGGAGGGCGTTGTTCTTCTTCAGGGCCTCATAGGCGGACTGGAGTTCGGCTTGAGACGGGTAGTCTGCCGGCGGTGTTGCCAGGGACTGGAGATAGGATTGGGTGATCGCCTGCTGCCGGATCCGGTCGAGCTGGGCCGCAACCTGTGCCTGCTGTTCCCACTTCTTGGAGAGAGCCTCCTTGTAGACAAGTTGCTGGATGATGATATTCCTCACGAACTCATTCATCGCGGTGGGATCCTTCGACAGGATGAGTTGATCGCGCACAGGGAGCTTTTCAATGAAGGGCTTGATGTCATCGGCTCTCACCTCATTGTCGCCGACCTTAGCGATGACGGTGGTATCGGCCGCAGAGAGCATCATGGGCACTCCGATCAGGGCGGTTGCTAGGATGGTCAGGTATCTGGCAGTCATGGTATCTGGATGTGGTTAATCTGGTGGATTTCTGTTGGATAAAAAAAGCGATCTCCCGAAACAATCAATTGGGTTTTTTCTCTTCCGCAGGAGCCTCATGGCGGATGGTCTGGTCGGTCAACTTGTTCTGGTAATCCTGAACCAGATTCTGGAACTTGACCTTGGTGATCCCGACAAAAGGCTCTCGTGCTGAAATGGCTGTTCCGAGCCCGAACTGCGCATAGCGGTCGAGCACCTCGTTGCCGAGGCGGTACATCTCGGCATTCTTGACCTGCTGATCGGTGATCCTGCGATCCAGCAGGATGATCTTGGAGGCGAGCTCCGCACGCTTTCCCTCGGTCGCCTTGGCATAGTCGGCAAGCTTGGCGTAGCCGAGCTTCCATTTGCCGAGCGACTCGGTGAGGTGGTTCACCTGGAGTTCCGAGGAGGCTAGCTTTGTCTGCAGGTCATCAATGGTCTCGGTTGCGGCTTTCTTTTCCGCTGAGGACTTCTTGGTCAGTTCTTCAAGCTGTCCCTGGAGTTCCTTGTTCTTCTCCTCGGCCTCGGCTTGTGCGGCCTGGGCCGTGGCCAGTTTGGCATTGGCATCACGGAGTTGTATCATCGTGTTACGGATGGTCTCACGCATCTTCTGCTCGGCGGGGTTGACTCCCTTTTTTTCTGATGCCCCGGCCGATGCCGCGATCATCAGGAAGATCCCCAAGCGCAGGAGGGGCCGGGTTATATGGTTCATCGTCATGTCAGGTCTGGTTAGAATCTCGAATTAACATCCAACTGGATGATGTCAGCCTTGTACTGGGGACCGGCAATTCCCGTGGCGCTCAGCCAGCGAACGCCGATGAAAACACTCTTGGAGAGTGCAAGATTTCCACCAACCGAGAATCCCTTCATGTTGGTTCCTCCCCCGCCGAAATCGGAATCGCAGAATCCGTCGATCACGGCATCGGACTCCACATAGCGATAGGCCACGCCGAAATCCCAATCCCACCTCTTCTGAAGGGCTCCCGAGCCGATCTTTGTCTGGATGATCCAGGCGTTGTTTCCGCCGCCGTAACCGGTGCCGTTCGAGCCGGGATTGTTGATGTTTCCCCTCAGCTGCGAGGGTCCGCTATTCATGATATTCTGCGCATTCCATGCAAGGTTCTGATCCCATTCACCCGAGAGTGAGACGACAAACGGTTCCCAATGCCGATATTCAAGCCGGCTGTTTGCCGAGAGAACCTGGAACGGTGTGGCCAGACCGAAATACTGGAACTGGTTGATCGTCCCGTAGTTGTTCTCCGGAACAGCGGGGATTTCGCGGAGAGCCATGTAGGTGTTACCCTTCTGGGCAAACGTCGGGCGGCTGTCATCCGTGCTGAAGGGGGTATTTGGGTCATAGGCTACCTGCGGCGCCGAGACTTGACCCTGGACATTCTGAAAATTGTAATAACCGACTGCTCCCTTGTAGTGGAGATCCTTGGTGATTTTCAGGTCGATGCCTGTCTGCGCGGCATAGAGATACTTGTCGTAACTGGAAATCTTGGGTTGCTGTTGCGCGGGGAAATTCAGATCCGTGTTGAAGATGGGAAAGATTCCGGCAGTGGCAAAGGGTGTGACACCCTTTAAGATTTTGTACCGTGCCTGCGCGGCAATACCGTCAAACGCAATGTCGTTGGCCCACATGATGGTGGCCGGGGTGTAGAAGGGATTATCGAAACGTCCGAAGGTAAGGGCTGCCATCCGGTCCGGATCATTGCCGAGCTCGTACTTGAGGAAAGCCCGGTCCAGCCAGATGGCGTAGTTGCTGAAATTTCCACCAGCACCACCGAACTGACCGTTCTGGGCGGCTCCCAGGGTCTGGTTTTCTGAAACAGGACTTCCGTTCTGACCCGTACCGAGGCGGAATCCCCCCGTGAAGTTGTCACCCAGATCCATGTCGGCTCCGAATCGGAATCGAATCCGCATCTGCTGCCTGTTCTGAGTGGTGTCGTAGGTGGGATAACCGATGGGAGGGGACTGGTTTCCGTTTGCCTGCGAAATATTGAAGGGTTGTCCTGTGTTGATCCAATTGAAGTTCAGGGTATCCAGCGGATTCTCTGAATTGCCGTCAGGAAAATAGATCCCCTGATAACGGGAGCGGAAATCCATGAAGGGACGGAACTTTCTGACCCACTCCGGCACATTGGGTTGGGCCCATCCCTCGGACTGTGCGGCGGCCATCACGTCGCGCTTGATCTCGTCACGCATCTCCGCCTTCACGATCTCGGGGACGTAGGAGACACTGACCGCCTCGTCGGAGGAGGGAGGGGCCGCGGCTTCCATGGCCATCTGCTGGGCGGTTGCCGCCTGGGTTGCCGCCTGCTGGGCAATCTGGGACTGCTGGGATGCACGCTGGGCATCCTCCTTGGCCTGACGAATGAGATCACCGGCATCTTCTTTCGTGAGAATGCCCCGTTGGACGAGACGATTGATCAGGTTCAGGGTGACGTTCTCAGACGGTGCAACCGGAGGTGGCGCGGAAGCCGCCATCACATCTGGATCAACCTCCCGATGTGATGGCGCGGAAGCCGCCATCACATCGGGAGGTTGATCCAGATTCGGAGGGGCATCCACCGGGATAGATGGCAACTTCTTGGATGCCGCGACCGACTCGGAGCTAACCGGCGGATTGCTTGCGGGTGATGCGGTGGGTTGCGAGACATCGGCTGTTCCGTTGGTATTGTCACTTGCGGTCGTGTTCGTGTTCGCAGGAATGGAATTGGTTGCGAGGACATTCGCCACGCCATTGTTTGTGCCAACTTCACTCGCTGCGTTTGAATTCGTAGAGACGACATTTGTCCCTCCATTGTTCGTCACACCATCGCTTGGCGAACCGGCATTCGTTGACGTTGAGTCAGCGGCGGGAGCTGGGATGGAATTCGTGTCAATGAGAGCCTGATTCGTGTTAGCGGGAACTGATTCCGTATTTGTGATTCCAACTTCCGCCGCGGGTTCAGCCAACTGGAAGGTCTCCCGCATCTGCGGCGCTGGCGCATTCGTGACCTCAAGCTTCGGGTTGGGGGCTGAATCGGGGTTGACGGGCGCCATGGCATTGGAATCCGTCACATTGGGAGACGGGCCTTCCGTCCCGACCACGGGCGTCTGCTGATTTGTCTCAGTGGTGGTGTTGATCACTCCCGGAACCGGGGCGAAGAGGGATTCGGCTGCGACAACAGGCGCGGAACCACTGCACAGCAGGAGCAGTCCCGAGGCTATCGCCGCTTTGGTGAGAAGCTTCACTTTCATGAAAAAAGTTATCAGTTGGGTCGCTTTGCGTTGAATTTCATCACGATCGGCATCGGCATGCCCGGCGGCGGCGGTTCGCTCAGCACGACATCGGCCAGCACCTCGTTCTTGATCGCGGCATCGAGGTCCGGATTCCCGGTGGATTGCGCGAGGGATACCTTGCTGATGCGACCCGTGTTATCCGCCCAGACCCGCACCTGGACGCTCATGACGGCGCTTCGCGTCTTCTTGTGTGATCGGAGGGCCTCGGCCACACGGGTCTGCACCTTGCCGGCATACCAGCCGAATTTGCTGCCACCGCCTCCCCCCTTGCCTCCGAAGCCGTTACCACCCCCACCGCCATTGCCGGCGGCAAGACCCGAGGCATCATTGCCCTGGATACTGGTGCTCAAGGGTGCGGCTTCCGGTTCGGGAGCCTTGTCGGGCGGCTTATCCTCGCTCGGGGCCTCCTCTTTCTGGAATTTCGGCTCCTCCGGTTTGGGAGGTTCCTGTTTGGGTGGTGGCGGCGGGGGTGGAGGAGGGGGCGGCGGGGGAAGGCTCACCATCCTGACCTCGCTCTTGGATGCGGGTGCACTCTCCTCATCATCCGAACGGAAGAGGAAGAAGGCAGCAATGCCAGCAATAAGCACAACGCCGCCGATGATCAGCGGCAAGGGCGCCTTCTTCTTCTCCGGTGATGAGGGATTCGTGGCCATGGTTGCTCCTCTTTCCTTATTGGCGCTTCTGGGTAGCCAGACCCACCTTCTCCATGCCGATGCGACCGATCACGTCGAGAACATCCATGACCCCCTGATACTGGGTAGCGCTGTCTCCACGGACCACGACCGGGGTGTCGGGATTCGCTGATTTGGCCTCCTGGAGTTTCTGCTCCAGTTCAGGAAGGGTGACCGGAAGGGTGTTCAGAAAGATCGCACCCTCGTTGTTCACGGTGACGGCCTGTGTCTTGGGACCACCCATACTCGGCGCAGAACTCCCCTTGGGAAGGTTCACCTTCACTCCCTGGATCCCGGCGCTGGTCATGATGATGAAGATCAGCAGGAGAACGAGGTAGAGATCGACCATCGGCGTGACATTGATGTCGGCGATGGCTTCTCCTCCGGAGTCGGCTTGCATGGTCGTGGCGTGAGTGGGACGGTGAGAAGATTAGTGAGAGGATCCGGAGAAATCCTTCTCGGGATAGAACTCCGCCATCTTGGTGATGAACTCCTCGACGAAGAGCCTGAGATCCGTGGTGATCTCCTTCACCTGGACGCTCAGGTAGTTGTAGCCGAAGAGGGCTGGAATCGCGACCACAAGGCCGGCCACCGTCGCGAGCAGCGCCGCGGCGATACCGGGGGCGATCGCGTTGATGTCGACCTCACCGAGCATCGCGATCTCACCGAAGGTGATCATGACGCCGATGATGGTTCCCAGAAGGCCGACATAGGGCCCGCCCGCAATGCAAATGGTCAGCAGGACCATCATGCTGTTGAGCCGGGTCGACTCGCGCGTGACCTGGGCCTCGAGGCTTGATTCGATGGCCTCGATGGAGCGGTGAGTGAGTCCCTCGCCTTTCCCGACACGCGCCCGGATCTCCTGACAGCCGAGGTGGTAGACACGGTAGATCGGCGTGGAGTGGATAAACTTGATGTGAGCCGCGTCGGCCTTCCCCCCCAGCGTGGCAAGCTGCTCCTCGTCGTCGGTGTCGAGGGCGGTGATGTCCTTGGAGAGGTGATGCCACTGGTTCATGAACTCCTTGGAACCTCGCGAGAGGCTCTTGATGTAGTTGTTCTTGGCCACCATCACGATCCAGCTGATCGCCGACATGATGCCAAGCACCCCGATCACGACCCATGCATCGACGGTGACCGACTTGAGCAGGTAGCCGAAGAGGCCGAGGCTATCGAAGAAGCTGACCTTGGCAGGCTCAGGCTTGCCGGCTACGAGAAACTTGGCGTTCTGCTGGCCCTGACCGAGTGCCGCGAGCTTGATCAAGGCGGCGCTTCTCACGCTCTTGGAGATCTCCATTTCGTCGATCTCGCCGCCGAAGGAGCCCTTCCCCTCCTCCCCACCGATGAAGGCGGGACCATTCAGGGCGGGCATGGCCACCGGCAGATTGCCCACAGCATTGCCGTCCACATAGAGCGTCGTGCGGGTGCCGTCTGAGACCAGGGCAAGATGCTTCCAAGTCCCGGCGGCCAGAGGCGCAGCGGGTACGGAGCGCTGGGTGCCGGCCGGCCCGGTGATCTCGAAGAAGGGTGCACCGTTATCCAGACCGATCTTCAGAGCGGCGGCGCCATCCATCCGGCTGTAGATGATCGATTCCGGAGCAAGCACGGTCGGCTTGACCCAGGACATCCAGGTGAAGGGTGCGGCCTCGAGAACGGCGGCCTTCGGATTGGCCGGGATGCTGATCGGCTTCTTCCCGTCGAGCTTCACGCCGCCGCCGATCATCGAGCCCTCGACGGGAATCCCCGGGGTCTCCGCCCTGATGCCTTCGCCGGAGGAGTCGCCGGGAGGAGTCCCATGCTCGTTGAAGTGATAGACGGTGATCGTGTCGGCATCGAAGGCCGTCTTGGGCAGGTCGGTCTTCTCACCCTTGGCCGGCTTCTTCTTCTCATTGCGCGCCGAGTAGAGGTAGATGTCACGCGTAGCCCCGGCCTTGACGTCGGGGATCTTCACCCAGACGAATCCCTCGTTCATCACCGGATCGAATTTCTCGATCTGGGAGGCGAGCATGGTCTTGTCGTCGCTGTCGACGAAGCGCAGGTCGCTTCCATCCTCCTTCGCGGAGGCGAAGTCGAAGTTCCCGTCATGGAGCCTCACGACGACCGTGGCGGTGCCGGCCGCATCGGGAAGAGGGACGCCGTTGTCGGAAGTGTCGACGGTGAACTTGGTACGGGTGCTCCATGCTTCGTTCCACCAGGTGCGGGCCTGAATCTCAAGGGAACCGCCGATCAGAAGGAGAAGTGCCGGCAGGAGCACCGACCGCACTGAACCGGCAGACAGGATGGAAGATGAAGAGTTGGGTTTCATGATGGATGAATGGTGTGCAGGGAAAATCTCAGAACTCGCCGAAGATCCGGAAAGTGATCAGGGGTGAATAGGCCATGACGGGTTGTTGGGTGATGAGAGGAATACCCACGTCGATGGAGCCGTTGAGATGGTTGAACATCCTCAGACGCGAACCGAATCCGTAGGCGGCCATGTTAAAGATGGATGTCTGCTCGGGAAGGGGGTCGTTCAAGGTCACCGTGCCGCCGTCCAGAAACCCGTAGAAGCGCCATTCATTGATGCCGACATGTCCACCCAGAAGGGAAGGACTCCGGAGCTCAAAGCTCCCGAATACGGCATTGTCACCCGCCACGGTCCCCTCGAGATAACCGCGGCAGCTATCGAGTCCACCTCCGGCAAACTGTTCGCTGTAGACCAGTGGATTCGGTGAAATCTGACCCTGCGCTTTCCCGAAGATCTGGAATCCGCCGGGAAGATCATGCGTATGGGAGAGATCACCCTTGACGACGAAGAACCCACCGTCCGAGTTGTATCGCAGATCGGCAAACTGTTGCTCATTGCCGTATGTCCCCATGTTATAGACCGGAAGGATCGCCCCTCGGATCCCAAAGGAGATGCCTGCATCGAAGATCGTCACCGAGTTCTTCGGTGCCCAGACCGCGTTGTAGTTCATGCGGACCGGGGCATAGTCAAGAGGCGTGGGGGGCAACTCCGCCACCGCAGGATCCACCGTCGTCTGGTTGACCGCCTGATCGAGATGCTTGAAGTCCATGCCGGCGCTGACCGAGTGGCTGAAGTCCTTTTCATTCGGAAGTGCGGCAAGAAAGCGGAAGGCCGCCGTCTGACCGGCGCCGTTGACAGCGGTGCCGCCGAGCGTGGAGACATTGCTGTTCTGCTCCCCGTAAGAGAGGTTCAGGCGTAGCCAGTCGACCCGGGGAAAGCGGGCCGTGTAAAAGACATTCCAGTTGAGAGCGTTCGAGGGATCCTGGGGAGCGACCTGGAAGGAGCCACCGAGCGAGTGTCCCAACTGCCAGAGATTGTCGTAGCTCGATGCGAGATTGATTCGGTAGGGAACGGTGTTGGGATTGTAGCGGTTATTGAACTCAGCACTCCCGTGCCACGGCAGCGTATCCTTCACCTTCAGAGTCACATCGACCGTGCCGGGCTCGAAGCCCGGGGTAAGCGTCGGGATCACCTGCCGGTCACTCCACTGGTTGAGGGCCAGGATCTCACTGGAGACCTTGTTGAAGTTCGGAACACTGCCGGGCTGTAGCGAAGGAACCCCCTTCTTGATCGCCTTGAGCGAGTAGAACCGCGCCCCCTCCACATTGAGTCGTCCGATTTTGGCCTCCTGCACCTCCAGGAAAACAATGCCGCGCTTCCCCGTCTGCTGGGGAATCTGGACATTGACGGTCTGGAATCCCTTGTCCTGAAAAGCCTTCTCCAGCGCAGCCCTTGCCTGCTCCACATCCTCAGGGGTCCGCTCCGGGCCCATGAAGGGATAGACGGCCTTCTCGATTTCAGCCCGGTCGAGCTGGTGGGAACCTATCACCCTGAACTCCCGGATGTAGAGCATCTGGCTCCTGTCGACCGCATTGGTCCCGACTCCGGCGGGTGATGCCGCGACGGCAGGCACGGGAGGAGGCCCGTCGCCGGAAGCGTATTGACGGGGAACACTTGCGCGAACCTGAGAGAGCCCCTGAAGCAGAGAGGTCATCAGCATGCAGAACATCATGGCAGTCAGCCTTCCGGCTGCCTGCCTGATCTCCTTCTGTTGATGAAGTCGGTTTTTCAAGGGTTTGGGATCGTACCATGCTCCTCCGCAAAAGAGAGAAAAATGGTCCATACAGGTATCAGAAAGGGTCACTCCAGAGAAACGACCAAATGTTACGTTTTCGTGACATCGGCACTGTTCCAAGGCACCCCTCGGAGAGGAACGGGCCGATCAATCCCGATCTGTTACCAACTGCGGTATCTTTTGGTGAAAAGAGGAGGGCGATGCGCCGGGCCGTGACTTTTAAAATCTCGGGCTTTTTGGCATCTCCCTTGATCTGCGGATGCCCCATCTGTTTCTAACCAAAAGCCAAGGATCACGGTCTAATCTGTTCGTTCATAATGATTTTGGCAGCCCAATGACATCTCATTGGCCTGCCAAAATACTGATTACCTATAGAAATGAATTCAAAAATCAATCATTTGCGGGTGATCACCCCACCATCAGAACTGCGAACCACCTGCAGATCATTCACATTCAGGTAGCCTGGTCCGGAATTTCCCGAAATCTGGGCGCTTGTGAGACCCTGAATATAGCTTGCCACATAATTCGCGATGACAGGCGCGTTGGCGTTGCTCCTGCTCAACCTAGGAACGATGTAGAGATGTTCGTAAGTCCAGAATGAATAGGCTCCCGAGGCCACCGCATCGGTGCTTGGCGCCACCCCGTTGTATCTGAGGGTAACGACTCCGGGATCGATGCTTTGGGCAAACCCATTGTATTGAATCAAGTAATTGTTGCCACTGTAAGGGGAACTCCTCAACCCGTTACCATGATCGACCTGGAGATTTGCAGGCAAGGTTGTCTTGACTGCCGCCAACTGGCTGCTGGTTCCATTGTATCCACTGTTTCCCAGTGGCTGAGGGATACCCATGACAGTGGTCGCCGGCTCACGAATCAGGGTGACCTGACCATTGCTCGAGCTGACTCTGTATTGATTGACGGGATTGAGTGCACCGTGCCCTGGTTCGGACAAGGCGGCTATACGAGCGCCGGCCGCAATGTCACGCCCTACCAACCACACACCGTTCGTGGCATCTGCAGGATTTCCGGTAAAGAATGAGAGTGGCACATGCCCATCCCTGAGAAGCGCACGGGCTACCTGTGCAGAGATATTTGCAGCATTGGTGGGAAAGTTGGAACTCGCGCTCCAACCCCATGTCTGTGCTGCGATGCCCAGCGCTGTGCTACCGGTTGCCACGACTTCAGGCAAGGCTCTGTACTTCACACCGTTCACTCTTGCACCCGCTGCAAATCTTGATGTCCTCTGCCAGACAGGGGAAGTTGCAATCGCCGCCTGCTGATTATTGGAATATGATGCGTCCACATCCGGGAGCCCCAGTGTTCTGGCGTCGTTAGGAAGGAACGGGATCGTCTGGTTTGCCGTGCCCGCCAATGACTGAATACCCGCCTCGGAACCGGTCTGGTGAACATTGATCAGATCGAGAGAGACCGTGACCCTGCCTCCATTGGTCGACCGTGTCTCTTTCCTGTAGAGCAGGGCCTTTGCAGGTACTGGATTGGTACTCCCGGTCGATGCCACCAAGGTGTATCCGTTTTTAGAGGCGTAATCGTGGAGTGCCAAGTTATCCAGTCTTGAGAATGCCTGTGATCCTGCGATGTAGACCACAGTATTGGTATTGGTAGTTTGTGCTGAGGCGAATCCTGCTCCGGCAAGTAGAGCCGTCAGGAGAAGTGTTTTCGTTTTCATGGTGTGTGTTGGGTTATTGGGTTGATGAGTTGTAGGTTGGTGGTTGGTGTGATTTTGAGAGTTGGGTGATCAAATGACTTGATCTTTATACAACACGACATCGGTCGTGTTTTTTAAATACAGAGAGATTTGTAAATTTTTTCATCTGTACAAAATGCGCAGGTCTATTTGTTGATTAATCTTTTAATAACGCTCTTTATGGTCGTCAATGAGATTTTAAAAATATTTTTGATGGAATTCAGCGCTCTGTATCGCCGTTTTGCCTCGCTCGATTTCCTCCCCCCACACGGACTGTGGAAACGCACAGGCTGCACCGAGACCTATGTCACTCCATGCTCGGGAAGCATCGCCGCGCCCAGTTGGGTCTACGACTGGATCGCATTCTACCGCGCCGCTACGCCCGGCGCGCCTTCAGCCTTCAGGTTTCCCCTTCCCATCCTTCATCCTTCATCCTTTTCCCCCCTATTCCACCGGGTCCCGAACCGGCCTTTCCTTGGGATCCGTTCTTGTCCACTCCTCCTCCAGAACCGGAGCCTCCTCGCCGCGAACCTTGAAAACCCAGAGATAATGGAATGGAACATGGATCCCGCGTTGGCGCTTGGGGGCAAAGGTTCCCGTCACCTGACACCAGAGACGATCGCCCCTCCATTCCAGGGATCGGAGCGTCACCCTTTCCAAAGCACTGAAAAAGCCTCCATGCCTGGATTCCACTTCGGAACGTAACTTCGGACCATCCGGTTCGCGTAGCGGATTGACCCGTTGATTCGACCCGTCGAGGGCAAAAACCCGCAACTGGTCTCCCCGATCTCCCGGCGCGTCATTGACCGCAAGATGGCGCGAATCAGAGCTCCAGAGGGCGGAAGTGGCTCCCAACGGCGAACTCCATTGGTAGAGGGTCTTTCCGTTCCGACCGATGATCTCTAGGGTCTTGCGGGCCTCCCCCCTCTCCCCCGGATCGGCCTGCATACGGCGGAGTAGGAATAGTCCGTCTGGGGATCGGGAAATGACAGAGCCGGGAGCATCCAATGGTTCCGTAGAGGCATGCACACCTTGATGGAGGATCAATCCAATGCTCAAGAGTAGGAGAATGGCTGCATTTCCTTGCATGTACGGACTCTGTCCCCTCTTAAGGATCAATTCCAACCGGAATTTTCCTAGCTGGAGCTTTCTTCGGAGCAATTTAAATGGCTCCTCGCTGTTTGCAGTGGGTTGATTGAAGGATGATGTTTTCAGGCAACGGTCGCCAAGGTGGGATCAAAGAGTAGGGCCCGATGGAGCGGAGGAGGGCTGAAAGATGAAAGATGAAAGATGAAACCGGAAAGCTGAACCAAGCCGCTGGGAAGCGGCGCGGTAGACTTCGATCCAGTCGTAGCCCCAACGGGGCGGCACCCCTTTGCGATCGTTGCGTCCTTTTGCGTGAAACTCATTCCATGCCTTTTCCGGAACATTTCCCCACTCCCAATAGCGAAGAGCCAAGATTTTTCTGAAAAAAAGAAAAAGCCCCCGGTTTTCCCCGAGGGCTTTTTTGAGTAAGGTTTACTCTATGACTAGGCGGTCCTAGGCGAAGATCGCCTTGGTACCCAAGAGGTCGTCTTGAGCGTTGATTCCACTTCCACTGTAGTTGATGTTGGCCAGCAGAAGGCCGCTTCCTCCTCCACTGATGTCGAAGAGCTGATGCGTGTATCCCGAACCAGCAGTAACAGTATCCACGCGGTAGCTCGCAGCTCCCGATCCTTCGTAATCCTTCAACTGGAGGAAATCGATTCCACCCTCGAAGTCACTGATGAGAGCGTTGCTTTCGCTATCGTAGGCATTGGACGAGGCATTTCCGAGGACGAAGAGGTCGGCACCGGTTCCTCCGAAGAGGGTGTCCGAGGCTCCGTTCCCAGTCGTCGCCCAGCCCTGAAGGGTGTCGGCTCCCGATCCACCATTCAGCGTATCCGCATTGGATCCAGCGATCAGAAGAGCTCCATCCGTATTAGAAGAGGCGTCCAGCAGAATCGAGGCCGTGTATGCCGAGGCATCGATGGATGTGGCAGCCGTCCCGGCGAATACCGAAGCGATGTCTGCACCTTGGGCGGCGGATCCCAGAGTAACATCGGCCAAACCAGTGAGCTGAAGCACCTCGACACCATTGACATTGGAAAAGTCCGCATCAACGAGTGCACCTGATCCGATCTCGAGCGTATCGATTCCGGAGCCACCTGTGATTGTATCCTGACCGATGGCATTCACACTGCCGATTACAAAGCGATTGCTTGATGCCGCGGTTCCGTCCATCAGCATCGCTTTGAAGTTCTCTGCAGTCTGGTTGATTGTTGTTGCTCCTTCTCCTGAGTAAACCTTGGTAATTCCTGCAGTGTCAGCCTTGTCACCGAGGATGACATCGCTGGATCCCGTGAGTTGGAGAACCTCGACATCATCGATGTTAGTGAAGTGGGAGTCCAACATGCTGCCCTCCGCCACCTGGAGTGTATCGACTCCTGTGGAGTTTGTTCCGCCCAGGATCGTATCCAAGGCCACGGAGTTCACATCCCCTATCACGAAGAGGTTGTCCGATCCATCGCTGCCGTCGATCAACAGCGATCTGAAGTTCTCGGAAGCGTGGGTGATCGTGCTGCTTCCGGAACCACCGATGATGGTTGCAAATCCTGCAGTGTCAGCCTTGTCACCGAGGATGACATCGCTGGATCCGGTCAATTGGAGAACCTCAATCCCTCCGACTCGGGCAAAGTCCGAATCATCGATGCTTCCTTGACCGACCTGCAAGGTGTCTGCCCCCGTTGATCCACCCTCCAGGGTATCGACGAGCAACTGGTTCACCTTCTCAAGGACGAAGAGGTTGTTTGATCCTGAACCTGCGTCGAAGAAGTATGAGTTTTCGGAGAGTTCGCCGTGAGTGAAGGTGCTGTTACCCGATCCTCCAACCACCGTGGAAATACCAGACTCATCGGCTTTCATTCCCAAGACAACATCGCTGGAACCCGTCAACTGGAGTACTGAAACCGAGCGGACATTGCTGAAGGCCGTGTCCTCGATGCTGTCCTGATTGCCGATCTCCAAGGTGTCGGAACCCAATCCTCCGATGATCGTGTTACCCTCCATCTGGCTGGAGTAACCAAGCGAAAAGAGATTATCCGTTCCGGCGCTCGCATCGATGTAATAGGAATTCACCGAGAGGGCATCCTGCGTGAAGGTGCTGCTGCCCGTGCCGCCGATCACCGTGGAAATTCCCGCGCGATCCAGCAACGCACCACCCAGCGCCACCTCGCTTGAACCGCTCAACTCGAGAACCTCCACCGAGTCCACATTGGTGAAGAGCGCATCGCCCATGCTCGCCTCGTTGGCCAGCGAGAGCGTGTCGTCATCGCTCCCCCCCTTGATGGTGGCATCGGCCAACTGTGAGTCATTATCAAATCGGAAGAGGTTGGTGCCTTCCGATCCGTCAAGATAGACGGCGCTTTCGGCATCCTCGTTGAGGGTAAAGGAATTACTCCCCTCTCCCATGATCACTTTTTCGATTCCTGCACTTACTGCATTACTTCCAAGAATCACCGAGCTGCCTCCGGCAAGAGAGAGCGTCCCCAGCGAATCATTGTTCTCGAAGTAATCATCCGTGAGATCACCGGCGGAGTTGACGACCAGCGTGTTATTGCCTTCTCCTCCCGAGATCGTGTTGTTGAGCAGGTAGAGGGCACTGTCGAGAACGATAAGGTCATTCCCACCCTGAGCGTCGATCTTGAGCAGGTTGGCATTATCGGCATCCTGAATGATCGTCGAGTTGCCGATGCCACCATAGATGGTGTCGAGGTAGGCCGCTGCGGCGTTGGCGCCAAGCGTCACCGAGGAGGCGCCGCTCAGCGAGAGAACACCCACGGACTGGATGTTTGCAAAGACCTCGTCATCGATCTGACTATCGCCCCCGATGGAAAGGGTGTCATCCCCCTCGCCCCCATACAGACTGTTGTCACCGACAAGGGATGCGCTCTCAAAATTCACCAGAAGCGATTCCGATGCCTGCCCGTTGACCTCGATTACGTCAGGGCTTCCGGAGATGAAGTTGATGACTGAGGCACCGTCACCCGTGATGACGGATGTGAATTCAGCCGTTGCGGCGTTTGCTCCAAGGGTCACGCTGCTGCCACCACTCAGGGAGAGAACCTCCACACCGCTCACGTTCGCGAAGGCAGCGTCACCGATGAGGGTGTCCTCCTCGGTGATGGACAGGACATCCTCCCCATCGCCGCCAACGATTGTGGTTCCGGCGACCAGGATTCCGGAGGCCACGTTAAAAAGATTCGACGAACTTGCGGAACCATCAAGCACGTAACTTCCAGCCGTCTGGTTGAAGGTACTGTCACCGCTACCGCCGAAGACCGTCATGAGTCCGCTGGAAGCATCGGACGCCGCCTCCTCAAGAGAGATCGAACTGGACCCCTCCAGCACGACATTACCAACCCCTGAGACATTGGTGAACGCATCGTCTTCGATTACTCCCTCACCGAATGCAAGGGTCGAGGTTTCACCATTTCCTATAAACGTGTCTTCCCCGGCGAGGGAGGCATTCTCGATCCTTACCTGCATGGCCCCCTCGCCAAGGGCCTCGAAATGATAACTTCCGGCAGTCTGCACGATCGAGGTCTCCCCATCCGCCCCGCCGAAAATCGTTGCTAGTCCCGTTTCTGCCGCAGAATCCCCCAAGAGAACGGAACCGCCCCCTTCCAGTGCAAGGATCTCCACGTCCTTGAGGTTGAGGAAGTCGGCGTCTTCCAGCACGCTCTCCCCTGCGATGGTCAGGGTGTCCTCACCGTCACCGCCGAGAATGGTATTTCCACCGAGCAGGGATGACTCGGTGAGGTTGACGAGGATTGTCGAGGATGCCGATCCGTTAATATGGTAAGAACCGCCCTCAAGAGTGACGGTCATGTCCCCTTCACCCCCATAAACCGAAGCCAGCCCCTGATTTCCGGGCACGGAATCAAGGGTGAGGGAACTGCTTCCTGTCAGGGAAAGCACTTCCACCCCGCTCACGTTTGCAAGCACCTCCCCGCCGTCAATTTCCCCTTCCTCCGAGAGAACAAGTGTGTCAATGCCGGAGCCGCCGATCATCGATTCATTTCCGGCCGCGAGGTCAATGGTGGCGATGTCGAACAGATTACTCTCGCCCTGCGATCCATCCAGAACATATCCGCCGGCTATCTGGGTGAAGGTCATCGCTCCCGAGGAGCCCACCACCGTTGCGAATTCAGCGGATTCCGCCAGGGAATCAAGGGTCACGGCGGCGTTTCCTTCCTCGTCACCCGAGAGATGCAGGACCGCGACATCCGTGACATTGGAGAAAGCATCGTCAACAACCTCGGCGCCCCCCACGGAGAGCGTGTCGGAGTTGCCTGAACCGATGATCACATCTTCCTGCGCAAGCTCCCCGGAGGCAACGGCAAACAGGTTTGATGACCCCGCACTGCCGTCGAGCGTGAATGCCTTGCCCGCATCCTCCGTGTGGATGAACGTGGTGACTGCATCCTCACCGGCTATGAGCGAAGTGAGTCCCAGATCATCGGATGCGGCGTTCTCACCAAGCGTGACCTGACTGTCGCCGGTCAACTGCAGGACCTCGAACGAGGTCTTGTTCTGGAAGAAGGCATCATCAATGTCGCCCGGTGCGGTGACGGAGATCGTGTCCTCGCCATCGCCTCCTGTCAGCGTGCTGTCCTCACCCAAGGCAGCAACGGCAAACTGGACTAGGTTGGATGAGGCAGCACCTCCCTGGATGTCGAATGCCCCGGCGCTCTGGGTAATGGTCATGTCACCCTCCCCTCCATAGATCGTGGCAAGACCGGAGGCCGCCGCATTCAGGCCCAGTTCGATGCTTGCGGCACCTTTCACGGCAAGGACTTCGATTCCACGGACATTGGCAAGCGCCTCATCGGTGATTTCCTCGTCTTCACCGACAATGGTGAGGGTGTCGCCATCGGTTGCCCCCCCTCCCTTCAGCGTCGTGCTTTCGAGAGCGTCGTTACCACCAATCAGGAAGAGGTTTGTCGCGGCATTGCTTCCGATCAGGAGATTATCACCACCGCTTTCCGAGAAATCGAGGACGAGTGGTTCGGTATCACCCTCAAACCGTGCAGCGTTGATCGTGTCATTACTCCCCTTGCCCACGATGGTGGAGATACCGGCTTCACCGGCAAGAGATCCCAATCCCACATAATAGCCGTCATCGGAGAGGAGCAGAACCCCGGTGTTCTGCACTTTAGCGAAGCTTCTGTCGAGAAGCACGGATGCCGTGGCGATCTCCAGGGTATCGTTGCCCGAAACCCCGTCGATCGTGTCCTTTGCCAGCATGATTCCGTTCTCTATCGAGAAGAAATCATTACCCGTTCCTCCGGTGATGTTGAGATTGAGGTAGTTCTCGACCTGCGTGAGGGAGGCACCACCGTTTCCGGCGATCACTTGACGTATGCCAGCCTGGGAAGCGTTTTCGCCAAGCGTGGCGGAGGCAGTCCCCGTCAGGGAAAGAACTTCGATGCCGGAGATGTTTTCAAAGCTGTCACCGATGTTCAGGTTTCCAGATATTGCAAGGGTGTCGATTCCCCTGCCACCCGACAGGCTTGCTGAACCAAGCAAGGATGCCGACGCAAGTGAGAAGGCGTCGTTACCCGCTCCCCCTGTCACGGCAAATCCCCCCTCCGAGAGAGTAAAACTGCTGTCGGTCCTGCCTCCCAGGATCGTGGAAATGCCCGAGGCTTTTGCGTTGGCTCCAAGGGTCACGGTGGCGGCACCTGAAAGCGACACGACTTCGATGCCGGAGAGGGTGGCATCGTTGAATGTATAAGCGCCACCGACCGCAAGGGTATCGGTTCCATCGCCACCGGACACGGAGATGGTCTCCAGTTGGCTGCCGGAAGCCACCGCAAAGAGATCGTTGCCAGCTCCACCAGCCAGCGTGAGCGGGGTCGTGAATCCCGAGCCAACGGCAAATCTGTCGTTGTCGGATCCTCCTTGAACATTCCGGATTCCCGATCCGCCCGCCACCGAATCCAACGTGACGGAACTTGCACCGCTCAGGGAAAGCATCTCCACGTCACGGATATTCGCAAACTGCCTGTCGGAAATGACTCCGGCCGCCGCGATCGAAAGGGTGTCGTTGCCACCGCCGCCGGAAATCGTGTTACGCGAAAGCATCTGCGTCGAAGCGAGAGCGAAGGAGTCGCCTTGAGCGCCGCCTTCGATCGAAAGCCTCGCAGTGTTTCCCGCTGTGACGGAAACCGAGAGTGCCTCGGAGCTGCTCCCGAGAATCGTGGTGATACCCGATTTTGTGGCATCTTTGTCGAGAGTGACCGAGGAGGAACCGACCAAGGAGAGGACCTCGACGCCCGAGATATTCGTGAAGTTACCGTCGGTAAGGGTTGGTGATTGCCCCACGGTCAGGGTGTCCCTTCCGGATCCGGCTGCGATTGTGTCATTGGCAAGCAGCGTGCTGTTTGCAACGGCAAAGGAATCGTTCTGCGCCGTTCCCACCATTCTCACCGCACGATTGTTTGCGGCGGTCTGGGTGATCGATCCCGCAACGACTGTCGTGAAGGTGCTGCTTCCGTCGAGCGTGACAGCCGATGCTCCGTTGAGTGAGAGCACTTCGACGCCATTGACCCTGGAGAAGGAGCCGTTCAGGGATGCCGGCGATGAGACGGAGAGCGTGTCCTCACCATCCCCGCCCGAGATACTGTTGGCGGCAAGCTGTGACGCGCTGGCAACGCTGATGAGATCCCTTCCCACGCCACCGGTCAGGGTTACCGGGCCGACGAATTCGGCTGTCTGAACAAGGGAAGTGTTCCCGGCCCCGGCCTGGACATTCTTGACTCCCGCAACGCCGGCGAGCGATCCGAGCGTCACGGAACTCGATCCCGTCAACGCAACGACATCGATCCCCTTCGCACGAGCAAACTGCGCATCGGAAACCTTTGCCGCCACTCCCACGCGGAGGGTGTCGATTCCGGCACCACCGGAAATCGAGGCGGTTGCAAACTGAGCGGCGTTCGTGATGGCAAATGTGGCTCCATTGTTTCCGGAGACCAGCGTGTCGCTACCGGCGCTAGCGACGAGCAGATTATTATTGCCGCTGGAGACGAGCAGGTCATTCCCTGCACCGCCGGTGAGTGTGTTGTTGCTGCCGCGCGCAGTGAGCGTGTCGCCGCTGAAAACGGAATTGATTCTGGTCAACCGCGTGTGGGCGGTAGCGGCAAGCCCGCTGCCCTGGAGGGTTGCGTCAAAATACCGTGTTTCATCGACAGACTGAAGAGCGACGCTGCTCGTGAAAAGTCGGTTTGTTTTGGTGGTTTGCCTGGCCATGGTTCTTGGTCCTTGCGGATGGATGGGTGTGAGGTTTTTTGGGGTTTTTGAAAATTCTGAACTTGGCTACGCCAGTGTTATTGATGAAGTCCTTGAAGGCATCAATGGATGGATTGCAACGATTTCGTCACACATCCAGAAGATTGCGTTGCAGGACACCGGGTGAATCCACCGACGTACATCAACCGACTTCCGCCCTGGCAGATGGGCTCAGGGAGTGAAGACGTCCGCTCCATGCTCGAAATCCTTGCTGTCGTTGGATCGAACTGATGGTTTGAATGCATGTGATTTTTGTGTCCTGAGCTCTTGAAAAAGCAGTCTTCTTGGGTGATATCTTGATGTCGATGGATCACAAGAAGATCGCCTTGGTACCCAGGAGGTCATCCTGAGCATTGGTTCCGTTGCCTCCGCTGTAGTTGATGTTGGCCAGCAGAAGGCCGCTTCCTCCTCCACTGATGTCGAAGAGCTGATGCGTGTAGCCCGATCCGGTATTGGCATCCACGCGGTAGCTGGAAGCTCCCGATCCGTAATCCTTCAACTGGAGGTAATCGGTTCCTCCGGCGAAGTCGCTGATGAGTGCTTTGCTTCCGCTGGTTCCGTAGCCGTTACCGACCTCATCACCGAGGACGAAGAGGTCAGCACCGTCCCCACCGTTAAGGGTATCCGAGGTGCTGATCGTGGTCGTGGCCCAACCCTGAAGGGTGTCGGCTCCCGATCCACCTCGGAGCGTGTCTGATTTTTTGCTGCCGGTGAAATTGATGCCCCCGGAACTCTGGGATCCATCCACCATGAGCGATCTCCCGAAGTCCGCAGCGTACAGAACCAGTGAGTCGGCGGTATTCACATCAACCTCAACCTCTTCGATGCCCGCTTTCATGGCGTTATCCCCAAGCACAACATGGCTCGCCCCGCTAATTTGGAGAACCTCGAGGGAATCATGATTTTCAAAAAAGTCGTCCAAAATCTCGTTCCCTTCGACTTGAAGCGTGTCCGTCCCGCCTCCTCCAAGGATGGTGTTGTTACCCAGCGCGAGGTTATCAAGAATGATGAGGTCATTTCCACCCTGAGCGTCGATCAGCAACTGGGAGATATTGGAATCTTCACCACCAACTGTGATCGTCGAGTCGCCATCGCCTCCCAGGATCGTGCTGAAGGAGTTAGTAGCGTTGCCTCCCAGACTAATCGATGAGTCGGCTAGGGAGAGCACCTCAAAGTCAAAGACGCTGGCAAAGGCCTCGTCCTCAATCTCACTATCACCCCCGATGGAGAGGGTGTCCACACCCTCTCCTCCGAAAAGAGTGCTATTCCCCAGAAGATCGATGCTATCGAGATTCACGCGAAGCGCCTCTGAAGCCGACCCGTCGATCAGGATCTCGTCAGGGCCTCCATCGATGATGTTGATGACTGAATCACCGTCACCAGTGATCACGGATTTGAATTCAGCCGTATCGGCATTTTCTCCAAGGGTCACGCTGCTTCTTCCGGACAGGGAGAGAACCTCCACATCACTCACGTTCGCAAAGGCATCGTCATCAATCAGCAAATCCTCCCCGGTGAAAGCCAGTGTATCCTCCCCGCCCCCCCCGACGATCGTGTTGTCAGCAGCCAACGAGCCAGAAGCAAGATCGAAGAGGTTTGACGAACTGGCGGAACCATCAAGCCAGTAACTTCCCTCCGTCTGGTTGAAGGTACTGTCACCATCACCGCCGAAGACCGTCGCGATCCCTGCCTCTGCGGCTTCTCCTCCGAGAATGATTAAGCTGGAACCCTCCAGCAAAACACTCCCTACCTCGGAGACATAGGTGAACGCATCGTCTTCGATTTCGCCCATTTCAAAAGCGAGGGTTGAATTCTCTCCGTTACCGGTGAAGGTGTTTACTGACATGAGAGCCGAATCGGCCGCCTTGAGGAAGAAGGACCCCTCCCCTGCCTTGAACTCATAGGATCCGCTCAAAAGGTCAACCGTCGCATCCAACTCACCTCCAAGAATCGTAGACACTCCTGACGATGCTGCAATATCGCCGAAAGTGACGTGATTGTTGCCCCCGAGCGAAAGCACGGGAACACCCGAGAGATTCCTAAAATCACCGTCAATGATTTCTCCATCACCCACCGCAAGGGTGTCCGCTTCATCGTTGCCCACGATGGTATTCTCCGCCAGCAGGGATGCGTCGGAAAGAATGAAGAGATTGGAAGTCGAGTCGGCTCCGTTCAGATAGTAGGCGCCCGCATCGACTTGGATCGTGGAGTCCCCCTCCTCCCCTCCGTAGAGCGAGGAAACTCCGGCGAGTGAGGCGGCATTCCCTAGGATGATCGAGCTTGCGCCCGTGAGGGAGACATACTCGATACTGCTCTTATTATTAAAGGCATCATCTTCCAGGCTTGCTGTACCAAGAAACAATGAATCAACACCCACTCCCCCCAGGATCGTGTCGTCGACGAGCAGGGATCCATCCGCCGAAAGATCAAAGACGTTGCCGCTTCCCTCTCTGCCATCGATGAGAAATGATCCCTCTGTCTGGGTGAAGGTCATCGCTCCGGAGGAGCCGACAATCGTCGAGAAGGATTCCTCCATCGCGGAATCGAGGGTGACTGCACTTCCCAGTGTCGATCCGGCAAAGGAGACAATCTCGATGTCTTTGATGCGATCACTCCCAAAAATGGAGGTGTCGCTGAAATCGCCCGCCCCGATCATCAGCGTGTCTGTTTTGGCACTACCCAAAATCGTGGTGCCCGGCGCATCATCATTTCCGGAGAAGAGGGATGGGGAGGCGATATTGAAATAGACTCCGCTCGCCGCGGCGCTCGCATCGAGATAATAGCCTCCTGCAGTCTGGGTGATGGTGTCCCCTCCCGCAGCGCCACTGAACAGCGTTGCACCAAGCAATGGATCTGATGAATTCAGTAGTGCGGTGGCGGCATTTCCACCCAGCGTGATCCTGTTATTACCGCCGGCGAGCGAGATGCTCTCGATTCCGCTCTTATTGGCAAACACTGCATCTCCAAACAGATCTCCGCCGGATCCAATGATCCGTAGTGTATCATTTTCTCCACGTCCATGCAGTGTCGAGGAACCAAACGCATCACCTCCGGCCAGCAGGAAGAGACTGCCTGGCTTGCTACCGGAAAGAAAGACCCTCCCTCCTGCAACAGCAGAAGCGTCGAGGGTCACCCCCTCCTCCATGGAGTCTGCCTGCAGGGTGACATTGGAGGCCCCTGCCACCACGGTTGAAAGGCCGATATTCCCCGCATCTGCACCAAGCGTGACGTTGGATCCCCCCCCTAGAGAAAGCACATCGATCCCCGTAATCCTCCTGAATGCGGGATCGCCCAAGGCACCCGTCAAGGTCCCCGTCCCCACTTGCAAGGTATCCCTCCCGCCTCCGCCTCCGTCGATCGAGTTTCCCTGACCCAATTGCCCGGTGTTATCCAACGAGAAAAGATCATTTCCATAACCCCCGACGAGACTTATGGCGTTGGTCGATAGCGCGGTACGCGTGATGGAGATTCCTTCATCCGTCCCATAGACGGCTCTGAATCCGGCATTTTCGGCTTCGGCACCCAGCGTCACTTGACTTTGCGCTCCGCCGTTCAATGTCAGAACATCCAGGCGATCCAGATTCGTGAAATCAGAATCCAAATAACTACCGGCGTTGACTTGGAGGGTGTCCAATCGACTGCCACCAGTAAGAAACGATTGGGCAAGGACTCCCGTGGACGAGACCATGAAAAGATTGGGCTGAGTCACGCTTCCTGTCAGCCTTACCTGACCGGTGTTCACGCTCATGGCATCAAGAGTCAGAGGCGCTTGAAACCCTTCGGCACGGAGGGTGGTCCCTGCCGTATTGACATCAACGCTGGTGATTCCCGACGCTCTGGCAGCCGTCCCCAAGGCCACCGAAAGCGCCCCCTGCAGTGACAGCGTATCGATCCCGCTGTACTTGGAGAAGGTGGAGTCGCTTACCGGAGCACTCCCCTCCACACGCAGCGTCTTGCCAGTAACCTCCATGCGATTGGAAGGGGGAGGAGGTGGCGGTGGTGGTGCAGGAGGGGGGGCGATGTAGACGGGAGCCGCAGGGCTGGCGACCGCCATGGGGGCGGCAGCAGGCACCTTACCCTTACCCTTTGGAGCTCTTCTGGCCGGCGCTTTTCTGGCAGGAGCTCTTCTGGCAGGAGCTCTTCTGGCCGCTGATTTTTTAGGAGGCATAAAAGAAGAAATTGGTTGGTTGGAGGAGATTTCTAACCCTGTGGTGTTTGAAGTTTTCCCAACACTCCCCTTGGATCAACTGCGGCTCTGTAACGATTTCGTAACATGGTCGTGACGATCAATGAGTTGAAAAAATCGAGGTCTGAATTCCGTATCATCGGTATCGAGTGATGAGGTATTGCCTTTTCATTCTTCAGCGACGCCTGTCAGGAATTTGTGCTATTCCATTGAGCCCATTTCATTTGGTTTAGAGAAAAACTCATTAGTACGATAGATGTTGTCGTTTTTCATTTTTAATAAATAAAACAGTAATGCTGAATAGATTTATTGTAAAGCGATCTTTATGGTCGTTATTTATTTTAAAGAAAAAGATTCATTCTCTCTTCACTCACTCAACTTCGGTGTTCCGGGTGTCTGCGATATGAACCCGCGATACCCCCGTGACTACAGAGATGCTTGGGACGGCGGGGTGACTCCTCCTGCCGACTTTTTGGCTTCGTCCTCTTCCACAGGGGCATCCCCTCCACCATAGCCGAGCACTTCGACCGAGATGACCGAGGGAGCCTCTTCTTTCGCTTGATCCGAAGGAGGCTTCGTTGACGCTTGGGCAGAGGCATTGTTTCCTGCCGAGGCCGCCGAGGCCGCCGTGGCTCCGCTGACATTGGGGGCAGCGGGTGGTGGAGGCGCAGGTGGCGCCCCCGATGTGGTGCCGCCGGCGGCGATGTTGTTGGCATTGAGGATCCGCGTGGCGGCAAGATTCAGGTTCCCGGTGGAACGGATGCCGGCATCACCCGCATCGATGACACCGGTCGGTGCGATGAGGTCGACATTTCCGGGAGGGATTCCCTTGACCGTGGCCAGCACGCCGATACCACCACCCGTGGAAAGCCCCGCCAGATCGGTCTGCACATCGCCGCTGCTCGGATCGATCAGAACACGGGTCGGGGGCGCCGAGGCTACGGTCTTCGCGGAGGACCCCGCGGCGATATCACCCTTGTCCGACCAGATCATGACGTCCCCCCCCCGCAATGTGAAGATACGGCCAATGCCGATATCGACACTCTCCCGGGTGAAGATATTGATGCCGCCGCCCGTTTCGGTGACGATGCCCGGAGTTGTCTGAATATCGGGATTTTCCGTGGAGGCAAGGGTCAACCCTCCTCCGGGAGCAATGATGCTGATATTGCCGCCGTTCTTTGTACGGATGTCACGCGACCAGGTTGTCACCGACCCCGTGCCGGGAGAATCCCGGAAGAGCAGGGCAATCGCCTCCTCCGCCACCTTGTAGTTCCGATATCCGGGAGACCCTTCCTTGTTGTAATTCCGCCCCGTCTCCCTCAGGACGATGTAGAAGAGTTGGAGCTGAAGAAGGGCCTTCTCCTCGGCCGACAATCGCGATCCTGGAGCGAAGCTCTGGGCAGTGAGATCCTGAGGGAAGGAGGAACCCGAATAGGTCATCGACTCTTTAAGCTGCGAGAGATAGTAGGCACCCTGCTCACCCGAAAGGATCTTCGAGGTGAATTCCTCAAGCCCGAGCACTCCCTCGGACGATAGGCCTCGGGGAAGTTGCAGCCCCGCCGCCACAACAAGATCGGCCCCCTGGAATGGAAGCGCTGGGTTCCTGGCATTTCCGATACTGGTCAAGCCGTTCCAGATCGTCGTGTCACCGCTGTACAAAGGGGCGTTCCCCAAATCGATCTCCCCGCCGGCCATCAGCTCCAGCGTTCCGGGACCGCTGATCTGGATATCGCCGCTTGGAAAGTTGTCCTGGGCAAACTGCACAATGTTTTGAGGATCGACAACGTTACCCAATTCCAACGCCCTTGCCCTTAGGATCGACTGCGGGTCGTAAGCCCTGATATCTCCTCCAGCGGAGACAATGCTGATGTCGGAGGGGGCCAGGTTCTGGATATGGAAGGCGATGTCGGTGATGTCTTCGGCAGCCAAGATTTCCGCACGTTTTCCGGAAAAGAGGGTCAGTCCCGATATGTCTCCCGAGTTGGCGATGAGCCGTAACGGCTCACGATCGGCACGATGGAGCAGACCGGCATCGTGCAACTGGCTCTTGAACCCGATTTCAGCACGATCGCCGAAATAGGAGCCACTCTCGGCAAAGAGAGCCGAAATCGCGTCCGTGAAGTAGTTCGCACCGTTGATGTTGGCATTGTCGAAGGGCTCGTTTTTGACGGAAGCATCCAGCGTCGACCGCTTTGAGAGCGGCGAGACTGCGCCGGGGACATTGCGCGGATCGGCATCGGAGAGATTGATCGTCGCCGAGTTCCAGATCCTCGTCACCAGCATTTCCCCTTCCACCTCCTGAGTGTAAGTTCCCGCCGAGGTCAGGCCGGAGATCCCTCCCGCGGCAAGAAGCGAGATATTGCCGGCGGGAGCGGGAGCCGTGGTCAGATTCCCCTGCAGGGTGATGTCGCCGGCGAGGGCCGTCGCGGTCAGCGTCGGGGGCATGAGCGAGACGAGCGATCCCAGTGATGAATTGCGCAGTTCAGAGGTGCGGACCCAGGGCGTGTAATAGGAGACCTTTCCGTTGTCGGATTCGCCGGAGCCGGTCATGGAGTCGAACCACAGCTGCAGCATGGGATAGACAGCGGATTCTATCTCGACGGCGGCGGATTGGCGGAGCGTCAGATCACCGCCGATGGACCGCACGCTCACCGCACTTCCCGGGTCGTAGGTCGAGAAGTAGGTCTTGTACCAGTAGCTGTTATTGACTCCCGGGGGCGTCAGGAAGACATTCGCCACCGGGCCCATCACCACGTCCCTGTTTGCCTCGACGGCGAAGCTTCCCTTGCCGAGGAAGAGCGTGGTCGGGAGCCATGCCGCCTCGTCGCTGGCGGCCATTCCGGTCAAGGTGCCGGGCATGACCGGATCCCGGGTCGGGTTGGTGATGATGCTTCCTCCAGCCTTCAGGATACCCTGACCGCGCTCCACATAGTAGACACCGGCATCGATGTTGTTGCCGGCGATGACCGAGAGATTGCCACCGCCCAGTTCCACGGCTTCCTTGATTGAGGGGGCGATCGGGTCTCCTATCCCATCCTTACCCCGCATCCGGTAGCTGGTGGGAATCGAGGCGCTCACGTTGGCCACATCCCGTCCGGCATTCATCACGATGTTTCCGCCGCCAAGCGCCCCGACATCCTGGAAGAAGTTGCTGTAATCGACCCACCATGTCGTCGAGGCGACATCATTTCCTATCGTGCCATCTTCATAAGACTCATTCATCAACTCGAATTTCCCGGTCTTCGGATCAACCGAACCTCTCCGGTAGAGCCAGTTCGAGGGCATCTGCCTGCTTGACTGCGCGGTCATGATGAGTTGGCCGGAATCATCGTATCGGAAGAGTTGGAAGAAGCCCTCCTCATCCAGAAGGGCATTGAGGCGGGTCACGTCACGACCGGCCGTGATCGTGATGTTGCCGCCCATCGACGCATATTGGACGGGGTAGGAACCTATGCTCCCCTGCAGGGGCGAACCCAGATTGTCGTCCTGGTCCTGCAGGTAGACGACGGGTGTGTCAAAGGTTCCTCCGAGCGTCGGATCGGTCACCCTGGTTCCCGCCGTGTAGATCGCCGAGAGGGGATTGATCAGGCGGACATCGCCCGAAGCGGTGATGGTGATGTCACCTGTTCCGGTCCTGAGCACCTGATACAATCCGCTGTTGTTGATCATGACATCCTGCTGGGCATCGGGGCCGGAATCCCCGTAGGGAAGGGGATCGCCCGGTCGTCCCACCGAGACATGGGCGTCGGTTCCCGCGAGGAATGCCATGGGATCGGCCGCTGACAGGTCACTCCCGGCCGTGATCCGGTAGGACCAGGATTGCTGACTGACGGAGTCGCCTTCCGTATCCCTGAGAAGAGGAAGCAGCGGGGCAAAATAAAGCCCGCGGGAGTCCCCGTCCTCCGCAATGACATCGGCGGCATTCTTGATGCTGTCGCCGAATCCGTCCGAGAGACTCCCGTGGAAGGTGATATCCCCCGATGCACGCAGGCTCAGGAGGCCTGGTTCGCGGCCGATCATCTGATAGGTTCCCATGGAGTCGGTTGGCCCGCTTTCGGACCAAGGAACGGGGACTTCTTTAGCGTCGAGCACATAGAGATGCTCCCCGTATCGTGACCTCGAAAGATCCCAGTCCTGATTAAGAAGCAACCCTCCCCGGGAATTAACGATCTCCTCTCCCGGACGGAGATGAATGGAGGCGGCGTATTTCCCACCAAACGCAGACCCGGCCTCGGCGCTGAATTTCGCGGCGTTATCGAGGGCCAGTTGTTTCAGATTCCCCTCGTCGGGAAGCAGGATCCATGCGAGGGAGGAGCCTTCCGCACCGGGTTTGGGAAGGCTCTTATCGGGCAATGGGGCATATCCGTCTGTGGCCGTGTAGATCCGCCCATCGGCACCCAAGACCTTGTCTCCCGCGGAGTAGGTCTTTTCCATGTCCCACTGGGCCACGGTGCGTGTCCAGTAGGAGGATTCGGATGGCACAATGCCATCCGCAAGATCCCCGGCAAGGTAAGCCCTGTAGGCGGTGGGATCGGCGGTGAGTCTGTACACATTCCCGTCATCCCCGATGACACTCTGTCCCGGGAGATAGGCTAGACCTGGCGCAAGCCCTCCCCATGTGGGCAAAGGATCAATGGAGACGGGCCCCTCGGCGGCGGCATCGATGCGATTGTTGCCGACAACAGCAATCGAGGGGGCGTTCTTGATATCAGCTTCGATGGGATTGATCTGCACATCCCGGGAATCACGCGTCTGAGGGGCCTTCAGCAGCAGTGTCCCTCCTACCTGACCACGATCAGGAGCGGCTGTGACGCCAAGATCCAACATCGAATCGGCCTGCAGATCGATGAGCGACTCTCCTCGGGTGAATGGCATCAATGAATCGTCGCGCTTGCTCTCTGAAATCACGGCGTAGTCAGGATTGTTTCCTGCCTCAAGGGTGATGGCTCCCCCCTTGCCGGCGTTGTCGTACCCTAGACCATGCACAGTGAGCATCGATCCGCTCTGCAGCACGACGCTCCGGCCTGCAAACAGGTTGATGCTGCCGCCTGTTATTCCCGAAGCATCGATCAGGCCCGTGACGGTGATGTCGCCGGAGTCGGCGCTCAGCGTGTAGGAGCGCGCCTTGACATCGGCCACCGTGACATCGCCGCTCCGGATCCGCATGTTCTGCGAGGCAGTGAAACCCTTCTCCGTGAGCTTGCGTTGCAATCCCGCAAGGTTTCCTCCCTCGTGGGTCAGGAGGTCGGCGGTGAATCGTCCGTCCGTGCCGCCGCTTCCTTTGACAGCGCTGAATGCCGATCCAGGTTCGAAACTAAGGGTGCCGTAAGGAATCGAAAATTTGAGACTTCCGGCGGAACCGCCCTTGGGGTCGGCATCAAGATCAAGGTTGGCTCCCGGGGCGAGCCGCAGATTCCCTTGGGAGGCGAGGGAGATCGTGCCGGCATCGGTGGTGCTGACGACTCCGGGAAACGAGCGGGCGGATCCGGTCACATCGAGAAGCGAGGAGATCGTGAGATCGCCCGCGGTGGTGGTCACGGCGATCGATCCCGACGGCATCCTCACAGGCGATCCCAGCGACACCGTGAAGCCGGTAATGGACAGCGAGGAGCCGATCCCGGGCGTCAGCAACCCCGGACCGCTACCCGGTGAACTGATCACCAGATCCCCCCCTGCCGTGAGGGAGGTGAACGCCCCGCCGGCAGAAGCGATGACCGGAGTGGAGATCGTCAGGTCGCCTGCGGTCGTGAAGCTTCCCTTTCCGCTTCCCTTGATCCCGCCGGAGAACTTCCCGTCGATCGTCCCGAATCCGTCGAACTTCAGATCACCGGAACCAATCGTGAGTACCGATCCGTCGATGGCGAGGCTGCCACCGCCTGGTTCCGGCTCATAACCGGCGGGAAGAAGACTCCCGGCGCCGTTGGCAAGAGTGATGTTGCGGGCGGCAAATCGGGCATCACCTCCATATCCCCTGATCGCGGCCGCATGAATGTCCAGGGACTCAAGTGAGTCTGATCCGAGCACGGCACCCTCATGGACCATTAGGGTCGAGTAACTCTTGAGCGAGAGGGACTTGAGGGAACGGGAGGAGGAGAGCCCATCAAGCAGTTGTCCGGAAAGGGAGAGGGCACCAGGCTCCGCTCCGTTCAGGGTGATCTGACCGGAGGCGACCCTCAGGCTTCCCGCGTTGATCGAGGCCAGGGGACTCAGGGCGGCATCCGATGTGGAATTGAGCGTCACCCCCTCGCCCGAGAGGATGACATCCCGACCGATCATGAGGCGGGCCAAGGGAGTGGCGGCATCGATGTCGGTTGCATTCGGTTGGAATACGGTTCTCTGCACGGTGGTGCCGGCGCTTCCCGCATGCAGCAGGACACCGTTCCCCTCAACGACCAGGGAACTACCCTCTCCTCCTCCCGTTGCGATGAGCGCCGAACGCTTGGCCATCGTGACGGAACCCGGCGCTCCGGGAACCTTCAGGATCTGACCCGCGGTCAGCGTGGCGTCGGATGCCAACTGATTGGCGGCCAGAAGATCCTCCACGGTCACGTCAACGCCCAGGGCCTCGGCGACCGATTCCGGCGTGTCAACCTTCACAACGGTGTAGGTCTTGGGAGCGGCCGCAAGGATGATCTCCCGGGCACTGAGGCTTGCCCCGGTGTCCACTGTCACCGAGGTGGTGGTCGGGGTGAGCTTTTGCGCACCGCTTCCCGTCGGCGTACGGTAACCGCCGATCAGGATGCTGCCTGTATCCCATGAACTCAATACCGAGGCATCGAGCAGGATCGTTCCCTCAGCCGGAGTCTCCCACGGACCGGAAGGCCCGTACACGAGCATCGGAGAGGAACCTGCGATGTCAATGATCCCACGGCGCCCCCCTTTTCCCGGAGCCGAGGTGACGGCCCCCGCGAGATTCATCGAGGCGGATGCCTGGAGGATCAGATGCCCTCCGTCGGCTGTTCTGGAAGAGGAGGGAACCCCGGAGAAGAAGGTGTCGGCATTGAGGATCCGGTACTCCACCTTGGAGGCAAGCACCTTCGGGGAACTGAGTTCAAAAAGGGTTGTGATCTTGGATGCCGAAGCCGAGGCATCCAGGCCGTTCCAACGGGTTCCGGAGACCAAGACCGAGCCGTCCGGCCTGATGGTGGTGCCGGCAAGTCCTCGCTGGCTTGACGGGGTGAGCAGGTAGGCGCCCGGTTGGGTCGCATAACTGGCGGGCAGGAGAGTGTAGGTTCCCGCAGGGAGGCCGGCCCCTCCTTCCAGGGTAACCAGACTGCCAGGTTGAAGCATCCCCTCCCCGTATCCTTTGGGTGCGTAGGGCGCCTGATAGCCCGGGATGATGGCGAAGGATCCTTGCGGGTTGTTATCAGCAAGCCAGTCGATTTTTCCGCCAAGTCCGGAAACCCAATGGTTGGCCGTGACGGCACCCCCTCCCTGCAGATCCACCACCGCCCCCTTTTCCATCACCAGATTCGCTCCGTTGACGTCAATCTTTTTGGAGGAGAGTCCCGTGGACGTGATGATGCTGCCCGAGGGATCGACCCATGAGGTGCCGTCTTGGGAAGTGCCGTACGGCATCGACAGGGCCAGGCCGGTGAGCTGATCGATGGCGGAGACCGATGTCACGCTTCCGGCGGTAAGCTTCAGGGTGCCGGTGATTGGTGAGGGAAGACCGGAAACAGGGTCCTTGGAGGCTTTGGTGGTGGAGAGGTTACCCAGCGTGATCGACCCGAAGGGGGCTACCAGCGTTCCCGATTGGATGATCGTGTCGGCCTGAAGCGAGAGCGATCCGAGTGCCGAGAGAGGAAGCGGGGCCGAACCTCCCGGGAGGACGGTGATGGATCCCTTTGTTCCTCCACTGCTCACGGCTACTCCGTCATTGTCGTGATTGAAGGCGACTGCCGTGAAGGTCGTCCCGGTCACCGGATAGACTTGGGCGGCCTTGAGGGTCAGGTTCCCCGCCATCGCGAAGGTTCCATTCCCACGGATGGCCCCTCCGGTGGCATCAAGCCGTGCCGTGCCGATATTCCCAAGGGAGAGATTCCCGACGTCGATCACTTCTGCTTCCACCGTCAACTGTCCGCTCCCCCATGTCGGGGGTGCAAAATAAACCTTGCCGACCGGGTCAAACACGCTCACCCCCTCCTTGGACTCCTGATCAGGTGTGAGAGGCGGCACAAACGGGCGGCCCAGCGCGGCATACTCCGATTGAAACCTGAGGACTGATCCGGGAGTGGCGGCAAGGAGACCGCCGGTGGCCAGCCGGATGCTTCCCGGAAGGGAGAGTGACACCGACTCATTGAAGAGAACATTCCCATTGAGGGTCAGGTGACTGAATCCGCCGGAGGCGAACGAGGAGGCTGCGATTTGCCCACCACCCCGGGCAATGCCGTCAGCCGAAGGCATTGCAAGCCCGATGGCGGAGGATCGATTGACCTCAAAGCCGGACGGGATGGCGCTCCGGGAAGCACCGACGGAAAGATTGAGGTCTGTGGGGAATTTTTCCTCACCTATGGCATAGAAACGCCCGGAAGAGACGGAGAGACTCCCTCCGCTGGCGGTCGGCCCACCGCTCCGTGCCACAAGGGATGCATCCGAGAAGAGGGCCTCCCCACCGGCTAGGGATATCGATCCGCCAGGCGAATCAATCCTCGAGGCGAGCGTGGATGGGGCAATCACCTCACGGCCCTTGCCCGACGGCGTGATTCCAAGCTGGTAAGGAAAGAAATCATAGTTTCCGGAAGCCCCCGAGGCATCGAGCAGAGAACCCCTTTGCGCCAGGATATTACCACTCAGCGAGATGGATCCCCCCGGAAGGACGGTACCGAACCTCCCCCGGAAGCCTCCCACCGGATCCTTGGCATAAAGGGCTTGCCCGGCTGTGGAAAGACGCACCGAAGGTGCAATGCTCACCGTGACGAAAGGAGTTGATGGAGGTGGAATACCAAATACAAGATTTGCGGGAAACACTCCCGCCCCGGTGATCGAGATACTGCCTCCCGGCACCTTGAGATCCCCCTCCACGGAAACGGTGTCACCCGAGAGGGTAATCGCACCCGTCCTCGCGCTGACATCACCATTCTGGATCACCATCTGGGGATCGAGCGTGATCGAACTTCCGGTCCCAATCACCAGATCACCCCGGATCACGAGTGATTTGTCGGCTAGTTCCAGGGAGGAATCGGTCAACCCCAGGGCATCGAGGGTGATGGAAGGCGCAGGCCGGAACAGGGAGGGAAACAGCAGGGGATCCAGAGAGGCCTTGGCATCGGACCTTGCGAGGATTTGAGAGAGCACGCGTGGACGCAGGGCGATTCCCGGCGCCAGGGAGACGCCGGGTACAAACTCCTTGGAATTCGCGATTTCAAGCCCGACACCGGTGAGGGAAAACCTGGAAAACCCCCCCTGATTGAAGAATGCCGGATCCAGAACGGTGATGCGCGGGTCACTATTACCCCCTCCGATCCGGATGGCGGGTGCGGTGAGTGAGAGCGCCCCACCTTCACCTTCCGGTCCTGAGAATCCCCTCATCGTGCTTCCCAACGACAACGAACCGCCATGAATCACCGGATAAATCGTATCCCTTCCGCCCGTCAGGGCGAGTTTTCCGGCTCCTCCGTATGAGACATTCCCCAAGGCCGGCACGTGCACACCGCCCGAGACATCCAGGAGTGATCCCCGCTGTGCTTCGACCCGGTAGCCCTCGATGCTGATCTCTCCTCCATTCGGAGCGGTCGGCTTTCCAAAACGATCCACTGATCCGGGATGGTCATCGGTAATCAATCCGGCGGCACTGACCACGGATCCGGGACGCAGCGATACGATACCGGCACGCAGCGGTGTGAAAGCATCCACGGGCAACGAACCCGGAGATCCATCCGCACGCAGGAAGTCGATGGATCCACCCTTGGCGGGACCATACTGGATGACCTTTTCTCCCGATGACTTGATCACCATAATATCCGCATACGAGACATCCGGGCTCGCGGGTGGGATCGGGTAGGCCAGTGTGTAAGGGGTCAGGGCGGCCTTGAGATTGATTTTGCCAGAGGGTGCAAGAATTGTTCCCCCCACATCGACGATCGCCGCCTCGAGTGTCACGGAGCCGTAGTCACCGGCGTTCAATGTCACTCCCGACGGGATCAGGATTGATCCGTCATGGGAGAACACCCCCAGAGTGCCGAATCCGTCACGTCCCAGTAGATCCGGTGAGAGGTACACGGAACTTCTCCGGGCCGCGGTGAGTGGGGCGGCGTTGCCGGTTGCATCAATCGAGAAGTCTCCCGGAGGGTCGATCGGGGCAGTCCGTGAGAAGATCACACTTGGGGCATAAGGGGAGACCGTCACGTACGCTCCATTAATGAGAGACTGGCTGGCAAGTGAGAGGGTGAAGGAGGACATGCCCAGGCCGTTGAGAAGCCGCGCCGCGAGGGCGATCCGATCCGCCTCTTTGCCGGATCGGACAAGGTCCGCAGCGAACTCGGCTGGCAGGGTACTCGTTACCGGGGTCGATCTAAGCTGTCGCGGACCGGCGATTGTCTGGCCAAGAAGACTGCCATCCAAAGCCACGGAGGGAGCCTTGATCGTGATGCTTCCCCCATCGGCACCGTTGATGTAGGGGGCTTCATACTGTTTCCTGGTGGGATCAAGGGGACTGGTAAAGACCTTCGCCACTCCCCACTTGGAGGCTATTTCCACCGTTGCGGCACCGGCATCCTTGTAGGTTTTGCCAAGAATGGTCTTGTCGCCGCCCGTCACGATTCCCGAGTAGACGCGGTCTGGGGTGGCCTGTGAAATATCGACGACTTGGCCTTGATACATCAGCTTGGAGGTGGAGAATTTTCCCCCGGTGTAATTCGCCCAGCCACCCGAGACATCGATCGTGGAGCCACGGCTCATCACCACGGCGTTGCCTGCATCCAGGGTCACCGATCCACCCCTGGTGGTGAGTTCGGATGACGTTCTTTCGATCAGATTGGCATAGCCTGAGGCATTGCCGAGCGGTGTTCCTATCCAGGCGACCAACCGGGCCAGGTAGGCCGCGTAGGCATCCGCGACCGTCGGAAATCTCAGGATCCGACCATCCGTTGTCCCCGCGATGCGCGCATCCACGACGAGATCCTCCCCACGGACAGGGCCCCTCCGCTGCAGGGGACTGTCCGCCAACTCGGAACCTCGAAGCTGAACCTTGAGAAAATTCCGGGAACTCTCGACCTGGACTCCGGTGGATCCCGCGACATTGATCACCGATCCCTCGTCCATTTGGATTCTCCCGCCGGTCTTGACGAACTCCGGCTTGCCGCCATCGAGCGGATCGTCCCACTTTCCCGCGGCTATGGTGACGCCTCCGGGAAGCGACTTCCTGGCTTGTGAGAGAGCTCCGGAGGTGGGAGCGGCACCGGGCGCCAGCAGAATCGAGCCCCCACCTATCCGGACATTCGCACCCGTGACGGCGACCACCGAGTTCAGTGCCAGAGCCGATCCTATGATTGTCTTCCCGCTGTTCTGCTGGGGCAGGATGCGCATCACGCTCCCGCCACCCAACTCGACCAGGCCGGTGTTTTCAGAATTGTAATCGTAAATGACGGCCTCGCCATTTTTCACATTGCCATCGAATTTGGGATTCATCTCGGCATTGAAGACTGCGGATAGATCGATTCGGCCGTTCAGATCGGTCTCGGTACTGCTCTCGATCACGCCATTCTGGGCGACTGATTTTCCTGCCATCGTGACGTTTCCAAGCATGGCTGAAAGGAGGCCGCTGTTTCTTGCCTCGCCGCTTTTTGACGCAACCGTGGGAACCGAGGCATCGACGACCTTGCCTACGAAGACATCCATACCCCGGAGGCTGGGATCGGAAGAGGGATGGGGCACCAACCCCACCTGAAGGCCGGCGGCCAGAATGGTCTGTCCGTTGGGTGTTGAGATCGAGCCTTCGTTACGCACATTGGGTCCGACCAGAGCGACCAGACCTCCGGTATTATTGGCGTTCGCCGGGGAGATGATGGATGCACCGCGCTCGACGGTGACATCACCGATGGGCCCGTTGACAACGGGGGTGAATTTATCGGTTTTCAGGTTTGCATTTCCAAGAACCTCAAGGGCCGAGAAGAGGAACTGGGAATCGGGGTTATTGGCAATGCCACGCCCCTTGATCCCCTTGAGAGCATCACCTGCGAGGTTCTCATTGATCGGCAGGGTGGAGGCGACCAAGGCATGAACATTCACCTGGGAGCCGTTGTGGAAGAGAATCCCGTTCTGGTTCAGTATATAGACCTGCCCCGGTGCAGTGATCGATCCGTAGATATGGGAGGGATTGACAGGACCCATGACCTTGTTGAAGGCGATCCATTTTCCGGCATCCACCCCACCCTTGCTCTGGTCAAACTTGACGGTGGTTTCAGGACCGATATTGAACCTGTTCCAATAAAGATAGGCATTCTGCGAGGACTGGGTGATGACAAGATTCCTGTCACCCTTCTTCGAGACCGTGGCGGCACCGCTCCATGAGGAAAGATCGGGTGTTCCATCCGCCTTGAATCCATCCTTCGGCTCCAGCCATCCTTCAACCAGTCCGTTTTTGAGTCCCGGTGCTGCCATCAGCGAACGGGCGTTGTTTTGCAAAGCCTTCATTCCGGCAACCGCGGCATCAGTCTGCTTGAGCACCTCCCGCGCCCTGCTTGCCGTCAGTGCCGCCGAGGCAGCCCCGGCGTTCTGCAGATTTGCGGCAGAAGCGCGCCCACCGGTAACGCCCCCTCCGCCCGGACTCATCACGGATCGGGCGTTCTGGGCAAGCAGAACGGGCCCCGACGAGAGGAAGAGAACCCCCGTCAGGAAAAGGGCTAGAAGCCGAAGAACCGGATGATGGGGCGTGTTCACAAAAATTTGGCCCAGTTCATGCCTGGAAAAGTGCGCAAAACAAGGGTCGGTTGCATAAGAGAGCCATCAGAGATACAGAGACTACCCGAGAATAAGAATTCCGCTTGTTACAATTTCGTCAAAATCGAGCGGCATAAGATATAGACTACTATATCAGTCGTTATTTGTTCTTCAAGGACAAATTTGACCCAACTCCCAACTCCCAACTCCCAACTCCCAACTCCCAACTCCCAACTCCCAACTCCCAACTCCCAACTCCCAACTCCCAACTCCCAACTCCCAACTCCCAACTCCCAACTCCCAACTCCCAACTCCCAACTCCCGCCTTTGACGGCACTTTGCTCCCGCAAAGCGGTGCCGCCCTTTCAGGCTGTTCGCTGCTCTTTGCAGGCCCGGCCGTTGCTTCGCATTTGAACTCGGGCATTCCCAAGCCACTCGCCCCCACCGGGGCTGCTTCGCAGTCCTATCAGCTCCCGCCAGTCGCTGATTTGTTAC
>JBEIJN010000026.1:0-39618 GCA_040380225.1 Verrucomicrobiia bacterium | reverse complement strand
TGGACTCCATTTTCCCTTCTCTCACCCCTCGGCATTTCGTGACTTTCGCGTTTTTCGTGGTTCTCCCTCCCTTGCTTCGTCTTCACCATCCTGGTGAACGCTCCAGATCGGTTGTCATGGTTCCTTTGCAAAATCTGGGTTGAAAGATGCTATTTCACGCTAAGGTCGCTAAGGTCCCTAAGGCGGGACCAAAGAGGACCGTTCGCTGGAACGGAGGGGGTGGGTTCTCCCATTTTTTTACCGCCGATATCATCGATTGATTCCACGTTGCGACCGTTGCGTCCTTTGCGTGAAACTCATCCCCTTTCTTTTCCGAAACATCTCCCTACTCCAAATAGCGAAGCAGCGAAAAAGTCAGATATTCACCCGCCCTTGCCGTGATTCCGTTTGGAAACAGGTTGATCTCCTTTTGGATCCACATGCTGCCCGAGGTCACGGATCCAGAGATTCAGGATGTAGGTCAGGACGACAGCCACGTAAAACTGGCCTATGATCGCCTGCGAGATGGCAAGAGAACGGGCCAGATGGCCCACCGGGACGATGTCGCCGTAGCCAAGTGTGGTCTGGGTAACGAAGCTGAAATAAAAGAGCTCGTTGAAATCGCGCTTCACCTGCAGGACATCACTCCCTCCCGACAACTGGACATCCAGATGAAAGGCTCCCGGGTGACTTCTCGAGATGAGCGTGTACAGGCAGGCGTAGATGATCGCGATCCAGATGTAGAGGTTGATGGCACCCAGCACCTCGTCAAAGCCCGCCCTCTTGGAATGCAGGATCTTCCGGACCCAGATCACCGCCCCGAAGATCATCGAAACAAGCACGCAGGTCTGCATGGAGACCTCGATGTCATCGATCCATCCCACGGATTCACCCCCGACGATTTTTCCGTGCTGAAGAGCCAGAAAAAGAAAGCGTACCAGAAAGCTCCCTCCGGAGACGATGACTGCGGTGCGGAAACCGGTGAAGGAGATGATGGCCATCCACGAAACGATGAGCATCAGCAGGAGCGTCACGAGCGTGGGGATCAAATACCCCAGGAAAATCAGCGCCAACAGGATGATCCCGCCAACGAGATGACGCATCTCCTCCCATTTTTTGGTTTTCAGGAACCGGATCATGGTCACCAGTCTCCGCTTGATCCCCCGCCGCCGCTCTCGCCTCCGCCGCCGGAGAACCCACCGGAATCCCCTCCTCCGGAACCGCCCCCTCCACCCATACCGCCTAAGAAAAACCCGGTCGCTGCGGCTGCTCCGGGACTGATATCACCCCGGCCCACGTCACGCCTGTTCCGGTTGATGACCACGAGGACGATCATCACGAGGAGGAAAAACCCGAGCGGGGAGAAGAGAAAATCAAGGATGGTCATCGGTTTGTCGGCTTTTCGGCCCGTTCCCTTGTATTCCCCCTTGGTCGCCTGCATGACGGCGGAGATCCCCGAAGCGAGGCCTGCGCCATATTTACCGTCACGGAAGGCGGGGGCCATCGTCTCCCGGATGATCCGGCTGCAGAGCGCGTCGGGCATCGCCCCCTCGAGACCGTAGCCAGGCTGAATCCGCATCTTGCGGTCCTGCACAAAGACGAGCATCAGAACCCCGTTGGAGTTCTTCTTGGTACCGATCTTCCAGGCGGAGTAGAGCCTCTGGGCGTAGTCGTCGAGCGCGGCCCCCTCGGGAAGCTTGGGATAAACGACCGCGACGATCTGGGTCGATGTCGCCTTCTCGAAGGCACCGAGCCGTTGATTCAGTTGCGCGAGGAGACCGGGGGCAATCACCCGGGCCTCATCCGTCACATACTGCCGGGGAGCGGGCGGGAGAGTCTCACCCGCCGACGCCTTCGCCAGACCGCACCCCACGAGGAGGAGCAGTATTAGGAGAAGGCGTGGAAGCATGAGTTGTTTCCCGGCGCTTTACTTCGCGGCGGGAGCAGCGTTGAAGTCGAACTTCACGGCGGGAGCCTTCTCCGCACCAGCGTCGGCCTGGAAGTAGGGCTTGGCCTGGAAACCGAGGAATCCCGCAAAGAAGACGGTGGGAAGGCTCTTGATCTTCGTATTGTACTCCTGCACGGCGGCATTGAAGCGGCCCCGCTCCACGGTGATGCGGTTCTCGGTTCCCTCAAGCTGTGCCTGGAGGTCGCGGAAGTTGGCACTCGCCTTGAGGTCGGGATAGTTCTCGGCCACCACGAGAAGACGGGAGAGGGCGGTGCCGAGTTGCCCCTGCGCCTTCTGGTACTCGGCGAGCTGGGCGGCATCGGCCGGGGCCTGGTTCTGATTGATATTGACCTTGCCGACGGAAGCGCGGGCCTCGGTGACCTGGACAATCGTCGACTTCTCGAAGTTGGCGGCGCCCTGGACGGTCTGCACGAGGTTCGGGATCAGGTCGGCGCGGCGCTGGTAGACGTTCTGCACCTGGGCCCACGAGGAGTCGACAGCCTGCGAGCTGCCGATCAGCCCATTGTAGCTGCCGACGGCGGCAAGGATGATGAGGAGGATGACACCGAGAACGATGAGGAGCGTTTTATTCATGATGGTTGGGTGTTGGTAGTTGGGAGCAAGGAGTTTGGAGTTGGTGGATCGGGTCGGGTGACCTTATTTAGACCGCTGAACTCTTGGAATGTTCGAAAAAATTGCCTATCCGGTCACACGACCGGCATTTCAATGCCAGGTGTGGTCTGTTGCATCAGGAGGGATCGGTTGATGGCGTTGACGTAGGCGCGGGCGGAGGCCTCGATCACATCAGTCGAGGCTCCCTTGCCGGTGATCAGGCGGCCGTCGCCGAAGTCGACCTTCAAGGTTACCTCGCCGAGCGCATCCTGTCCCTCGGTGACGGCCTCGACCAGGTAGACGGCGAGATGGCCGTTCTTGCCGACCAGTTTGTCGATGGCCTTCATCGCGGCATCGACGGCGCCGTTACCGGGGCTTTCCGTCTCAAGGATGCCGCCCTGATGACGCAGCTTGACGGTGGCGGTGGGCACGGCGCTGCCGCCGCAGACGACCTGCAGGGACTCCAGGGCATAGGCTCCGGTCTCACCGGCGACCGCATCGCCGGCCAGGGCGACCAGATCGTCGTCGTAAACAAACTTCTTCTTGTCACCCAGCTCCTTGAAGCGGGTGAAGATCGGCGCGATCTCAGCCTCGGTCAGGCTGAGGCCGAGTTGCTCAAGGCGGGCCACCATGGCATGACGGCCGCTGTGCTTGGTCAGCGGAAGGTCGGTGCCACCCCAGCCCACGTCGCGGGGATCCATGATCTCGTAGGTCTCGCGCATCTTGAGGATGCCGTCCTGATGGATGCCGGATCCGTGCGCAAAGGCGTTCTCGCCGATGATCGCCTTGCTCCGGGCCACCTGCAGACCGCTCAGGCGGCTGATCAGTCGGGAGGTTTTGAGGATCTCCTTGGTGGCGATTCCGGTGGAGAGTCCGGCAAAGACATCGGGACGGGTCTTGATCGCCATAACCACCTCCTCGAGGGCGGCATTGCCGGCGCGCTCACCGATGCCGTTGAAAGTCCCTTCGACCTGCCGGGCTCCGGCCTGAACGGCGGCCAGGGAGTTGGCGACGGCCATCCCGAGATCGTCGTGGCAATGGACGCTGATGACCGCCTTGTTGATGTCGCGGACATGCCTGCGAAGGTAGGTGATCAGGTCGGCGTATTGCTGCGGCATCGCGTAGCCGACGGTGTCGGGGATGTTCACCGTGGTCGCACCCGCCTCGATCGCGGCCTGCACGACCTCCGCCAGGAACTCCGGCTCGGTGCGTGAGGCATCCTCGGGTGAGAACTCGACATCGGCGGTGAAGGCCTTGGCCTGGCGCACCCCTTCGGCGGCCAGACGCAGAATCTCCTCGTTGGCCTTCTTGAGCTTGTGCTCGCGGTGGATCTTGGAGGTGGCAAGGAAGACGTGAATACGGGCGCGGTCGCCGGCAGGCAGCAGGGCGCGACCGGCTGCCTCGATGTCCTTGGGAACACAGCGGGCCAAGCCGGCGATGACAGGGCCTGTGATCTCGCGGGCAATCGTCTGCACGGCCTCGAAGTCACCGTCGCTGATGACGGGGAATCCGGCCTCGATGATGTCGACCTGAAGGCGTGCAAGCTGGCGGGCGATCTCCAGCTTCTCGCGCAGGTTCATGGAGGCGCCGGGGCACTGCTCGCCGTCGCGGAGCGTCGTGTCAAAGATGAGGACTCGGTCGTTGTTCATAAGGTGTGTGCCGGGCACGGGTCCCAAGGGACGCGCTGTGCCGGGGGGGACAATTAGAGAGCAAGCAGGAGCGGGGCGCCAGCGCCGAGTGCTGCCGGACGGGGCAAATGGAAAACTGATGACGCCATGGGCAAAAAGATGCCACAGGCCCGCCCTCTCTGCAAACGTCCCCGTTTTGAACTATGCGGAGGGTTCCGGGCCATACTAGCATGATCGACATGAAGCGCCTCTTCCCACTCCTATTGCTCCTTGGATCCGCACTCCCGGCCATGGCTCATCCGGCGGCATTCCACGCAGGGAGTCCGAACGCCGCGACAGCGTCCGGTTTCCTTCATCCCTTCACCGGTACCGACCATCTTCTCGTCATGGTCGCCGTCGGTCTCTGGGCGGTTCAACTCGGGGGCCGCGCCCTCTGGATGCTCCCCTGCGCCTTTATCCTTCCCATGATCCTCGGGGGATTTGCCGGTATCGGCTCCATGCCCTGGCCGATGATCGAGCATGGAATCGGCGCCTCGATGCTTCTGCTCGGAGCAGCACTAGGCATGGCCTGGAAACCGCGCCTTTCAGTTGCCCTCGCCGTGGTTGTGCTTTCCGGGGCCTGCCATGGCTTCGCGCACGGGGCCGAAATGCCGCAGGGTGTTGCTCCAGGTCTCTTCCTAATGGGGATGGTGGCCGCAACCGTCACTCTCCAGGCCGTCGGTATCCTCTTCGCAACGACGCTTGGCGGCAGCCGTTTCGCATCCGCCATCCGTGCTGCGGGATGCGGATTGATCGCCGTGGCGGCATACTCCTTCATTCCTGCCGCTTGAACCCCGATTATGCAATAGAACGGCATAAATAGGTGTGGATGGTTCACCCTAATGGTGGGTCCTCAGGAGTTAAAAACGTTGAAGAGTTAAAAGGGTTACAAGGGACTGAATTGGAACCCTTGACTCGACTCTTCGGCCCGTGCTGCTGCGACGATTTCTCTGAATTCGCCATCACGATTCTCAGATCAGGGCTGGTTTGATCCACTTTTTAACGCTTCAACGTTCTAACTTTTTAACCCCTTCCCCGCTCTCGAAACCATGTCCCTAATGCATAATCCAGCTTGAAACATCCGATCTCGGATGGCATTGACCGTTGGATTGACCGATAAGGCGGCTTTCCCTTTTCCCCCGGCAAGGGGTAGCATCACCATCCGTTCATGAAGGGGAATCCACTACTCCGGCTCTGTCTGATCCTGCTGCTGCTTGCGGCGGTGTTGGTACCTGTATGCCGACTTACCCTCACCACCGTGGAAAGCTCCTCGGAGAGCGCCTCATCGGCTCCGAAGTCCGTGGTCAGGGATGAGGACTCGAAAGGAGTTCTCCGCGGCCGGCTTCTGCTCCGGGCAGCCCCCTCCCCCATCCGATGCGCAGTCTCGCTCGGGGGAAAGACCATCATGACGGAGAAGAACCTCCTCTCTCCGGGTGAATACGGCACCGACATGGAGATCCCTCCCGGCTCCGATCTGCTGATCACCGCCGAGTGGAGCGACCGGAATCCCCATGCCGTGCGTGTCGAATTCCAACCCGAGGGCATGACGGCACCGATCACTGCAAGCTACTGGGCGAATGGCTCCCTCGAGGATGTCCTGACGATTCCCGAATCACCCGTTCCATGACTCCCCGGGATCCATCACCACTTTTGAACATCGAGGACCTGACGGTGAGTTACCACCGGGTCCCGGCGATCCATCACCTCTCCCTGAGCCTCTCCCGCGGCCACCGCGTCGGCCTCTTCGGACCCAACGGTGCGGGTAAATCGACGCTTCTCAAGGCGGTCGCCGGTCTGGTCGTTCCCGAAACCGGATCCATCAACATTGCCAACCAGAAGATTGCGAAGGCGGCGCCAAGGATCGCCTACCTTCCCCAACGGGAGTCTGTCGACTGGGATTTCCCCGTCACCGTCCGGGGACTCGTCGAGATGGGACGTTACCATCATGTCGGCCTGCTGGGCTCCTTTTCCAAGGCGGACAACGATGCCGTCCAACACGCACTGGAACTTTTCGACCTGGCGCCGCTGGCGGGCCGTCAGATCAAGGAACTCTCCGGCGGGCAGCAGCAGCGGGCGTTCCTTGCAAGAGCCTGGGCCCAGGAGGCGGACCTCTACCTGCTCGACGAACCCTTCGCCGGACTCGACAAGGGAAACGCCGGGGCCCTGGCCAAGGCTCTCCGTACCCTCGGGGAGCAGGGCAAGCTTCTGCTCGTCTCCCATCATGCGCTCTCCGAGGCCACGGAACTCTTCGACATGGCCGTCCTGCTCAACGGCGAGATGATCGCCTGCGGACCGACGGCGGAGGTCCTTTCCCCTCAGCACCTGGAGTGCGCCTACGGCACCGCTGTCTACTCCGGGGGGCATCACCATCACGACCGCGCATGAGCACTCTCTCCAACCTCCTCGCGCCGCTGACGGAGCCCTTCGGCTACGCCTTCATGCAGCGGGCGCTCCTCTCGTGCGCACTGATCGGATTCACCAACGGCTTCCTGGGCACCTTCATCATCCTGAGGCGTCAGGCACTGCTCGCCGACGCCCTCTCCCACTCGCTCCTGCCCGGCCTTGCAGTGGCCGCCATGCTGGTCGGACTTTCGCCCCTCGGACTGCTGCTGGGCGGACTCATGGCGGCCCTGCTCGTCGCCATCGGCGGCCAACTCATGGCCCGGAACTCGCGGCTCAAGGACGAGACCGCTATCGCCTCGCTCTACATCATCGCCTTCGCGCTCGGCATCGTCCTCATCCGCTTTGCCAAGGTGAAGGTTGACCTGAGCCACTTCCTCTTCGGGAATATCCTAGGCGTCGGGAATGGCGACCTCTGGATCTCCTACGCGGCCGCTTTCGTGACACTCACGACACTGGTCCTCTTCCAGCGTCCCTTACTGCTCACCCTCTTCGACGCCACCGTGGCACGCGCCTCAGGCATCCGCATCGGATGGATCGAGACAGGGCTCCTGGCCCTCACGGTCCTTGGACTCGTCGCCTCGCTCCAGGCGGTCGGGGTCCTGCTCTCGCTGGGACTGCTCATCCTGCCGGCCGCGACTGCCTATCTCCTGACCGACTCCTTCTCACGGATGCTCTGGGGCGGCGCTTTTCTCGGTCTACTGAGTGCGACGGGGGGACTCTTGCTTTCCTTCTTCGCCAACATCCCCTCCGGCCCCTGCATCGTCCTGCTCATGGCCCTCTTCATGGGGGTCGCATACCTCTTCTCACCACGTTACGGCGTGGTCATGCGTCTTTTCAGGGGGCGTCATTTCCACGAGGAATCACTCGGCCGGTGGGAAGGCCACCAGGGGCACGACCACCAGGTGCCGCAGGGAAAGGATGAACGCTGAGTGATGATGTTTGTTTTTTCTGGCGCCTCGCAATTTGCAGTGAGTGGAATCGGTAAAAGAATCTGCCCAGTTGAACAATGAAGAATTAATATGGAACTCAGGAACTCAGGAACTCAGGAAAAGAAAGTAGGATTACTGAAGAGGATCCGAAAACTGAAGTTGACTGCATCTGACCTTGTACCCACTGAAACTCCCTGCGCTTGATTCATTCTTGAGTTCCTGAGTTCCACATTCAGATGATTTCTGACCTCTCTAATCAGTTCGGGATTAGCAGCTAGAAAAAACCCGTTCTCTCTTGTCGACCCATTCAAAATAGCGAATAGCCATTTCGTCAGGACTTCATCCCTCATCCTTCATCTTTCATAATTTCCGCCTTTCCAATGTCCTCATCAATTTCTTCAGACCTCTCCCGTCCCATCGGGGTTTTTGATTCCGGAATCGGAGGACTGACCGTGGTCGCCGAACTCAGGCGAGTCCTCCCCTCCGAGCGGATCCTCTACGTGGGTGACACGGCGCGCGTCCCCTACGGAGGCAAGAGCCCGGAAACCGTGACCCGGTATGCCCGTGAAATCTCCGACCTGCTCGTAAGCGAGCGGGCCAAGCTCATCGTCGTCGCCTGCAATACCGCATCAGCACTCGCCCTTCCCTCACTCGCTCCGGATTATGCCGTGCCGATGATCGGAGTGCTCGAACCTGGTGCCGCCGCGGCCGTCAAGGCGACACGCACGGGCAGGATCGGTGTCATCGGGACCCGCGCGACGATCGGCAGCGATGCCTATGGCAAGGCGATCCGCAGGATCAGCCCGGATCTCAAAGTGAGCGCCGTCGCCTGCCCCCTGCTCGTTCCCTTGATCGAGGAGGGACTCTTCGAGGACGAGGTCACCGCGACACTTCTGCGGCGCTATCTGGCGCCGATGCTGGACGAGGGAATCGATACCCTCGTGCTCGGCTGCACACACTACCCCCTTCTTAAGAAAACGATCGCCCGTATCTGCGGCGACGGCGTGACCCTTGTCGATTCAGCGGAGAACTGCGCACTCGCGGTCAAGGACCTGCTGGCCACGCTTCCTCCGACACCTCCGGATCCCCGGCTCGACATCCTGCTCACCGACTCCTCGGAGGGATTCCTGCGGATCGCCGAGAAATCTCTCAACCTCTCGATCGACTCCCTCGAGGTCCGCAGGCTCGGAAGTTAAGGTCTCTGTTTAAGGCCGCTGGTAGAGATTTTCCTTCCCCTTGGCTACGGGGCGATGGTCTCGACGTAGGCGAACTTGCCGTCCTTGACCTGGAGCATGACGGCGGGCTTGGTTGGGTTCCGGTGTGAGTCGAGCGTGATCTTGCCGGTGACTCCGGGGAAATCCTTCGTGGCAGCGATGGCCGCGTTCACCTTGGCGGGCTCAGTCGTACCGGCGCGCTTCATGGCGTCGGCGAGCAGGTAGACGGAGTCGTAGCCGAGTGCCACCATGGCGTCCGGCTCCCCGTTGTACTTCTTGCGGTAGGCATCGACGAAGGCCACGACGCGCGGATCCTTGCTCTGGTCCGAGAAGTGGTTCGAAAAGTAGCAACCCTCCACGGAGGAGCCGCCGACACCGACGAGTTCCGGCGAATCCCAGCCATCACCCCCGATGAAGGGAACCGTGATACCGAGTTGGCGGGCCTGACGGATGATCAGCGGCGCCTCGGTGTAGTAGGCGGGAAGGAAGATCACCTGAGGATTGTCGGCCTTGATGGCGGTCAACTGCGCGCTGAAATCCTTGTCACCCCCGCTGTAGCTCTGCTCGCCAGTGATGACGCCACCGTTCGCGGTGAACTCCTGCTTGAAGCTCTTGGCAAGGCCGAGGCTGTAGTCCTTGGAGACATCGGTGATGATGGCCGCCTTCTTGAATCCCAGCTTGCGCGAGAACTTGGCGCAGACGGTTCCCTGGAACGGATCGATGAAGCAGACACGGAAGATATGATCGCCCGTCTCGGTCACCTTCTCATTGGTCGAGGCGGGGGAGATCATCGGGATCCCGCTGCGCTGTGCGATGGGGGCGGCCTCCAGCGAGCGTCCTGATGCGACTTCGCCGATCAGGGCGACCACCTTGTTGCGGGTGATCAGTTCGCGGACCGCGGTGGAGGTCTCGCCGGGCTTGGATTGGTTGTCCTTGGTGATGATGCGAAGGGGCTGACCGAGGACGCCGCCTGCGGCATTGATCTCCGCCAGGGCGAGCTGCACCCCTTTGTCGGTACTCTGGCCGAAGGAAGCCTGTCCTCCGGTGAGGGAGGCGAACTGACCCACCGGGATTCCCGGCTCCTGCTTCCTGGAGCATGAGGAACTGGTCAGGATCGTGCCGACGAGTACGAGGAGAAGGGCGGGGCGGGAGTGCTTCATGGAAGCGAAGCTAGCGTGAGGGAATGAAACTCGTCATTCCTTTTTCTTGGGTTCCAGGAACAGAAGGTTTGAAGGCGCGAAGGGCTAAAGGTGTGAAAGTTCAAGGTGATCTCTTTTCATTGTAACTTTTGCCTTCCACTCCCCGCGCTGAACCACTGCGGAAGAAAAACTGAAGCATTAGTATGGAACTCAAGAACTCAGGAAAAAATCCAGACATCATAAGTCTCTTCCATCGAGTCCGTTGTCCTTTCATGAAGGCCAGGAAGGGAATGAGGCCAAAGGAGAATGCATCCATTCATCTCCTCTTTTCATGAGTTCCTGAGTTCCACATTATCTATCTTTCTGTCTGCATACCCTTCACCACGTTGGCGAACGCACTTTGTCTGTTACTTGGTTTCTTCTGAAAGATCCGGGTTAAAAAAGCAGTCCCTGCCCTTGATCCTCAGAATCACGGAGGTCGCCGAAGTCGCCTGAATTCAAAGGTTCATAAAGCGCTCTCTCCAGCAGTGGCATCCGGGGGTGCTGGAATCGCATCACTTCAGCCTCTGTGGCAGCCCTGGTCACGATCCTCACCAGAGGGGATCCTTCCCCTCGTTCCATCACCCCTCTGAGCACAAGACCCCCGGGCACATCATCCCAGACCAACCGCCTCGTCTCGTCGCTTCGTTCGGCGAATCGCTCCGCCGGAATATCAAGCAACTCCCCTCCACGGCGTTCCCACCATCCCAGAATCTCGCTTCTGGCAAATCCGGCCCAGACCGGGCGAACCACCCCGTCCTTTGCGCGGGCTAAGACCTCCCTGCCTGGCCGGAAAACCCGGCCTTGGATTTCAAAGGTGGCACACATGGGAAGTGAGAGGGTCAGATTTTTGACTTAACAGTAAGGGCGGAACATCGAGCGCTGGGAAGCGCGATGTAGCCTGCATAGCAGCCCTTTAGGGCGAGGCCGTCGGGAGGCGGCGAGGCAATGGGTGGGATGTCCTTGGCCTTGCCAAGGTGCTACATTTTGACTTCGTGTTAAAGGTTTGCCGCTCATCGCGGCATGGTGATCGGCCTCTACTGAGCAGGTTTAGAGCCTGATTTTATGCGTCCCTACAGGGTACTCAAGCAAAACCAGCAACTACTCCGCGACTGCCAAAACTGACTCAGAAGGGACACTTTTAGGGACACCTTGGGACACTCTTTTTTGCCGCCTGGAGGCATTATGCGGTCTTCAGTTTTTCCGTCTGATTGCGGATTCCCTCAAAGATCGCATCCCGGATTTTTCCGGGAAAGTCCGATGGGATTTCTCGATCCACGAGTTCCAGAACACCGGGGACCTGCTCGATGATTTCCTCGATCAAGTCGTAGGCATCACCCAGTCCGGCAAGCCTTGCAGCCTCGTCCCAGTGATAAGGACGAATTTCCTGAATCTTTCGATGCAGACTCTTCCCCTTGAGCCCCATGGCCATGGTGGCCCGCCTGAGATCAAGCAGCCCTGTGCCATGCCCAATGACCGGCCACATTGAAAGCACGTCATAGAATGGGGTTAATCGGTAGGTGCCCCCTCTCTCGTGAAAGATCGAGAAGTTCTTGGCGTGTCCATCCGTCGCGGCCATCAACCAGAAAACAATCTGAGCTTTCACAAAGGCCCTCTTGTCCTCCACGGAGGTCGAGCTTGCATTGAGAACACCCAAGATCTTCGCGATGCCAGGGCCTCCTTGGTTTTCGTATTTCTGAGTGACCGGAACTCCGAGGGCCTGACAGAAATCCTCCTGAGGAAGGCGCGCAATCCATGATCCATCCATCAACACACGATCGAACCGTTCCACCGAAAGCACCTTTCTGTCTCCGAATCGCAGAATCTCACACTCCGCGGTCTTCAATCCAAACGCATTCATGATGCGCGAGCTGATCCACTCGTTCTCTACGGATCCCTGCATATCCACTTGGAGATTTCCGATCAGACCAAGTGGCAGCTTAAAAATATGGGTTGTCGGCGTGGCCCCGGTCGGACGCCTCCAGCTCCCCCTGTGAAAAAGAAACGCCGTTTTCTCCTGGGCTCCTGCTATCGAGATCCTGAACTCCTCCTTCGCATCCATGGCCATGAGAGGACTCCCTGAGATAGCCGCATTGAGCGCCTGCTCTACACCCTTCTCATCGAGTGCCTCACCCTCAATCCGATCAAAGCCCACCGGCGATTCACCCTCCGGCAGCAACTGGATTGCACCCACACATTCCCTACCCACGGCTGTGAGCAGATCAAAGGGCTTCGTCGAGCGCGTCCCATAGCGAGTCATGATCCTCCTTCGAATCTCCTCCGTGTCCGGAAGCAGATTGTCGAAGAAATCCGTGACCATCTTTCCAAGCAGGGGAACATTCCCAGGTGTGAAGGGAAGCGACAGCGACAGCACTCTCCGCTCCGGCGCATCAATCCACTCCGGGTTATATTGGAAACTCGACGCATTGGAAACCGTCGGAGTCCACACCCCCACCCGGATGCCATTCATCCAGATGACCAACGGGGATCTGAGCAATTTGGTGGCCATGGCTAGCGTTACCAGTTCGCCGATGCCTTCGTATCTTTGGCATCAGCCTTCTTTGCAGACATCGCGGAGACGACACTCACCTCCAGCCTCCCACCCAGCGCGGTCACAAGCCGAGAGATCTGCTCAAAACTCGTCCGCTCGGGAGCTGACTCAATCCTAGCGAGGCGCTTCTGGTTTACCCCAAGCAGCTGCCCTGCCGCCTCCTGACTCAATCCAGCAGCATGCCTCAGCGCCTTGAGAGTCTGAGACAATTGAATCGGCGTTGAGACCGGATAGTTCTGATGCATGATTCCTTCTAGTACTCTTGCGTAGTATTTGCAAGATACTACTTAAAAGTGGTATATCGCTCTTACTATTTCTGAGTGGTATCTCATCTCAGTAGACCCTGCTGCCTGCATGAATCGAGGAGGTGCCGAGGCTCTCAAGAGTGCCTGTGGTGACGTCCTGGGCGTAGTAGGTGCCGTGGGAGCGGTTGGATCGGCGGTAGAGCCGATATCGTGCCTGCATGGTGGGTGTCTTCTCCGGGTTGTGCAGAGCAGCTTGACCGATATTTCCCATGCTGAGGTTCCCGACTGGGAGCAATCTGCGAGTAGTCGCAGAGTTGTTTCCGAGTTGGGTCTGGCAGCCCCCCGACACTGCCGAGGAGGGACACTTTTAGGGACACTTGGCCCAAAAAGGCCCTTTTTCGACTCTCCTCAAAAACCCTACCCCTAGTATTTATAAGGGTTTGCGGGCGATGAGTAGGTGTGGCGGAAGGGGTGGGATTCGAACCCACGGTGGGAATTACCCCACGGTCGATTTCGAGTCGAGTGCCTTAAACCAAGCTCAGCCACCCTTCCTAAAACTGGTTCCCAAGACTAATCCTGCACGGCTGGAGGTCTAGCAGAATCAGATCATCTCCTCGGTTATCATCCCCCGCAAGGGGTGGGATGATCCTCGCTTCGCGAGGCTCTGCATGAAGACGGCCCATGCGGAGTTGGCTTGGAATTGCTATGCTTTCTTGACGAAGCCTAGCATTCGCGCTTTCAAAAATCAGCAACTGCCCTTGAGCAGTCATCATGCGATTTTATCAGCGCTTCCTTATTGCTGAAGTCGTGCTACGCAGCCACCACATCAACCTTTGGCGCAAAACCAAGTTTTCCCAGTAGGAATTCGCAATCCTCCCACGTCAGGCCAAACGTCCTCACATCGGCCAGTCCAAGACGCGCAATCACTTCGGTCAATGTCGAGCTGTCACTTTGATCAAAAGAGCCCTCCATCAGGACATTTTCAGACCAATCCACTAACTGACCGAGCGATATCTCATGGTGGAGATATGCAGCAATCTGATCAGCAACTGCTGTCTTGGTGATGACCATACTTAAATACTATACCTTTCGATGGCCTCTATCCACAGGGAATTTCTCGTGAATTTCCACCAATTTCCCACTCTCGTCATGGATCTCCTGCCAGAAACGCACGGTATTTTCGGATGCATCGACCTCTTTGAAGTAGATCGCACTCCAACCACTGCGCCCTGGGACATCAAGTCGGTAAACTCGATGCCCCGAAGGAAAATCCTCCCATTTCCGGAATTTGCGTTCGTTTTCCGCGCGAGACCCCATGAATTTGGAGCGACCTACAGCTTCGCCAGAATGGCGTTGAGGGTTCCACTCGGACGAAGCACGGCATCTGCCTTGGCATCATCAGGCAGGTAGTAGCCGCCGACATCGGTCGGCTTGCCCTGGACGGCGGCAAGTTCCGCGACGATCTTCTGTTCGTTCGCAGTGAGTTCGGCGGCGATCGGCGTGAAGAGGGTCTTCAGCTCCGCATCCTGCGTCTGGGAGGCAAGTGCCTGGGCCCAGTACATCGCCAGATAGAAATGACTGCCGCGGTTGTCGATGGAGCCGAGCTTGCGGCCCGGGGACTTGTCGTTCTCGAGGAACTTGCCGGTGGCGGCGTCGAGGGTCTCGGCCAGCACCTTGGCCTTCGCATTGCCGAAGGTCTCGGCCACATGCTCGAAGGAAGGGGCCAGCGCGAAGAACTCGCCGAGGGAATCCCAGCGGAGGTAATTCTCCTCGAGGAACTGCTGGACGTGCTTCGGCGCGGAACCACCCGCACCTGTCTCGAAGAGGCCTCCGCCGTTCATGAGCGGGACGATCGAGAGCATCTTGGCGCTTGTGCCGACCTCGAGGATCGGGAAGAGGTCGGTGAGATAATCGCGCAGGACGTTTCCGGTGACGGAGATCGTGTCCTTCCCCATGACAATGCGCTCGAGGCTGAACGTGCAGGCCTCCGCAGGGGGGAGGATGCGGATATCGAGTCCCTTGGTGTCGTGGTCGGCGAGATAGGCATTCACCTTGGCGATCAACTGGGCGTCATGGGCCCGCTTCTCGTCGAGCCAGAAGACGGCGGCATCGCCGGTGGCACGGGCACGGTTCACGGCGAGCTTCACCCAGTCGCGGATCGGGGCATCCTTGGTTTGGCAGGCACGCCAGATATCCCCTTCCTCGACGGAATGCTCGAGGAGAACCTTGCCCGAGGCGTCGGTGACGCGGACTGTGCCGGAGGCGGGAATCTCGAAGGTCTTGTTGTGCGAGCCGTATTCCTCCGCGGCCTGGGCCATGAGGCCGACATTGGGAACGGAGCCCATGGTCTTCGGATCAAGTGCGCCGTTCTTTTTGCAGAAATCGATCACCGCCTGGTAGACGCCCGCATACGAGCTGTCGGGAATGACCGCCAGGGTGTCCGCGGTCTTTCCGGCCGCATCCCACATCTGGCCACCTGCACGGATCATCGCCGGCATGGAGGCGTCGACGATGACGTCGCTCGGGACATGGAGGTTGGTGATTCCCTTGTCGGAGTTGACCATGGCGACGGCGGGACCCGTGGCGAGGGTGGCCTGGATATCGGCCTCGATCGCGACCTTCCTGTCGGCGGGAAGGGTCTGGATCTTGGCAACAAGGTCGCCGAAGCCGTTGTTGAAATCGACGCCCAGTTCCTTGATGACTTCGGCGTTCTTGGCAATCAGGTCCTTGAAGAAGACCTTCACGGCATGGCCGAAGATGATCGGGTCGGAGACCTTCATCATGGTCGCCTTCATGTGGAGCGAGAAGAGGACACCGTCGGCCTTGGCCTTCGCGATCTGCCCTTCGAGGAAAGCGACGAGCGCCTTCCGGCGCATCACGGTGGCGTCGAGGATCTCGCCGGCCTTGAGAGGGGTCTTTTCCTTGAGGACCTTGACGGAGCCGTCCGCACCGACGAACTCGATCTTCACGTCGGTCGCATCGGAAAGGGTCACCGACTTCTCATTGGAGAAGAAGTCATCCTTCCCCATCGTGCCGACGCTGGTCTTGGAAGCGGCGGTCCAGGCACCCATGGAGTGAGGATGCTTGCGGGCGTACTCCTTCACGGCCTTGGGGGCGCGGCGATCCGAGTTCCCTTCCCGAAGCACCGGGTTGACCGCGCTTCCCTTGATCTTGTCATAGCGGGCCCGGATCTCCTTGTCGGAGTCGGTCTGCGGATTGTCGGGATAATCGGGGAGCTTGTACCCCTTCGACTGGAGTTCGGCGATCGCCGCCTTCAACTGGGGGATGGATGCGCTGATGTTCGGGAGCTTGATGATATTCGCCTCGGGCTTGAGGGTCAGGGCGCCGAGTTCGGAAAGCGCGTCGCCGATCCTCTGATCCTCGGTGAGGAAATCGGGGAAGGCAGCGATGATGCGACCGGCCAGCGAGATGTCGCGGATCTCGACGTTGATCCCGGCGTGCTTGGTGAATGCCTTCACGATCGGCAGGAAGGAGTAGGTTGCCAGGGCGGGGGCCTCGTCGGTCTTGGTGTAGAGGATGGTTGGCTTGGACATGATCCGGTGGAGGGTAAGGGGGCGGGGGCGCGTAATCAATCAAAGAGAGGATTGCCTCCGGAATCGGTTTCGCTAAATTGGAACGACTATGGGCAAAACGCTTCTCGACAAGGTCTGGGACGAACACACCGTTCGCACGCTCCCCGACGGCAGGACTCAACTACTCATCGGCACCCACCTCATCCATGAGGTGACGAGCCCACAGGCTTTCGGCATGGTCCGCGACCTCGGCCTCAAGGTCCTTTATCCCAACCGCACGTTCGCCACGGTCGACCACATCGTGCCGACCGACCAGCGCGCCGAGCCCTTCTCCGATCCTCTCGCCGACGCGATGGTGAAGGAGCTTCGGAAGAACTGCGCCGAGACAGGCGTCACCTTCTTCGACCTTCCCACCGGCAATCAGGGCATCGTCCACATCGTCGGTCCCGAGCAGGGCATCACCCAACCGGGCACCACCATCGCCTGCGGCGATTCCCACACCTCGACCCACGGCGCATTCGGCGCGATCGCCTTCGGCATCGGCACGAGCCAGGTGCGCGACGTCCTGGCCACCCAGACCATGGCGATCGGCAAGCCCAAGGTCCGCCGCATCAACGTAGACGGCAAGCTCGCCCCCGGCGTCTACGCCAAGGATGTCATCCTCCACATCATCCGCCACCTCGGCGTGAACGGCGGCATCGGCTACGCCTACGAATACGGCGGATCCACCTTCGACGCCTTCACCCAGGAAGAGCGCATGACCGTCTGCAACATGTCGATCGAGGGCGGCGCCCGCGTCGGCTACGTGAATCCCGACGAGACCACCTTCGAGTATCTCCGCGGACGCCCCTACTCACCCAAGGGAGCCGAGTGGGATGCCGCCGTCGCGCGCTGGAAGGCCGTCGCCTCCGACAAGGACGCAGTCTACGACGACATCGTGAACTTCAAGGCCGAGGAGATCCTCCCGACCGTCACCTGGGGCATCACTCCCGGTCAGGCGATCTTCATCGACGAGGCGATCCCGAATCCCGCCGATCTTCCCGAGAAGGACCGAGCCACCGCCGCCGAGGCGATCGAACACATGAAGCTCCCCGCCGGCACCCCGGCGGCCGGCATCAGGATCGATGTCGCCTTCCTCGGAAGCTGCACCAACGGACGCCTCTCCGACCTTCAGGAAGTCGCCAAGCACATCAAGGGCCGCAAGGTAGCCTCCAGCGTGAAGGCGATCGTTGTTCCCGGCTCCCAGGGCGTGGCCGCCGTGGCGGAGAAGATGGGCATCGCCGAAATCTTCCGCGAGGCGGGCTTCGAGTGGCGCGGGGCAGGCTGCTCCATGTGCCTGGGCATGAATCCCGACAAGCTTGTCGGCGACCAACTCTGCGCAAGCTCCAGCAACCGCAACTTCAAGGGCCGCCAGGGAAGCCCGACCGGACGCACGATGCTCATGAGCCCCCTCATGGTCGCCGCCGCCGCCCTCACCGGCGAAGTCAGTGACGCCCGCAAGGTCTTCGGGATCGAGTAAATGCAAAAGGAAAAATGATGAATGATAAATGTTCCTGAATTCGATGCCCTCCCCGACCAGACACCTATCACTCTTCCTTTAAATAAGCACCATCCCCTGAATAGATCCTGAAGACACCCGTCAATCATCCCCACCTTTTAACTTTTCACTTTTAACTTTTCACTTTTTCCCATGTCCCTAGAAAAAATCACTCAGGTCACCGGACGCGGCGTTTATGTCCCCGGTGATGACATTGACACCGACCGGATCATTCCCGCGCGCTTCATGAAGTGCGTCACCTTCGACGGACTCGGCGAGTTTGCCTTTGCCGATGCCAAGGTAGCCGAGAAGGCGGCAGGCCGCGTCCATCCCCTCGATGACGCACGCTTCAACGGGGCCACCGTCCTGATCTCAGGCTCGAACTTCGGCTGTGGCAGCTCCCGCGAGCACGCCCCGCAGGCTCTCTACCGCTACGGCTTCCGCGCCATCATCGCCGAGAGCTTCGCCGAGATCTTTTTCGGCAACTCCACCACACTCGGCATCCCCTGCGTTAAGATGTCCAAACAGGACATCGAGGACCTTGCTGCCCTCATTGAGAAAACACCGACCGCCCAGATCACCCTGGATCTCACCGAGAACAAGGTGACCGTGGATGATGTCGATTTCAGCGCCGAGTTCTCGATTCCCGGACACGCCCGCGAACCGCTCATGAACGGACGTTGGGACTCCATCGCCGATCTTGTCGACGGACTCGAGGACGTGAAGGCCCGCGTCGCAGCGATCCCGTACCTCTCCGCAAAGTAGCCTCTCATGACCTGCGAAGCGCGCCACCATCGGGGCCGCGGCTTCGGATTGCTAGAGAGAGAGAGGGGGGGGGGATGATATGATCCCCTTCCTGAGTAGGCGTAATGCACGGGAATGCCTCCTTGGCGCGATCGGGATCTATGCCCTGTGCATGATCGGAGGTGAGTTCAACAAGATCGGATCAACCGTTGCCTCCCCCCTCTGGCCCTCCAGCGGGCTCGCCCTGGCGCTCCTTCTGATGCGAGGATGGCGACTCTTTCCCGCCATCACCTTCGGGACCATCGCCGCCACCCAGAGTATCGGTGTCAATCCCATCTTCTCGGTCGCGGGATCCCTCGGCAACACCCTGGAGTCCCTCACCGGTTGGTACCTGATGACGAGGATTTTCGATTTCTCCAACCGCATGGAACGTGTCCGCGACGTCATCATCCTGATCCTGGCGGGATCGATGCTTGGAACCCTGCTCAATGCGATCATCTGCATGCTTGGTCTGATGGCGATAGGGGTAGTGACTTTAGCAAAACTCCCTCTCTCCCTCCTGCTTTTCTGGACCGGCAATGTGCTGGGTATCATCGTCTTCACCCCGATGATCCTCCATCTGGCAGAGCGCAGACATCGTGGAGATAACCCCTCTCTCATGAGTTCCCTCGGCTGGTTCCTGCTCATCACGGGGATCGTCCTCTTCGGATTTGCGAACAAGACCACTGCGCATACGGGTCTCTATCCCGTCGCCTACCTCTCCTTCCCGATCCTTGTCTGGCTGGCCCTTTCCGTACGCCATGACGTCACGGTTGCGGTCGCCCTGGTCACGACGATGGTCTCGGCCTTCACCTCGCTCGGTCACGGCCCGCTCATCCGCTATGATTCGATGGCAACCTACGGTGAGTTGACCGTCTTCATCATCGTTTTCAGCATCACATGCCTGCTCATCATGGCAACCGAGGCGGAGCGTGCCGAAGCCGCCCAAAGCGCACTGAAAAACCGTCTTGCTGCGGTCAAGAGCGAGTCGGAAAACCGTGCCATCCGGGCAAGCCTGAACTCCCACTTCCTCTTCAACAGCCTCAATGTCATCAAATTCCTCATCGGGCAGGATGCGGCAATGGCACGGGATGCCGTCGTGAGCCTTTCCCAACTCCTCCGCTCCTCCCTGCTCATGACCCGTCGCGACGAGATTCCGCTGAGGGAAGAAATCTCGACCATCCGCTCCTACATTGATCTCCAGCAACTCCGCTATGAAAACCGTCTGAGCGCGTCGCTCGCCGTCAATCCCTCCGCGGAGAGCGTGCCTGTTCCCCCCATGCTGTTCCATCAACTCGTGGAGAATGCCTTCAAGCACGGGATCGACCCCGCCCCGGGAACCGCGGAACTGGTGATCCGAGCGGAGGTGACGGAGGGGAATCTCTTCCTCAGCGTCTCCAACACCGGGATCCTTGAAACCCCGTCCCCGGATAGTATGGGTCTTCGGTTCATCAGGGAGCAGCTTCTCTCCCTCCACGGGAAAGCCGCCTCCTTCACCATCCGGCAGGTGGAGAAGAACCGTGTTCTGGCCGTCGTCACGATCCCCGCTAAGGAAGAGCTGATTAAATCCCATAGAGGCCGCTGAAAAGCATTTGCTGATTTTTGAAGGCGCGAGTGCTGGGCGATACCCGCAGCGGTCTCGCCCGAGCGAGCAACGCCACAAAAATCGACAAATGGCTTCAGCCCTCCGGGTTGCGGAGATAACCGGCCGGGGGCTGTGTTGGCTTGGCGCTTACAGCCCACTGCGGGGATGCTCGCGCCAAGCCGCCTTGCCCGCGGCCAATTCTTCCCGCAACGGCCTCTATGCGATTTAATCAGCGCTTCCCTAATCGGGCATCCTGACAGGCCATCAGGCGCTCCCGAAGAGCTCCTCCAAAGCTCCCCCAAAAAAAGAACCTCTTTTCAAATCGCAAATGTGTGTTAACGCTTTTGCATCGTGGAGTATCCGATTGCTCATGCATGGGACATCCTGATCGTCGATGACGAGCGTCCTGCCCGTTTGGAACTCAAGCGGATGCTGGGCCGCGTTGCCCCGGCAGCGACAATCCGGGAAGCGGGATCGGTGAAGGAGGCGCTTGGCGAAATCTCCAGGCAAATGCCCGAGCTCCTCTTCCTCGACATCCAGATGCCGGGAGGCGACGGCTTCGAACTTCTCGATTGCCTCGGCAAGAAGAGGCCCCCGTTCTTCTTCACGACTGCCTACGAGCAGTTCGCCTCACGGGCTTTCGAGGAAGATGCGCTCGACTACCTGCTCAAGCCGTTCGACGAAAAGCGCCTTGCCAAGGCACTTTCACGCATCGGGACTTCAGCGAACGAGGTGCCCAAACTCACCGAGGGCGACTCGATCCTCCTCAAGATCGATGGGGAATGCCTTCTGCTCCCCGTGGAGCAGATCGAATTGATCGAGGCCACGGACAAGGGAACACTCGTTCACTGGAACGGATACTCGGGACGCATCGGCAAGACGCTCGGATATCTGGAGGAACAACTGGATCCGAAGATGTTCTTCCGCGCCTCGCGCGACAGCCTCATCAATCTCCGCTCCATTCTCTCCCTCAGTACGGATGAAAAGGGAGACCTCACCGCCCACATTTCCGCAAACCGATCGGTGACCTTCTCCCGCCGCCAGAAAAGTCTCTTTCAGAAAACGCATAAGGTTTGAGAGGGGATTCCCACGGGGGAATTTTTTGCCGCAGAGGCGCTGAGATTTAAAATCGGGAAGATCGAGGGCATCCAAATGGCGGATCTTTACGCCAGTCACGTGAAATCACCCCGATTGTTTTGATATTTCTCGCTCCGCGCCTCTGCGCCTCTGCGGGAGATTGATGAGATAAATTTACTTTCATACCACAACATATTGTGGTGAAGTCATTCCAAGGATCAGGATTCACACAATGCTTTGCCCCAAGTGTTCCTCCATCGACGACAAGGTGATCGACTCACGCTTGTCCAAGGATGGCACCAGTATCCGCCGCAGGAGGGAATGCCTGGCCTGCGAAAGCCGCTTCACCACCTACGAGCAGATCGAGCGCGTGGAGTTGCTGGCCGTGAAGCGGGATGGACGCAGGGAGCCCTTCGACCGTCAGAAGCTCCTTTCCAGCTTCATCAAGGCATGTGAGAAGCGGCCCATCTCCATCGACGTCATGGAGGAGTCGGTCAACGCCCTCATCAACGACCTCGAGTCTGAACAGGAACGCGAAATCTCCACCAAGAGCATCGGCGCCCGGGTCATGGAGAGACTTCATGCGATCGACCCAGTCGCTTACGTTCGCTTCGCCTCCGTCTACCGCCGCTTCGAGGATATCGGCGAATTCATCGAGGAGATCCAGTCACTTGAGCGACGCGCACCGCTCTCGGACGACCAGAAGGAACTCTTCAACAAAATCACCTGATCTCCCCCCACACCAATGATCGCACTCAGTGACGGCATGCCCCTGGTGGCTCTTCCCGATGGAAGGAACACCACCTTCGACAAGCGATGGATCACCTCCTCCATCCGCTCTGCCGCGGAGCATGCAGGATACAGCCGCTGGTGGCTGGCGGAGCATATTGCCGAGAGCGTCTCCATCTACCTGAAGCGTGATTTCGTGGCAAACAGCGTCGAAATACCGAACCTTCAGAGCGCTGTGCTCAGTGTCCTGGAGTCGCTGGGATTCAACGACGTGGCCGAGCATTTCCGGCTGCCGGATCCCCCCGTCAGACTCTCCCTCACCGAAATCGCCCGCGAAGCCGGCGAAGGATACGAACTAGCCTTCTTCGGCCTGCTCGGCAACCGTCTCCAGAGCGTCGCCGAATCGCACGCCGCACGACTCGAGATACAGGATCTCACCGGATGTGTCCGTCTGCTCGGCAACCGCAGGAACCGGGCCCGCGTTCTCCGCGAGGAAATCGTCGACTTCATTCGCCAGCATGGCCAGGCCGCTGGAAACACCCGCACGGGAGAGCCGCTGGAGATTCAGCTGAGCTGAGAGGAGCCAGAAGGCGAAATGAAGGCTTTTAGACTGAAGGCTGAAGACTGTTAGTCAAACTGCAGCCGAGGGAACGGTCCTCCTTACTCAGAAACACACCCTTGGGTTGAACGGTTTTGCCTTTTCTATTTTGCGGCCCCTCTCCATTTTCAGCCAGTCTTTCACTCCCTTTTCCTTCAGCCTTCAGCCTTCAGCCTTCAGCTTTTCATCTTTCATCTTTCATCTTTCATCTTTCAGCTTTTTCCCTGATGACCCTCTTCGAGAAGATCGCCGCACGCCAGATCCCCTCCGACATCATTGCCGAGGGCCCGGATTGGATTGCCTTCCGCGACATCGCCCCGCAGGCACCCGTCCACTTCCTCGTCGTTCCAAAGCGCTGCATCCCGCGCATCAATGAGACCCAAGCTTCCGACGAGCCCCTTCTCGGCACACTCCTTTCAGCCGCGGCGGCCACGGCCCGTCAGGAAGGCCTCGGCGACTCGGGATACCGCATCGTGATCAATAACGGACCCGACGGAGGGGAGACCGTTCCGCACCTGCACATCCATGTCATGGGCGCCCGCCCCATGCACTGGCCGCCCGGCTAAACGCGAAGCGTTTAGCGGAGGTTTATAGGCTGAAGTCTATTAGACTATTAGGCCAGAAAAGATCCCTTAAAGCGCAACGCGCAATCTAAGTATGGCGCATGAGTTTTTGATACCGCGCAAGGGGTCGCGAGCAACAGCCCTAAAATCCCTGGCATCGGCTATGACGCCGGGATTATCCAAGTACCCGGCTGTCTGCCAAGGCTTGGAAGTTTCGATGCACCGCTAGGCCTGCAAGCGAAGCGGATTTATAGTGATATTGCCTCGACGTCTCCCGACGCCCTCGCCCCTTCGGGGCTGTGCTTACGCACAGGCTACTACGTGCTTCCCAGCACTCGGCATTGCGAGCGCAGCAGAACAACGCGGGGCGCGAAAATCCCAAGCCTACAGAGATTACGGAGTAATCTCTGTGCCCACACCTTCCTCGGAGAAAGCTTCGAGAAGCACCGCATGTGGCGTTCCAGCTCCCAGGAAGTGAACTTTGCTGAGTCCTTGGGCGAGTGCCTTGGTGGCGGAGCGGACCTTGGGAATCATTCCTCCGGCGATCACTCCGCGATCGATGAGCTCCTCGGTCTGGGATGCGGTGAGGCTGTGGATGAGGGAGGATTCATCCTTGGGATCGTGCATGAGCCCGGGGACATCACTCAGGAAGATCAGCTTGGTGGCCGGAAGCGCGGCGGCAAGGGCGGCGGCGGAGACATCGGCGTTGATGTTCATGGGCTCGCCTGTCGGAAGGGCCCCCAGCGGCGAGATGACCGGAACAGCACCGGATGAGAGAGCCGCAAGGACGGGAGCGGGATTGGCCTCCTCGGCCTCGCCGACAAAGCCGAGATCGACCTCCTTCCCGTCGGATTCCACCACGGGGGGAAGTTTGCTGGCGGTGAAGACATCACGGCCCGAGATCCCGACCGACTTCACGCCGAGCTTGGACAACTGGGCGACGATGCCGGGATTCACCTCCTCGTCGAGAACGGTGCTAACGATCCCGATGGTTGCTGCATCGGTGACGCGCAGGCCGCCGACAAAACGGGGAACCAGTCCCTGATCCTTCATCCGTGCATTGATCGCCTTGCCGCCGCCGTGCACGAGGACGACACGGATCCCGACGGCATCAAGGAAGGCGACGTCGACGAGGAAGCGCTCCACCTGATCCTCGGCCTCCATGGTGCTCCCGCCGTATTTGATCAGGAAGATTCCGCCGCGGAATTTCTGCAGGTAGGGGAGCGCCTCGATGAGCGTCTCGGCTCGCTGGCGGGATGTGATCTGGGATGGCATGGATGGTTTTTACAGCGAGAACTCGGAGAGGTTCAGGCGGACATACTCCTCGGTGAGGTCGGTCGTGAGCAGGCGGGCCTCGCCCTTGCCGAGATGCAGGTCCACGAGAACGGAGAATTCCTTTTTCGCGGCAATCTTCCGAAGCGTTGCCTCACCCTTGGCATCCTGGCACCCCATGCCGTTCTTGGCCGCCTTGATCCCGTCATAGGCGATATCGACCTTGTCGGGATCAAGTGCCGCACCGGCATATCCGGCGGCATCGAGGATGCGTCCCCAGTTGGGGTCGCTCCCGGCCCAGGCGCATTTGACGAGCTGCGAGTTGGCGATGGCGCGACCGATCCGATGGGCGTCGGCCTCCGTCTTGGCTCCCTTCACGATCAACTCGATCACGCGCGAGGTCCCCTCCCCGTCGGCCACGATGGATCGGGCTAGATCGGCGCAGACTGCCTGCAGGGCATCCGCGAAGGCTTTCTTCTCAGGTGCGGTGCGGATGGAGACCTTGGAAGCACTGTTGGCAAGGGTCAGGACGGTGTCGTTGGTGCTGCAGTCGCCGTCGACGGTGATGCAGTTGAAGGTCCTCCCGGTTGCCTCGCGCAGGGCCTTGCGCAGGAAGGCCGCAGGCACCGCCGCATCCGTGGTGATGACACAGAGCATCGTCGCCATGTTCGGCGAGATCATGCCGGCCCCCTTGGCCATGCCACCGATGCGGAAGGACTTGGCGCCAACCTTCACCTCGTAGGCGGCCTGCTTCGGCAAGCTGTCGCTCGTCATGATCGATTTGGCGGCGGCAAGGGCGGCGGCAGGCGAGGCCTTCAGTGAAGCCGCAGCCTCACGGATCCCGGGGAGCATCTTGGGCAGCGGAAGCTGAACCCCAATACGGCCGGTGGAGCAGACCAGCACCTCGTCGGCATGGATGCCGAGGGCCACGGCGGCGGCATTGGCGCACTGCTCGGCGGCGCGGAGTCCGGGCGTGCCCGTGCAGGCATTGGCATTGCCGCTGTTGAGGAGGACCGCACGCGCCTTCCCTGACTCGAGATGACGACGGGAGAGCAGGACGGGAGCGGCCTTCACCAGATTGGTGGTGAAAACCCCGGCCGCGGTGGCAGGAGTCTCCGATGCCACGATGCAGAGATCGCTCCGGAGCGGGCCGGTCCGCTTGATGCCGCAGGCGGCGGCGGCTGAGAGAAATCCACGGGCGGCATTCACGCCACCGGCAATGCGTTTGAGATTTTTGGACATATGAAGACTCACAGGGATGAATGGGATGGGGAAAAGTGAAAGGTTAGAAAGTTAAAACGTTAGAAGGTGACAATTGGAACTGAGGATGGGAGGTAGGGAGAAAAAGTGAAAAGTTAGAAAGTGAAAAGGCGAAGGAGAGTAATACCCCAAAGAGGCAGGGTCAGGAATCAGGAGATCCCAACTTTTTCATTTTGCACTCTTCATTTTGCATTTCTCACATCAGCCCTTCCGTCTCCGCCAGTCCCGCCCGGACATTGAAGCACTGGACGGCCTGACCGGCGGCACCCTTCACGAGGTTGTCGATCACCGAAAGGATCACGACCCGTCCGGTCCTCGGCTCATCGTAGAGGGCGATGTCGCAGAAGTTCGTCCCCGAAACATGCTTGGTATCGGGCGGGGTTTCCCGAATCCGGACAAAGGGCTCGGAAGCATAGGCAGCAAGGAGAGCTTTCTTGAGATCGGTGGAGGTTTTTCCAGCCGCAGGAGTCGCCACGATCGTGGTGTGGATACCCCGGTTCATCGGGGCAAGATGAGGGATGAAGGTGATCACCACCTTGTGACCTGCCGCATGGGAGAGTTGCTGCTCCACCTCCGAGAGATGCCGGTGCCTGGGTAGTCCATAGGCACGCATGCTCTCATTGCACTCGGCGTAGAGATAGTCGACGGCCGCCTTCCGCCCGGCTCCGCTCACGCCGCTCGCGCTGGAGGCGACGATGCCATCGGGATCGAGGAGTCCGGCCCTGAGAAGGGGGATGAGCGGAAGCTGAATGCTGGTCGGGTAGCAGCCCGCACAGGCGATGAGCGGCGACTTGCTGATCGCCTCCCGTGAGAGTTCGGGAATCGCATAGATCGCATCCCTCAGAAGCTCCGGTGCCGGATGCTCTCCCCCATAGTAATCTGCGTAGACGGCGGCATCCCTGAGCCTGAAATCGGCACTCAGGTCGATCACCACCTTACCCGCCTTCAGGGCGGCCACCGCATACTCGGCGGCCACTCCGTGCGGAAGCGCCAGGAAAACCACCCCGGCATCGCAGGCGGCCACCTTGGCAGGATCGGCCTCCGTGAAGACCAATGATGAAATCTTCAACCCCGAGAAGCGCGGCATCACCTCACCAATGGTCTTGCCCTGATGCTGCCGGGAAAAGACAGCGGTCACCTCGGCCGACGGATGCCGGTCGAGCAGGGCGCAGAGCTCCTCGCCCGAGTAGCCGCTGGCACCGACGATCGCGACCTTCCGGAGCGCCGGATCAGTCTTGGAGGAAGTGGAAGTCATGATGGAAATACACTAGTAAACCTGACGAGGAGCGCAAAGGTCGAAAAGGGATATCGGAAATTGCGCGCACAGGGCACAGGCTACCTCCGGATCTGCTTCCCCACGATTCAGTCGATCAACCAAGACACAGAGTCGCGTCGTCTTCATGATCTTCATGGTGGAAATTCCCCTCGGCACTCCATCTGAAAAGGAACTTGCACGATGCGTGAAGAAACACGATGCTCCATTGCTCGAGACGGGCTGTAGCACAGCTTGGTAGTGCGCTTGAATGGGGTTCAAGAGGTCGTGGGTTCGAATCCCGCCAGCCCGAGTCTCGGTTTTCTTGGAAGACTTTTTCGCTCTGAAGATGTTCCGGAGTGATGGTGGGATAGCTGGTTTTGACCATTCGCTACAGAATCGCCACAAGGTTAGATTGAGTTTACTGGAACAGTACGCTCCAAGGAATAACAAGCGGATAGAAAATCACGATGAGTAGGAATGAAACTGCAATTCCCCAGTGAATTTCTTTTCGAGAGTCAGCATTTCTCAAACGTGGCAGGACATAGAAAACCAGCCAGACTGTCTTATAAATGACTTGGAGAATCAGAATTGGCGCAAAGATGATGGGGTGAAACAACCCTGCGATTGAACACACAAGAATGGCTGTCCACAGCGATCCAGTGATTGTTCGCCACCCAGGACTCTCAGGGAAGTGCCCTCTGGATATTGGCAATAATCCAGTCAGCGATCCAAACGCCACAGGAACAAGAATCGCTATATTGGCAAGATATGGAATCAGAAGGAGATTCATCGGCTGATTTTGCCAAGAATCATCAAAGAAGCAAATCGCTGCGGAATCACTGCGAGAAGAATGCGGCGCCTTGCTGTTTTCTGTGGGTTGATTGAAAGATGATGTTTTCACGCAACGGCCGCTACGGTCGCCAAGGTAGGATCAATGAGTAGGGCCTGATGAAACCAAGGGGGGAAGAACAGTGGTTTTTCATGGAAATTCTTGCAACTACCCTGCCAGTAAAAACACAGCAACGCGGAACCCCTCTTTGCGATCGTTGCGTCCTTTGCGTGAAACTCATTCCGTCTCTATTCCGGAACATTTCCCCAATCCCAATAGCGAAGAGCCAAGAATAATGGATCATTTTAGATTAAGGAATCCCTCGCGCCCACCTTCATTCCCATCCCAATGGAAATATATCCCGAACGGAAGGCGCCCTGTGGTAAGGTAAAAAACTACATGAAAAAGACTTTTCCACTGCATCTCACTGGCAAGGATGACCCGCGAGTACTGGAGGCGATCAAGCTCGAGCTCATCAAGTATGTGAAGCGGGAGAGGAGGAAGACTCTGCCCCCGGAGATGAATGTCTGGGATTTCCACTGCAAAGTCGGTTCCGAGTGTGGGACTGCGACCGAGGTGTTGCTACCCGACGTCTCCAAGGCTGTCGAGGCAGTTGCGGCGGCGGGGGCGGCTGAAGTCTATGTGGAGATCATGGCCAGCCCCGGAATTCGGGAGAAAAGATCGTCTCCAGCACCTTACCAACGGCGGGATTCGTGAAGATCACCACCGCGACTTTTCAGGGAAGTTCTCCCGATCTGGCCTCTTGCCCGAAGTCAGCCCTGCCGGAGTTCGCGCTCATCGGCCGCTCGAATGTCGGCAAATCGTCGCTCATCAACATGCTGACGCGCTCGGAGGGATTGGCGAAGGTTTCGCAGATCCCGGGCAAAACGCAGTTGATCAACTTTTTCTCGATCAACAACACCTGGAATCTGGTCGATCTTCCGGGCTACGGCTACGCGAAGGTCGGCAAGAAGCAGCGGGGCGGCTTCAGTGCCTTTGTCTCTGACTACCTGCAGAACCGCCCCAACCTCTTGGGAACATTCGTGCTGATCGATTCCCGACTTGCCCCCCAGAGTCTGGATCTGGAATTTCTCCACTGGATGGTCACATCCGGATTGGCCTTTATCCTCGCCTTTACCAAGACGGACACGCTGTCCAAAAATGCGGCCCGGAAGAACGTGGAGGCGTTCCTGATCCGCATGCGTGAGATCACCGAGGAATCTCCTGCCTACGTGCTGAGTTCTTCAAAGGACGGGCAGGGGCGCTCAGAGATCCTCGAGCTAATCGACTCAGCGATCTTGGAAAGATCAGACGCTCCGGCATGACGCTCGATGATCTTGGCTGGAATAAGGCCTTTGCTGAGGAGTTTTCGGCATACGTCGCAAATGGCTGGAAGCCAGCCCGACTGATCCGCGACAACAAAATCACCTACGGCGCCTTGTTGGGAGATGGCCGCGAAGTGGAAGTGGTGATGAGCGGGAAGGTGTACCATGACGCCGGAACGGATGCGGAACTTCCCGCTGTCGGGGACTGGGTGGCGCTCGAGATCGGGAATGACAACAACGAGCATGTCATCCGTGCAAGGCTCTCCAGACAAACCTGCTTCTCCAGAAAGATGTCCGGAAGGCGCACGGAAGAACAGGTGATTGCCGCCAACATCCATGTCGTGGTCGTGGTTACCGATGCGGGTCCCGATTTCAACCTCCGCCGGATGGAACGGTATTTTGCGATCATTGGCCGAAGTCGGGCAAAGGCGGTGGTTCTGGTCAACAAGGCCGACCTGTTTTCCGACGAGGAAAACCGGACTGCGGCGGAAGCCATCCGAAATCAGAATCCGGAAGCGGAAGTGCATGTCACCAGCCTGAAGAAAAAGAGTAGTCTCAAGGCGCTGAAGGAGTACCTGAAGCCCGGCATTTCCATCACCTTCATCGGATCCAGCGGCACGGGGAAATCCTCGGTGATCAATCACCTCCTGGGTGGTGACTATCAGTGGACCGACGAGGTCAACGACATCACCGGTAAAGGACGCCACACCACCACGGCCCGCGAGCTCATGGTGCTACGGGGCGGCGGGATCATCATCGACAATCCGGGCATTCGCGAAGTGCACATGTGGACGGATGAGACGACACTCCGCGAGCAGTTTGGGGATATCGAGGAACTGGCCCGGCACTGCAGGTTTGACAACTGCCGTCATGGCCCCCACGCGGGGTGCGCGATCCGTGCGGCGATGGCCGAGGGGAAGATGGAACTCACGCGGCTCGAGGGATTCCTGAAGCTGGAGGAGGAAATTGCAAAGCTTCGGCTCAGCCGGCAGAAACGCCAGATGACCATCGCGCGGAGGGATCGGCGGGACTACCGGGAAAAGTCCCGCAGATACGATGCCAGGCGCAACCGTGACTTGGAGGAGTAAAGACTCCCAGCAGAAGTCCCGTTTTATGCAGAGGCCCCTTCTGTGCGAAGAGATTCCACAGGAATGGCGGGGCTGCTGGGGTTGCCAAAGAGGGAAGGAATCCCCATCGTCCGATGAGATCTTGAGCTGAATCTTTTTTTGTCTTGCAGCATAAGTCTCGAGGGGCCGATATATTAGTCCAATCACGCATCCATCCCTATGAAAAAAACCTTTCTAGCATTGTTTCTCTTGGCGATCGGTAGCGTCCCCTCACAAGCAACGCTGACCGGATGGTATAAATTCGACGATTCGACGAACCTTGGTCTCGACTCCAGCGGCCAAGGAAAAAACGCCAGCGTGAGAGACGTAAATGGAGGGGCTCCGACCTACTCTGCATCGGGATATGACGGCGGATCAGCCATGTTCAATGGCAGTGCGAATGGATCGAGTTCGGGCGGTCTCCTCTCGCTCCCAATCAATGTCAATCCAGCTGTCGTTCCGAACATGACCTGGGGTCTCTGGGTCAAGCCTTCCGCGCTGACAGTGAGCACGGCAGGCAGTCAAGTTCGGGATATTCTGAGCATTGACGATGGCATCTGGGATCGGGCTCTTGCGGTGGATCAACGATGGGCAGGCAACGCACCCTCCTACGCGGCATGGAATGGAGTTTGGGCACAGAGCTTAGGGGCTCCCGTAACTACGAATTGGACATTCTTGGCGGCCGTCTATGAGAATAATAACAGCTACGGTGGCTTAAGTGGAAAGCTTTCCGTCTACGTGAACGGATCCCTCCAAGCAACTTTCGGTACATCCTACGGAAACTCTTCCGCAAACTTTATTGCTCTGGGTGCCAATCCTGGCTGGCAATCCTCCCCGGTTGAGATGTTCAACGGACAAATGGACAATGTCTTTGTCTACACCGGAGCATTGTCCAGCAGTACGATTTCACAGTTGGCTGCCGCCGGGAATCCCGGCGCTTTAGCCATCCCAGAACCCTCCACCTACGCCCTCGTCGGACTCGGTGCATTTGCTCTGATCGGCGCGTATCGTCGCCGTCACAAATCAGCGACTGGCGAACAAATAGCCGTGGGAACAGCTTGGGTAGACTGAACGAAAGTTCAGCCCGCAAGGGTGAGCCGAGCGGGAGCGAGCGAATCAAAGCTGATAGGACTGCGAAGCAGCCCCCATAGGGGCGAGTGGCTTGGGGGAAAGCCCGAATGGAGTCTTGCGGTGGCAAGAACGACATAGAATATGTGTCAGCATAGCCCGCAAGGGTGATCGGATTGGTTGGTCCGATCATCAATTCAAATGCGAAGCAACGGCCGGGCCTGCAAAGGTCGCTTAAACACTTCTAGCTTTTTCAAATAAGACCCATCCTCTTCAAAAGGGGATGGGTTTTTCGTTTCTGGGGGTCAACAGGATCCAATGATCCGACATCCCCTCCTTGATTTCCCTTCAGGAGGGATGAGTGTTAGGCTTTGAGACGTACCGAACATGACGCCGACTCCTGTAGATCAAGAACACGATCCGTTTGAACCGCGGCGGCTCTCGGTGGAGTTGCAGATCCTCTCGGATTCCGCGGAGCACTCCGATCTGACCATGGGTGACTTGGTTGATCGGCTTGAAGGGCGCGTCTACACGCTGCTCCTGGTGATTCTCGCCCTTCCCTTCTGCCAACCGATCATGCTTCCCGGTCTCTCCACGCCCTTCGGCATGGTGATCGCCCTGCTGGGTCTGCGATTTGCTTTGCGCCAGCATCCATGGCTTCCGCAGCGCCTGCTCAAGACCCATCTTTCCGGAAAATACCTTCCCAAGATTCTTCACGGGAGCGCCCGGGTCCTCGGGGGAATAGAGAAACTCCTTCACCCCCGCCTCTCGTTCCTTTTTGAGTTCCGCCTCACCCAGTTTCTTGCAGGCATGGCTGTGTTCCTCAGCGGCCTGATGCTCCTGCTGCCCCTGCCCATCCCCTTCAGTAACATGCTTCCCGCGCTGACAGTCGTGCTTGTGGCATCCTCTTTCTCAGAACGCGACGGCGCGACCCTGGGTGCGGGACTGATTCTCTTCCTGATCTCCCTGGGGTTCATCGGTTCGATCCTCTTTGGAGGAACCGAAGCGATCAGCTGGATCTGCAACGGATGCACACGCCGGTGAAACAGCTGCATTTTAGGCACTAGAAGTTTAGGGGCTCAGGCACTAGGGCGGAAGTTCTGATGGAAAGTCGTCAGCGCCGTTTCCTGAAACTTCCCTTCCCATGGGGGGCGTATCCCCGCACCACCCTCCTGACTCCTTCGGGCCCGTTAGCAGAGCGAGTCAAGAACTCCGCGGAGATACTCCGTCATCGCGCGAAGGGCCGAGGCGTGACGGTTATCCTGAACATGGACAAGTTCCGACTCGGCCTCGTCGACGAGGCTTCGAGCAGCCTGAACCGATGCAGGAAGCGCCCCCCTCGAGGTGACGAGGGCGGCCAGTTCGGCGGCCGGCATCGGTTCCTCGGAGAGGAAGCGGGAGCGCAATTCGTCCCTTTCCTTCGCGGATGCGTTCTGGAGAAGCAACAGGACGGGGAGCGTGAACTTCCCGCAGGCAATGTCGGTGCCGAGGGTCTTGCCGATCATTTCCTCGTCGCCGACAAGATCGATGCAGTCGTCGAGGACCTGGTAGGCGATGCCAACCTTGTTGCCGTAGTTCTTGAGCGCACTGATCACCGTGGGTGACGCACCGCTGAGGAAGGCTCCCAACTCACAGGAGACGGCGAAGAGGGCGCCGGTCTTCATCTGGACCATCCGGTAATACTCGGAGAGGGGCAGATTCAGATCGAAACGACGCTGAGTCTGAAGGATCTCCCCTGTGCAGACATCGGCGGCGGCATCCGCAATCCGGCGTGACACGTCGGAATTGGAAAACTTGGTGGAGAGTCGCAATGCGTGAGCGAAGAGAACATCGCCGACAAGGACGGTGAGGGAATTCCCCCACTTGGCGTTGAGGGTCGGCCGGTCACGACGACGGTCGGCACCATCCATGATGTCGTCATGGACGAGGCTGGCAATGTGGATGAGTTCCACGATGACCGCCAGGTCGACATGATCGGAGACGATCCGTCCCGTGGCGCCTCCCGAGAGGAGGGCGAGGGCGGGACGCAGGCGCTTTCCGCTGCCCCCGATCGCATACTCGAAATAGTGTTCGATCCCGGCGTCGACCGCCTTCGACTGCTCGCGAATCCGCTCCTCGACCGAATAGAGGTCGGGGCCGATCAGTTCGATTGCGGAGGCGAACGAGGCGTTCGACTTCGGGTCAATGTCCTTGGTGGACCATCTTGTGAAACTTTTCACAAGGTCAGTTTCCCCGATCAGGCCCCCATCGTCAATGCCGCGCAGATCATCGATATCCCGGATCGCTCCCGGATACCCTGTCGGTCACTATATTTTGGCTTTTCGCCATGAGGAGTGGGAAGATATTCGGAGTGGGTTTCACGCAAAGGACGCGACGATCGCAAAGAGGGGCTCCCCGTCGCCGTGTTGTTACCGGCGGGGTAGTTTTCATCGTGCGCTGGTCTTCTCTTCCACCTTGGCGACCGTTGCGGCCGTTGCGTGAAATCATTCTCTTTCAATCAACCCGCCACAAACAGCGAGGTGCCCTAATTTTTTCCAGGCTTTCTTGGTCCGGCACCCAGTTGAATCGCAGTACGTATGAGAGGAAATGGAAGCAGTCTCACGCCGCGCACAAGAAGCGCCAGCAGCCTATTGGGGATCACGCCGGGCTTGTCACGTTCGAGTCCCGACAAGGCTTCGCGAACCACGGAATCCGGCGAAGTTGCCAATGAAGGATGGGAGCGATCCATCGCGCGGATCGTCTCTCCGTTGCGGCTAGCCACATGAAAGAACTCGGTCGGCACCGGCCCCGGACAGAGCGCTGTCACCGAAATGCCCTCGGGCGCGAGTTCCATGCGGAGCGCCTCGCTGAAACTCGTCACATAAGCCTTGCTCGCCGCGTAGACAGCCATCTCGGGGAGTGGGAAGAATCCTGCGATCGAACTGACATTCAGGATGCCCGCAGTCCTTTGGGAGCGTAGCATCGGCAGGAGCAGGTGGGTGAGATGGGTCAGCGCCGTGACATTCACCTCCAGAACTGGTGCGAGTCGGTTCCAATCGGCCGAATCAAAGGGGCCGAGATCACCCAACCCCGCGTTGTTGATGAGTAGGTTGAGCGGGATTTCCTCGCGGATGATCCAAGCAGCCAGAAGCTCCCTTTCCCCGGACTTCGCCAAATCGGCCGGAAGCGTATCGACGACAAGTGAAGGAAAGTCGGCGCGGAGTGATGTGGCAAGGGATGCAAGACGATCCTCACGACGGCCGATAAGAATGAGGCGCGAAGCCTTCGGAGCCAACTGACGCGCGAACTCGGCTCCCAGCCCGGCCGTGGCACCGGTGATCAGGGCGGTGCATCCCTTGGTGGAGAATCGTGGTTTCATGGTTGATCGGGATGTTTGAGGAAGATTTCCCTCAGCGGATGCTCGTCGAGCACATTCGCCTCGATACCGCCGAGTCTGTTTCCGTCATAGAGCTGGATCCCGACATAGAAGAAGAGAGGGGCGATCGGCGCCTCATCGCGCACGAGGAACTCCTCCGCCCTGCGCAGGGTCGCGAAGCGGCGCACGGGATCGGTCTCGGAAGCTGCCTGACCGATCAGGCGATCGTAGACCGGATTGCTCCAGCCGGTGCGATTGTTCCCGCTTCCGGAGAGGAAGAGATCCAGGAAGGTGTTCGGATCGGGATAATCACCCACCCAACTGGAGCGGGCGATGCCAAAGTCGAGCGATCCGAGGGAGTTGAGATAGACCTTCCACTCCTGACGGGCGGGCTGGACGGTGACGCCGAGTACCTCCTTCCACATCGACTGGAGCTCAATGGCCATCCCCTCGTTGAGCTCGCCCTCGCTGTAGAGATAGGTGGTCAGGGGAAATCCCTTTCCCTCTGGATACCCGGCCTCGGCCAACAAGCGGCGTGCCTCGGCGGCACTCTCCGGGAGACCTGACGGGGCCTGATACCCCTGGATGCCGGGCGGAACGAAACTCAGGGCATCGGTCTCCCCGGCTCGGGTTATCTTGGTGGTCACGCGCTTGCGGTCGAGTGCCAGCGAGAAGGCCTTGCGGACGCGGACGTCCGTGAAGGGACCCTTGGCGCAGTTGAACCGCAGGAAGTAGGTGCCCAGGAAGGGAGCGGCGTGAAAGTCGGGACGGATCTTGAGAGCGTCGAGGAGTGATGGAGGGGCCAGCCCCTTGTCCATGATGAGGTCAGCCTGGCCAGCGGCGTAGAAATTGTAGGCGACGTTGGCCTTGCTGATCGGAAGAATCCGGATGGAGCGGAGGGAAACGTTCGCCGCATCCCAGTAGAGGGGGTTCTTCGCAAGACGGACTGAATCATTGATCCTCCACTCCTCGAGAAGGAATGCCCCGTTGCCCACAAGCTTGCCCGGCTTCACCCAATCGTCACCATATTTCCCGATCAGGTCGGTCCGCACGGGGTAGAGCGTCGGGAAGGCGCAGAGATCGAGGAAGTAGGGGGTGGGCTGCCGGAGCCTCACCACCAGCGTCCGCTCATCGGGTGCCTTCACCCCCACGGAGGAGAAATCGGTGCTCTTGCCGGCCGTGCCGGCCGAACCTCCACCACCGTTGGCAAATTCCTCCGCACCCTGCACGGGAAAGAGCTGGTAGCTGTAGGCCGAAGCCGTGACGGGATCGAGAGTGCGGCGCCAGGAATCCACGAAGTCCCCCGCCCTCACGGGGCGGCCGTCGCTCCACCGTGCATCAGGGCGCAGGTGGAAGGTGTAGGTCAGGCGGTCGGGCGAAATCTCCCACGAGGAGGCGACGCCGGGGCCGCTCCTGCCATGACGGTCGAATCGAAGAAGCCCCTCGAAGAGCGCATTCACAATCCGCCCCTCGGGCTGACCGGTGATCAGAGAAGGGTCGAGCGTCTCGGGTTCCGCGCCGTTGATGAAAACCAGATCGGCACGCTGCTCGGGCGGGCGGCAACCCTGGATGAGCAGCAGCGCCGCGGTGAGGAGGAAAAGGGCTCCCCCCCTCATCGGATCAACGGCAACGCATGGCTGCAGGGGATCCCCGCGGCGAACTCCGTGAGACTTTTGAGCGTTGTCTCCGCAATGTTTCGCAGGGCATGGTCGGTGAGGAATGCCTGATGCCCCGTCACGACCACGTTGGGGAATGTCAGCAGACGGGCGAATGTGTCGTCGTCGATGATGTCCGAGGAGTGATCCTCGAAGAAGAGCGACGCCTCCTCCTCGTAGACATCGATGGCCAGGAAGCCGACCTTGCGGCTCTTGAGCGCCTCGACCACGGCGGGGGTGTCGATCAGCGCGCCTCGGCTCGTGTTGATGAGGAAGACCCCGTCCTTCATCATTGAGATGGCCGCCTTGTCGATGAGATGGTGGGTGGAGGGCATCAGCGGGACATGGAGGGTCAGGATGTCGGAGTAGCGGAAAAGCTCTTCGCGGGTATCGACATAGGAGGCAAGCAGGGTCACCTCCTCGTTGGGCTCCTCGTCGTAGGCCAGAATCCTGCATCCGAAACCACTCAGCAACCTGACCACGGCCGTACCGATGCGTCCCGTCCCGCAGACGCCGACGGTCTTGTCCCGAAGCTCGAATCCGCAGAGCCCCTCGAGATTGAAGTCCGCACGCCTCACGCGGTTATGCCCCTCGTGGATGTGGCGGGCCAGCGTCAGGATCAGCCCGATCGTGAATTCCGCGACGGCATTGGGTGAATAGGCCGGGACGTAGGCCAACTGGATCCCCAACTCTTGGGCGGCCTTGATGTCGATCTGGTTGAACCCGGCGCTCCGGGTGGCCAGAAACCGGGTGCCCCCCCCGGCAAGTCTTTCGAGCACCTCGCGGTTCGCGCAGTCATTGACAAAGATCAGAACCGCCTCATGACCGGCAGCCAGTACGGCGGTGTGCGCCTCCAACCGTGGCTCAAGGAAAGTGAATTCAACGGATACCCCCTTGGAGGCCTCCTCCAAGGCGCGGCGTTCATACTTCTTGGTGTTAAAAACCGCGACTTTCATTCCACCTATCATAAAAAAAACAATGAAACCTGAAAGCCGAATAAAAAGGGGCGGGACTTCGCTCGTGGGGTGACCTGTCCCGAGGCAGTTTTTCCTTCAGACTTCGGCCTTCAGCATTCACCCTTTTCCTCCCATGTCTTCCCGTCTCTCCGACTACCATTACGAACTTCCGCCGGAACTGATCGCCGACCGACCCGCCCCTCGCCGTCAGGACTCGCGCATGCTGGTGCTGCATCGGGAGACAGGACGGATCGAGCATCGGGGCTTTGCCGATCTGCCCGGATACATTGCCCCGAACGACCTCCTGATCCTCAATGACAGCAAGGTCATCCCAGCCCGCCTCCACGATGCGTCGGGAAAGATCGAGATGCTGCTGCTGGAGCAACGCGGCCCGCTCCTCTGGACGGCCATGGTACGGCCCGGGAAGAAGATGCGCGAAGGTGCCTCCGTGGAGGTCGCGGGCACCACGGCAAGAGTCTCGGAGGTCCTTGAGGACGGGACCCGCCTGCTGGCATTTTCCGCACCGCCTGATCTCGACCACCATGGCGAGATGCCGATCCCTCCCTACTTCCACCGTCGGGCCGACGAGCAGGACAAGGAGCGCTACCAGACGGTCTATGCGAAGGATCCCGGCTCCGTGGCGGCGCCGACGGCCGGCCTTCACTTCACGAAGGAGATCCTCGCCCCGCTGCCCCACGCCTTCGTCACCCTTCATGTCGGCGCAGGAACTTTTCATCCGGTCAAGACCGACGATGTCTCCGAGCACAGGATGCATTCCGAGTACTACTCCCTCTCGGAGGCGACCGCCGCCCGGATCAACGCGGCCAAGACCTCAGGCGGAAAACTCATCGCCGTGGGAACCACCACCACCCGCGTCCTGGAATCACAGGCATCCGGCCCTCTTAGCGCCGCCTCCGGTTCGACGGAGATCTTCATCAGACCCCCTCACCGTTTCCGGCACATCGACGCCCTGCAGACCAACTTCCATCTTCCCGGCTCCACCCTCCTGATGCTGGTGAGCGCCCTCGCTGGTCGGGAACTCATCCTCGAGGCCTACAACGAGGCCGTGCGCGAGAAATACCGCTTCTTCAGCTACGGCGACTGCATGCTGATTGTGTGAGGGAGCAGAGGCTGAAGACTGAAGCGCTTTAGACTGAAGGCCGGATCAGATTTTTCTTCAGCCTTTAGCCTTGCTTTAGGTTTCAACTTTCAGGTTTCAACTTTCAGGTTTCAGCTTTCAGGTTTCAGCCTTTAGCCTTTAGCCTTTAGCCTTCAGCCTTTCCCCTATGCCCCTGCTCACCATTTCCGAACTCAAGAAGGCCGCGCGTGAAGGCTCACCGCAGGAGGCCGTGATCCATGCCCAGATCGAGAAACTGACCCGGAAGGAGGCCTCCAATGGCAAGCCCTTCCATGAAGCCCAGTTCCGGGACGCTTCGGAGAGCATGACCCTCCGCGCCTGGAGCGACACCCCTGCCTTCGAGGCCTGCGCCTCGATCAAGTCGGGGGATTTCGTCGAGATCGAGGGGATCTTCAGCCACAGCGCTGCATTCGGCCTCGATGCCAGGCGCTGGGAACTCAATCCCCTGACCGAGGAGGCGGTCGACGTCCTGCTGGAGGGATCGGCCGAGCGCAGGGAACTTCTGGAACGATGTGACAGGATTATCACCGGGGCGGTGGAGAGCATCGCCGATACAAGAATCAGTGCCCTCTGTGGGCAGTTCCTCACGCAGCACGGCCCTCGCTTCCGCCGTGCGGCCGCGGCACGGGGTAACCATCACGCCCGCCGTGGCGGACTGCTCGAGCACACCTCGCGAATGATGGAGTCGGCGCTTGCTCTCTGCGCCGTCTATCCGGAACTCAACCGCGACCTGATCATCGCCGGAGTCCTCTTCCACGACACGGGAAAGCTTTGGGAGACCTGCCCGCCGGAGAGAGGCTTCGGGATCGCTCCGGAGCTTCGCGGTGAACTTCTCGGACATCTCTCCATCGGGATCGAACTGGTGAACTCGATCTGGCGCGATCTGCCCAAGGAGGGATGGGACCGGCTCACTCCCTCCGCGGAGGATGTCAGACTCCACATCCTCCATCTGGTCGCCTCGCACCATGGACAGCTGGAATACGGCTCTCCCGTCCTGCCCAAGACACCTGAGGCGGCCCTCCTGCACTTCATCGACAACATCGATGCACGGATGGAGATGTTCTTCTCCGCCTACCAGGCGAATCCCTCGGCGGGCAACTCATCCCTTGAGTGGGTGCGCCCACTCGGGGTCGCGCCGGTGATTCCCCTTCCCGCGGTGACCGCCCCCTCGGAGGGAACGACTTCGCCCTCAAGGGAAGCGCTGATTAAATCCCATGATGGCCGCTGAAGAGCATTTGCTGATTTTTGAAGGCGCGAGCGCTGGGCGA
>JBEIJN010000025.1:0-40822 GCA_040380225.1 Verrucomicrobiia bacterium | reverse complement strand
GCCCCCGGCCTGTTATCTCCGCAACCCGAAGGGCTGAAGCCATTTGTCGATTTTTGTGGCGTTGCTCGCTCGGGCGAGACCGCTGCGGGTATCGCCCAGCACTCGCGCCTTCAAAAATCAGCAAATGCTCTTCAGCGGCCTTCATGGGATTTAATCAGCGCTTCCCTAGTCAAGGCAGCGCGGTCACTCGCCCCGCAGGTGTGGATGCTTGGCGGCCCTTGCTCCGGCAGCGATTTGCACCCGGGAAGATTTTTCACGGGCTTTGCTGGCGACTGACTCGTGATGATGCTTGTCGAGGCCGTCGACCGTCAGGTCTCGGTCCTTGCGTGAGGTGTGGACCCGGCTTTTTATCGCGGCTTCGCTTTTGATCCGGGTGTTGGATTTGTGGGATGTGGTGCTCATGGGACACCATCACCATCGGCCCCTCGGGTGGCGGGATCAACAAGGGGACGGTAATGAAAGGGCTTATTCCTTGGCGTGAGGATCAACTTCTCAAACTCGATTGAAGAACATCGAGCGGCGGGAACCGCGATGAAGCCCAATCCAATATTGTCGCTAAGGGTGTGCCTGTTTGACCCTCCATTTCGCTAACAGCCTTCAGCCTTCAGCCTAATAGGCTAGGGATGCGCTGGATCATTCTTCATCAGCATCAATGAAGAGGGAATGTTCCCTGCCCCATTCGGCAATCGCTGCGGACCAGCGGGCCTCGTCGCGATAGTTGCTGAGCAGGAAGTCCGGATCATGGCGTTCCTCGATCTCTCCGGAAATTGGCCCGGGAGGAGAGGTGATGGCGGTGGTGAATGCGTGGTCGGGTTGGAGTGCGAAGAGCCAATCCCGTTCGGTTGTCTTGTTGTTCATGGGGGAGGGAAGTTTGTGACTTCATCATGTTGGACCGCGGAACCCTCTCCGGCGTTGAATGAAAGATTGCTCCTCGCTGTTTTGAGTGGGTGGGCATTGGAGGCGGTTAAATATCTCACCGTAACGGATGCGTAGCAACGGCCGGTCATGCAGAACAGGGAGGCAGCAAATAGGGAATCCATCTTGTGTATCTTTCATCCACCGAGGATGTAGCCGAGGCCCACCAAAGGCTGAGGAACGATCCATGAGAGTAAAAACCACGAAATTCACGAAAGATCACGAAAAGCTCTTCCCCATTACTCTTTTACCTTTCGTGCTTTTCGTGTCTTTCGTGGTCAACCTCATCATGCCACTCCAAATAGCGTAGCGGGCGGATTAACTCCGCGTGCCATCCGTCAGATGATCAGAGCTCAACGATATAATCCTCCGCGGCTCTTGGATGTTACTCCGTGGTTCGCTCACTCTATTTTTTCCTGAGTTCCTGATCTTTTTTCCTCTCTTCCCTCTTCACCAAATAGCAAAGCGCCGAGATGTGTATTCCTTCCCAAGATCTAAGCGTTTCCACGGGTTGTGGAGTCCCGGCCCCAGCGTGATTCTCTTTCCATGACCCCCAAGGTCCCCAAAATCGTCTTCACTTTCAGGATCGATCCGCGGGTGAAGGAAGCAGCCAAGAAAGCCGCCAAGGAAGCCAAGATGACGCTCTCCCGTTACGTAGCCGAACTCATCAGGCTCGATCTTTGGAGGAAGGGGCTTTTGGGCTAGTGTAACTGAAGGGTGTAAGCGGTTCAGGATGAAGGGGTGGCGGTTAGGACTTAGTTATCATTCGCTTACGGTTCCTCCTGACGAGAAGCAATCCGCCATAGGCAAAAGCGAGTCCGGTTAAGGACAAGTGCAGTGGGGATGCTTCTGGAACCGATCCGGAAGTGGTCGCTAGTTTTAGAGAATCAAACCCCATCACGCCATCGGAGAGGTCGTAAATCACATCGTACTTGGTAAAAGGTTCGATGCCTGTGTTGACGTACAGGTTGGTATAGGAGAATCCATTAACACTCACTTCATGATTCGTGCTCACCGTGAAGTCATAAAGTGAAAAACCATTGGAGGTTCCATTGGTGGCGTGATTGATCAACACGTCGAAGGAAGTACCGCTGGCAAGGTACTCATGGCCATGGATATTCGTCAAAAGGGACGAATCCAAGGGGACAGGATCATTGGAGTGGTAGAAGATGATCGGATGGGGTCCTCCTCCGGAGTCGACAGCAACACGGACGTTGGTCACAAAAGAGGACTCGCCGTTCGAAACGGAGAGGGTGCCGGAAAGGAGCTGACTGTCATAGGCTCCGTTCGAGTTGCTGTTCATCTGGAAGTACCTGGCATGCGGACTCTGCGTGTCATTGGTAGTGAGACCTATCCTCAGAACGCTTTCCCCATTGGTGCGGATGCTGATCCGGAATCCTGGAGTGATTCCCGCCCCAAAGCTCATCTGTGAGATGATGTTGCCAATACCATTTTGGTTCGAAGCGAGCCCCATCCCAAAATCACCGTAGAAGCTTCCGACGTAGGGTGCATTGCTGCTTCCCTCAGAAGGCCATGTCTGATTCCCGTTATAAGTGATATTTGTGGCCTGATTCACATACACCCGAGGAGAAGTAAGCAGCGGTACGGTGGCATCAGGACCATGGAAAAATGAAATCCGGGTTTTTGTTTTAATGCCCAAAAGCTTATCCCCACTGGCATAGACATTGCTTGCTTCAATGTAGTCACCTTGATCGTTGGTTTCTCGGGTGAAGTTGGTGCCCCACCATGGAGACGAGTCCGAGTACGCTGCCGCAAAACCGTGACCACCGGTATCGAAGGTGAAGAACTGGGGGGACATTGCGTCCCCAAGCGATAGGTAGATTCCCACCTTGGGTCCTGCTCCTATCCCCGGGACATTCGTGTAATAGAGCGGGATATCCACGCTACGATCGATCAAGAACTGCGCCGGGAGGGAAGTTCCCGAAAGGAGCATGGCGAGGGCGACGATCGATGCGCGTCGCCTCCCTGTCGCAACCAGAAGCCTTGAAAAGAAATCCTTCATGAATTGCTCAATCAACCGGGGTCTCAAGCATGTACTTCCAGACGGGGATATTCACCTCGTTGAAAAGGGGATAACAATGGGCATCCTTAGATTTCTGGAAAGGCTTTGTCGCGGTGAATAGGTGTGTGCCTCCGTATGGTGGCTGGCTCTCATCGGCGTTGACGATGGTGTATTGAGGGAGAAGGCCGACGGCACGGTAGTTCTCCAGTTGTTCGGGATAGGTGCAGCCCTGCCGGTCCTGACGGTGCACGTAGCTGAAAAGGCGGTTGAGGGGAGTCGCACTCGGGCGATGGTACCATGCTGCCGGCTGGTGGTGGAATTTGCTGAAATCCTTGGGAGCCCCGAACATCAATACCCTCTCCACGGGATGCTCCATCGCCATGAAAAGGGCATGTCCACCCCCCTGTGACTGTCCCACCAGGATGAGCCTGCTCCAGTCGATGGCGCCATTGGGTAAGAGATACTGATCCCATCCTTCTCCGGGTTGGTGCTCCGCCAGGAAGTGGATGAGGTGGTGGAGGCGTGAACGAATGCAATCTGGTTGCTCCGTCCGGAAACGTCCAAAGGGAGTTTCCGCATTGATGATATTATTTCTGGCTCTGGCAAAAGCCGAGGGATCACTGGCTTCATCGAGTGTCGAGATGCTCACCAGACTCGGGTATGCAAGCCCCAGCACGGAGAACCCCTCCTTGGCCGCCATCTTGGAGAATGCTGCCGGCGGTTTTCCTTTCCCGTTGGTTCCAGGGAGGAAAACCACAAGTTTCCCCTTATCGGGCACCCCAGGTGATCGGAATACCCAGTGGAACCAGCCATCGCCGTTATAATTCCTGATACGCGGATCAGTATCCGATGGAAGAATCCTGCGAATCTGTACCCCGTCGATGTTTCCCGGAGCATCATTCCCAACCTCATCTTCATTCTGCTGGGCCAATACATGAGAGGCGACGCACGGAACGAGTAATGCGAGAATAATCGAGCGCAGAGACCAACTGTGTCTTGAATCAATCATAAAACTTTCGGTGTGAAATCATGGTTATTGTCGGTGTGGGGGTGAAGCCCATTCTTCCAGTAAGAACCGAATTCTTTAAGCCTGGCCAGCTGGCTCCCATTTGCGGAAATGTCAACCATGCGGATTTCCTGAACCCGGTATGGACTTACGTTCTTACAGGGGAATCGGAGTAATCATCTTTCTTTCGGAACCCCGACTCTGATTGGATCCATGAAGCCGCGAATCCATCATGATAAGACTCCTTAACATACCCTTCCTTATTGCCGTCGGAGTCTTGGTCATTTGCCCATCCTTGAAAAGCGAAACGCTCCCCGGTGGATCGGCCATGGTCGCCAAATTCCCCCACAAACTACGTGTGGGAGTAAACATCAACCCACCCTTCATGTTCAAAAGTGACGAGGGTCAGTGGACCGGCGTCAGTATTTCCCTTTGGGAGGAAGTGGCCAGGCGATTGAGCATTCCTTACGAGTATGTGCAAACGGATGAATTGCTACAAAAAATCCATCGTGGAGATCTTGATCTCTGCCTGGCCCTTACCATGCATCCAGACAGGCTTTCATTGGTGAACTTTTCCCAACCGTACTTGTTCGACTCGTCGATCGTGGCGGTTGCCAGACATTCGATCTTCCTTAAAACAAAACTTTTGCTCATAGCCATCTGGGATTGCGGAATTCTTGGAATTTTTTTCGGCATGATATCTGCAGCCGTGATTTTCAGCGCGCTCATCGTGTTTTTTGAGAGGGAAAAAAACAAAAGACACTTCGGCGGCACAGTGGTGGAGGGATTTGCGTCGGCGCTTTGGTTTTCGGTCGTGACAATGACCGGCGTAGGATTCGGAGACAAAACGCCCCGCACCCTTCTCGGGAGGCTGGCTAGCTTTGCGCTTATCTTGTCGGGGTTGCTTTTTTTGGCACTTTTCACAGCCACCGCTGTCTCTGCTATTAACTCGGTGAATTACCAGAAAGCAGAAGTTAAGGTTGATGATTTGAGCCATTACAATAACGGTGTTCCCAAAAACTCGAGAATGAGGGCCGTGCTTGAGAATAAAGGAATCCCTCCCAGGCTTTATGAATCGTTCCGAGATGGCCTTAATGCATTGTCCAGGGGGGAAATCACCGCTTTTAGTGGTGATGGCCTCATCATGCGATACCACTTGATCAGGGAACATCAGGGTCAGTTCCAGATCGAAAAGATTTCCGACGAGCCTGCTTACTGGGCCTTTGCTTGCAGTCTCAGCCTTCCGAATCTATCCGAGATCAACAGGGAAATCATTTCGATCACTCTTTCCCCCGAGTGGCTCCGCAGTCTAGAGCGCTGGACTGGACCGAAAATATAGCTGCTTACAGGCGCAATTAAGCGGGAATCGGAATATCGGCTTACGCTTTACCCGGGCTACTGACCCATCATTTCCGCCATGACCCCTCTCCACCAAGATCCCACCCCTTGGGGATTGGAAGCAATAGAGAGGATCGGTAATGCACCTAAGTTCCGTAGAGCCATTTTGGTGTCAGCATCCCACTTGAGCGAGCTTTTGAATGAATTGATCCTACTCATGGGGCCGCAGGGATTTCTTGAGACTCAATATTGGGTGTTCTGCAGTCTAAGGAACCGCTGATTAAATCCCATGAAGGCGACTGAAGAGCATTTGCTGTTTTTTGAACGGTACTGCTTTGAGGGAGCTAGGTGCCGTTCAACCGAGGGTGCGCGAGCGAGTGAATCGGATTATCCCTCCTTTCAGGAGGGCTCTGGAGTTAGGCTTCGCTGAATATAATTGCCGCTGATCGCGGCATGCCAATACCTGGCCGTGGGAACGGTCGGGATAGCCTGCCTATAGGGCAGCCCGTTAGGGCGCTACTCGCGGGAGCGAGAGCGGAGGAGGATGCTCAGATCCACCCCGTTCCATCAACTTAAGTTGATGGAGCCGGCAATACGCGCCCCTGGGGAGGGGCCGGATAGATCCCGCATTCGCGGGGCCCGAAGGGCGAGCCGAGCGGGCGCGAGCGAGTCAATCGAACCAAGGTTTTGAACTCGGGCATGCCCATGCCGCTCGCCATTCGCTTTCGCTACGGCTGTTCGTTTCAGAACAGTCCAATCTCCTCTCGCCAATCGGAGATTTCATCCGCACCGGTCCATCAACTAAGGTTAATGGAGCCGGCAATACGTGCCCCTGGGGTGGGGCCGGATAGATCCCGCATTCGCGGGACCCGAAGGGCGAGCCGAGCGGGCGCGAGCGAGTCAATCGAACCAAGGTTTTGAACTCGGGCATGCCCATGCCGCTCGCCATTCGCTTTCGCTTCGGCTGTTCATTTCAGAACAGTCCAATCTCCTCTCGCCAATCGGAGATTTCATCCGCGACTTTTCATCAACTAAGGTTGATGGAGCCGGCAGTCGGATTCGAACCGACGACCGCCTGATTACAAATCAGGTGCTCTACCAGCTGAGCTATACCGGCGTCTCTTGGGAGAGGGTGCCATGCCGGGGCGCGTTCGGCAAGCAGGACGGAGTTAATAGGGAACCGCTGATGAAATCCAATGATGCCCACTATGAGATTTATCCCAGATTTTGCATTGGAAATCTGAAGTGCAGAGGAAAAAGGGGTTAAAAAGTTAGAAAGTTGAAGCGTTACAAAGTGGATCAGACCTGCTGAGCCGAGATTAGGGAGGGGGATGTCAGGGAAAGCGTCGTCAAAAGATGCCTGCATGAGTTCAATTCGGCCTCTGAATCAGCCCCTTGTAACTTTTTAACGCTGTAACGCTTTTAACCCTTCCGGGACTCACCATCCGGGTGAACCGCTCAAACCAATCAAAACCGCTTTCATACAAAATTCGGGTTTATTGAGCACTTCCCTTCGTTGAAACAGCCTGTCGGGCCTGGTTCAACAGCATGCGGTCGGTGGCATCCCTGGGCTTGAGGGACTCTGCCTTGGCCAGTGCCTGCTTTGCTTTTTCCCGCTGATTCATGGCTGCATAGGTCATGGCGAGCGCCGCCTGATGCATGAGGCGGTCGGGCTTGGAGGTCACGGCACGCTGGAAGTAACCTGCCGAGGATTCCAGGGAGGCTTTAGGAATGCTTCCGTAGAGAACCTGGGCGACCTCCTTGAGCAGGGGGTTGATCCGGGAGACGGTGTAATGCCAGCTGCCCAGCACATGCAGGGCTATGTCCTGTCGGGGATCAAGTGCGATGGCCTTCTCGGCTTCGCTCTTCACGAAGCGTGCATAACGGATTTTCTGCGCGGGTCCCTCGAGTTTCGCGCTCCGGGCGTAGCAGTAGGAGAGCAGGGCATGGGCAAGCGGGCTGCGGGGGTTGCTGTCGGAGGCCTTGACCGCATAACCGAGGGCGCAGTCGGTATAGTATTTTTCGCGGGCGCTGTCGCCCGCCTCACGGGCCTTGGTGGCGAGATCGGCGTACTGTTTGGCGATGAGGCAGAGGATCTCGGTGTTGTATTCCCTGGCGATCCCCCGGAGCACCTCGTCGTCGACGGGTTGCCGGCCTTCGCTGGCCAGTAGCGCCTGGAGGGTTTTTTCGGAGTCGGTCTGGTCGGGCTTTGCCGGAGGAATCGGCGCCGCTGCGGTAAGTGCCGCGCTCAGGAGCAGGAAAACGAGCGGCAGGAAGGGCTTCACGGGTGATCAGATCCTGGATTGAATCCAGCGAATCACGGTGCCGAGCACGGGGACGTGATCCCAGACGCCCTGGGCGGAATCCCAGAAATCCTGATGGAGGAGCACCCGCCCCTGCGGGTCGAACCTCACCAAAGTCACGCCGATCGTGCGGACGGTCTTCCCCTTGGCGAGGTGCTTCATCCGTGTATCCATGGTCCATCGGAAGTAGTAGTTCCTTCCCGAAACGGCGACATCGTCGAAGGTGACGGTCATGCTCTCGAGTCCTTGCGCGGTCTTGACGAAGTAGTCGCGGATGGCCGGTGCTCCATGAAGTGTCCTGAGGGTGTCGTTGAGGAAAGCCCCCGGGGCGTAGACCTTCTCGGTATCCTCCCGGGCGGTTTTTTCGTCGAGATGTCCGAGGAATTTCTCGAAGCGCGCGATGGCGGCCTGTTCCGCGGCGCTGCCCCGCGGGGGTCCCTGGACCGATGCCGTCGCGCTCATGGCATCCTGAAAGGCGGGCACGGGAGCCTGGGCCGTGGATTGCTGGGCTGAAAGGGAGGTGGTCACCATGGCCGCGATGAGGAGGAGGGCGTGGAGGAGCGGTTTCACTCCACTATCCATCCTTGGTGAAAGGCCCCGCGTCAATCCTCCCGCTCTTGTCATGTGCGCCGCGAAAGGCGATAACGTCCGCATGGGACGAAATGAACAGAGTTTCTTGATGGAGATCGCCGGTCCCAAGATCGAGGTTCCGGATCTCCTGAAGTTCGAGACGGCCCGCAATCACAGCCTCTCCAACAAGATCATGAGCCGTCTCAAGGATCTGGAGAGGGAATACAATGAACTGGTGGAACTGCACCGTTGGAATGAGTTCGTGGAGGGTTTTCAGATCAACTTCCAGACGCGCCTCAATCAGGACTACTTCCTCTATGAATCCAAGGGAGACGCCGGAACGCGCCGATTTCTCTCCCTGATCAGTCCCGCCGAGATGGGGGAGACCTACACCTACCACGGGAAGACGAGACTTCACAGCGAAGGTTACTTCGTGAAGGTGGTGGAGGAGCGGGCCGTGGCCAAGCCGCTCTGACGGGAATCGATCCGGCATGCGTCTTCCACTTCGGCTTGCACTCGCCGTGATGTCGGGCCTGCTCTGCTGGGGGGTGATCCGGGGCATGACCCCGATGCAGCGGGGGGGCTTCGCCGATGCTCCCGGAGAGGGAAGGAAGGTCGGGCGCGACGCCATCTTCCGCAAGGAGTTCATCAATCCGGAGCAGGGCCTGCCGATGGTCCATGTTGCCTCCCTCGCCCAGATGCCCGACGGGATCCTGTCAGCCGTCTGGTATGCCGGGACGGCCGAGTGTCATCCCGATGTGAGGATTTATTTTTCCCAAAGGGAAGCGGGAATGGCGGATGCCCCGTGGTCGGCTCCCCGCGTGATCATGACGCGCGAGTTGGCGGAGCGTGATCTCGGCCGGCCGGTGAAAAGCCTCGGCAATGCCGTGCTGCTCGCCAATCCCGACGGCTCGCTGCGGTTGCTCTTCGTGACGATCGCCATGGGGAAGTGGTCGGGAAGCCAGCTCAACAGCTGCCTCTCCAACGACGGCGGCCTGACCTGGTCCCGGGTGGAGCACCTCACGCTCAGCCCTTTTTTCAATTTCAGCGAACTCGTCCGCAACAGGCCCGTGGCACGGACGGGTGGAGGGTGGTGCGTTCCGATCTACCAGGAGTTCCTCGGGAAGTTTCCCGAACTGCTGTGGCTCGGGGAGCGGAACGGGAAGCTGACTTTTTCGAAAACCCGGATCGCCGGCGGATGCTCCACCTTCCAACCCTCGCTCATTCCAAGCGACGGGGAGCAGGCGGATGTGCTTCTTCGCGATTTCACGGATGCCCGCAGGATCCACATCGCCAGTTCGTATGACGCAGGGATGGACTGGCCCATCGTGACAGCCACCGAACTTCCCAATCCCGATGCGGGGATCTCTGGGCTGAGGCTTTCCGACGGACGGCTGCTGGTTGCCTTCAATGATTCGGCAAAGGACCGCTCCGACCTTACGCTGGCCGTCTCGGCGGATCGCGGGCGCTCTTGGAAGAGAGTCGCGGTGCTTGAGAAAGAACCCGGCGCCTCCTTCTCCTACCCCTATCTGATGCGGAGTGCCGACGGGATGATCCGGATGGCCTACACCCGCAAGGGAAAGGTGATCGCCCTGAGCAGCTTCAATGAGGAGTGGCTTGCCTCGCAGGAGGCTCTGGCGAACCAAGGAGGGACGCCATGAGCCGCGAACTATCACAGCAACTTTACGCCGGATTGGCGCCTTGGCTCGTCCTCGCGCTGATTCTGATGGGAAGGAATCCTTACCTCTCCCGTGTCAGGATCATCGCAGCACTCCTGCTTGCGCTGATCCTGCTGAGCATCCCGGTGCCGTTGACGGGGTGGAACGGCTTTGCCTGGTTCCGCGTGTTGGAGCCAAATCCGAGCTTCACGCTCACGGCGCTCCTCGGCATCGCGCTCTGGGAGAGGATCTCACGTAAAAGACTTTTCCGCCCGGCGGATTGGAATGTGGCTTGGATCTTCGGAACTGCATCCGCCCTCCTCCTCTACCCAATGGGGCTCGGGTTGACCTCGCTTGATCCCTACAGTTGGGGATGGTGGCCGAGGATTCCGATTCTCGTCGCCGTCGCCGCCGCGATGCTGATCCTTCGCGGGAGTCGCTTCGGGATCCTTCTGCTCCTTCCCTTTGCGGGTTTCCTCACCGGACTCCAGGAATCGACCAACTTCTGGGATGCCGTGATCGATCCCTTCTACGCGATCTTCTCGATCCTTGCCGTGATCGTGACGATTGCATTACGGGGTGTGAAATCCGTTGCGTTGACTTCCCCGGAGGGCATAGTGGACGGGCAACCTACGAAATCAAGATGAGCAAGCCGCCACAGATCGACATCACCCATCATGAGGATGACGGGCTTCACATCCTGCATCTTTCGGGCCGGTTGGACACTGAGACCTCGCCCCATGCGGAGGGCCGGATCATGGAAGTGATCGAGAAGGGGGATACCTTCATCCTGAATCTGCAGGATCTCGTCTACATCAGCAGCGCGGGATTGAGGCTGATCCTGGTCTTCATGAAAAAGACCAAGAAGAAGAATGCCCGGATGATCTTCTGCGCCCCTGGGGAGCATGTGCTGAAGGTCTTTGAAGTGAGCAATTTCCTCGAGTTTCTTGAGATCGCCGCGAGCATCGAGGAAGCCGTCCTGAAGCTGCGCTGATGAACACGGTTGCGGGCGGCGACGGAATCTCGAAGGAAAAGGCCCTGCGTGGGCTCTTCATCGCGGGACTCATCGACGTCCTGCTGACGACGACCGCCTTTCTGCTCGCCAACTCCAGCGTCCTGCTGGCCGATTTTCTCAAGACGTTCATCGAACTGATCGCCATCACACTCTCCTGGGTGGCCGTCCGGAGGATCAATCGGGGCGGCGGAAAGACCTACGAGTACGGCCTTGGAAAACTCGAGAACATCGCGAGCCTCTTCGTGGCACTCGTAATGCTTCTCTCCTTCCTGATCATCACGGCGAACGCGATTAGGAACATCCTCCATCCCAGCCATATCGGCGGCATGGGACTCTGGGTCAGTATCGGGGCCCAGATCGTCTACTCCGGCGTCAACGGGTCGCTCTACTTCAAGAACCGTCGACTCTCGAGGGAGTCCCCCTCGCCGCTCATGGACTCCCAGACGCGGCTCTTCCTGACCCGATTCATCGGCAATATTTTCATTCTGCTCTCCCTCGGTCTCAGCATGGCCTTTGCCGCTCACAAGTGGTCCTCCTACATCGACCCGGCGGCCTCGCTCGTGATCGCCTTCTCGATCCTCTCCGCGACGCTCGGCATCTTCTCAAGCTCGGTCTGCGACCTTCTCGACCGCACGCTCGAGGAAGAACGCCAGATCATGATCCTAGGGGAGTTGGCCCGTCACTTCCACGACTACGAGGAGCTGCACGGGATACGCTCCCGTCGCTCTGGCGCGCATGTCTACGTGGAGATCTTCCTCGGGTTCGACCCGGAGAAGAAGGTCGGCGAGGTTCAGGCATCGATCGACCGTATCCGGGCTGACATCCAGGGGAAGATACAGGGAAGCGATGTCGCCATCGTGATGACCAACGAACCGGTCTCCTGAGGCGTTCAGTTCCTCTGCACCAGCCAGTCCCAGCGGAAGAGGTTGCGGGTGATGTGGCCCGTGAGGATGTCGCGGGTCTCGGCGGCATTGAAGCGGTCGATCATGTTGAGCCGCTTGGCGAGGATGATTTCGTCGGGTGCCGGCTGATCGAGCGTGAGGCTGATCACGGTGAACTGGGCATTCGCGGGAGGCTTCCGCCAATGGTCGTAGGGCTTCACCGTCGCGCCGGGAAGCAGAAATCCGTAGCTCTCCTCGCGCGCATTGAAGTTGGAGGGGACGGCAACCTCACAGCCGATGACGGATTCGACGCCTTCGCCCTTGAAGAGGCCCGGGCCCCGGTCCAGCGGGATCAGGAAGAGGGTGTAGCAGAGGTAGACCGTCAGGATCGCGGGTGCGAGGAGAGGACGGGCAAGGTGATCGGCGAAAAGCCCCGCGATGACGAGAATGATTCCGATGGCAGGAACAAGCGCCACCCAGAGCGGGTAGAGCGTCCCGATGGCTGCCGTCTGCTGAAGCAGCAGGCCGAGTCCGGTCAGTCCTGCCATGACCACACCCGCCGCGACCAGCGTGACTCCGAGCACCCAGCGCGGAAGATGGCCGAGCCGTATCGCGATCAGCAGGGCGAGCGCCGGCATGGCGGGCAGCAGGTAGCGCTCGTCGCGCTGGTTGGGGATGCAGAAGAAGGCCGCCAGCACGATCATCCAGATCCAGAGGAAGACTTCGAGATGGCAGAGATGCCGCCTGCGCTTCCACGTGTCGATGAACAGGGCGACGACCACCAAGGCGAGAAGTCCGGCATTGATCGGATAGGAAACGACGATCCGCCAGAGACTCGACTGGCCCCAGACGAGGTTGAGCCAGTAGTTCTCGCCGCCGGTGTTGAACTTGCCCGCATTCTCCCTCATCACGAAGTCCTTGAGTACCTGCGAGGGGTGGGGATCGAGCCAGAACCAGAGGCCGAAGAGGAGCAGGGCCGCCACGACGGTCGTCGCGATGCGCCATGCATCACGGATCAGGAAGGGGGAGGGCTTCCACTCGCGGGCCCGGAGTTGCCAGAGTGAGAGCGTGACGGCCACCGGGATCACGAGGGCGAAGGACTTGTAGAGGAGGGCGATGCCGATCATTCCTCCCCACACCCAGGGCCAGAGCAGCCCCTCGGGGAAGCGCGGTTCCCGGTGGAGCAGGAGCAGGGCCAGCGGGGCGAAGAGCCAGAAGGTCTCAGGGGCGCTGGTCAGGAAGACCCTGCCATAGCGGTAAGTGCTGAAGAAGCAGAGGAAGAGGAGCGCGGCGGAGATGCCCAGCGGAAGACTGTGCAGTCGCTTCCATCCCACGAGGATCAGCAGTCCCGCCGTGAGGAGAGTGTAGAGAACGCTTGGTGCGCGGAGCAGGGCGAGCGACCAGTGATTGCCCCAGTCGGTGGACAGGATCCCCTGCCAGAAGAGAAGAGGGGGCTTGGTGTTGCGAGCCTTCTCATCGATCGACTGAAGCGGAAGGAGATCTCCCGTCTGCGCGGTCAGCTTCGAGATCTGGGCGTAGAGGAGTTCGTCGCCATTGGTCGCGAGATGGTCGCTCCCGAGTCCCGTGCAGTAGACGACGAGGGCGAGGAGGAGTCCCAGCCAACCGATGATCAGTGATCTGTGATGTGTGTCGGCGTGGGTGGTCATTCTGGGAAGCGGATGGTTTCTACCTAATAGCCTAACAGACTTCAGTCTAACAGCCTTGATGGCCGCCTGCCATCACGAGCTTGCGCTCGAATAGTGGCGGAGGGCCGAGTTCCACATCAGTCGGGTCGCCCCGACGATGAAGAGCGTGGCGGCGATGAGTTGGAACATGATCGGCCAGGGATTCTCCGTGGCATGGATCAGGAGCCTGGCGGGAATGTTCGCAACGATGATGACCGGCACCAGCCAGCTGAAGACCAGCTTGAAGGCTCCCCTGTAGATGGTGTCAGGATAGCGGCCGATATTGAAGAGGCTGTAGTAGCCGTAGATGAGGCCCTGCGAGCGGACCATCCAGAAACTGGAGGCCGAGAAGGTCAGCATGATGCCGTAGTGGATCAGGATCCCGCAGCAGACGGCAACGGCATAGAGCAGGAGCTGCGCCGCCGTCGGCACGACCGCGAGCTTCCAGAGGGAGAAGATCACGAAGCCTGCCCCGACCAAGGCATTCACCACGTTATCCATGCCGAACTGCTTGAGTGAGACGACGAACTGGGTGTCGACCGGCAACAGGAGCATGAAGTCCATCCTCCCCGTCCTCACCAGCTCCGGAAGATTCGCCAGATTCATGTAGAAGAAGGCCTGGAAGAGCTGGCCGATCAGCTGATGGGTTCCGATGAGGAGCACCACTTCCCATTTCGACCACCCCCCGATCTCGCCCACGTAGGCGAAGACCACCTCGATGAAGACGATCTGTCCCAGGAACCAGAGCACCTCCACCAGCATCCAGAGCAGGAAGTTGAGCTTGAAGCTCATCTCCCGGATGAGGGAATTACGGAGCATCACCCCGTAGACCTCACCCAAATGAGAGAGGACACGATTCATGGATCGTGGCCTGTTCATTTCATGCGGTCATGACGCCGCTCTCCGCTTTTTTAGAGCGGGGGTTGCTGGGCCGCTGCCTGCGAGACGGCTTCGGCCACGGTGCCTGCCATGAGGGCGGCAGCCGTACCTGTCTCCAGGACGACACCCGGAAGGACATCCCGCTCTTCCTGCACATCAGCGGCCAATCGGCGCTTGGCCAGACGCTCGGGAGCGATGCGCACGACATTCCTGATCAGGCCGAACTTCTCCAGGGTGCCGATGATGTAGGCGGAGGGATCGATCTGCCACCAGTGCATGCCGTGGTTGGCAGAGCGGGGGAAGGCGTGGTGGTTGTTGTGCCAGCCCTCTCCCATGGCGAGGAGACCCACGAGGAAGTTATTCCGGCTCTGGTCGGTAGTGACGAATTCGCGGCCGCCATAGGTGTGGCAGACAGAGTTCACCGCCCAGGTGACATGGTGGTTGAGGAACATCCGGACGAGGCCACCCCAGATGAATCCGTAGAGGCCTCCCTTAAGTCCACCGAAGGCATACCCGACAAGGAAGGGGATCAGGAGGCTCAGAAGGGCCCAAACCAAGAAGGTCTTGCTGACGAACACCACCAGCTTGTCCTTGAGGAGGGGGCCGGCGTAGCGGGGAACGTCTGGCGAAAAATCATCCAGAATCCAGCCGACATGGGCGTGGAAGAAGCTCTTGAGGGGGCTGTGCGGATCCTCATCTTCGTCGGAGTTGGCATGGTGCTGGATGTGGGTCGCCGCCCAGTTCAGGGCGGGGCCTTGGAAGGCCATCGACCCGCAGATCAGGAAGAAGCCACGGATCCAGCCCGGAGCCTCGAAACCCTTATGGGTCAGCATCCTATGATAGCCGATGGTGATGCCGAGCGCGCAGAGAATGTAGCCAACCACCAGCAGGGTCAGGTCGACGGGAGTGATGAAACGGCCCCAGAGGCTATAGATGGCAAAAGCGGTGGCCAGAAGAGGGATCCAGACTACAAGCTGGAGAACAATCTTGTTGCTCGTGGAAACGGGTTTATCGGACATAAACTTGAACTCTACCCCAGAGGGAGATGGATGCAAGGAAGAGATACCCCGGGGGGCGGGGGGAACCTGAGGCTTGAAACTTGAAACTTGAAACTTGAAACTTGAAACTTGAAAGCTGAATCCTGAATCCTGAATCCTGAATCCTGAATCCTGAATCGGGAATCGGGAATCGGGAATCGGGAATCGGGAATCGGGAATCGGGAAACCTGAGACCTGAGAATGAAGACCTGAAGGGGAAGGGGTTAACCCCCAAAATTTGCATTAGGAACCCGAAGGCCCGGGAATGAGGAGTTAAAACGGTTAGAAACGTTACAACCAAGACTCTGGGAAGAGCCGCGGAAGACTACCGAAGGTAGCCCTGAAAGGGCGCCACGGGATCCTGGAGGATTTGGCGTCAATGTTACAAGGTGGAGGGAAGCAGGCCCAATTCGATGCCCTAGGATCGGGATGCAAAAATCGAGCGCCTCGCTGTTTGCAGTGGGTGATTGCATGATATTTTCACGCAACGGGCGCAAGGTCGCCAAGGTAGGATCAAAGAGTAGCGCCCGATGAAACTAAGGGGGGTGGAAGAACGGTGGTTTTTTTGAGAATTCTTGCAACTACCCTGCCAGTAAAAACACAGCAAAGCGGAACCTTCTTTGCGATCGTTGCGTCCTTTGCGTGAAACTCATTCCTTGTCTTTTCAGGAACATTTCCCCACTCCCAATAGCGAAGAGACACAAATCGATTATCGGAAGACCTCTTTCATGGCAGATTCCACTGTGCCAAACCGATAGTTGAAGCCGAAATCGGCCAAGCGTTTGGGGACGACCCTCTGGCTGTCGAGCATCAGGTGAGAGAGGTCGCCGAGGCCCAGGCGGAGGGCAAAAGCCGGGGCAGGCAAGAGCGCGGGGCGATGGGCGGCTCGTGCGGCGGCCTTGGTGAAGTCCCCATTGGTAACCGGCTCCGGCATCACGGCGTTCACGGGACCGGAAATCGATCCGTCATGGAGGCAGGTCATCACCATCGCAGCCAGATCAGCGATCTCGATGCACGACATCCATTGCCGGCCCGAACCAAGTCGACCTCCCAGGCCCATCCGGAAGACCGGCTTGATCAACCGCATCGCCCCGCCGTCCCGGCCGAGGACGAATCCGATCCGGAGCCGCACAACTCGCACCCCGAGGTCCTCTGCCTTCACGGCTTCCGCTTCCCATGCCTGGGCCACTTCGGAGAGGAAGCCGCTTCCCGCGGGCGAAGTCTCGTCGACGGCGCGATCCCCCGTGTCGCCGTAGAACCCGATGGCCGATGCGCTGACGAGGATACGCGGCTTCACCGGAGCGGCGGCGATTCCTTCGACCAGACGGCGAGTTCCTTGGACTCGGCTCTCGAGAATGCGGCGGCGCTTCTCAGGCGTCCAGAGGCCGAGGATCGATTCCCCCGCAAGATGGACCAGCCCCTCGCAGCCGGTCACATCCATCGGGGAGGTGAGGGAGAATACCCTGCGTCCTACCCCGCCGCGTCGACTGAAGAGCACGACCGAGTCACCCCGCTCCGTTGCGGCCCGAGATACCGCATGGCCGATAAATCCTGTCCCGCCTGTGATGCCGATGATCATTTGCTAGGGGTTTAGGGGGTTAGGCTGAAGGATATCCCGCAGAGGCGCTGAGGCGCGGAGGAAGAGAGACACTATGCATTCATTGAACATTCTCTGCGCCTCAGCGCCTCTGCGCGAGACTTGATTCCTGCACCTCATTCCCGAGAAGGGCATGCCATCGGGATTCAGTGTGCAGAGACCTTGGAGAAGAGGTTCAGGACAAGAGTGCCGGCAATGATCAGGGTGAGACCAAGGATGGCGGGGAGATCAAGGTTCTGCCTGTAGTAAAGCCAGCCGACGACGGCGACGAGAGCCGTGCCCACCCCCGACCAGATGGCGTAGGCCACGCCGATGGGAAGGGTCTTCAGGGTGATCGAGAGCAGGAAGAAGGCCGTGCCGTAACCGGCCACCACGAGCAGCGAGGGGATCGGGCGGGTGAAATTCTCCGAGGCCTTCAGCGCGGAGGTGGCGATCACTTCGGCCAGAATCGCCAGGAGCAGGATGAGGTGGGTTTTCATGAACGCTGCACGGGAAGCGGATCAGCGGGCGTTCCCGAACTTGGCATGGAGCCACCCGTAGGGGAAGTGATCTCCGGGGCAGTCAGTCGGCCGCGGATTGATCTCCTTGTGGGCGTGGACGATGGCCTGACGTCCCTGCGATTTTCCGACCCGGCCGCGGAGGTAGGAAACGAGTTCCTCGATCGCTCCGACCTGAGCCTTGGTCGGGGTGTCGCGGTTGAAGTCCCCGACAAGGCAGATGCCGAGGGCGATGTCATTGAGGTAGTCGCTCGCCACATGGCCGCCGTTGATCTGCCGTGTCCAGCGGGGGCCCACCTCGACCTGACCGTCGCCCGAGCCATGGCCGTCGCCGATGACGAAGTGGTAGGCAAGGCCGTTCTGCATGTGTCGGACGCGCCTGTGGTAGATGTCGAAGACGCGGGCGTTCCCCTCGCGGGTGCCGCTGTTGTGGATCACGATGTATTTCCAACGCCCCCTCCGCACGGGGGCGCGGTCGATCGCCGCGCGCGTCGACGAACTCAGATAGGTGTAGCTTTTACGGGATCCGAAGAGCCTGCTCCAAAACCCTTCCGGAGCGGGAGGCGGCGTCGGGGCGGGCTCCAGTCCCTGGTCGGCCTCCACGCCCGACTTCTCGATGGTGATCGGTGCCGAGGGAGTGGCTCCATGAGGTAAAGGAAGGGAAGGAGGAAGTGCCGTGGCGGGAGTGTTGGCCGTGTTGGAAGCGGGTGCCGGGTAGCCGGGGGATGTGCCCGGCTTGGCTGATTCCGTTGACGAGCCATCCCGGGAACCGCCGGAAGAATTGGTTGCATGGGAAGCGGACGATGGGGAGGAGCTCTTCCGCTGGGAACCGCCCTGGGAACTCTTGCCCGCGGAGCTTGTGCTTGAGGAGCCTTTGGTGGAGGCGGTCGCGCGGGATCCTGATGAAGCGGAGCGCTTCTTCGAGGAGCCGGAGCCGGAGCTGGAGCTGGAGCTGGAGCCGGAGTTGGACGAGGATGTCCCCGAGGATCGGGTGCCTGAAGAGGAGGAACTCTTCTTCTTTGCAGAGGAGCTTCTTGAGGAGGACTTCTTTACAGGGGAGGTGGATGAAGTGGTGGAAGAACCGTAGGAGCTTTGATGGCTCTTGCGGAAGAGGGCCTTTTTCTGCTCCGCCGTCAACTCGGCGCGGAGTGAGTGCATGCCGACGCCACTGCACACCAGCAGGATCGCGAACAGTCTCACGAACAGTTTTAGGGGCGCCGCGGAAGGAAACACATTCATGAGGCTACCAGCCGGAGTCCGACGATCAAGCAGAGGTCAAGCAGTCGGGAGATGGCCTTTCTCCCCCATGGCTCTTGCTCTTCGCCCTTGGCCCTCGGCCCTTGGGAACCGATGCGGTTCCATAGATTGCCCTCACCAGATAGAGTCCCTCGGCGGGAGCCATCGCGGGATTCGGCCACGGCTTCCCGGCGGCCAGTCGTTGGACAAAGCATTCGCGGGTATCTTTCCCCTGCGCCACCCGGACCATCCCTCCGATCAGCATCCTCACCATGCGGTAGAGGAAGCCGTTCCCCTCCAGGGACAGGGTCATGCCGGCGCCGCGCTGCTTCACCGCGACCCTGCGGATCGTCCTGACGGTGCTCTCGGGGAGAGAGCCCGAGTCTGCACAGAAGCCGCGGAAATCATGACTTCCCTCGATGAGGCCGGCCAGATCGCGGATCATGGCGCGATCGAGATCACCATGCAGATGCCAGGCCCGCCTGTGCAGATGAGGGGGGAGGACCGGCGCAGGCCAGAGCTCGTAGCGGTAGATCTTTCCGGTGGCCTTAAAGCGGGCGTGGAACCCCGGTGCGGCCTTGGTGGCGCGAAGCACGCGGAGTTCGTGGGGGAGCGAGGCGTTCAGGGCCGCCACCCAGCGCGCCGCTTCCTGAAGCCGCCCGAGCCGGGCAACACGGTCAGGGGGGATTTCAAGATGGGCCGTCTGGCCGAGCGCATGGACTCCCGCGTCCGTCCGTCCCGAGCCGTGGACCGTGACCCGTTCGCCGACGATCCCAGCCACGGCCGCCTCAAGCACATCCTGTACGGTCTCTCCGCCGCGCTGGCTCTGCCATCCGCGGAAAGCCGTGCCATCGTAGGCGACAAGGAGGCGGAGCTTCATGGATAGGGAAAATGCTGGGCTCGATTCACCCAGTCTTCACAAGGAAATCCCCTGCCCATCTAGCCAGTCCTGCAGGATCTGCACGGCGGCGGCCTGATCGATCACCCCGCGCTGCTCGCGACTGTTGCGGCCCGCCTCCTGCAAGCGCTTGGTCGCGGCCGCGGTGGTCAGCCGCTCATCCCAGAGAATTACCTTCGCCGATGTGCGTTGCCTGACGGCCTCGGCCAGCACACGGCTTTTCTCCGCAGCCGGGCCGTAGGTACCGTTCATGTTGCGCGGCAGGCCGATCACGATCGTTCGGGAGCCGCTTTCCTCAGCCGCCGCGGCGATGTCGGCGGCGCTCTCCGGGGATGCTTTGAGAGTCCTCAGCGGGTGGGCCATGCAGCCGAGTTCGTCGCTGAGCGCCAGGCCGATGCGGGCGGAACCGGGATCGACGCCCAAGGCGCGTGCGGTGATATTCATCACGCCATGACACAGGAGGGGGCGAAAAAAGCAAAAAGTTAAAAGGTGAAAGCCAAAAAAGTTCGTTTAAAGAGCTGATTTTTCCGATTCCCGATTGATTGGAGGCAGTGTCGGGGTTAGTGGTAAAGCGTTATGTCACAGCTTTCCCTCAACAAATTCTCCGAGAACCTCCCCGTCAGCGGAACCATTGGGCTGACCCAAGCCGCCGCCGGTCTTGGGCTAGGACTTCTCATCGCCGACAAAATGTCGGGCGATTCGCGCCGACGCGCCGGATCGATCCTGCTCGTTGCCGGTGCGCTTGCTCTCGCCCCGGTCATCGCCAGCGTGGTCACACGCGTCCGTAACCGCCCTCACTCCTCCAGTCGCGCCCGTCGCCATCTGGAGTCGATCCGCGAGGATGTGGGATTCCACGACTCCGAGCATCTCATCTAATCGCAAGTAAAGACACGGCCTGAGATGAAGGGGCCCGTGCCGCGTCGTCTGGTTCTTGCCTCGGCCTCCCCGCGCCGCCGTGATCTGCTCGGCGGAGTGGGATTCGAGGTGATCATCAGGCCCGCCGACGTGGAGGAACTGACCGGAGGCCTGTCACCCCGGGACCTTGTCCTTGCGAATGCGGAGATGAAGGCGCTCTCCGTGGCGGCCGTCACGCCCGGAGATCTGGTTCTGGGTGCCGATACCATCGTCGTGCTGGATGGTGAGATCCTTGGCAAGCCCCGCGACCTCGCCCATGCTGCCGAGATGCTCGCCCGACTCGGTGGGCGGGTTCATGAGGTGCTCACCGGGGTCTGCTTGCTTCGGGGCGGGGAGGTATCCCGGTGCTCCTTCATCGAGTCGACACGGGTCTCCTTCCGCGCACTGGATGAGACGATCATCGCCAACTACCTTGCCGAGATCGATCCGCTCGACAAGGCCGGTGCCTACGCCGCACAGGAGGACCAAGGCCGCCTGATCGAACGGATCGAGGGGTCGCTTGAGAATGTCATCGGCCTTCCCGTAGCCCGGGTTCTGGAAGCCATCGAGACCCATTTCACGGAACCTAAGGCTGGGTAGAGCAGGATAAGGTGGACCGGATAGGGCCGGAAAACGGCGGATTCGGCACAATTTCCCGCTTGCGCCCCTCATCAAGAGGGATGAATCTAGCGTCATCCCCATGGCCAAGGAACTTCAACACGGAGTTTTCCGATCACTGCTTCCGCTTCTGGTGGCAGGGGTGGTTTCCATTGTCCCCGTGGCACTTAGGGGACAGTCCGCTCCGGATGTTCCTGCCCAGACTCCCGCTCCGGCTGCAGTCCAACCCGCTGAGGGGGCGCCGGCTGGCACCGCTCCGGTTGCAGTTCCGGCTCCCGCAGCTGTTGTGCCGGCTCCTGCCGCGCCATCTGCAGCCGCAGCACAGATGACAGAGGCCTTGGAGCGCCTCAAGGAAGAGGGTAAGCTTCATAGCAACCGGGATGCTGCCTCAGCAGTTCGAAAGGTCGTCAACGAGAATAGCATCGAGCATGAGATCCCGGCTCCCAAGGGAGCAACAGTCATCGCCGTCCACAAGCGTCCAGGCGACCTGGTGCGTGTGGGGGACAAGATCGTGACATTGCTCGTCAACGGAAAGCAGGTTCCGATCATCGCCCAGCAGGATGGCATCATGCAGACAATCAACGTCAGCAAGGGGGGCGTCATCGGCAATTCCCGACCCCGTGCCGCAAAGGCAGGACAAGAGATCCCGGGATCGATTGTGATAACCCTTCGCCCCCTCCAGTCATGAGAGGCATGAGCATGACCGGTTTCCCATCGATGGCCAAGGGCACCCTGATGGTGATGCTCGGCAGCACTCTCTTGATGACTGTGCCACATGCCGGGGCGCAGGATGTGGGAAAAATCTCCACCTGCCCGTCCGCGCCCCAGATTTCAGCCGCGGCCACTGCCTTTGCCCTTTCCAATGATTCGCGCCTGAACGCCAGCCAATCCTCGGTGTTGCTCACCACGGTGTTGCGACAAATCACCCAATCCGCACCCTATTTGGCACCGGAATGCACCTTGGCCGCCATGAATTCCCTCCGGCAGACGGTGCTTGCTTCGGCGGCCAAGGGGGAGGTGGCGCGGAATGATCTGGCACCGGAGAATGTCTCCACACTCTCCATCGAACAGGCTATCACGACATCCGATGGTTATCGCAAGATGACCAAGGCGATCATTCAAGGCGGCATCGACGGAGCCATGAGCATGGGCCTCGGGGCCGAGGGGCTTCAAAAACTGATCACGGCGGTAACCGTCTCGTTGGTTGCTGACGCCGCAGAGCAGGCCGCGAGCAGTGCGGTCAATAACCCGAACAACGATCCCTCCAAGGCCCTCCCTATGGATACGCCCGAGGAGGCGACTGCACTGACGAAAATCATTGTGAGCACCATCGTTCAAGTGGGCCTCAAGGCAGGATTCACGGATCAGGAAATCAGCACTGCGATCAATAAAGCCGGGGATGTGTGTGTCGAGACCGCCAAGAATATCGAAAATGCACTTCAGAACCCGGCGACAGTTGGCGGCGCGAATCAGGCAGCGGATTCTGTTGCCGGGCAAGTAGCTGCTCAGGTGGCCAGTCAAGTGGCCAGTCAAGTGGCTGCTCAGGTGGCCAAGGAAGTCGCAGTTGCGGTCTCCACCGCAGTTGCCGCCGAGATCAAAAACCATGTCGATACCAAGAGCCAGCAGATGGCTCCGGACCCTGAGGCTGTCACGGATTCCTTGAGTACTCCCGGAGTTGGAACGAGGGATACCCTGCCTACTGCACCGGGTCAGGCGATCATTCCCGGAGTCAATGTCCCGCCTCAAAACCTGTCGCCACTCCCAACGCCAACGCCTGTGCCAACGCCTGTGCCAACGCCAACGCCGGCATCCCCAGGGGGTCAGAAATAGCACGCGTTTACGAAGGGCAGCCCTTTTCAAAGAACGGCTCTTTGCTGAGCGGGTTGATGGATGTGAAGGCTTCGAGGAAAGTTTCGGAGTTGCTTTCTGAGTGCTGAATAAAGAATCCCCGCCGCAAGCAGCGGGGTATTTAGTTTCTTTTTTTGGGGGGGCGCCCCAAGGGGCGGGGAATTTACCCTCATGAGATTAAAGGGGTTTTCTTCCCGGGGGGGTTGGCTTTCTCTTGGTATCATGACGATCCCGATGGTATCGGTGATGGTTGCAGGGGGCGGTTTTGCACCCTGTGTCACTTTTCAAATCCCCCGTGTCCCCCGAGCAGGAACAGAGTATTTTTGCAGATCCCAAGGGAATCCGTCGCCGGTTCCTGCAGGTGGCCGTCGTGGCCGGGATCATCGCGTTCCTCGGGGCTGCCGGCTATTTCATCGCGGCGTTGCTGATCGATCCGCAGCTGAAGCTCCCCTCGTCGGTTCTCGATTTTCACACGCGATTCAAGGCACTGCCTCCGGCCAAGGCGCCGAACCGGGACGTCAAGGATGATTGGCGTCGGATCCAGCACAAGGTGACGGAACATCGGGTCAAAGCCGGGGCACTCGGAGAAAAGAGTGGATCGGTGGTGCTCGGGTATGTGGCCCCATGGGATCCGGCATCCCTGCTTTCGCTGGAACGACATGCCGACCAACTCACGCATGTGGCTGCCGATTGGTTCACGCTCACCGGAGTCGACGCGACCCTGAACGAGGAGGCTTCGGACAAGGTCCGCTTGCTCTGTGTCCGGAATGGCATCGGGTTTCTTCCGATTCTGCGGAATCTGGACGGGCGTGACTGGCAACCGGAAGCGGTCGAGTCCCTCGCCAAGGGCTCTCCGGTGGAGAGGGCTGCCTTCATCGATCGCCTGATCGCCCGGCTGCCTCCCGGCTCCAAGGGGGTGCTTGTGGAGTGGAGCCAACTCGACCCCGCTTCCAAGAAAGAGGTTGCCGGCCTGCTTGGCGAGATGGCCTCACGGTTGCATGCGGCGGGCAAGCAGCTGTGGTTCACGGTTCCGACCGGCAACGATTTCGACTCCTTCGACCTCGATGCGATCTCCCAATCCGCAGACAGGCTCGTTGCCTCGCTCTACGACGAGAATTCGGAGCCCGATGACCCCGGCCCCCTGGCAAGCAGGGACTGGTTTCAGGGATGGCTCAAGACGATGATGGTCTATGGTCAACCCTCCCAGTGGGTGATCAGCCTGGGTTCCTACGGCTACGACTGGAGAAAGGACACCCAGACCGTCGAGGAGGTCGGATTCACCGATGCCATGGCGCGCGCCGCCATCGCCGGTGTCGAGCCTGTACGCGGGATTGATTGCGCGAACGATTCCCCCGATTTCAATTATCTCGAGGGATCCGATCACGGGCCGGAGCATGAGCTCTGGTTCCTGGATGCGGTGACCTTCTTCAACCAACGGCGCTTCATCATGCCGTACCACCCCGGCGGGATCGGTCTCTACCGGCTCGGGCAGGAGGATCCGGCGGTCTGGGATGTCCTGACCATGGATCCCTCGAAGAGGCCGGATGCCAAGGCGCTGGCCAAGCTCTCACTGCTCAACCTCGAGGAACTGATCGCATCCAGCGGCACGGGTGACTTCATCACGGTGGGTGACAATTCGACCGAAGGAAACAGAAAGCTGGAAGTGCTGTCCGGCGGGGAACTGGCCGAGTACTACAGCCGACTCCCCCTGCCCGAGAGCATCACGCGTCAGGGCGATCCCGGCCCGCACAAGGTGGCGCTCACATTCGACGACGGTCCCGATCCCAAGTGGACGCCGAAAGTCCTGGAGATCCTCAGGAAGAAAAAAGCCCCCGCCGCGTTCTTCATCCTCGGAACGCAGGCGCAGCACTATCCCGACCTGCTGGAGCGCATCGTGCGGGAGGGGCACGAAGTCGGGAATCATTCCTATTCCCACCAGAACCTTGCGGAGACGGGAGACCAGCAGATCGAGCTCGAACTCAACGCCACGACCCGGCTGATCGAGGCCGTGACGGGCCGCTCGACGGCCTATTTCCGACCTCCCTACAACAGGGACGGAACCCCGACCCAACCGGAAGACCTCCGCGCGCTGAAAGTCGCGCGCGATCTAGGCTACCTCACCGTGACCCAGTCGATCGATCCCGACGACTGGGAGCGACCCGGGGCCGATGCCCTGCTTCGTCGGGTGAAGCACCAGCGCCCCGAGGGATCCGTGATCCTGCTCCACGACGCCGGGGGTGACCGCTCCCAGACGGTCGAGGCGCTCCCCGCCATCATCGACTACCTGCGGATGCGCGGCGACGAGATTGTTCCCCTCTCGGAGATCATCAATCTCCCGCGCGACACAGTGATGCCGCCGCTCCGCGAGGAAAACCAGCCACTCTCCGCGCGCTATGTCTACGGCGGCTTCACTTTCCTCCGCCATCTCGAGACCGTGGCCTGGACTCTTCTTGTGGTGGTCACGCTGCTGGCGCTGATGCGGGTGGCCTTCTATCTGGTCTGCGCGCTGCGTCAAAGGAGCCGCGAGCGCCGCGAGCATGCCGCGCTCCTCTCGGGTTCCGATCACTATCCTCCCGCAAGCGTCCTGCTTGCGGCCTACAACGAGGAGCGCGTGATCGCCTCGACGATCCGGCACCTGCTCGACTCGGACTACCCCGCGCCGCTGGAGATCCTTGTCGTCGACGACGGATCCAAGGACGCCACCGCGGCCGAGGTGGAGAGGATCGCGAGCGCCGAACCGCGCGTGCGGCTCTTCCGCCAACCGAACGGAGGCAAGGCCTCGGCGCTCCAGCGGGCGATGAACGAATCAACCCATGATACGATCGTGATGATCGACGCCGACACGATGGTCGCGCCGGATGGCATCCGCAAGCTGGTCGCCCATCTCGAGGATCCCGCCGTCGGGGCAGTCTCGGGTTACATCCGGGTCGGAAACACCAGCAGGTGGCTCGGGAGGTTCCAGGATCTGGAATATGCCTCGGCATTCGAGGTCGACCGCCGGGCTCAGGATCTTCTCGGCTGCATTGTCGTCGCGCCCGGGGCCCTGAGCGCGTTCCGCAGGGGGGCCCTCCTGGAGGCCGGTCCGATCACGAACGACACGCTGGCGGAGGACACCGACCTGACGCTGCAACTGCATCGCCTCGGCTGGAAGGTGGTCTTTGCATCCGATGCCTTTGCCGACACAGAGGCACCCGAGACCGTGAAAGCGCTACTCTCGCAGCGCTTCCGGTGGGCCTTTGGAACCCTCCAGTGCCTCTGGAAGCACGGGAAAGTCACCTTCTCCCGCGGTTCCGGGTGGCTTGGTTGGTTTGCCCTGCCCTCCATCTGGGTGTTCCAGATCGCCGTTGTCGCGGTCACTCCCATCCTGGATCTCCTGGTGCTCTGGTCGCTCTGGCTCGGGCGTGGAATCGCGATCTGGCCCTACTTCCTCGCCTCGCTCTGCCTTGATGTCTTGCTGGCCGTGGTGGCGCTGGCCCTTGCCGGGAGAAAGCTACGGACGGCTTGGCTGAGCATTCCGATGCGTCTTCTCTACCGACCCCTTCTCGGCTATGTCGTCTGGAAATGCATCCTGAAAGCCCTCGGGGGAAGCTGGGTCCGCTGGTCGAAGCTCGACCGCACGGCCGCCGCCATCGCCCAGAAGGAACAGGCATTGCGACTGAAAAACCCTGATTCCCCTAAGGAACCGCTGATTAAATCCCATGAAGGCCGCTGAAGAGCATTTGCTGATTTTTGAAGGCGGGAGCGCTAGGCGATACCCGCAGCGGTCTCGCCCGAGCGAGCAACGCCACAAAAATCGACAAATGGCTTCAGCCCTCCGGGTTGCGGAGATAACAGGCCGAGGGCTGTGTTGGCTTGGCACTTACAGCCCGCTGCGGGGATGCTCGTGCCAAGCCGTCTTGCCCGCGGCCCATTCTTCCCGCAACGGCCTCTATGCGATTTAATCAGCGCTTCCCTACCCTGTGAAACGATTCTCCCCCGCCCTTCTGGGCATTGTCCTGCCGCTTCTGGCGACCATTCTCCAAGTGAAAACTGCCGCGGGCGCCGAGGCGGTTTCCAAACTGAAGGTTCCTGAGAAGGGGGCCTACACCGGGGCTTATTGCGACTTCGGTGACGGGGAGGATGGAGTCACGCTCGAGGCGATCGATAAATTCCAAGAACTGACCGGGAAGCCGCTTTCCATCGTGGCCTTCGGTTCCTTCTGGGCGCGCGGCTCCTTCCCCTCGGAGAAGGTCGCCCTCGTGCGATCTTACGGCGCGGTTCCCCTGCTCTTCTGGTCACCGTGGGATGCACCCTTCGATCAGGACCGAGGACCGGACCGCTTCTCGCTCAAGGAGATTCTGGCAGGCAAGTGGGATGCCTACATCGATGCGTGGGCCGATGCCGCGGCCAAAGTGCCCGGCCAGTTCTTCGTCTCCTTCGCCTGCGAGATGAACGGCACATGGTTCCCTTGGTCGGGATGGTTCTACGGCAAGGACAGGCTCCTCCCGGGCAGCACCGAAGGAGCGGAGATTTGGGAAGGCCCCGAGACTTTCAAGAAGGCCTGGAGACACGTCGTCGACCGTGCGCGGGCACGGGGCGCCACCAACATCCTCTGGGTCTTCCAACCCAACAACTATTCCTACCCGAACTACCCTTGGAATCTCGCCGCCGCGTACTACCCCGGAGCCGCCTACGTCGACTGGCTCTCCATGAGCGTCTACGGCAAGCAGTACAAGGACGAGAAATGGACTCCCTTCCCTCCCCTGCTCGAGTGGCCCTACAAGGAGCTCTGCCTGCTCGATCCGGAGAAGCCGATCATGCTGGCGGAGTGGGGCGTGGTGGAATCGAACGTGAAGACCGAGGACCGGGGGGCATGGATCTCCGGGGCCTTCAGGGAGATGGTCAACTCCGCCAAGTACCCCCGCCTCAAGGCCGCCATCTTCTGGCACGAGCGCTGGCAGAATGCCGACGGATCCTACAGCAACCTGAGGGTCAATTCCTCCAAGGGAGCCCTCAAGGCCTACCGCGAGGGTGTGGCCAACCCTTTCTGGCTGGGCCGGCCGCTTTGGAAGTAAAATGAGTATACGGCCTGGGCCGGTCGCAGGTGTTTTGACCGCGGGCCTTCCTCCGGTTAGGATCCCCGGATGCGTCTGATCTCCCACAAAGACCGGGACTTTTCCCGGATGCTCGTCGAACTCAACCGACAGGCCGAGCCGCGTGCCGAAGTGCGCGAGACCGTTGCCGAGGTCATCACGGCGGTCCGCAACAAAGGGGACGCGGCCCTGCTCGGCTACTCGGTGAAGTTCGGGGGACCGAAACTTGCACCCGCGAAAATCCGGGTCACCCCGGCGGAGATCAAAAAAGCCCGCGCCTCCCTCTCGCCCGCCGTGCGCAAGGCGCTCACCGCCTCGATTGCCAATGTCACGGCCTTCGCGAAGAAGAGTCTCCGCAGGAACTGGTCGATGAAGAACGCGCAGGGCGCCTTGGTCGGGGAACGCTTCGACCCGCTTCCCCGCGTCGGCCTCTATGTGCCGGGAGGGACGGCTCCGCTTGTTTCCAGTGCCATCATGACCTGCGGTTTCGCAAAGGCCGCGGGCGTTCCCGAGATCGTCGCCGTCACTCCGGCTTCCAAGGACGGAACCGTGGCGCCTGCCCTTCTCGCAGCGCTGGACCTATGCGGTGCCACGGAGATTTATCGTGTCGGCGGCGCCCAGGCGATCGCCGCCCTGGCCTACGGAACCAAGACGATCCGCCCCGTGACCAAGATCTTCGGCCCCGGCAACGCCTACGTCGTCGAGGCGAAGCGCCAGGTGTTCGGGCGGGTCGGCATCGACCTGCTTCCCGGGCCCAGCGAGGTCCTGGTGATCGCCGATGCCAAGGCCAACCCTGTCTGGGTGGCCGCGGATCTACTCGCTCAATCCGAACATGGCGTCGGCAGTGTCGTTGTCCTGCTCAGCGATTCGGACAAGCTCATCGCCTCGGTGCAGAAGGAGATCGCCCGCCAGTCGAAGCTCTCCTCGCGCCCCGAACATCTGGCCAAAGCGATGGCGAACGCCGTGCTCGTCCGCGTCCGCGACTTGAATCAGGCCGTGGAAATCGCCAACGGCTTCTCGGCCGAGCATGTCTCCCTCGCCGTCCGCAATCCCGGGAAGATCGCCTCCAGGTTGAATTCCGCCGGCGGCATCTTTCTCGGCGACATCTCGCCGGTGGCCGCCGGTGATTTCCTTGCCGGGCCAAGCCATGAGCTTCCCACGGGAGGGGCCGGCAAGGCCTTTGCCGGACTCACCGCCGAGCAGTTCCAGCGCCGCACCAGCATCGTCCGTTACGACGAAGCCTCGCTGAAAAAATCCCTGCCGATCATCGAGACCTTCTGCGCCGTGGAGGGACTCGACGCCCACGGGCGATCGGTCTCCTTGCGCCTGGAAGGCGCTAAGGGAGGAGTTTAGGCGCTAGGGACTTAGGATCTTAGGTTCCGATCATCTTTACTCAAACCCTAGATCCCAGAGCCTAGACACCAAGCCCCTACTTCAATGCTCTGGAAGTTCCGCAATCACGGGTTTGATCTCTCCACGCGCGGGTTGATCGTCGGCATCGTCAACGCCACGCCCGATTCCTTTTCGGACGGGGGAGCCTATCTGGATCCCGTGGCGGCCAGCGCACATGGGCTCCGATTGCTGGAAGAGGGTGCCGATCTCCTCGATGTCGGCGGCGAGTCGACGCGACCGGGAGCGGCACCGGTGTCCGAAGAGGAGGAACTGCGCCGCGTGATTCCCGTGATCGAGGCCCTGCGCCGCGCCACCGTTGCCCCGATCTCGATCGACACCTCAAAGGCTTCCGTGGCCGAAGCAGCCCTTGCCGCAGGAGCCGACATCATCAACGACGTGACGGCGTTGGAAGGCGATCCCCGGATGGGTGGGGTCGCCGCTGCAAGCGGGGCAGGGGTCATCCTGATGCACATGCGGGGAACCCCGCTGACGATGCAACAGTCCCCCAGCTATCCCGATGATGATGTCGCGCGCGCGGTGGCAAAATATCTTTCAGGGCGCCGTGATGCCGCCCTAGGCTTCGGCGTGGACGCTTCCGCCATCATCCTCGACCCGGGTCTCGGTTTTGGAAAAACCGCGGCCCATAACCTGGAGCTGATCCGCTCGCTTCCCAAGCTGTGCGGACTCGGGGCCCCGGTGCTGATCGGTCACTCCAGGAAATCCTTTCTCGGCTCGATTTCAGGCGAGGCCCATCGGGACAACCAGATCGACGGGGATCAGCGCCTCCATGCCGGCATTGCCGTGACAGTGCTTGCCCGCCGGCTCGGGGCACGGCTTTTCCGGGTGCACGATGCGGCCCCCCATCGGGCGGCCCTGCGCGCGACCGAGGTGATCCTGAATACGGGAGGTGCCTTGTGATCGATCTGTTCCAGACGTTGATGGGGGTGGTTCGGGCCAACTGGACCTCCGCCCTCGAGATCCTGATTCTCTCGGCGATCCTTTATTACCTTTATCTCTATCTGCGCGGCACGCACGGCGCGCGGATCCTGATTGGTCTCGGACTGGTCTTTCTCTCGCTTACCTTCATCTCCCAGTTGCTTGACCTCGCGGTGCTTGGCTGGCTGCTCAAGAGCTTCTCGGTCTTCCTGGCAATCGCTCTGGTGGTGATCTTTCAGCCGGAACTGCGCCGCGCGCTCAATGAGCTCGGAAGCCACCGCTTCTTCACGACGGCGCTGCAGCGCCGCGAGGAGATCGAGGAGATCACGGACGCCGTCTTTGATCTTTCCAGCAAGGGATTCGGGGCACTGATCGCTTTGGAGCGCGACATCGGGCTCGATTCCGTCGCCGAAAGCGGCGTGGAGATCGACGCCGACTTCTCCAAGGAGCTACTGCTCACGATCTTTCATCCCAAGACGGTCCTGCACGACGGCGGGGTCATCGTGAGCAGTGACAGGATTGTCGCCGCGGGGTGCATCTTCCCGCTGACCCAGAGGGATGATCTCGACCGCACGATCGGTCTCCGTCACCGTGCCGGGCTCGGATTATCCGAGGAATCCGACACGGTGGCCATCGTGGTCTCCGAGGAGAGCGGGCAAGTTTCGATTTGTCACTCGGGGTCGATCGAGCGCAACCTCAACGTCGAGCGTTTCAGGAAGCGGCTTTCCCAACTCCTGCTCCGCGAAGAACACCATGCAACGCCTCCTGCTTCACAACTGGAAGGAGAAACTAGTCTGCCTCCTTCTGGCGGGGGCGCTCTGGTATCTCATTCATCAAAACCTGGGTCCGGCTCCGGAGCGCAACCCCCGGCCCGCCGCGAATCCTGAGTCCGCGACTGCCGCCAAGGAGCCGCGGAAACCCAAGGCACAGAAACCTAAGGAGAGATAACAATCCGTGCATCAACGGAAACTCTTCGGCACCGACGGGATCAGGGGCGTGGCCAACGTGTATCCGGTCACGCCGGAAACCGCACTTCGACTCGGTCGTGCGGTCGGATTCCTTCTTCGAAAGGATGGAAGCCAGCGGCCCCGGTTTGTGATCGGACGCGACACACGGCGATCCGGTCCGATGCTGGAGGCCGCCATGGTTGCGGGACTGAACTCGGTGGGAGCCGATGTCCTGCTTGCCGGAGTCGTGCCCACTCCGGCCGTTGCCTGCCTTGTCAGGGAGCTTGGGGCGGACGGGGGAGTCGTCATTTCCGCATCCCACAACCCCGCCGCCGACAATGGTCTCAAGCTCTTCGGCGGCGATGGCTACAAGTTCGATGACGCCGTGCAGGAGCGTCTCGAGGAACTGATCCTGAGCGCCGAAATCGACGGGGAGAGACCCGTGGAGGGGAATGTCGGGACGATGGAACACATTCCCCATGCGTCCCAGCGCTACGAAGCTTTCGCCGCCGAAAGCGTGCCCGGGATGTCCCTGCATGGACTTAGGATTGTCGTGGACTGTGCCAACGGCGCTTCTTACCGGACGACTCCGGCGGTGCTCCGCAAGTTGGGAGCCACGCTCTCCGTCTGCCATGCCGAATCAGACGGCATGAACATCAACAGGGAGTGCGGGAGCACCCATCCGGAGGAGATCAGTCGGCTCGTGCGGGAGACGGGGGCTCACATCGGAATCTCCCATGACGGAGATGCCGATCGTCTGCTTCTTTGTGATGAGCGGGGGGAGGTTCTGGACGGGGATGAACTCCTTGCCATGACGGGACTCGATGCGCTCCGGCGGGGAACGCTGGCTGGCAAGACCCTCGTGGCCACGGTGATGAGCAATCTGGGCTTGGACGAGGTGATCACCACCGCCGGAGGGAAGGTCATCCGCACAGCGGTGGGGGACCGTTATGTGGTCGAGACGATGAGGACCGGAAACTTTTCAGTCGGCGGAGAGCAGAGCGGCCACATGATCTTCCGCGATCACGGAACCACGGGTGACGGCCTGATAGCCGCCCTGCAGATCCTCCGCATCATGACGGAGAGCGGCAAGCCCCTCAGCGAACTCCGTCGAGTCCTGAAGAAATACCCGCAGGCGCAGCGGAATCTCCGCGTGAAGGAAAAGCCCCCGATCGAATCCCTGAAAGTGGTTTCCTCCCTGGTCAGTCAAACTGAGTTGGCATTGGCTGGAAAGGGACGCCTCCTGCTGCGTTATTCCGGAACGGAACCCAAAGTGCGCCTCCTGATTGAGGGAGCCGACGAAGCGATGATCAATGAATGGGCGGATAAGATCGCTGCAGCGCTGGCCGCGGCTATCGGGGCTTAGAGCATCATGGGAGTCGAAAAATAAAATGACTCGCGCAGAGACGCAGAGGCGCGGAGGAAAAGTCAACGGATTGGGTGCGGAGAAGATAGTCACCGTTACTCCCCTCAAATCGGAGAATCACTTGATCGATTCACCGTGGGGTCTGACGACTCCTTCCAAGGGAGATGCTTCTAAAGAAGCGTTGCCATTAGTCATAAAAACTCTGCGCCTCTGCGTCTCTGCGCGAGATTTCTTCCCTTGTCGATGCGTCAAACAAAACCGAAACCGCTCTAGAAAATCTTCTGTTTATTCAGTCGCTGAATAAACGACTGCAAGGATCAATATCCCAATCCTGTCCGGAAGTCCTGGATCCAGACGACCAGCCAGGCGGCGGCTCGGCCGCAGAGTTCGAGGAACTCCGTTGAGTTGGTGACAAGGCTCGCCCAGTAGGCCTCGCAGATCCGTGAGCGGCTGGTTGCAAGCAGGAGCCCCGTGATGATCATGAGGTTGATGAGATAGATCACCGTCAGCGAGAAGAAGGTGCCTCCATAGTGGAGGTCGGGTTGGCCCTTGGTGATGAGCAGGAACGTGAAGACAAGGTGGAAGGCGAGTGTGAGTCCCAGCACCAGGAAGAGGACCCAGCGCAGGGAATCGACTCCCGCGGTGAGATGGCTCCCTTCGTGGATCCGGTCGATCAGCCGTGCCGACAACGCGAGCACTCCGTAGAGGGTGGCGGCCAGCACGCTGTAGATCGGGAAGAAATAGGGGGAGAGGATGATCCAGGTATTCACCCGGTCGGTCAGGACATGTCCCCCCTCCAGGCTGACATGGAAGCGGTTGGCCACAGTGCCACCGAAGAGCTTCACCCAGAGCGCATGCGTCACCTCATGGCCGAAGACATAGGGAAGCATGAGCGTCTTTCTAGGGACGACGGCAAAGAGGATGCCGAAGATCAGGAGTCCCGCGGCGAAGCATCCGAAGGAGCGGTTCGCGAGCAAGCCGCTGTGCACCGAGGCGGCGAATGCCTGCAGGAAGCTCTCCGTGAGAATCAGGCAGACGGGAAGAAGGAGCATCCCGACAAGGAACTTGAGCAGCTGCTTCGTTGCCGGACTCCCATTCCTTGAGCCGATTGAGGGGTTCTCCTCGATTTCCCCGTGCTCACGGAATGAATCATCGTACCCCTCCCGCTCCTTACGGAAAAGCGATGGCGAGGGAGCGGGCTCCAAATCGGGGAAGAGCTCGCCCGAGAGGGTTGCTGCGTCGGAGCGGACGCGCCGCCGTGGGTTGGCCGAAGTCGTGCGCACTCCCTTGTTCCGCGCCGTGTCGCCGCCCTGGGGGGAGTTGCGGCGAGCCACGGGAAGGGGGGTGTCGACTTAAGCCCGGCCCATGTAGGCGCCGGTGCGGGTGTCGACCTTCACGATCTCACCCTCCTTGATGAAGAGGGGAACCTGGATGACCTTGCCGGTCTCGAGCGTCGCGGTCTTCATCACGTTGCTGGCGGAGTCACCCTTCACTCCCTCGGGGGATTCGGTGACCTTGAGATTGGCGGAGGCGGGGAGGTCGACGGAGACGGCGCGTCCCTCGACATAGAGGATCTCGACCTGCATGTTCTCCACGAGGAAGTCCTTGGAGTCGCCGATGAGATCGCCCTGCAGGGTGATGGTCTCGAAGGTCTCGGGATCCATGAAGTTGTATCCCTCCTGGTCGGCGTAGCTGAAGTCGAGCTTGGTGCGCTGGACATCGACGAGGTCCACCTTCTCCGTGGAGGCGAAGCGGACGTCGGCGGACTTTCCGGTGCCGATGTAGCGGATGATGAGCTGGACGAAGGCGCGGAGGTTGCCGGGGGTGCGGTGGGTGACTTCAAGGACGATGGCGGCGTTGCCGTTGTACTTGATGGCCATTCCCTTGCGGAGGTCGTTTGCGAGTGCCATGGAGCGTTGGGTTTTTAAATGAGTTTGAGTCGGGAGAGATCCTGGGAATCGACCACGCCGAGGGGCTTCCCATCGGCATCCGTGACCACGAGATCGTCTATGCGATGCTGTTCTAGCACCAGGAGCACCTCGGCGGCAAGTTTGTCGGCGCCGATGGTCACGGGGTTCACCGTCATCACCTCGCCGACGGGGCGGGTGCCGATCGCGGGGTCGGACGGGAATCGGCGGGCGAAATCGCCGTGGGTGAAGATGCCGGCGAGCCGGCCGTCGCCGTCCGTCACCAGGGCAGCGCCCGCGCGCTTGGCGGTGAGGACCTTCAGGACGTCGAGGACGGTATCGGTCGCCTTCACGAGCGCGGCGTCATCCCCTCCCCGCATGATGTCGCGGACCTTGAGCAGGAGCGCGCGGCCGAGGTTGCCCCCCGGGTGGAAGCGCGCGAAGTCGTCACGGCTGAATCCCCGCTCCTCGAGCAGCACCATGGCCAGGGCATCGCCCAGGGCCAGCATGACCGTGGTGCTGGAAGTGGGGGCGAGGTTGTGGGGGCATGCCTCACGGGAGACCGAGACATCGAGGACGATGTCGCTTGCCTTGGCGAGGGAGGAGGCGGTGTTGCCGGTGAGGGCGATCTTTTTGACATCGAAGCGGGCCAGGGCGGGCAGCACGCGGATGAGCTCCTCGGTCTCGCCGCTGTAGCTCAGCGTGAGAATGACATCGCCGTCCGAAATGACGCCGAGGTCGCCGTGGAGGGCGTTCAGGGAATCGAGCACGACCGAGGGGGCGCCGGTGCTGGTCAGGGTGGCGGCGATCTTCCCGCCGATGTGACCCGACTTGCCGACGCCGAGGACGACGATCTTGCCCCGACGCTCGACCGTCTCCCTGAGCAGGGTCACGGCATCCGTGAACGAGCGGTCGAGACGCCCCGCAAGACGTTCCAACTCGTTGGTTTCGATCGAAAGAACGCGTCGGGCGCGCCCAAGGGTATCCATCCGTGAAGTCTGAACGGGCCGGGCGGCTTGTTCAACGCCGAAGAGGGGGCGGGGAGCATTCGGCAGACTTGCCCCGGATGGAACAAGGCGTCTAATGTGGGCGGATGAACGGCGCGTTCTCCCGACTCCTGATCACCGCGGCAGCCCTGCTGGCCGTTTCCACTTCCTTTGCCCAGCAGGCCAATCCGGATGCCGGGTTTGTCGCCCCCAAGCCGAAAAAGACCAGGATCGACACGACCACGGTCGGGAAACCCGCCCCTTACGACATCAACGGTGTGGTGGCGCAGGCCTTTAAGATGAAGAAGCCGCTCGAACTGGTGAACCCCCTTGCTCCCCAGACAGAGGGGGCCAGTGAGGATATCTCCTGGGATCCCGACAATCCGGAGAAGCCCAAGGGCATCATCCTGCTGGGAATCCAGTGGTAGCTCTGTCGCGAGCAGAGAGGGTTGGGGCTGTTGCCTCTCCTGAGGATAGTTTGAATCAGGTGGCCAAGTAACCGCTGATTTCATCCCATGAAGGCTTACGTGATCAATCTGGACACAGCTCCCGAGCGTTGGGAGCACATGAAGCAGGCTTTTGCCGGCACTCCCTTCTCCCTGGAGAGGATCCCCGCCGTTTCCGGAAAGGAACTCCGGCTTCCGATGCAGGAATTTGACGAGGAGAAGTTCCGCCGCCGTCACGGACGGCTGACCAACATCTTCGAGGTAGCCTGCTACCTCAGCCACATCAAGGCAATGCGGACCTTCCTCGATTCGGGAGAAAGCCACGCCATCATCTGCGAGGATGACCTCTATCCCAAGAAAGAGGCCCCGGAAGTCATCGCCCGGCTGATGAAGACCGCCGGATTCTGGAACATGGCGCGGCTCACCGGGCTCAAGCTCGGGAAGCCCCTTAACGTTTCATCGCTTGGCAATGGATATTCGCTCACCGTCCCGATGCATCGCTTCAAGGGAACAGGTGCCTATATTGTCGACAGGAAAGCCGCGCAGGCGCTCTGTGAGGGATTGTTGCCGATGTGGCTCCCCTACGATCATGCGTTGGATCGGGAGTGGGTTTACAATTTCAAGGTAGTTTCGGTGGCGCCGTTTCCGATTTCCCAAACGGAAGAGGAATTCGTCAGCGCCATTCAGGGGAGTGCCCAAAGGCGCCTCTCTTCAGCCCTGCGCTGGCGCTGGACTTATCCCTATCAGATCCAGAATGAACTTGCCCGCTGGATCGCCCGGGGAGCGCGTGCGGTTGGCCTGAAGTGGAAGCTGCCAAGGACTTGAAGCACCCATGTCTTTCCTCACTCTTCGGGCGCAATTCCATCGACTGACCTCCCGGTTTTCACCGGATGGGGATATTGAGTTGTTCCTGAAGCGCCGGGGTCTACCCCTACTGATCCTCTTCGCGCTGTGCTACTACGGCTATTATTGCAGGGTTTGGCCGGGTCCCGGGGGCGAGGGAGGGGTGGTAGCTCTTCTTGCCCAGCGTCTGTTGGAAGGTCAGAGGCCGATCGTCGACACGTTCCTTGGCTACAATGTTCTCTGGTTTTACCCGGTGGTTGGGATTTTTAAGGTGCTCGGCCCCCATTACCTCGCGATGCGTCTTTTCTTCTTCGCTCTCTGTCTGGTGACCGGACTGCTGTCGTTCGGAGTGATCATGAAGTGCACGGGGCGGGCTTGGGTTGCGTTTCTGACCGGCGTGCTGGTGATTCTTGTTCCGGGTCAAACATACCGCAACTACATGGCATTCATGGCGGTTCTGAACATGTCGGTCTTTCTCTCGGCCTATGTTCTTCCAGCGCGGAATCTTCTCACCCGTTCTCTCTGGATGCTGCTTGCAGGGATCACGCTCGGGATCGCTTATCTCATCCGCATCGATGTCGGCTATTTCCTGACCTTCATCATGTTGGGGCTCATCCTGCTCCATCCCTTCGGCAATCCCGACAACCTGCGGCCGTCGCGACGGATCCTAGTTCCACTGGCTGGTTTGATTCTGGCCGGGGCAGGATTTTTCCTGACGCATCTGCCTGTCTACCGGGATGCCGTGAATCGTGGTTTCGACAGGGAGTTTGTGGGTCAGTACCGCCAGTGGCCCGAGATGATTGCATCCTACGGCTCGAGAATGATTGATGGCACGTCGTTGATGCTTAGGGAAACGTTCCTGAAGCCCAATGCGAAGGCCATGCCTTCTCCGATTGCTGCACAACCTGTTGCACCCTCCGCCACCGCGACTCCTTCCACGTTGACCGTAACGCACTCAGCGGCCACCCCGCCGCCCCCTGAAAAGTCGCTGAAAATCACCCATGGGGCCCAGGAACGAATCTCGATCACATCTCCCAAGCCAAGGGACAAGATCATGGCCCTCAATCTTTATCTGCCGATCCCGCTCTCCATGATGCTGCTGTGCGGGGCGTTGACGTCGTGGATTGTGGCTGTGAGGAGAGGAGATCGTGAGGCAGGAGTTCGAGCCCTTTCCTCTCTCACCGCCCTCGGATGCACGCTTGTTCTCTTTCCTCAGTATTTTTTCTGGCAACCCAACATGGTTCACCTGAGTGAGTTCATGGTGCCGATGACCGTTGCGTTGATTCTTTCCTGTTTGATGGTTGTCGATACTTGGAATAACGGCGGACGCGTAAGGCGTTTGTTGGCGGGAGTGTATCTGGTGGTCGCTCTTGCCGCGCTGATTCTCTATTACATCAATGGCTGCCAGTCGGGCGGCGGGGGCGGAATTGCGGTTTCACAGCACAAAAAGTTCCCATTCCATGCCGCCAACGGAGCGGATGTCATCATGAATAGTGAAGAGTTCGAGGTGAACTCCGCGATGAGGGATCTCATCGTGGCTGTCACGGATCCCGGGGATTTTGTCATCTGTTATCCCTATCATCCGGAAATCAACTTTTACACGGACCGGCCCTCCTACGAACACAATGTCTATGCTGACAACGACATCCCCGGTGATAAGTTTTATCGGGCATTACTGGCCAATAGCGAGAGGCATCATCCCGCGGTCTTTGTCATCAATAACTGGGACATCAATAGCACCGAAGAGTCCCGTTTTTACAACTGGGCTTGGGAAGCGTACCGCCACCTCACGCAACACTATCTCCTCGGCTACAAGCACGGGGACTTCGAGGTCTATGTGAGGCCCGATCGGGCCGGGAGGATACCCGACCAATTCAAGGACTCAACGTATCCTTCCGCGTCTTTGCCTCGCTGAGGAGTCTGAAACCAAGACCCCTCGAAGGAGCTTGAAGCTCGCTTGCTAGGAGTGCCATCACCGGAACTGTTACTTCGAGTGGACAGGGATGACGGTGACGGGGATCGTCGATTTGTGAAGTATGGCGGTGACCACGCTTCCGCTGAAGAGTTGGTAGACCGCCCCGTGACCGTGGGACCCCAGGATGATCATCGAGGCACCGGTCTTCGCGGCCTGTTGCAGGATTTCGTCGGCCGGCGTTCCCTCGATCACACTGGTCTCCACGGAGATGCCGCGATCACGCAGCGGTTGGGCCAACTGACCGAGTTGTTTGCCGACAAGATCCAGATCGGGTGGTTCCACGGGAATGGGAGCCGTGATCACATCCATCGCGGCCCCGACCGGGACATAGGCCGCAACGGGTTCCCAGACATTCAGGAGCACGACCTTCGCTCCCATGCAGGAGGCGAGATCGGCCGCGCCATCCACCACCTTTTGCGAGATCGGGCTGAAATCAATCGAGACCAGGAGGGTTTTCATGGCTTTCATCATGGAACGGGGCCGGTTGCCTTGCCAGCGAAATGAGCCCCCTTATAGTAAGCAAATGGATGATCTTTTCGGCACGGCGCAGGCTCCGGATTCGCTGCCGGCCGACGCCCCGCTTGCCGCGCGTATGCGTCCGCGGACGCTGGAGGAGTACGCGGGCCAGTCCCATATCCTCGGCGATGGAAAGCTCCTTCGTCGCGCCATCGAGGCTGACCGCCTCTCCTCGATCATCCTCTACGGCCCTCCCGGCACGGGGAAGACAAGCCTGGCTCGCCTCATCGCTGCCCGCACCAAGAGCCGCTTCATCGAGTTGAGCGGCGTCGAGGGATCGGTTGCCGATATCCGCAAGGCCGTCGGGGCCGCCGCCATCGAGGCGCGGAACGGGGGGCGCACGCTGCTCTTCATCGACGAGATCCATCGGTTCAACAAGGCCCAGCAGGACGCCCTGCTTCCCGATGTCGAGCGCGGCACGGTGCGCCTGATCGGGGCGACCACGCAGAACCCCTTCTTCTCGATCAACAGCCCGCTTGTCTCCCGTTCCCAGATCTTCCAGTTGCAGCCGCTCACCGTGGAGGAGTTGATTGCCCTTCAGTATCGTGCGGTGAGCGACGGCGAGCGGGGTCTCGGCGATCTGCCGGTCGATCTGGAGGAGGGGGCCGCGCGGCATCTCGCCACCGTCAGTGACGGCGATGCACGCAAGTGTCTCAATGCCCTGGAGATCGCCGCCCGCACCACGCCGTTCGGTGCCGACGGGCGGATCCGCATCACGCTTGCCGAGGCTTCCGAGAGCATCCAGAAAAAGGCCATCGTCTACGATGGTTCGGGCGACGATCACTACGACACGGCGAGCGCTTTCATCAAGAGTCTCCGGGGCAGCGATCCAGACGCCGCCCTCTACTGGTTGGCCAAGATGCTCCATGCCGGCGAGGAGTTGCGCTTCATCACCCGCAGGTTGGTGATCTTTGCCAGCGAGGATGTCGGCCTTGCCGATCCATTGGCGCTGCCATTGGCCATTTCCGCTCAGCAGGCAGTGGAGTTCGTCGGGCTCCCGGAAGCGCGCATCACCTTGGCCCATGCGACCGTCTATCTGGCGACTGCCCCGAAAAGCAACAGCGCCTACGCCGCCTTGGGTGCTGCCCAGGCGGATATCGGCTCCGGTCGCACCTTGGCCGTGCCACCCCACCTCAGGGACTCCCATTACAAGGGGGCCAAGGCGTTGGGTCATGGACAGGGCTACCGCTACCCCCATGACCACGAGGGAGGGTATGTGCCGCAGGCCTACCTTCCCGAAGGTCGTACCTATTACACCCCCACCCGTCACGGCGCGGAGGTACGGATCGCAGACCGGTTGGAGGCATGGAGACAGCAGTTTCAGGAAGCTGCGGTCAAGCAGACAGGGAAAGTTTAGGGCTCACAGGGATGAAGGGGATAAAGGGGATGAAAAAATCGGCTCCTCGCTGAATTGAGTGGGTGGAAGGGTTGAGAAGAGGAGGGGTAGTTGGGTAGGAATGGTGGACTATGACACCAGAAGTACTTTTTACGATGGCGCTGGGGCTTGGAGAGGGATGGAGCGTGAAGAGTTGCAGTTT
>JBEIJN010000024.1:0-42024 GCA_040380225.1 Verrucomicrobiia bacterium | reverse complement strand
CCCAAACACCGGCCCTGCCTGGCAAATGCGGCTCCAGTAACTTCCAGGTTCGATCAGTTATGTCGTGACGGTGAAGGGCGCTCTCTTTGTTCATCTGCTCCCTCTATCAACAATCCTATCTCGTGACGACACTATTTAGAACCCTCGATCGTTTTCCTGTTCCTGTTTTCCTGATTTCCAGATTCCATTGTTTTCCTTCTTGTCACGTACCACATCATGAAAACCCTCCTTCTCACCAACGAATATCCTCCGAACATTTACGGTGGTGCCGGCGTTCATGTCGACTATCTAAGCCGCGAGCTGGCCAAGCTTATGGAGGTGGAGGTGCGCTGCTTCGGTGATCAGAAGGAGGATCTTGGAAATCTGCAGGTGAGGGGATTCGGCACCGGAACCCCCGAGATGACCTGCCCGAAGCCGCTGCAGAGTCCGCTCGGCGCCTCACGCCGTTGCGTTGACTTCAACGGTGCCGGCATCAGTGCGGATCTCGTCCACTGCCACACCTGGTACACCCACCTCGGCGGCATCATGGCCAAGCTGAACTACGGCATTCCGCTCGTGATCACGGTGCATTCCCTGGAACCGCTGCGCCCCTGGAAGAGGGAGCAACTCGGCGGCGGCTACGACTTCTCCCTCTGGGTCGAGAAGACCGCACTCGAGATGGCCGATGCGGTCATCGCCGTCTCCGCAGAGACCAAGCGGGATGTCCTCTCCCTCTTTGATGTGAAGGAGGAGCGCATCAGCGTCATTCACAACGGGATCGATCTCTCCGAATACAGTGCTGTTGAGAATCCCGCGGCGTTGAAGGCGCTGGGAGTCGATCCTGATCGCCCCTATGTCCTCTTCGTCGGCCGCATCACCCGGCAGAAAGGGATCATCCATCTCGTCCGCGCCATCCGGCACCTGAACCCAGGCTTCCAGATCGTCCTTTGTGCAGGCGCCCCCGACACCCCCGAGATCGCCGCCGAGATGCAGCAGGCCGTGGCCGCCGCCCGCGAGCATCACGGGGAGATTGTCTGGATTGAGAAGATGGTCACGCGTCCCGAGGCGATTTCACTCTACTCGGGTGCCTCTGTCTTTGTCTGCCCATCGATCTATGAGCCCTTCGGGATCATTAATCTCGAGGCGATGGCCTGCGGGACTCCCGTGGTTGCCAGTGCCGTGGGAGGCATCAAGGAGGTCGTCGTTGACGGTGAGACCGGCTTCCTCGTTCCGCTCAAGCAGATGACGGAGAGTCCCTTCGAGGCGACCGAGCCCGAAGTCTTCGCCTCTGATCTGGCCGCAAAGATCAATCTCCTCATGGCCGATCCCGCGCTGGCCGCGAAGATGGGAGCCGCCGGAAGGAAGCGCGCCGAGGAGTTCTTCGGCTGGGATGCCATTGCCCGTAAAACAGAGCGACTTTACGCCAAGCTTCTGCAAAGGTAGCGGAATGTTCATCGATCGAGTCAGGGTTCATGCCAAGGCAGGGGACGGGGGAGACGGCTCCGCCAGTTTCCGCCGTGAGAAATTCATTCCCAAGGGTGGTCCCGATGGCGGCGACGGGGGCGACGGGGGCGATGTGATCCTGCGTGCCGACACGCACACCGACCAGTTGGCCAATCTCTTCTTCGAGCCGATCCTGAAGGCGAAACCCGGTGGCAAAGGGTCTTTCCGCCAACGCCACGGAAAGTCGGCTCCCGATCTGGTTGTTCCCGTGCCCGTGGGAACCTTGGTCTACCGCTTCCCGACACCCGAGCCCCACGATCCCTTCGCGGAACCGCCCGAGGAGGAGGAACCTTCGGAGACACCGAAGTCCAAGAAGGGACTCCCCGACCCGATGCAAGAGGATCTCGTTGCCGACCTTGATCAGGTGGGAAAGGAGTTCATCATCTGCCATGGCGGCAAAGGGGGACGAGGCAACATCCACTTCAAGAGTTCCCGCAACCGCGCCCCGAGGCGTTTCACCGAGGGAACCCCCGGCGAGGAGGGATGGTTCCTGCTCGAGATGCGATCCATCGCCTTCGCGGGCCTCGTCGGCTATCCCAATGCGGGCAAGTCGACCCTGCTCCGCGCCATCTCCCGGGCCCATCCCAAGGTTGGATCGTACGCCTTCACCACGCGGAATCCGCAGGTAGGCGTCGTCGATCTCGAGGATTACCGGAAGACGACCGTGGCCGACATTCCGGGGCTGATCGAGGGTGCTCATGAGAACCGCGGACTGGGACACCAGTTCCTCCGTCATGTCATGCGCTGCAGCTACCTTCTCATGGTCCTCGACATGGCCGGATCCGAGGGCCGCAGTCCCCTGGATGACCTCAAGGCGCTTCGCAGGGAACTGGAGCTCTACAATCCCGAACTTGCCGCCCGTCCTTGGTGCATCGTTGCCAACAAGATGGACATGCCCGAGGCGGAGGCGAACCTGAAACTCTTCAAGAAGAAATACAAGGGAGTGACCATCCTCCCCATCTGCGCCGAACTGGGCGAGGGGATCCCGGAACTGAAATCCTTCCTCTATGAGAAAGTCGAGGAAGAGGAAGCCCGGAAAGCATCGGCTGAGAAGGAATCAGGATTGGGGATTCAGGATTCCGAGGGGAATCCCCCGCTTATTTACTAGAGCTTCTCGCGTTGAATCTGTCGTTCCTTGAGCGATCAACTTGACCGTCGATAAATAAAAGGACTCGCGCAGAGGCGCAGAGGCGCGGAGGAAAAGTCAAAGGATTGGGTCCGGAGAAGAATGTCACCGTTACTCCCCTCAAATCGGAGAATCACTTGATCGATTCACAATGGGGTCTGATGACTCCTTCCAAGGGAGATATTTCTAATGAAGCGTTGCCATTAGTCATAAAAACTCTGCGCCTCTGCGCGAGATTTCTTCCCCGCCTCATCCCATCAACTCGGGCCGCAGGGATTCGAACCCTGGGCCTCCACGACCCGAACGTGGCGCTCTACCAAGCTGAGCTACGGCCCGTTGATGGCTGCCGGATCAACCGGCGGAGCAGAGTAATGAAGCGCCGGCGCGGTTCCTTCGCAAGGAGAAACCGGCGGCCTGAGATGACTCACCCCAGTTATTTTTTCTGTCCTTTCGGATTCTGTTTTGTCCCAGCGCCCGGAATGGAATTCAAGACTCCGGGTAGGGCATTGCTTGCCGGCGCGGTATCCTGGTTCCTGAGGGCCTGCTGGAAGGCCGGATCACCGGCCACCTGCTGGAAGAGTTGTTCGCGTGCGATCTGCTGGAGGGCTGTGTTGCCCCCGAGTTGAACGGATTTGCGGATGTTGGCGTAAGCGGCCTCACGCTGTCCTGTGATGAGTTCGTACTTGGCGATCGTGTAGGGGACATCCCACTGGTCAGGTTGGGCCTTTTCAAGTTTTCTGGCCACCTCGAGAGCCTGGGGAAGGCGATTCTGGGTGGCGTAGAAGTTGATCATGTCCCGCAGGAATGGGACGTCCTTGGGAGTTGCGGCGATGGAGTTGGAAATGATCCGGTCCACATCGTCAATCCGGCCCAGGATCATCAGACTCTGAAGAACGGGGGCAAGAGCCTGCCGGTTGTTCGGGTTGGCCTGCAGGTTCATCATCTGAAGAGGAAGCTCCTGCGATGCCTTTAGGCGAGCCTCCGTGGCGACGGCAAGACGCTGGAGAACCTTGCTGTTGGGATCCAGGGGGAGGTATCCGGCGACAAGATCGCGGGCATCCTTGAAGCGACCGATCCTGGTGTAGAGATTCACCAGATTGCTGGTCGTCTCGGTATTGGCAGGCCACATGGAGAGGGCTTGCTTGTAGGCACGCTCGGCGGCGTCATTCATGTTCCGGAAGGAGTAGATGTTGCCTCCGGTGTTGCGCAGCTTGGCAAAGGAATGCATGGCCAGGTCGTCGTGGCGGAATCCGGGAACGGCATCCAGCTTCCTGATGTAATCATCCCACCATGCGAGATCCTTCTCCGCTGTGCCGGGTGGAAGGGCGTCCATCTTGTCATGGGCGATCTCGTAGCAGAGCCCGTGAGGGATGGCGTAGGGATAGGACCACTGCATCGGGAAGCTTTCCTCGACGTAGAAATGGCGCGGAGTCCCGTCCTTCTTGTCCCTGTTGCGCAGGAAGATCCATTCGGCCACGGCGGAGTTCAGGGCCACGGGGTCACTCTGGGGATTGGGCATCGCGGCCGGGTTGGCCTGATACTGGCGCATCAGCACTTCGAAGAGGGCCATGATATCCTCGCGGTGGGGGAAGGTCAGGCGCTCCTCGGGATAGGTCTTGTCCCGCCCGATCAGTTTCTCGATCCACGAGAAGGTTGTCGGCCGCTCCGCGGTGTAATGAGAGCGGATGTAGCGGTTGTAGAAGGTGTCGGCCAGTGCATTCTGGGTGACGATGTAGAGATCACGCCGATCGAAATCCGGGTCACGCTTGTCCTTCTCAAAACTCTCCCCGAAGACCATGTAGGTTGGGACGAAGCGGCCGGGATCCGTTCCTCCGAAGACAAAGCTGTCCTTGGGCAGATCGACCAGCATGTCGTGCCCGTACATCCAGCCGAACCAGTGACCGCGTTGGGAGCTGTTCGGAAGCGAAACAACGAAGGTGTAGATCGCCGACACGATCGCGACGGAGGGAATGATCCATCGGGCCCAGCTTCTGTCAGGGAAGCGCGCTTCGAGTCGGGAGAAGAGAGCGGCGGCGCCGAAGCTCGCCAGCATGATGAAGAACGCGTAGCAGAGACTCTGATACTGGTACTGCATGTCCCACCCGGCATTGTCGTAGCCGTTGTTCCAAGAGAGAGGTTGCAGGAATGCCGAGAGACAGAAACCGATGACGAGAAGGTAGAACCAGATGCGTTGTTCTTTGGGGAGTCGCCAGAAAAGCAGGAATCCCGCCAGCGCGAATATCAGCGGGATTGGGGAGATATTCTGGGCCATGACCCGCCAGAAGACCTTGCAGAACCCGTTGAAGGACTGGAGGGTTGACTCTTCGTCCGGCGCTTTCGGCCCCTTCTGCTTCTCAACGGGTGGCACGCCGACGAGTTTTCCAACGGTTCCCTGAAGCTGGTCGGCCAGAGTTCCCCAGTACTGGGAGCGGTTGATCGCGTAGAAGAATCCCTCAGGGGTGCTGCAGTAGCTCCAGTTCATCGGGGGATTCGTGGAGGAGGTGAGGGGCATGTAGGCGTAGGGGAGCAGTCCGGCGAAGACAGCCACCAGGATCAGAAGTCCCTGACGCCATTCGGTCAGTTTCCTGCGGACGATCACCAGCAGGAGGAATCCTGCCCAGACGCAGTAGAGGAGCCTAATGGCCGCCTTCATTGCCAGTGCGTGGTATTGATCGGTCGAGAGGTAGGCGAATCCCAGATAGAGCAGGGCGGCCGTGAAGATGCTGTAAAGCGCGTATTCCCAGAACAGCTCGGCATGGAGGAGCAGGATGACCAGCAGCGGCAGGAAAGCCATCGCGAGTGTCATGTGATGATTGCTCATTCCGAGGCAGAAGATGAAGAGGAGCCAGACAAAGGCATTCTTCCAGTAGGGCCTCCTGATCCAGACATAGGTGAGCATCAGGAAGACCATCATCAGGCAGACATGCAGCGCGTAGAGTCCCTTCCCGACCACGGCATGGGACCAGATGGGGGTTACCCAGACGAAGGTCAGCGTGGAGGCAACCGAGAGAACGGTTGCTGGCAGTTTCGCCACACCGAGCCAGCGTGTTGCATTCAGCGAGATCAGAGAGAAGACTCCGGCAGCGGCGGCAGTGCAGAGACCCGAGAAGAGATTGATCTTCCAGGAGCCGTTGCCGAAGGGGATGATGTGGCTCCAGATGCCTGCGAGAATCGTCCAGAGGGGATAACCCGAGGGGTGCATCACCCCCCAATGAAGGGCCGCGGTGGCCATTTCCCCATCGTCGTTGAGGCCGATGTTCGGCATCACGGTCGTCCAATAGGTCACGAGCGCGATCAGGGAGCAAAGGAGTGCCGTCAGACGCTCATGTCGGTCGAACACCCGGAAGGGGTGAATCCGCTCTTCTTTCTGGTTGGCTGATTCGGAAAACCCGGGATTGGCGGTGATGTCGTTGCTCATTGAGTAGGGGCGAAGAGGAGTTGAAGGATGAAAAATCAGGGAGTCTTCCTGGCTTTGGGCGTGCGGCGCAGGCCGCTCGCGAAAAGGAGTCCCCAGACCATCAGGAGGGCCTCGACGACGATCTTCTTCGACATCTTGGAGGTGCCCTCGACGCGGTCGGCGAAGATGATCGGCACCTCGACGATGCGCAGGCCACGGATCCAGGTCCTGTGGTTCATCTCGATCTGGAAGCCGTAGCCATTGGATTTCACGCTCGGGAGGTTGATTGATCCGAGGGTGGCGCGACGCCAGCATTTGAAGCCGCCTGTGGGATCCCAGACCGGCATCCCGGTGATCCACTTGACGTAGTAGGAGGCTCCGACGCTCAGCACGAGTCGGTTGAGCGGCCAGTTGATGACCCGGATTCCACCCGCATAACGCGATCCGATGGCAAGGTCGGCACCGGACTCACGGATGCCCGCAATCAGTTTAGGGACATCCTCCGGGGAGTGGGAAAAGTCGGCATCCATCTGGACAACCAGATCGTATCCATGGGAAAGGGCCCACTCGAATCCCGCCACATAGGCCCGGCCGAGGCCGTTCTTGGCCGTCCGTGAGAGAAGATGCAGGCGCGGTTCACCCGACGAAGTCTCCTCCACCCATTTGCCGGTTCCGTCAGGAGAGCCATCATCGACGACAAGGATCTCTACCCCGTCGGGCAATGCCAGCAGTCGCTCCACTATCTTGGGAAGATTATCCCTCTCATTGTAGGTGGGGACGACGACGAGGATGCGTTCGGACATGGAAAAAACGGGATGGTTGGATGTAAGGTGGAAACGTTAGCCGAGAGAAGAGAATCGTCGAGTGTCAAAAGAGATGGACCGCTCCTTCATCGGATGCGAAATCTTGCCGCCGCGCCATCGATCGGATGTAATGCCTCCTCTGAAGAATCCGATGAACAAACGATGGGGTGTGCTCTTTGATTGGGACGGGGTTGTGATCGACTCCTCCCCCGAGCATGAGCGTTCCTGGGAGTTGCTGGCCGGGGAACGGGAGTTGCCCCTTCCTGAGGGACATTTCAAGGCCGGTTTCGGCAAGAAGAACGAGGTCATCATTCCATCCCTTGGATGGGCAGAGGATCCCGCATTGGTCCGCGAGTTGGCCGACCGTAAGGAGGAACTCTACCGGGGCCTCGTTGCCGAGCGCGGTGTGAACATCCTTCCCGGAGCCCGCGAGCTTCTGGAGGCCCTGAAAGAGGAGGGGATCCCACGATCCGTAGCCTCCTCGACCCCGCGCAGGAATCTCGAGGCCCTCTTCGCCGCTACCGGACTGGACACCCTCTTCGATGCGGTCGTATGCGGTGATGATGTCTCCCATGGGAAGCCTGATCCGGAAGTGTTTCTCAAGGCAGCCGCCGCTCTCGGTCTCGACCGGGATCATGCCGTCGTCATCGAGGATGCCTTCGCGGGGATCGAGGCTGCCCGTCGTGGTGGGATGAAGGTGGTCGGAGTCGCCACGACCCATCCCGTCGAGGCGCTGAAGGATTGCGATCTTGCCGTGACCTCCCTTCTGGAAGTCACCCCACTCATCCTCGGAAAGCTGCTGACCTCCGCATGACCCACTCCCTTGATCTGCTTCGTCTCCTGGAGGAATTCGCCATCTCCCTCCTCCTACCCATCGCACTCATCTTAACGGGGGGGCTCTTCGTGATGGCCGATGTCGTCCTCCTCAAGCGCCGGGGTGACGCCGACGGTGTCAACTCCTACATCGGTTCCGGAAGTCGCCCTCGTCCGGGTCTGCGACTCGCTTCGGTCTTTTTCTTCACACTCGCCTCGATCCTGACCGCCCGCGATCTCCTTGAGTTGCTCCGGACGGCCCCGCCGATCGTGCTTTCCCTAGGCATCGGGATCACCTCCACGATCCTTGCCTTCCTGATTCTGCTCTTCGGCATCCTGCTTCCCCGCGCCCTTGGAGAGTCCCTCCATGAGTCCCTGCCGATCCGTGCTCTCTCGAAGTTGGCCCATTGGCTCACCATCTGGCTCGATCCCCTTGCCGAACTGGGTTGGACCGCCGTGGCCTCCGTCCTTCGGATCCTTGGTATCGACAGGGTCAGAACCGCAGAGCAGAGCGAGGAGGAGGTCCTCCAACTCATGGATGAGGGACTGGAAAGCGGAGCCTTCGATCCTGTCGAGAAGGAGATGGTGGAGGGTGTCCTCGATCTCGACGAGCAGTCCGCAGCCGAGTTGATGACGCCCCGCTCACGCGTCACATGGCTCGATCTGGACGAACCCGACGAGGTGAACTGGCGCCGCATTGCAGGTGCCGGTCACTCCGACTACCCCGTCTTTCAGGGGACCCATGACAACATCCGCGGGATCGTCTCCGTGAAGTCACTCTGGGGGAACATCTCGTTGACCGGTTCCGTGCGTCTTCCCGACGTGCTCACACCACCGCTCTTCGTGCCGGCCACCATGACCGCCACGCGCTTGATCGAGGAATTCCGCAAGACCCGCCGTCACGTGGCCCTCGTCGTCGATGAATTCGGCGTCGTCGAGGGGATGGTGACGCTGAAGGATGTGGTGGAGGCCATCGTCGGCCGCCTTCCCGAGCGCGGCGTCCGCCAGCATTATCCCGAGATCATCCTTCGGGAGGATGGCAGCTGGCTTGTGGATGCACAGTTTGACTTCGAGGAGACCGCCCGCGAGATCGGCCTCGAGTACTCCTCGGAGGAACCCGCGGAGAACAGGTTCCAGACCGTCGGCGGATTTGTCCTCCATCACCTGGGCCACATTCCCGAAGAGGGGGAGAAGCTCGTCTGGAACTCCTACCGATTCGAGATTGTCGATATGGACCGCCAGCGCATCGACAAGCTGCTCGTCTCGCGTGTGGTGCCCGCGGATGGAAATTCCATGCAGGCTGATGGCAAGGTGGAGGTTTAAAGGGTTGCCCCAACGGGCTTGTACCGTTGGAAGCAAAGTCCCGGTTGGCGTATGGGATTCAAGGTATTGATACAAACCCATTTTAACCTTTTAACGCTTTAACTTTTTAACCCGGTCGTCGCGCACCATACGGGTGAACCATCCACACCTATTGATGCCGCTCCAATGCAAATCCGGGCTTAAGACTCTTCCTGTTTTCCTGATTTCCCTATTCAATATTCTCCCCTGATCCCCTGAGTCCAAGAATCCATGTCCACTCCCCATCTTCATCATCCCGAACTCTTTCCCATCGAGAAGTACTGGTGGCTCTACGGAATCTTCTGCCTGATGATCCTCGGGAGCCTCTTCCTCGACATGAGGAGACGGGAAGGCAAGGAACACGCGATCGGTCATCGCGAGGCGCTCTCCAATGTCCTTTTGTGGGTCAGTCTCGCCCTGCTCTTCTGCGCCGGTCTTTATTTCTACGGAGTAAAATTCTTTCCCTCGGATCCGAGGCTTGCCGGTTTTGACGCCCATGCTTTGGCACGTCAGTGCAGTCTTGAGTTTCTCTCGGGATGGCTCGTCGAGAAGAGCCTCTCGGTCGACAACCTCTTCATCTTCCTGGTGGTCTTTGACTTCTTCGCCATCCCGCCGAAGTACCGGCACAGGATCCTCTTCTATGGCATTCTTGGTGCCCTCATCTTTCGCGCCCTCTTCATCGCACTCGGTTCGGTGCTGATGCAGATCTCCTGGGTACCGATGTTTTTCGGCGTTTTCCTGGCCTTCACGGGTCTCAAGGTTGCATTCGGCCCGGAGTCGCATCCCGATCCGGCGCACAACATCCTCCTTCGCCTTCTCAGGAAGGTGCTTCCGATCACCCCGACGCTGAGGGACGGGAAGTTCCTTATCCATGAATCAGGGCGCTGGATGGGGACGCCTCTCCTGCTCACCCTCGTCTTCATCGAGTTCACCGACATCGTCTTCGCGGTCGACAGCGTCCCTGCAATCTTCGCCATCACCAGTGAACCGTTCATCGTCTTCACCTCGAACATCTTTGCGATCCTAGGTCTGCGCGCCCTTTTCTTCGTCCTTGCAGGGATGGCCTCCAAGTTCCACTACCTCAAGTACGGCCTCGGGTTCATCCTCTGCTTCGTGGGATTGAAGATGTCCTGGCTGGACAGACACTACGAGGGACACTTCCCGACCGCCTGGTCCCTGGGGATCATTGTGGGGGCGCTTTTCCTGTCGGGGTTCTTCTCGTGGCTGCTTCCATTGAAGGAAAATGAGAAATTCGTAAGCTGAATGAAGTAATCAGGAAATCAGGAAATCAGGAAAAGAAACGAATAGGATAGGATTCTTACCACTAAGGAAACTGCACAAGCATCTTCCGCCCTGATCTCCTCAGCGGTTCGTGACTTTTCCCCTTTCCGTACTTCCTGATTTCATGGGTTCCTGATGAAAGAATCTCCCCGCCGTTCCCTCTACAAACCGCTAGGGTAGGTTTCGTCGACTTCGCCGGCCTCCCAATCGACTGTCCGCTCGAGCGGTTCCACCGCGCGTGTCTCGTCATAGTGGAGGATCGCGTCGAACTGATCGGGGAGCGACGACCGGAAGTAGTGGCTCTGAAGCTCCGTGTCCGGTCGGTAGATGACGCCGATCGCCCGTTCCATCCGCGTCTGACGCAGGAGGGCGGTGATCTCCGGGTCGGAATGGCAATCGAGCCAGAAGTTGGGTACTCCGGTGTCGTGGAAGAGTTTCTCGTAACTTCCTTCCAGTCCCGGTCGCACACGCTTCCGCTCGGCCGGGCCGTCCCAGTCCGAGGAGGCCGTGACCGTCCCGTGGTGCGTGGTGAATCCCACCGCGAGGGCCTTGCTTCCGAAGTGTTCCCGCACCAGTTGGCCGATATTGAATTCCCCTCTGGCACCCATTGAGGTGGCCGCGGCATTTCCCAAATGGGAATTATGAGCCCAGACGACGATCCTGGCCGAGGAATGATTCCTGGTCAGATGCTCCCTGAGCAGGAGGAGCGTCTGCATCATGTGCTGGTCGCGCAGATTCCATGAGGAGACATCCTGGCGGAACATGGTCCTGTAGTACTCCTCGGCGTTGCGGATGAGACGGGCATTCTGGTCGGCATCAAAGAACTCATCCGAAGCCTTGGCCCCATCCTTCCCGAGGATCGCGCTCTTTCTGCCGTGCAGTTCCACCAGTGCCGCGATCACCTCGCGCTGGCAGTCGCCTGACATCCCCGATCCGGCAAGCAGTCCGTAGCGGCGTGTGTCCCCGCCGAACTGTTCAAAACAGCCGTATCGTTCGGCGATCCGTTTTGCCGCCTCAGGGTCGTTCTCATGAAGGTAGTCGAGCACGGCCTCGATGGAGGCGTTGAGGCTGTAGAGGTCGAGTCCGTAAAATCCCGCGGCCGCGCCTTGGATCGGCATCCCCTTTCTTTTGTGATCGGCTACCGATTCGTTCCAGTTCCGGAGCCATCCCACGAAATCGAGCACATCCGTGTTTCTCCACATCCACTGCGGGAATCTTCGGAACCCTGCCAATGCCTCGATCGCCTCGGAATCGCGTCCCGTTCCCCGCACATAACGGTTGATGCGGTGGGCATCCGGCCAGTCGGCCTCGACCGCCACGGCATGGAAGCCTGACTCCCGGATCAGGCGCTTGGTGATCTCGGCCCTGATCCTGTAAAACTCATGGGTTCCGTGCGATGCTTCCCCGAGCAGCACCACCTCCTTACCCTTTGCCCGGTCGATCAGGGCATCGAAGTCAGAAGGGCCGCCGGTGAGTGGCAGGATTGCGTTCCTGAGAAGGGTGGCGTCAGAGTTCATAGTCGGAGGAGGCTGATTGTGGTTCGGATTTAAGGTTGAGGATGTGGTGGACCTCCTCATCACTGGTCTGGGAGAAATCCTCATACCACCATCCGACACCTCCGAAATCCTTAGGTTTCAGGACGCAGACAATCTCTTCGGCGACGTTGCTTAGTGAGATCACCACGGATTCCGGCGCCACGGGTGAGGCGACCACGATCTTGCGCGCACCACGTTGACGCAGGGAGGCGATCGCGGCGCGGATCGTTGCCCCGGTGGCGATTCCGTCATCCACAAGGATCACGGTCTTTTCACTCACCTCGAGAGGCGCCTTGTTGCCACGGTAGATCCGTTCACGACGCTCCATCTCGATGAGTTCACGGCGTTCCACCTCGGCGAGGGCTCCGGAACTGATTCCCAGTGCAGAGAGCGTGTGGGGATTGATGATCCGGATTCCCCCGGAAGCAATCGCACCCATGGCCAGTTCCTCATGACCCGGGACGCCAAGCTTCCTCACCACCAGGATATCAAGCGGGAGTCGCAGAGCCTGTGAGAGTTCATGGGCCACCGGTACGCCACCCCGGGGTAGGGCCAGGACCACGCAGTCCTTCCTGTCCGCGTAGTGTGCCAGATCCAGGGCCAGCAGTTGGCCGGCCTCCTGTCTGTTTCTGAAACGTCTCATCTCAAACCTCCTTTCTTCCCAGCTTCTGAAGGCTTCAGTGCGGGATTCCCGTGGCGGTTGAAATGACGGGCAAACCAGTCGGCTGCATCCACCGCAACCTGATCCAGCGTTCCCGGTTCCTCGAAGAGGTGTGTCGCCCCCGGAATGATCACCAGTTTCTTCTCGCAGTGCATCTGTGTCATCGCCTGCCTGTTGAGTTGCTCCACCTCGGTATCGTTTCCTCCGACCAGGAGGAGGGTGGGGGCGGTAACGAGGGACAGTGCACGGCCCGCCAGATCGGGACGACCGCCGCGGGAGACGACCGCCGAGATGGAGTGCTTCATGCCGGCCGCCGCGACCAAGGCTGCTGCCGATCCGGTGCTGGCACCGAAATACCCTAGGGAGAGGCCGCGGGCTTCATACTGATCGCTGATCCAGCGGGTGGCCTCCACGAGACGCTTCCCGAGGAAAGGAATGTTGAATCGCAGGTGTCGCGTGACCGCATCGATCTGCTCCTCCCCGAGCGTGAGGAGGTCGAGAAGGAAGGTCCCGATGCCCCGATCCACCAGATGACGAGCCACAGCCTTGTTGCGGGAACTATGCCGGCTGCTTCCGCTACCGTGAGCGAAGAGGACGATGCCAAGGGGGTTCGGCGGCATGACCCAATCTGCCGTCAGATCAGCGCCATTCGCATCTATATGGACGGTTTTTGCAAACCATTCGTGTCGTGTGATGGGTTCTTCCAATTTCATGAACCAAGGATCGCCTCTCCGGAAGCAATCCCACAATTGGTCAAAACACTTAGGAAGAAGTGGGGAGAGAGGGATGAAACCTGAGACCTGAAACTTGAGACCTGAAACTGGAAACCTGAAACTTGAGACCTGAAACTTGAGACCTGAAACTGGAAACCTGAAAAGGTGAGGGGAAATGAGGGATGAAACCTGAAACCTGAAACCTGAAACCTGAAACTTGAAGGCTGATGGCTGATGGCTGATGGCTGATGGGGCGTAGGTCAGGACATAGCTAACAAGTGGGGATGGAGAGGGGAGTGAAAGGGGGGCTTTTCACCCAAGCGTTTGCTTCAGCTATCGACGTTCGACTATCGGCCCCGCCCTACGCCCGGTCATCCTTCAGGTTTCAAGTTTCAGCTTTCAGGTTTCCCCATGGTCTCCCCTCTGCAACCACCGTGCGGTCGCGTCCCTCGGCCTTTGCCCTGAGCATCGCTTGGTCTGCCTGTCTGATAAGTTCGTCGGCTGTTGTCCGGTCTGCCCTATCCGAGGAGGCGATGCCGACGCTGAGGGTGATCTTGGGGATCAGGACACCGTTCACATTCAGCGTCATCTGGCCGACCCGTTCCCTGATTCGCTCGGCGACGATTACGGCTTGTTCCTGCCTTGTGTCCGGGAGAATCGCCACGAACTCCTCACCTCCCCACCTGCAGCAGAGGTCCAGCGGGCGTTGAAGCGAGTGTTGGATGAACCTGGCCACGGCTTTGAGGGCCCTATCGCCCACCGCATGGCCATGAATGTCGTTGAAGTCCTTGAAATGATCGATGTCGATGAAGAGCAGGCTGATCGGATTTCCGCTGCGGGCTGCGTCGCGCCAGAGTCGCTCGGTCTCCGCTTCCATGGAGCGGCGATTACCGATGAGTGTCATGGGATCCAGATTCGCATCCTCCAGGGCATTCTCGAGACGGGCAGCCTGCCTGTAGAGGCCTACGAAGAGAATGCCGATGGCCGCGATGGCAAGCAGGGAAGAGATGATCAGGATGTGGTTCCGGCTCAGGAAGAGACGGCACATCCTTGCCTTGGTGACACTTGACCAGGAGCAGAAGCCGAAGAGGGGGTCTCGCTCGTATCCGACATAGACTGTCTTGGGGAATCCCGCCGTCCCCCCACTGATGCGCATCGAGTCTCGGTGTGCAGGGGATTCCTTGATCAGTCGATCGAGTGTCATGTTCGCCGGATCATCCTTGGTGGGAGCTCTCTCCGGCGGAGGATAGAGGAGGATGGTCTGTCCGGATGGATCCTGGACGCGGATGGCGCTTTGCTCGCCGTTGAGTGTTTCCTTGATCGTGCCGGTGAGTTCGATTTCATCGATCTGCACGGCCACCACCCCTGCAAAGCTCCCGTCGCGTTCATGCAACGGCATGGAAAGGTGGAAAACCATCTTTCCCGTCGTCGCCGCATTGCGGAGTTTGCCGATCGAGTATTTCCGCGAAGGGTCATCCCGGAGGCTTCGGTAGTAGTAGCGCTCCGAGAGATCGATGGGTGTGGAGGGATACTCCCCGCTCCGGGCAATCAGTTTGCCCTCATGGTTAAGCAAGAGCATCAGTCCGAAGGAATCGGCCGAATTGTAGATGCTGAATGACTCGATTACCGATCGGAGGATGTCATGAGCCTGCTTCGGTTCTAGTGGAGAATCCCGAAGGGCCTCCTCAAGTCTGGTTCTGGCCGTATCGAGGATCTTGCTCGCATCGACGAGCGTTCCTCTCACCAGTGTGGAGGTCGTGCAGGCCTCCCTCTTGAGTTCTCCCATGGTATTTCTGATCAGGCTCTGCCATGAGATGTAGAGTGCCACGGTAAAGCCCAGAAGGAGCGTCAGGAGCGATGCAGTCGATAGGATCCTGATCCTGGATCGCAGGTTGCGATGGCGACTGTTCATCTCCTTGATTCCACATCTCTCAGGATCAGCAGTGCTCCTGATGGAGGAGTTCACCCGGATGCCTCGTCGACTTTTTCGAAGATCCACTTCCGACGGATGCCGTGACCGCATCATTATCCGTAGGCGATTTATGATCCTTGATCCATTCGGCGATCGGCATCGGTTTGCCGAAATAGTAACCCTGCGCGTAGTGACACCCGATCGACTTCAGATAGTCCGCCTCGGTCTTCTCCTCAACCCCCTCGGCGATGATCTCGTAGCCCAGGTTCCTGCCGATATCCATGATGGCTCCGAGGAGACTGTTTCTCGTGATGTCACCCTTGGCGATCCCGTGGATGAACTCCTTGTCGATCTTGATGATGTCGACGGGGAGTGTGGAGAGTTGCTGGAGGTTACTGTAGCCCGTCCCGAAGTCATCCAGGGCGATGGCGACACCATGCTCACGCAGGGTCGTGAGATTGCTGATCACCGTGGGGCTTGGCTGCAGCATGCTGCTCTCGATGATCTCGAGCATCAGGTTATGCGGGGAAAGGTTGTTCTTGCTGAGTTGTGAGAGGCAATTGGAGGCATACCCCTTGGAGGAGAGGATGGCGGGTCCGATATTCACCGAGAAACGGAATCCCTCGGTCTCAAGGAAATGCTTTGTTGAGTCGGATCGGAATGTCCTCAGTGTCTCCGCAAGGACGTAGTCGTCGAGTTGGGGTAGGTAGCGGGTTCTCTGGATCGTCGGCATGAACTCCGAGGCCTCCATCACTTTCCCGTTCCTGTCCAGAATCCTCATCAGTGCCTCGAACCCCGAGATTCCATCGGTCCGCAGGTCAACGATCGGCTGAAACATGGCGAAGAACCTGTTGTTCTGGAAGGCATCCTTCACTTTCCGATCAAGGGCCCTCTTGATCGAGAAAATCCTGATCACCTCCTCGTCGGCGATGCAGAAGCCTTTTCGCTCCCCTGACTTGACCAGATACATCGCCTCTTCGGCGCGGCGCAGAAGTTCGTTGGCGGTCAGGTCGGGATCGGCGAGCACAGCGCAGCCGATGCTGGCGTTCACGTGGATCTCGAGTTCACCGATCATGAAGGATGTGGAGAGTGTCTTCTGGATCCGGTCGAGGAGTTGGCCGAGGCCATCCTCCACATCGATCCCGCGGGCCAGGAGGACAAACTCATCACCGCTCAGGCGGCCCAGCAGGTCGTTGCTCCTGCAGATCCCGTTCAAACGCTTCGTGATCTCGATCAGGAGTCGGTCTCCGGTGTCATGACCGAAGTTGTCATTCACTTCCTTGAAGCCGTCGATGTCAAAGAAGAGGAGGATCGAGTCGGGAGAGATCGATTCACTCTCCCTGATAGCCTTCTCCAGTACCTTCATGATCACCGGCCTGTTGGCCGCTCCGGTAAGGTTGTCATGGGTGGCCTGATGCTGGAGATCGATCAGGACGAGTTCCCTCTCCGCGACGATCGCGAGATTCGAGGCCATCAGGTCGAAGATCTCCTGGATTCTCTTTTCCACCTTCCGGTGGTCGGGATAGATCAGCTCGATCAGGGCGACCAGACGGCCCCGGATACGGATCGGGACAGCCAGGTAGCTGTATTCCGGCCGTAGAGGTGCGGTGCTCACGAAGCGGGTATGACTGTGAATCTCAGCAGCTGCCTGCGGATCGCTGTCGATCTTCTGCCAGATAATGGGTAGCTCGGGATCGATGGGTAATGATTTGTTATAGGATATCCCTGTGGTTCCTCCCGTCTGCATGTTCCGGATCCTGGCGGTGAGCCATCCGAGATTCTCATCCAGATGACTCATCAGGAAGTTCAGCGCCTCGTCGAAGGTCGGTGCCGTCGTGACGAGGTCGGCCGAGGATCGTAGCAGCCTGCCGTAGACCTCCTTCTCGAGGTGCAGGAGGCGTGAGAGTTTGGTATTCGACCGGTGGACATCGATCATATCCATCGCGATCTCTGAAAGCTTCTGAAGCGCTTCCAGTTGATGATCGGTCAGGTGCTTCGGTTTGTAGTCAACGACGCAGAAGGTGCCGATCGGTATCCTGTCCTCGGTGACCAAGGGTGCACCCGCATAGAAGCGGATGTATGGGGAGTCCGTGACGAGCGGGTTCGTGGCGAAGCGGGGATCCTTGGTTGTATCGGGCACAACGAAAATCCTGTCGGGATCGATGATGGCATGGGCGCAGAAGGAGATGTCCCTAGGGGTCTCGCGGATGGGAAGTCCGTAGACCGACTTGAACCACTGACGGTTGCGATCGACCAGTGAGATCATTGCGGCGGGAACATCGCAGATGATGGAAGCCAATCTGGTCAGTCGGTCGAGCTTGGGGTCATTCCCGGTGTCGAGAATCTCGAATCCCAGTAACCGGGCGATTCGCTGCTCCTCTGATGGAGGGATCGGCATGGGGACGAATGGATTTCCATTCGAGGTGTGCTTCTCCTGACTCACGAATAAGGCAGTCGGGTGGCATACCATCTCCTCTGCCGGGGAACATTCCTTGCTCTCCGATGCCGTCCCGGCGGGAAGAGGTGCCGGAGGCTTTGTCTTTGTGGATTTCGAATCGGTCGTTGCATTCAATCCCGGCTCATTCTTGGGAGATGATCCGGGAACGGCTACTGACGATGTTGATGGTGGAGGATTATCTTTTGGGGGATTCACGGACCTATCTTCTGACTTCATAAGCTCACGTTAAGCTCCGCACACGCTCCGAGAAAGATCCTGTGGGTAGTTAATCTGCTTAGATTGGGTGGAGAGGGGATGGGGAGAATGAAAAATGAAAAATGGAAAATGATGAACCAAGCCTGTGAGAACGGGCGCGGTAGACTACCGTAGGTAGCCCTGAAAGGGCGGCACCGCTTTGCGGGGGCAAAGTGCCGTCAAATTATGAGGGATGAGGGATGCAGAGGATTTTAGACTGCAGGAGTCAGAGGCTTTTAGACTGAAGGCTGTTAGAAGGGGGGGGCTTACGGATAAGATGTGAAATACGCAGGTTTAATCACCTCACTGCACACCACGTGCAGTCAGTGGCTCGATGTCGACCCAGTCGATCAGCATGGTCTGGGATCCGGTCCAGTCGGGAGTTCCGGCCCAAGGCATCCGTCTCATGCCAATGATGACCTGAGAAGGGTAGTTGGGAACAACATCATCGATGACCTTCTGCAGCACCCCGTCGATCAGGAATCGCACCGACTTCGGCCTCCACTCGAGTGTGTAGGTATGGAAGCAGCCGTCGCGGTGAGAGACCTTCTTTCCCTTGGCATCGAGGATCGGTGTGCGGATGCTGCTTGAGGGTGAGAGTCTCCCCGGTGAATCGCCGGATCGATCCGTTGCATGGGCCCATGTATTGAGTCTCACGTCGGTCCATCCGCCATTGGTACCGGTCTCGTGCCCAGCTTCGGGTGACTGGGTGTCCTGCGCGACGATCTCAATGTCGATCTCATCGACATGCGATTTCTCCCGATAGGTGAAGAGGAGGCAGGCGACACCAGGGATGGCGGTATTCCTCGCCCGGATGCTGATCCGGTGATTGCTTCCGACAGGCCCAAGGGAGAGTGTCTGGAAGGGCCATGGGTTGTTCTTCCCGGGAGGTTTCTGCAGTGCGCGTGATGTGACGGTGAGATGGGCGTATCCGTCACCGGGAATGATGCTCTTCCATCCCTCGACCGGGGTGAGCTCGTCGGTATATCCCCAACTGATCCCGTCGCGTGTGGGAGGCTTCCCCGGTAATTCAAACCCCTCGAAGTATCCCCCTGCGATGAGTGATGTGGTCGCAATCGCCATGAGAAGTACCCGTTCAAATAGTTTTCCCGCAGAGGCGCAGAGGCGCGGAGAGAGTGATGGAAATGAAGTGATCACGGGAGAAGTAATCTGTGGTTGTCCTTCATCACATGATAATAGCTGTGATCAGCTCTGCTGATAATATCCTCTGCGCCTCAGCGCCTCTGCGGGAGTGTCTCTCCCTCTTTCCCATTAGGCGGGGATGACGCGGGCTTTACGATCCTTGGGAACGACGTTGCAGGCGTCGATGACCAGTGGGATCCTTTCCGCGAGTTCGCCGTAGTTTATTCCGTGGTGAGGGGTGCATACCACGGCGGCGTCGTAGAGTGAGAGACTCTCGGGTGACCACGAAATGGATTGTTGACCAGCCCATTCCTTCCCGCCGGAGTGTTCGGTGATGTCGGGAACGAACGGGTCGTGATAGTCCACAATTCCTCCCTTGTCGCGGATCAGATCCATGATCTCGTAAGAGGGGGATTCCCGATCGTCGGGAATACCGGGCTTGTAGGCAACGCCAAGGATAAGAATCCTGCTTCCCAGAATCGATCTCCCCTCCTTATTCAAGGCATCCATGAGGCGGTTGACCACGTAGTAGGGCATGCCGCGGTTGATCTGCCCCGCAAGGTCGATGAACTTGGTATCGAGGTTGTACTCACGGGCCTTCCAGGTCAGGTAGAAGGGATCGATCGGGATACAGTGACCGCCCACGCCGGGTCCGGGGTAGAAGGGCATGAAGCCGAAGGGTTTTGTCTTGGCGGCGTCGATGACCTCCCAGATGTCGATCCCCATGGGGGTGTAGATCCGCTTGAGTTCGTTGACGAGAGCGATGTTGATGAAGCGGAAAATGTTCTCCGTGAGCTTCACCGCTTCCGCGGTGTCGCAACTGCTGACGGGAACCACTTGGCGAACGGCGCGTGAGTACAACTCGACGGCACGTTCCCTGCAGGCTGGGGTAATTCCCCCGATCACCTTTGGCATCTCCTTGAACACGCTTTTTTCGTTTCCGGGATCCTCGCGCTCGGGGGAGAAGGCCAATGCGAAGTCGACCCCTGCCTTGAGTCCCGATCCTTTCTCGAGAACCTTTTTAAGGTCGACCCTTGTCGTACCCGGGTAGGTGCTTGATTCGAGAGAGACAAGCATGCCTGGTCGTAACGAGGGAGCGATCTCCTCTCCGGCACGGATGATGAAGCCGAGGTCGGGATCAAGGTGTCTCCGGAGCGGCGTCGGAACGCAGATGATGATTGACTCGCTCTTGCTGAGAAGGTTCCTGTCCGTGGTGAAATCCAGACGGTTTCTTCCCATTGCACGGGCAATCCTTTCTGAGGAAACCGTCGTGATCGGCGAGCGACCGTCCTGAAGGACATCGATCCGTTCCTGATCGAGATCGAACCCGAGCGTCCTGCATCCGGCTTCGGCAAATCCCACGGCCAGCGGAATGCCGACGTAGCCCAGGCCGACGACGGCCACTTCGTAAAGAGAGTTGGTGGGTTTTGTGATCATGCGGGAGTGGGGTGATGGTTCATTCGTTCCATGGCACGTCCGAGGTCCCTACGACCGAGAACATACTGGAACGTGCCGATGACACGGATCAGGAGGTGAAACTGGTGAAAGCCGAGATTGTCCACGAAGATGGCGAGCAGAAGCCTCCAGAAATCCCTCCAGCATGCGCAGCGAAGGCGCCCTGACTCGGTGAGCAGGACTGCGGAGAGGGAAAGAAAGACCCCCAGAATGTAAGCAAGGTAGATCATGAGAAGAATCTCGAATCCCGTCGCGATTCCTAGAACCAGGCAGACAACCATCAGGATCCAGGCCGAGAGTTCGACGATCGCAGCCAATCCTTCGAAGAGCAGGAAGAAGGGCATGCCGAAGAGCCCCGTCATGCCGTAACGGGGATTGAAGATCATGCCCCGGTTCCGCATCAGCGCCTGCAGGGTCCCGCGCTGCCATCGGTTCCTCTGGGAGGCGTATTGCCCTAGTTTCTCCGGGATCTCCGTGTAGCAGACGGCGTCCGGGGCAAAGACGAGCTTCTGGTCCTCCTTGTTCCTGCGGTCATGCAGATGGCGGTTGATCCTCATGGTGAACTCGATGTCATCGGTCATGGCTCCGGGCCAAGGACCTCCAAGTTTCTCGAAGATTGTCTTCCTGATCAGGATGAGCGCCCCGGAGATGCAGAGCATGCTTCGAAGTCGTGATAGGCCTATCCTCGCCCACTGGAAGCTGCGTGCATATTCCACCTCCTGGTTCATCCCGAGGAGTGTCTTTGGGAACCCTTTCGCGACGATCCTGCCATCGACCATCGTCAGGCCGTTGGAGGGACGGACCACTCCGGCCACGGCGGCCACGCGGGTGTCGCGCAGGAAGGGACGGGCCATGTGAAGCAGCGCATCCTCCTCGAGGAAAGTATCTGCATCGATGACGCAGAGGAGGGGATATCGGGCCATCGAGACGGCCGCGTTGATCGCATCGGCTCTTCGTCCGTTCTCCTTCTCGACGACGACAAGGTTGGGATGCGAGGAGGAGGCGTAAACGCCGAGAATCTCACGAGTCTCGAGCAGACGTCTGCCGAACCGGTCTATCTTGTTGAGTTGAAAGCTTTCCGTCAGCACCTTCATGGTGTCATCCGTGGAGCCGTCGCTCACCACGATGATCTCGAATTGCGGGTAATTCAGCCGCATCGCGCTCCTGACGGAGTAACCGATGATCGCCGCCTCGTTGAAGCAAGGGATGATCAGGCTCACGGGCATCGAGAGGTGCGACTCGGCGATCCTGCGGAATTCCGCAAAGGTGATCGCCTGCTTGTAGCGCCTGATCTGTATCGATCCGATCAGCAGAAGCAGCAGATAGATGCCATGCAGCGCGATGTAGTAGACAAGGATGAGCCAGAGAAGGATGCGGATGATTGTCATGGGTGTGTCTCGGTGCGGGGTTGAAGAATGGCGTGCTGCTGGAGGATCTGTCGGCTCATGTCTCGCCCGTAGCCGTCGACATGGTGCTCGGCGGCATTCCTCAGTTCGGCAATGCCGGTCTCGCCGAGTCCGTGGAGTGCCTCGGCAGCAGAGTGTCGGACCCACCATTCCTGATCGGAGAGTCCCTGGAGGAGGAGGGGAACATGCTCCGACGCGCCCAGTTTACCCAGGGCCTGCATGACGGCGTTGCGGACTTCCCATGAGGGATCCTCGGCGATCGCGGATATTGCGGATATCGTCGAATGGTCTCCATGGGGTGCAATGGAGGCGATGGAGCGGACGGCATTCAGTCGGACATTCGGAGAGGGGTGGGTGAGCAGGAGGCATAGAGGGGTGAGCCCTCTCTGAATCTTCAGCGATCCGACAACTCGCGCCGCAATCGCCAGGGCTGTCTCATTGATCGTGGGGTGCGAGAGGAGTGCGATCATCGGGTCGGTGACCCGGGGGCCGAGGATCATCAGCACCTCGGCAACCCTTCTCTGCGAGACTTCCCCCGGAACATCGAGGGCCCGCAGGATAGGCTCCGCGGCATCCTGGCATCCGAGTCGTGCGAGTGATTGAGCGGCGGCGAAGCGGACCGAGAGCACATCGTCGCGGAGAGCGTTCATCAGTCCGGGCAGGGCTGTGTCGTTCCCCAGATATCCGAGCGCCTCCACCGCCCTGAGACGTTTCTCCCAGCTTCTGCTCCGCAGGTTGGAGAGTTCGGATCCCACGAAGGGAAAGGTTCCCGTGAGGGGGGCGAGTTTCTCCCTGCCTCCCTCGCCGAGCGAGTCCGCCTGCTCCATCAGGATCTCTCTCGCAAGTCGAGGGCTCTTCCCAAGGACCGCGGCGGCAACCTCGACGGTGACATCACCTGCAAGGAAGGATCGGAGAAGCGGTTCCGCCCTGCTTCGGAATTCAGATTCCCTACGAATGTTCCTGTCTGTCATGAGGCGCAGGCCGATGATGACAACCAGAAGAATGCCGCTGAGAACGGAGAGCGTTGCAGCCGAGTAGAAGACGATGGTGAGAAGGTTCATGGTCAGAATCTCAGCGAACAGCCGAGGGTTGGTGTTAACTGCTGATAGAGGGGATTGTTATTCTCCGTCAGGCGGTAGCAGTACTGGATCCCCGCAAAGAGATTGAGATCCCGGGTGATCGGCTGGGTGAAGAAGACGGAATAGGTGTAGGCGGGGCTGAGGGTTGTCACATTGCTGCCATCCGCGCCGATCTGCGCATCGGGATCGGTACCGTAGGCGAAGGCAAAACTCAGCCGGCGCTTACCGGGAAGCGAGAGGTTCAGCGCGGCGGAATAGTAGTTGTACTCGAGATCGTAGAAGGCCCACCCCCTGACGTACCGAAGGACGATCGAGTTGTCGTCATTGATGTTGAAGACGATCCCCGGATTGAGCTGATCGAGCGGTCCCTGGATAAAATTGTAGCGTTGATAGTCCATCAACAGTCCGAGTCGCGGCATCGCCTGATAGATCACTCCCGCTGAATAGACCTGTGTCGCCGCAAAGGTGGGGGCGGGGCAGATGGAAACCTTCCCGTGGACCTCGAGATACTTCCAGAGGTAGTAGGAGGCGAGGGCGCTGTAGTAGATATTGGTACCCGATGGGGGGCGATCCAGGATATCGATCTCACCTCCGATGGTGAGTTTCTTGTTCACCCTGTAGTAGAGTTGCACATCCTCCTCCATCCATCCCTGTCGCCCTTCGTTGAAGAAGCTGTAGCTGTAGCTCGGAATGAGAAGCCAGCGCTTGAAACTCTCCACGGGTTCCTCAGGGGTGATGACCCCCTTGTCGCGATCAGGTAACTTTCTTCCCTTGGCAACATGGGCAGGGTGTGTCGCCGCTCCCTTCTTGGGGTCCTTCCGGACGTAGCCGGGTGGCTTTTTCAGGGGAGTCGCTGGAAGTCCGAGCTCGTCACGAACCTCGACGATGGCATTGAAACAAGAAACAGGATCGGAGGTCGCTCCGCTCTGGAGGCACTTCTCAAGAAGACGGAGGCATTCCTTGTCGTGGAATCCGTTGGAATAGAGAAACCATGCGTATTTGGCCCTGAGCACCGAATCCTCGGGATTCTGTTGCAGTGCCGCCCTGTATTCTTCGCGGGCCTTGACCAACTGGACTTGGGATTCCGAGAGTTGTGCCATCTGGAAGAGTCTCAGGGGAGGGGAGGAGATGGTCTGCTCGACCATCGGTTCCAGGGTGGCGGTTTCCACGCTCTCTTCCATCTGGATGACCTGCTGCTGCGGAGCTGCGGCATTGGCATCTTCTGCCCTCATCCATGAGGGCATCAAGAGGGCTATGGAAATGGCGAGCAGGGGGGTAAGCACGTGGGTAAGCGGGGGTGTGTTGTTCATAGAAGTCTGCCTTGGGGGACGATTCGGTCGCTGTTGCGACGGATCAGGTCATCGATCGTCTGTTCGAGCGACCAGGAGTGACGGAAGTCGGTGAGTTCCTGCAGTCGTTCGATGGATGGGCGACGCTGCGTTGTCTGACGAAACTCGCTTCCATAGCCCCTGGCGAAGGGGACAAACTCAATCGGTGAGGAGCTCCGGGATCGTTCAATGACTAGCCGCGCTAGATCGAGGATCGTGATCTCACGGGCATTTCCGACATTGACCGGTTGTCCCCAGGCCTTCGGATTCTCGGCAAGAAGGGCGAGGGCCCGGATCGTATCACGGACATCACAGAAGGATCGTGTCTGGGTACCGTCCCCGTAGACGGTCAGGGGGATTCCCGAGAGGGCCTGCTTGATGAAGCGGGGAAGAACGAAGCCGTAGTTGCCGGACTGCCTGGGCCCCACGGCATTGAAGAGTCTTGGAATGGTGATGGGAAGGCCATGGATATGACGGTAAGCCATGGCCTGAATCTCATTGGTGAGTTTGCTGATCGCATAGCCCGTGAGCCCTCCCTGTTCCGGGCGGAAAATGAGTTCGCTCTCCTCACCAAGAAGTTCCTGCTTGGTGTGTCCGTACACCGAGGAACTCGATGCGATGACCAGTTCAGGAAGATGATGGGAACGGACGACCGATTCCAGGAGTCGTTCCGTTCCGAGGACATTCACCCGTGTGACCTCGACCGGCTCCCGGAGGACCCGGACGATACCGACCACAGCGGCCATGTGATAGATCCTGTCGGCCCGCTTCACTTCGCGGTCGAGATCCTTCCATGTGAGGATGTCTCCCTCCACGAATGTGAAGCGGTCTGGCTTGAATCCCTTGAAGACATCCGTCGAACCCGTGCTCAGGTCATCGACAGCGGTCACTGTATCGCCCTTCGCGAGATGATACTCGGCAAGATGCGATCCGATGAATCCTGCGCCGCCCGTGATGAGGACTTTCATGGTGTGTGGAGGGGTTGTCCGTTACATGCCGCCGAATGAGGGAGTGATGGGTCGGGATGCCTGACCGGGGTTGGAAAGAGACGTGAGACACGGGTTGCAAGTCGTTGCTGGATCCTTGATCCGATCTTGAGGGGCCAGGGATTGGGATCAGGTATCCGCAGAAAGACCTGCTCACGCAGGCTTGAAAATTCTTTTATCGGATCGGAATGGGATGTGGTTGGCTTATTCACGGTATTTTCTCGTCTTGAGGAGATGAAGAGGCTGGCGGAAACAGCTGATGGGAGTTCCGTTCCCGTTCATGGCGCTGAGTTCGCATTGATTCTGACGGGTAAGGGCGGAGACGTAGTCGAGGAGGACCCGCGTGTTGAGTGTCGGCTCCGGCTCCAGATCCCGGAAGATCACCATCGGCTTCGAGGAGCCATTCGACTTGGAAAAGAGTTTCCTCAGGGAGTTCCTCAGCCCTGAACTCAAGGTGTGATTCCCGTCCCCGATCATGAGGATGACGTCCGGCCTGATCCTCTCGATGACATGCTCCCAGCTGATGCCGTCATGGCTCAGGACGGAGTAATTGAAATACTCGATGCAGGTGCAGGCATTGGGAGCCATCGAATGCACCGCTTTCTCGATCCACTCACGGGCAAGTTTTCCGGCTATGACCGATGGATAAAGGCAAATGACACGGAGTTCGGAACCGAGTGTTTTCCCATCCCCTTGCTGGCTCCCGTCAGTTGTTGTGGTGTTTGGCGCGGCTTCGAAAGTTCTGTTTCTCCGGAGTCGCGCGATCTTCCGAAGTGCTGTTTGCTGGGGCGAGGAAAGCTCGTTCATCGCCGACCATCATAGGTTTATTAGATAACTCTTGTAGCTGTAGGATCGCTTATCGACTTCTAAGCAAAACGCTTAGGGAACTTGGGAGCTGGTAGCTAGGAGCTGGTAGCTAGGAGATGGGAACCAAGCCGCTCGGAAGCGGCGCGGTAGACTATGACATAGTCATAGCCCCGGAGGGGTGGCACGGTCCGCCGGGCGGTGGATGCCATCAATTGGGAGCTGGGAGCTAGAAGCTTCGCAGCGCACCCGATCTGTTGTCATGCTTCCATTGCAAAATCTCGACCCGAAACTGGAAGTACGAAAAGGAAACCGGCCTTCCGGCCTCGAATGATTAAGCCGCGTTCCCACGCGCCTTTTGTCTAACAGCCTAATAGTCTAACAGCCTAATAGCCTAACAGTCTAAAAGCCTATCTACCCAACAGCCTTCCCCCCCCTTACTCCTGGCCGCTGTGTCCGTTTTCCTCATCTTGGCAGAAGCGGACGGCGTAGGCGTGGAGTTGGAGCGCTGAATCGAGGCCGATCTTCAGTCGGATATTGTTCCGGTGCACCTGGACGGTGCGCGGGCTGATGTGAAGCTTATCAGCGGAATCCTGACAGGAATGACCCTTGGCGATGAGTTGCAGGATCTCCAGTTCTCGGTCGGTGAGTCCGTGAATGTGGGAGGCATCGAACCCGCCCTTTCCGTTCCCGTTCCTGACGGTCAAGGATTGGATGGCCTGACGGACAACCTGTGAGTTCAGATAGAGTTCCCCCTTAAGGACGGTCTCGACGGCCCTTTCGAACCGGCCCATCGGGTCCATCTTGTGAAAGTATCCCAATGCACCTGCCCGGATGCAGCGCTCGGCATAGAACTCCTCGCTGTGATTGGTGTGAACCAGGATCTTGAGATCCGGGTAGAGGGGGCGAAGATGCTTGATGAACTCAAGGCCATCCTTTCCGTGGAGTTCGATCTCCAGGATCATGAGCTGAGGGCAATCCTTTTCGATCTTCTCCATGGCCTCCTCGGCGGTGGCGCTTGCCCAGGCGATGTCCCAGCGGCCGATCTTCTTGATATGGTGGGAGAGGCCGATACGTGATGCCGGTTGCCCATCCACGATGGCGATGCGGTCCCTTGGTTCTATCTTCGCAGTGGTCTTCCCAGGGGAGGTCTTTTTCCTCTCTTTTCCCTCCGGTCGGTTTTGTTTTGTCTTCATGGGGTGAACCTTTTTATCGGTGAAGTCTGCGGGTTTCAGCGACTGGACTTTCGTCTCAGCGGTTTTTTAGCGCGAGGTTTCCCAATCCCTCCGCGAGGTGACGATTTTTTCGGCAAGGAGGTGTTCTTTCGGACAGATATCTTCGGAATGGGGGTGACCGTATTGCTGGGAGGGATCGCTGCATCCGGCTGTTGGGCGGACTCGCCGTAAAAACGCACGGCATAGGCGTGGAGACGCACGGCTGAATCGAGGCCTAGCTTGTTCCTGATGTTGGTTCGATGGACCTGCACGGTGCGTGGGCTGATATGAAGCTTGTCGGCCGTGTCCTGGCAGGAATCCCCCCGTGCCATCAGGATGATGATTTCCAGTTCACGATCCGTGAGTTCCTTGCCGGAGAGATCTTTTCCTGTGGCGTTGCAAGCGCGCAGAGGGTTCTGTGTCAGGGACTGGATCGCCTTGTTGGTCGCGCGGGTGCTTAGGAAGGCTTCGCCCCCAAGGACCTTTTCCATGGCTGGCACGAGATGCCCCATCGGATCCGCCTTGTGCAGGAATCCCATCGCGCCGGCTTGCAGGCATCGCGCGGCATAAAAGTCCTCGGAGAGGGAGGAGTGAACAAGAACCTTGAGATCCGGGTAGAGGGGCTTGAGGTTCTTGATGAACTCCAGACCGTCCTGGCCGGTAAGGTGGATCTCAACAATCAGAAGATCCGGTCTTTCCTTGGAGAGTTTTCCGAAGGCCTCCTCCGCAGTGGCGCTTGTCCAGACAACGGTCGCTGTGCGTGTCTTTGCAAGCTGCATGGTAAGCCCCATCCTGCAGGCGGCATGACCGTCCACAATGGCAACCCGGACAGGGTTGCCGGAAGCTTTTGGTAATGGTTGCGTAGGGTTCATGGGGAGAGACCTACCGAGCGCTATAAGAACGCTAACGTTTTATTACATAGAAACGTCCATGTGTGCCAAGCACATATTTCCAAACACGATCGTCGGATAAGTTCATCGAAGCAAACTACCTAAAAAAGTGCAAAACACGGGTGGCCCCCCAGCCACCCGTGTTTGCTTCCCGGGAAAATCTAGTTCATCGGAGGGGTTTCAGTTCACATCCAGCAATGCCTGAGAACTGTCTTTCTCCTCTTCAGCGCTGCGGGAGAGGGGACCATGATGACATCCTTCGCGTCCTCGATCATCTCGTCTTCGCTTTGCGTTTGCGCCTTCCTGCTTCGGCGATGGAGGAGGAATGCACCGATGAGACCGATTCCAAGGAGTGCATAGGTCGAGGGTTCGGGGATCGCATCCACCGTGCTGTTATTGATCAAGATACTGTCATTTCCCCCGTAGAGACGGCCGTGTAGGATGGTGTCATAGACATCGATCTGTCCGAGCGGATTTAGGAAGACGCCCGAAAAGCTGTAATCCGGATGAATAGTTCCTTCACCGAAGGCGTAGGAATTCAGCCCCGTATTAACCCCGGAACCGGTGGTGTTCCAGAGAACCTGGTCGGGTGTCAGACCACCAATGAGGTTGATCCTACCCGCACCAAGTCCCCAGCTGGCAAATCCCTTGAAGTTCAGAACAACGGATTGCCCCAAGCTCTGACCGTCGATGGTTAGAGTGGAGTACCCATTGAAGTTGAATCCGCTACTGGAGACATCAAAGACACGATTTCCTCCGCTGATAACTCCGTTTCCAGCGAGGATTGTCTGTGAGGCGCCATTTGACAAACTGATCGTCAGTGACGTTCCACTAATTGCACCCAGTGTGGTCGACAAGGCGCTCAGTGTGGCAAATGCCGAATTGACTGCAGCAACGTTGCTGGAGGTGGTTCCGGTGATGGTGCTGCCCGTGCTGCTGACAATGGCCGCAGAGGCAAAATCCACATTCCCGTTCTCACTCGAACCGCTCAAGATAAGCTGTGGTGTGAGATCAATCAGTGATCCAACGCCGATATTTCCGGTATTGGTTGCATTGATCATCTGTACACTTCCGCCATTTCCCGACTGGAGGATATTATAGTTAGCCGCGCCCCCGAGGCTGAACTGTGCCTGGGCGTGACCGATCGTCAATAGTCCCAAGGCCACGCAGCAAAGAGTGCTGAATATCCCTTTGTGCCTGAATGAAGGACTGCGCTTCGTGGAGTGATCCTGAGGATGGTTGGTTAGGTATGATGTTTTCATAACGAAGCCAACCTATCGCCACATGGTGTCCCTTGAATATTGGGCCTCCCTACTAAAGAATGCTAGGAAGTCGAACTAGGGCATCTACGACTTTTGACCATGCCGTCACCGCCTGATGATGGTGGATTTCACGCAACGGACGCAAAGGACTCATAGGAAAGTATCGGATGTCCCCGTAATTCTTCAGTAAACACTGAATGGTTAGGTAACCCTGTAGCATATCCTTTCTACGATTCACCCACTTGGATCAGTCAGAATCCATCAACGGAGATACGGCACTACAGTGGCGACAGTATCCCGTATCTCTCCGTACAGGTCTCCTTGCCTGCTTCGCCTTGTATCCTTAGCGGCCTTTGCGCCCTTTGCGTGAGATCAAATCTAGGGACCCTAGGTTCTAAACCGCCAATGACTCATCCAGTCCTGAAAGATCGCTCTCTTCAGTGTCTCCATCTGCCTGATTAAGATCAGCCTCCGATTCACCGGAGTTACCACCCATGAACCAGCGGCGATCAATCTGCGAGATCCAGGCAAGGCATTGCTCTTTCCGGCTTCTTGGGGCTTCACTGCGGAGGGTGTTGCCGATGCCTGATATGTGCTGATTCGGATTGTGAGCGTGTATCTTCATTTGGATGGGAGAGTGAGGGTGGTGGGACTTAGTTGCGGTTTCATGAAGCTCTGAGAGGAAAAGCACTGATACGTGGAATAACAAAACCCGCTCCGCCATACGGCGGAACGGGTTCGATAGGGAGAGACTGAACTATTCGGCCCGCCTGCCTTTGTAGCTGATCAAGAGGAGCAATGCTCCAAGTCCCATCAGTATGTAGGTGGCTGGTTCCGGAACATTACTGATGTCGTTGGTGTTAACGATAGGCGGGTTGTTGGTGGTGGAGAGCAGTGCATCGCCTCCCTTGATGAAGTATTGATAGCTCGCCTTATCCAAAGCCGGTGATGTCAATGCCGCCGTGTAGGTTACCCCGTTGCTGAGTGTCAATGGTGCATTACTTCCCAAGTTGTCCGTGAACTGGAAGATCACGGGATTGTACTGTTGATCATTCGGGTTCTGGATCTTGAACTCAGCATTCGAGAGAACGACATTGGTGATCAATGATCCGGCGTTTGTTCCCGAGAAGAGATCCGTCGGCGTGAGCGCACCAAAGTAGAGCGAGAAGGTCAGACTGGCATCAGTCTTCGGCCCGTCCTTCATGACGAAATTCCCTCCCCAGATGTTCACATTGGTGTTCGCGGTGATAATCCAGGAACTCAGGTGGTTGGTGTCGATCTGTGTTTGGGCTGTCGTGATGTAGGTGGAGATATACCAATTGTTCGTATTGGTATCCGCTTTCACGGAAGCTCCTGCTGTCAGCAGGAAAACCGCGCCGAGCATGACTGTCTTGTGGAGTAATGTGTGGATGGTTGTTTTCATAACGACCCAAACATAAGTCCATACTTGGCGCGGAAAATATTGGCTCTCCTTCCTAGAGGGCACTAAGTCTAACCACTAGTACGCTAACGGAATTGACTAGACGACGAATCGGGGGCAATGGATGGAGGCCTGAAGGCTTGACCTTTAAAGAAGCCTGTGCGGGCGCTCCTCTTGAGTAGCTGGACTGGATACATAATCCCTACGGTAACGCCGCATGGAACTTGGGTGGGGTATCACCCCTGGGCACTGAGACACATCCAACAAATGCCGGCACCACGCTGTTTGCAGTGGGTTGATTGAAAGATAATGGTTTCACGCAACGTGCGCAAAGCAAGGTCGCCAAGGTAGGATCAAAGAGCGCCGTCCGATGAAACTAAGGGGGGGCGAGAACGGTGGTTTTTTTGAGAATTCTTGCAACCACCCTGCCAGTAAAAACAGAGCAACGCGGAAGCCTTCTTTGCGATCGTTGCGTTCTTTGCGTGAAGCTCTTTCCGTGTCTTTTTCGGAACATTTCCCCACTCCCAATAGCGAAGAGCATAAATGCCAAATGCCCGCCAAATGGGCTGGCACCGAGTTAGGAATCCCTCTGATTCCTGTTACGCCACACGATGACAATAGCCAGCATTCCGAATCCAAGAAGGACATAGGTTGAAGGTTCGGGGCATTCGCAGATCTCGATATGGCTGTTCCCGATAATTTTCATGTCATCGCCGGATCCACCGAAGAGTCGGCCGCAAAGCTCAGCATTGCCACCGAAAGTGATTGTGCCTTTCGGATTGAGAAAGATTCCCTTCAGATCGGCATTTCCCTTGTTACCAAGCTGTGTGTCTTCACCGTAGAAGTTCCAGAGGATGTTATCCGTAAATAGCCCTCCTTTGAGAATGATTGTTCCGTTGAAATCGACTTTCTTGAAGGAGTCAAAGTTGAAAACAACATTTCCTCCGTGATTTCCCCCATCAATCGTCAGTAACTTCCCTCCTTCAAACTTGAAGTCGGTGACATTGAAAACGTAGTCGTCCCCGGTTTTCCATCCATCGATGGCGTAGATAGTCTGGTCGCCGGGCAGCCTGATGCTGATGTCATTTCCCTTCAAAGCTGACATTTCGGATGAGAGAAGGCTGATGTGGGTCAGGGCGCTATATACCTCGCTGACATTGCCGTTGATTGATCCGGTGACGCGATTTGCTCCTGAAATATTCGTGGATCCAGCAAAGTCGATTCTTCCTTCAACGGAACTTGTCGGATTGAGGGAAACCGATGCCCCCTTGCCGACGCCGATGTTTCCTATTGCAGAGGAGGAACTGAAACTTAACAGATCAGAACCCCCGTACAGAATTGTGTAGGGTGATGCGGCTCCAAGGTTGATATCAGCGTGCGCCGTGCACAACGAAATCATTCCCAGAATTGTGCAGCATAGGAATGAGAATAAGTGCCTCCCCTTTTCGTGACCGTGACTGATCGCTTTCTTTCCCTTCAGACTCTCGCGGTATTTGTGGATGGTTGTTTTCATGACAACCACAAAATAAAATCCCCCCTGGAGAAGCGTAATTGGCTAACCGTCCTAGAGGGAACTAGTGGAATCCGTTAGCAGTCTAACGCGAATGATCAGGGAACAGGTATGCTCCGCGATGCCGCTGTAAGAAGCAGGTAACCTCTCTCAGGTCATCAACCGGGCGAGATGGTTCCAAAAGACCAGAGCCGCCACCACCACCGAGACCATCGCCACGATTAGCACCCCCCCGGCGGCGACATCCTTGGCCTTTCCGATACGTTCCCTCTGCTCCAGGGAGACTTCGTCAGCGAGAAACTCCAGGGCCGTGTTGAGCGCCTCGGCCATCCAGACCATTCCGATGCAGAGCATGATCGCCACCCATTCCCATCGACGCAGTCCGACAAGGATTCCTCCCGTCACGACGATGATCGTGGCCAGCAGATGGAGTTGTGCGTGGGGTTGGGTCACGATCAGCGTCCGGATGCCCCGAAATGCATAGCCGAAGCTCTTCAGACGCTTGGAAAGGTAACGGGTGATCTTGGCCATGGCGCTGCGGGTGGGGCTCAGGCCTCTTCGGTCACCCCGGGTGCCGGAACCAGCGAGGAGAGCCGCTCCCACTCTTTCATGACTTTAGCCAGTCGTTCCTGCAGGTCGGCAAGCTCTCTGTTGAGATTGAAAGCCCGCCCGTTCTTGAAGCTCTCGGGATCCTCCAGTTCCTCGACGAGTTCCCTCTGACGTGATTCCAGGGTGGTGATCTCTTCTTCGGCCGACTTGAGTCCTGCCGCTGCGTCCCTTGCGGCTTTGTTGGCAGCCTTCCGTGCCTCGGCCTCCGCGCGTCGCTGTTCCTTGATCTCCTTGAGCCCCATCTTGATCCGGGGTGCTTCCGCTATGCCTGATGCCGCCTCCGGTCGGTAGTCTCCGGGGGCGATCAGGGCCTCCCTTTCCGAACGTGAACCCGATTTGTCGAGATAGTACTGGTAGTCCCCGGCATACGGCGTGAGTTTGCCAGCGCTGATGTGAAGCACCGAGGAGGAGAGCGCACGAATGAAGTGTACGTCGTGGCTGACGAAGAAAAGCGTCCCTTCATACTGGCGCAGTGCCCCGATCAGGGCGTCGATACTGGGCATGTCGAGGTGAGTCGTCGGCTCGTCCAGAAGAAGGAAGTTGGGGGGATTCAGGAGGAGTTTCACCAGGGCGAGACGGCTCTTCTCTCCGCCGCTCAGGACTCCGACCGGCTTGAAGACATCATCCCCGCGGAAGAGGAAGGAGCCGAGGATCGTGCGGACGGTCTGCTCGGGAACCGGGGTGTGGGTCTCCATCGCTTCCGCCAGAACCGTGCGCTTCACATCGAGCATCTCGGTGCGGTGCTGGGCGAAGTAACCGATCGAAAGGTTATGGCCCGGAGTTACGGTCCCTGCCTCGAGAGGCAGCATTCCCGCCAGGATCTTCAGGAGGGTGGATTTTCCGGCTCCGTTGGGACCGACCAGAACGGTGCGCTGACCCCGCTCCACCTCCAGGTCGAGGCGCTCGTAGACGAGATGGGATCCGTAGGACTGCTTCACTCCCTCCAGGGTGATCACCCGCTGGCCGCCCCGCTTGGGCTGGGGAAAGGAGAAGGAGACGGTGGCCTCGTCGCGCTCAGGCGGTTCGATGCGCTCCATGCGGGCGAGTTGCTTGATGCGGTCCTGAGCCTGGGATGCCTTGCTGGCCTTGGCCCGGAACCGGTCGATGAAGCGCTGCAGTTCGGCGATCTCCCGTTGCTGGTTCTTGTAAGCCGCCAACTGTTGCTCTTCGCGCGCCGCCTTCTGGGAGAGGTAGTCGTCGTAGTTGCCACGGTAGCGGTTAAGCTTCCTGTTTCGGATCTCAAGGATGCCGACGCAGATCGCGTTGAGGAACTCGCGGTCGTGGGAGATCGCCAGGATCGCCCCCTGATACTTGGAAAGGTAGGTCTGGAACCAGCCGAGAGACTCCAGGTCGAGATGGTTGGTCGGCTCGTCAAGCATCAGGATATCCGGCTCCATCACCAGCAATCGGGCCAGATGGGCCCTCATGATCCATCCGCCGCTCAGAGTGCGCGCAGGCTTTCCGACATCCCCGTCACGGAATGCCAGGCCGCTCAGGATACGCTTCGCCTTCACCTCGAGGGAGTGACCGTCGAGTTCTGCAAAGCGGGCCATGGCCTCGTGATGCACCGGATCCTCATCGGAATGCTCACGGAGTTGCCTGCGGATCTCCTCCATTGCCGGGGAGACATTGGTGGCGAGTTCCAACACCGTCTCGTCACCCGAGGGGGCGCTCTCCTGTGGAAGGAATCCGATGGAGACACTCCGCTCCAGCGCCACGGTACCTTCGTCGGGCGATGCTTCCTTGAGGATTAGGGAAAAGAGGGTCGATTTGCCCGCGCCATTGGCACCGATCAGGCCGATACGGTCGCCGCGGTTGATCTGGAGCGAGGCGTTCTCGAAGAGGGAACGTCCGCCGTATGATTTGGAAAGGCCTGAGGCAGTCAGCATGGTAGTCGGATCGGGGCGAAAAGATGCCCTCCGGCGGGCCGAATCAAAAGAAGATTCAGCCCGAAATTTGCATTGGGAATTCCTGAGATCATAGGAGACCGCGTTAAAAGAGTTAAAAAGTGAAATGTTACAACAGGGATCCGGGAGAGCCCTGACCCGAGATTCGGGAGGGGGATGTCAGGGAAAGTGCCGTCAAAAGATGCCTGTGTGAGTTCAGTTTGGCCTCAGTCTTCATCCCCTTGTAACCTTTTATCGCTGTAACGCTTTTAACCCTTCCTGGATGCACCATCCGGGTAAAGCGCCCAAACCTTTCAACACCGCTCTAAGGAAGCGCTGATTTAATCGCATAGAGGCCGTTGCGGGAAGAATGGGCCGCGGGCAAGGCGGCTTGGCACGAGCATCCCCGCAGCGGGCTGTAAGTGCCAAGCCAACGCAGCCCCCGGCCGGTTATCTCCGCAACCCGGAGGGCTGAAGCCATTTGTCGATTTTTGTGGCGTTTCTCGCTCGAGCGAGACCGCTGTGGGTATCGCCCAGCGCTCGCGCCTTCAAAAATCAGCAAATGCTCTTCAGCGGCCTTCATGGGATTTAATAAGCGCTTCCCTTACCTACCCGTCGGAAGGATTCTGTCCAAGGGATTTGTGAGGGGCGTGAGGGGGGAAATGAAAAATGAAGAATGGAAAATGAAGGGGCGATGTCTCTGAAAGGCTGTTGGGCTGTTTCGCCCCCAACGGGTTCATCCCGTTGGAGCGGAAGTTCTGATGGGGGCATCCCCTCGACTCCTTGACTTCCCTTCCCATGGGACAAGCCCATAGGGGAGAGGATCCGCCCCCCTCAGAGTTCTGATTGACCGATTGCCCCCTTCATTCCTCATCTTTTTTTTCCGCCTCCTTTTTTCATTTTGCCCTTGAATCGCCCCCCTCCCCCGACGGGTTGGAAAAAATCACTTTGACACATAGGCCACTCTTGGAATCGATGGGCCGGAATCCCGATCGATCCGACCATGCCTTTATTCACATTCAGTGCCGTTGATGCCTCAGGCCGCTCCGAGAGCGGTAGCATCGAGGCGTTGTCGGAGTCCGATGCCTACCGGAGACTGCGTGAAAGGGGGCTCCAACCGGGAAAGATCACGGCCGAGGGAGATGTTCCCGGCGCGGCCAAGGGGAAGTCCGCCCGCCCGCATTCCGGGGATCGGTCGGCTCCGGGGGGGCAGCTTCCCCGGCTCACCGGCAAGCAACTCTTGTTCTTCACCGAAGAGTTGGCGGAGCTTCTCGATGCCGGCCTGCAGCTCGAGGGGGCGCTGAAAGTCATCGAGCAGCGGCAGGAACGCTCGCCTGTCAAGATCGTCGCCTCGCGGCTTCGCCAGCAGGTGAGGGAGGGAGTGGGCTTTTCCACGGCATTGCGGGGATGCGGCAGGTCCTTCGATCCCCTCTACTGCAACCTCGTGGCCGCGGGCGAGGCCGCCGGGGCGCTCCCCCAGATCCTCAAACGCCAGTGCGCCCATCTCGAGATGGTCGGCGAGTTGGGCAGGAAAGTGACCTCGGCATTGGTCTACCCGGCGATCGTCTTCAGTTCGGCGATCCTGCTCATGTTCATCTTCCTCACCTTCCTGGTGCCCCAGCTTTCGGTCCTGCTCGGGAAATCGGGCCAGAAACTCCCCGCCATCACGCAGGCGCTGATTTCCGTCAGCCTCTTCTGCGGCCATTACTGGTGGGCGATCCTGCTGGTGATCGTCGGGATTGCGGCGGCCATCCGCGCCGCCGTGGCCACGCCGACCGGGAGGGACTGGTGGCACAGGCGTCAGCTTGATGTTCCGGTGGTTGGTCCCGTCCTGAAGACACGGTTCTTCGCAGAGATGACCCAGAACCTCTCCACGCTGGTTTCCAACGGAGTCAGCATGCTCGCCTCCCTGGAGCTGATGAAGGGAGCCACTTCGAATGTCTACCTGAAGGGATTGCTCGAGGATGTGACCGCCTTGGTGAGGGAGGGATCCTCCCTGGCCTCCGCCCTCCGGAGAACGGGATTCTTCCCGCCCGTCCTGCTCGACATTCTCGGGGTGGGCGAACAGACGGGGGATCTCTCCGGATCTCTCCTGCGTGCGGCCAAGAGATACGACCGCGAACTGGCCGGAAAAATCCAGATCCTCACCACGCTCATCCAGCCCGCCGTCATCCTGATCGTCGCCCTCTTTGTCGGAGTCGTCGCCTACTCCATGATCTCGGGAATCCTCTCCAGCGTGAATGCGCTCCGGGTGAGGTAGGGAAGGAAAGGATGAATTATGAATTATGAGGGATGAAAAGAGAAAGGCGGCAAACCTGAAACCTGAAATACTGAACCAAGTCGATTGGTAGCGGCGCGGAAGATCACGCGAATGCGTGACCCGTAGCGCCTTTGCTTCCCGGGAGGCAAGTGCCGTCAAAGCTGAGACCTGAAAGGGCAGTCTCAGGTTGGGCTTAACAGTTCCTCCTTGGAGCTATGATTAGCTCCTCTATTTGATGGTCTTTGGTATGAGGCATCTCTGGACGAAAGATGGATTTCTAAAATCTTTTCAGGTTTCAGGTTTCCAGTTTCATCCCTCGCATTGTCACGGCTCCGGATGGTCATCTCCCGTCGTGTGCGCCCCGATCTGCCGGTGGTTGATATAGGCGTGCCCCTGCACATGGGCCATCGCCGCGCAGAGGCATCCTCCGAGGATGATGATGACGCCGGCCATGTAGACCCAGAGCAGCAGGAACATCATGCTTCCCATGGTCCCGTAGATGGCGCCGTAGTTCACGAGCTTGGGAACGATGTGCACGAAGAAGGCCTGCCCCAGTTGCAGAAGAATCGAGACCGTCAGCGCAGGAATCCAGATCTGGGGAAAGGAGATCCTGTGGCGAGGGGCGAGCTTGAAGAGGACGGCGAAGCAGTAGAAGAGGACGAGTGTGCCGCCGACATAGCGGCCGATGTCGACGAAGGCGAGGATCTGGCCGAGGTCGAGGAGCGGGAAGTGATCGTTGAGGAAGTCCTCCAGCAGCCGCAGGATCCTGGCAACCCCCTGCAGGATGGCGGGCACCACGGTTCCGATGAGCAGGGCGCCGGTCATGGCGAGGATCATGGCGAGATTCTTGACCGGCATTTGCCACCAGGGGAGGCGACGCGTGCCCCAAGCGTGGTTGATGGAGAGAACCAGCGCGTGGAAGAACTGTAGCGATGCCCAGGTCAGGATCAGGAGCGAGACGATGCTGACGCCGCCGCGCGCCTTCTCCAACCCGTGCACCATGCTCCAGAGCAGCTCCTGCTGGTCATCCCCCATCGGGACAAAGCGGTGGATTGTCTCGAACACCGAGTCGGCCGGGAAGATGTAGGAGCCGAGCGTCAGCAGCAGGGCCACGAGCGGCACCAGGGAGAAGAGGGCGTAGTAGGCGAAGGCGGCGGCGCTCTGTTCGCCGTTGATTCGTGAGTAGATCGTGAAGGTCTCCCGCACGAGCCTCCAGAGGAAGTGGATCCGTTTTCTCAACCGCTGCATCACACTCAGGGGCTGAGCCGCTCGATGAGCCAGTCTCCTGCCCGCGCGGACTCTGCGCCGAAGGGGCGGCGGTAGCGGAAGCGGTCATGGAGGCGGTTGGACCGTCCCTGCCAGAACTCGATGGTCGCGGGAACCACCAGATAACCGCTCCAGAACTCCGGCGCGGGGACATCTCCCGAGCCGAATTGCCGCTCCAGTTCCTCCGCGCGTCGGTCGAGCGTCTCGCGGTCGGGGAGCACCTCGCTCTGCCGGGAGGCCCAGGCACCGATCCGGCTACCGCGTGGACGGCTGGCGAAATAGGCTTCTGTCTTGGCGCGCGGGAGGCGGGAGGCACGTCCGTTGATCTGGATCTGGCGCTCGAGCGGTTCCCAGTAGAAGAGCAGCGAGACCGAACCGTTGGAACCGATCTGGGCGGCCTTGCGACTTCCCGTATTGGTGAAGAAGCGGAACCCCTTGTCATCGTAGCCCTTCAGCAGCACCACGCGGGAGGAGACATCCCCCTGGGCCGAAGCGGTGGAGAGGACCATGGCGGTCGGTTCCAGGATGTTCGGGCAGGCGGCGGCCTCGTCGATCCAGTGGTGAAAAAGCACCAGAGGATCGGCGGGCAGGTCGGCGCGCCGCAACTCCGCGTGGAGGTAATCGCGCCGGAACGAGGCGACATCGAGGAAGTCGGGTTTCTCGTTCTTGGTCATCGCGGCATCATGCAACAGGCCCCCCTCGGAGGCACCCCTAAAATTGGTTGTAAAATTGCTTTTGACAGAAGAACGCGGGCGAATCATTCTTTCTATCCGCTTTTTTCAGGAAAGCATCGTCGCGTCGCGTCCCCATGAAACGGATGCCGCTTCGGTTGGAGCTTTCAAGAAGTCTGCGGAATCGACCCGGCCCGCCCTGGTCTCTGTTCTTTCAATAACTTGGCCGGTCTTCGGACCGGACAGGCCCATGTAGCTCAGTTGGTAGAGCACGTCCTTGGTAAGGACGAGGTCACCGGTTCAATCCCGGTCATGGGCTCCAGAGGAACGAATCACCAAACAAAAAAACAACCACCAGCACAACCCACCCATATGGCAAAAGAAGCCTTCAAACGCGAAAAAGATCACGTGAACATCGGCACGATCGGCCACGTTGATCACGGCAAGACCACCCTCACCGCCGCCATCACCACCGTGCTGGCCAAGACCGGCAAGGCCCAGGCCCGCGCCTACGACCAGATCGATGCGGCTCCCGAGGAAAAGGCCCGCGGTATCACCATTTCCACCGCCCACGTCGAGTACGAGAGCGAGAAGCGCCACTACGCGCACGTCGACTGCCCGGGACACGCCGACTACGTCAAGAACATGATCACCGGCGCCGCCCAGATGGACGGTGGCATCCTTGTCGTCAGCGCCGCTGACGGTCCGATGCCCCAGACCCGTGAGCACATCCTGCTCGCCCGTCAGGTCGGAGTTCCTTCCCTCGTCGTCTTCATGAACAAGGTCGACCTCGTTGACGATCCGGAGCTCCTCGACCTCGTCGAGATGGAGATCCGTGATCTCCTCAAGAGCTACGACTTCCCCGGTGACGAGATTCCCATCGTCAAGGGCAGCGCCAAGAAGGCCCTCGAGGGAGATCCCGAGCAGGAGAAGAACATCCTCGCCCTCATCGAGGCCGTTGATAACTACATCCCGATGCCCGAGCGTCCGAAGGATCAGCCCTTCCTCCTCCCCGTCGAGGACGTGTTCAACATCGAAGGTCGCGGCACCGTGGCCACCGGCCGTGTCGAGCGTGGTATCCTCAAGAAGGGTGAGGAAGTCGAGATCATCGGTCTCCGCGACACCCAGAAGACCACCGTCACCGACATCGAGATGTTCCGTAAGCTCCTCGACACCGCGGAGGCCGGCGACAACGTCGGAATCCTTCTGCGCGGCGTCAAGAAGGACGACATCGAGCGCGGTCAGGTCATCGCCAAGCCCGGTTCGATCAAGCCCCATAAGAAGTTCAAGGCAGAGGTCTACGTTCTGAGCAAGGAGGAAGGCGGACGCCACACTCCTTTCTTCGCGAACTACCGCCCGCAGTTCTACTTCCGCACGACCGACGTCACCGGCACCGTCACCCTCCCCGAGGGAGTGGAGATGGTCATGCCCGGCGACAACGTCGCCATCACGGTCGAGCTCATCACTCCGATCGCCATGGAGAAGACCATCCGCTTCGCCATCCGTGAGGGTGGACGCACCGTCGGTGCGGGTCGTGTTTCCGAGATCATCGAATAACACATCCCGAGCCTAGGCCAGTAGCTCAATTGGTAGAGTAGCGGTCTCCAAAACCGTTTGTTGGGGGTTCGAGTCCCTCCTGGCCTGCTCTGCATCCTTCGCCCATTCCAAAATTCATATGAAAATCGCACGCTACATCGGCGAAGTTCGCGCGGAATTGGCGAAGGTGCAGTGGCCCTGGGACGACAGCGAGCGCGGATTCCGGAAGTACAAGGAGCTCTGGGATTCCACCATGGTCGTCATCATCGCCATGCTACTCGTCGGCGGTTACATCTCCTTTTTCGATTTCATCAACATCAACGTGGTCGGCTGGCTGACCAAGCCTTAACAGCCCCGAAGCCGCACCTTAGTTTTCCCTAATTTTTCATTTCATGGCACTCGCACCGAAAGACCAGTGGTTCGTCGTTCATGTCCTCTCCGGACAGGAAAAGAAGGTCCACGACAACATCGTCAAGAGGATCGCTACCGAGGAACTCGGCGATCACGTCTTCGAGGTGCTCATCCCCACAGAGCGCGTCCAGGAGATCAAGCGCGGCAAGAAGACCGAGACCACCCGGAAGTTCTTTCCCGGGTATCTCATCGTCAACATGCACCTCCTCGATGAGAACAACGAACTCATTGACAAGACTTGGTACTTCATCAAGGACACCACCGGAGTCATCGGATTCGCCGGCACCAAGGACAAGCCCATCCCGATGCGCAAGAAAGAGGTCGATGGAATGCTCGCCCAGATGAAGGAGCGCGAGGACACCGTCACCTCCAAGATCTCCTACGAGGTCGGTGACAAGGTCAAGGTGGCCGACGGCCCCTTCCAGAACCAGCAGGGCATCGTCGAGGAAGTCGACCCCGAACGCGGCAAGCTCCGCGTCTCGGTCAGTATCTTCGGACGCGATACGCCGGTGGAACTCGAATACTGGCAGGTCGAGAAGGCCTGATTGCTTGCGCCTTGGGCGCATCGCTTCGTTGCTGCTCGCTCGCGGTATCTGGATATACCCCTTCGCTCTCGCGTCTTGCGCTGCATTCCAACTCACGGCGCAATCCCGGGAATGGTGCTTTTGCCACGGCCTGCGTTCTCGTCTCTTGCGCTATGTTTCATCCCAGATTTTGCAATGGAACCCAGACAACAGGTCTGGTGTGTTCACCAAGATGGTGAAGACGAAGCAAGTGAGGGAGAAACACGCCGTAACGTATGCGCAGCAACGGCCGGGCATGCCAAAACGCGAAAGTCACGAAATGCCGAGGGGTGAGAGAAGGGAAAATGTAGTCCAATTACTTCCTTCATTTCGTGTTTCGTGGTTCCTTCGGTATTCAATCCCGGACCGCCTGCCAAGTTCCCTCCATTCCTGATTTCCTGATTTCCTGATAAAATCCTTTGCAAACTCACTAGTGTCCGGTTGAGAGGGCGATTGGTTTTTGTTGATTCTTCAAGATGAGTGACTTGCGATCCAAAATGGATGTGACGCATTTGAACTTTGAGCGGCGGTTTTTGAGGATACTCGGCCATGAACTCTGGCCGCTACAT
>JBEIJN010000023.1:0-43772 GCA_040380225.1 Verrucomicrobiia bacterium | reverse complement strand
GTTTCGTGGAAACGCGGCACGCGTCCGCGCACGGCTTGGAAGTGAACATAGATAAGCTTGTCCTGTTTTCCGTAATGACGGATGGCGTCGAAAACATCCTCGCCCATTTCGGTCCAGTTCCCGAGGCAAAAGCAAAGGCCGTGGTTCTTGCTGGGGCGAATGGAAAGGGCCTTGTCGAAGTTGGCACGGCTGCGAAGCAGGCAGGGCACGCCGCCGAGCGATTCCACCGGCGGATCGTTGGGGTGGGCCGCCAGGGTGACGCCTTCCTCCTCGGCCACCGGCAAGACCCGCTCAAGGAACCACGCATAGTTCTCCCAGCACTCCTCTTCGGTGAAACGCCGGCCGCGGATCAAGGGGGCGTTTTCCGCCTCGGCATATGCGAAGCCGGTGCTACTGGCACCTCCGCGCAATGGCGCGCTCAGTGTGGTGCGCCAGACGCCTTGCGGCATCCAATTGTAACCGAGCACGGGAATCCCAGCACGGCCCGTGTTGCGGATCGTCTCGATGTAATGCTGGAGCTGCTGCTCGCGACCTTCCTCGCCGAAGATCAACTTGTCGTAGGATTGGATGGGAAGGGTTTCCACGGCGAAGACGCGGAGCCCGTGCGCCTCGGCTTGATTGCGCAGTGAAAGCAATTCCTTGAAGGATACCGCACCGCCGCCGGGTTTGCGGGGGGAGCGGAAGGTGGTGCCCCACAGGATGATGTCGGTCACTCCCATTTGGCGGATGAAGCGCAGGCGCTCATCAGTAGGGGTCACAAAGGTCGCGGTGGCCACGCGCATCGGAAGGGAGCGCGCACGCTCGCGAAGGGTTTCGGGGGAAGTTCCGGGATCGGGTACGGGGCGTTGGTCGCTCATGATGGATGTGGTGTTTTCGTTGGGTGTGAAAGGTTTTCTTTACGCCGTTGCGTCGAGGATGCCCTTCAGATAGCCGACGGCGAAAAGGCGTCCGAGCGCACCGTAGCCTGGATGGTCGTTGGCTTCGCCGGCCATGGTCGGGACATGATCCACGCGAATCGGACCTTCGAAACCAATCTCGCGGTAAAGGCGGATCATCGCCGCCATGTCGGTCGGGCCATCATCGTGAAAGGTCTCGTGGAAGCACTCTGAGGTGCCCCGGACATCGCGGAAGTGGACGAAATTAATGCGATCGCGAAATTCGCGCAGCAGGGTGCGGTCGGCATCACCGAGCAGGGTGAAGTTGGCTTGGCAGTAAGTGAGCCCATGGCTCGGGCTATTGCTCAAGGAGAGCGCGCGGCGGAAGCCTTCCGTCGAACTCATGATGCGCGCAATGCCACGCAAGGATTCCACCGGCGGGTCGTCCGGGTGGAGTCCCATTTTCACGCCCGCAGCCTCTGCGGCGGGCATCACTTGCTCGATGAACCACGCGTAATTTTCCCACAGGGCTTCTTTGTCGAGAGTACCGAATTCCGTCAGTGTATCGGGCGTGGTGCGACGATCGAAGCTGGAACCCAAAGCACCACCACGAAGCGGAAATACCGTGTCGTTGCGATGCCAGCCAATGCCGGCCATGAAGTTGTAGCAGAGCAGAGGAATGCCGAGACGCCCCATGTTGGCGAGCATGTTTCGGTAGCGTTCAACATCGGCTTCGCGCCCGGGCAGGCCGAACTTGATGCGGTTCATGTCGAACTGATCGCCCTCCAGACCGGCCAGGGTGAATCCCCGCTCGGCAAAGCGTTCGTGGATGACACGCAGCGACTCGAAATCATCCGGAGCCTTGAGCCCGGTGAGATCCGGCGTGCACTTGCAGATGGCGTGGCTCACGCCGATCTGCGCAGCGAGGTCCCAGAGCCGGTTCGGGATGGCAGGCAGGAACTCGGCGATTTTCATTTGGAGTAAAGTCGCTTGAGAGTCTCCAGCGCAGGTTTTCCATCGATGGTGAACCCCTGGTCGCCGGCGGGATCGGTGTAGTAATGGGCTCTCTGTTCCACTTGGTGCTCATCCCACTTCCACCAGAATGATCCGCGATACCAGGACTCGCCTTGGAAGGCCAGATGCAGGCCCTCCATGTAGCGGCTCTGAATCTCGGCGTCATAGACACCCGGATGCGTGAAGTCGAACGCGTTGCCCTTCAATCCACGCGTGGAGCGTCTGCCCGTTTCGAGCAAGGCCAGCGGCAGTCCGAACTCGGCCGCCAGTTCCGCCGCTTCCTTCTTGCGGGACTCGAAACCTTTCGCGAATTCCTCGACAGTCGGGTTCTCTTCCTTGCTGTCGCCGTAACAGCTGAATCCGAGGAAATCGAGTTTGCTCCACCACGAACCCTGCTTCGGGAAGAGCTTGCGCATCGGAAGCCCGTGGGGCGTGAACTCATAGGTGAGGAGTCCGTGATAGCGTTTGCGGGTGTCAGCTATGATCTCCTCCCACAAGGCGGTGAATCCACACTTCTCCAACTCCATGTATTCGGCACCAAGACACAGGCAATCGACCGAGGCCTCCTGGGCCAAGTCCGCGTAGTTGGCGAGGACGGCTTTGAAACTTTTTGCCCAGCGGCTGTAGTTGTCGTAGCTCGCATGGTGTTTGGCAAAGGTGGAAAGGCCGTCGCCCGGAGGGCTGACCAGACCGCGCCAGATTCCGTCGAGCGGCTCGAGAATCGGCTTGAGCATCACCTTCAACCCCGCCTCGCGCGCGGCACGCACCCAGCGGATGACCTCGGCATCACCGGGGGTGAACACGGGGTCGAGATAGACCCTCGTGCTGGAATAGGTTTCCATCACATAGGTCACATGCGCCGCGACCCAGTCGATGTTGAGTACTTTCATTTTCGGGATCTGGGCGAGCGCCTCGTCCGATCCATACCAGCCGCGCGGAGCGGCGAAGCCGAAGTTCATGCCGCGCATGTAGGGGATGGTTTTCGATGTCATGGTGATTGTTCTTTTGGTTTGCCGTTGGGATTTGTGGTTTGAGTGGATTCGTCGAAAGCCTGACTCCTTATGAAGCGGCATTTGCGCCTGCATACAGACGGCTCATCACTTCGGACGAAGGTTTGCCATCCACCGTGAAGGTTTGCGGCCCGGCCGGATCGGTGAAGTAGTTCGCACGGTGCTGGTGTTCGTCCCATTTCCACCAGACCAGACCGCGCCACCATGGCTCCGGGCGGAATGCCGCAAAAACACCCTCAAGGAAGCGCCCTTGCATGTGGCCATCGTAGGTGCCCTGGCCGTGGTAGCCGTAAGCCCCCGCGGGATCGAACGATGTCGAACGCATACCGCATTCGGCGAAAACCAGAGGCTTGGAGTAAGCGGTGCAAAGCTCGCGAAGCTCCCGCACATGCGGTTGCAGGCTCTCGACGATTTCCTCCGTGGTGGCGTCCGCCTTGGGAAATGCCGGATAGAAACTCATGCTCAGGAAATCCAGCTCCTGCCACCATTGACCAACCTGCGGATCGACCTTCCGTCGGTTCAGTGTGGGCTGGACAAAATCGCTGGTCACCAGGCCTTGGAAGCGTTCGCGCACGGCGGCCACCGAGTCGCGCCATTCCGGGTTGAAGTGCTCGACTCCGTGGTATTCGTTGCCGATGCAGATCGACTCGACTCCGCAACGCTGCGCGAGATCCGCATAGTGCGAAAGCATGGCGCGGAAGCTGGCCGCCCATTTTTCCCGGTAGCCGGAGACCACTCCCGCCGTGATCTCATACGGCTCAGCCGGCGTGAACCCTCCCTGCCAGACGCTGTCCTTGAGCACAAGAAAGGGCTTGAGCATGACACGGATGCCGACTTGGTGAAACCGCTCGATAATACGCTGAACTTCCTCATCGGAGGGCGTTTCGATGAAATCGCTGTAAATGGTCGTGCTGGCGCAATGATCCATGTAAACCGACACGATCAAGGCGACGCGATCGATGTTCAGAGCCGCCATGCGCTCCGGCTGGGCCATGCCCTCGGCGGAGGCAAAGTAGCCGCGCGGCGCCTTGAAACCAAAGTTCATGCCGCAGTGGAAAGGGATGGTTTTTGCGCTCATGGTGGTTGGGCTGATCTGCGGAATCCTTTATTTTAGAAATACCCGCCCTTTTCGGTGATCTCGTTGACCGTCTGGCCTTCGGCGACCCAGCCAAAGATCTTCTTCTCGTTTTCCTTGATCTCCTCGGCACGGAGAAGGACCTCATAGGCAATGTCACGGGGCACGACGACCACGCCGTCAATGTCACCGAGCACGACATCTCCGGGCTTGATGACCACGTCGCCGATCTTGATGGGGACCTGATAGTGGGTGATGAGGCAACGACCGAGCGAACCGTTCGGAATGCGGTGCTTGTAGAAGACGGGGAAATCCTTTTCGAGAATCTGGTGCGTGTCGCGGATGCCGCCGTCGATGATGGCTCCCTTGACGCCGAGGCCGACGGCCGTGGCAGTCATCACGCCGCCCCAGAGGGTCGCCTTCTCGTCGCCCGAGGTATCCCAGACCACCATCGTGTCGGCGGGGAGTTCCGAGATCATCTGCGTGCGGAAGGTCATTTCGCCGGTGATCTTCACATTCGGCGCGCTCTTCACGGTGAAGGCGAGTCCCGCCACGGTGCGCTCGGGGCGGAGCGGATGGAGATGACCCGGCAGCGCCTGATCCAGCAGGGCGAACTCGCGGAGCACGTCGCTGATCGCGCCGGTATAGAGCTGCTCGAAGCGTTGAAGCAGTTCCTTGACCGGCACGGGGAACTCCTTGGTCGAGATGCTCTCGCGCTCGGCGATGAGTTTTTCGAGTTTCATCATGCCCACTTCCTTTTTGTAGGCTTCAATATCGGCGTTCAGGTTCTTGCTCATGGTGTTGGGTTTGGTTTGTGTGTTTAGGGGATTGTCTGGCGTAAAATGATCGAGCGACTCCACTCCGGAAGGGCGACTCCGGCGGGTTCGGCGTCGGTGGATTTCCAGCGAGGCGAGGATTCCCACGGGTCGAGATAATCCCATTGGCCGCCCGCGAGGAAATCCGGCGGAAGCCATTTTCCCGAATCCTGCAGAGGCGCGCTTTGACCATCGCGCAGTTCGGCTTTCCAATCAAAGACGGCGTCACGCAGCCAGTGAAGACGCACGGATTTTCCGCGAAGTTCATAAGCCCGGAAGCGGGCGTTTTCGGAAAAATGCGGAACGAACCCCTCGGCTGCCGGATCGAGCCCGTCCACCATCGCCGCGAATGGCCGGAAGTGGTGCCAGAGGTTGTTTTTGTCTAGGTAGAAATCCCAATGCCAGCACTGGCCGGAACCCGCGCTTCCGGCGAAGAAGGGGGCGAACAGCACATCATGCAGAATCCCGCCGACCATATCCTTGGGGTAGTCCGAAAATGGTGCGCGATGGCCGGGGTCCACCGCCCCGGATTCGGCCAGGATCAATGCCCGCTCGGGAGCAAGAGCGCGCAACTCACGCATGGACGAGGCCGCCAGAATGTCGGTCGGGCCGGAGCAGAGGGGAAAGTGCCCAGGAAGCTCGTCGATGTAGCGATGAACCTGCACGCATTCCATGCCAGGCAGACGGGCTAGCCATTCGTAAGTTGGGATATTTTCCGGCCGACAGTGACTGCCCAGACTTTGCAGGCAAAGATGGTGGGGGAATCTCCGGCGAAGCTCCGGCAGCATGAACTCGGTCCATTCTGCCCAGTTCCCGGCTCCGACCGCGTTCATTTCGTTCCAGAGTTCCACCGCGAACAATGCGGGATGATTACCGAAATGCTGGGCGAAGAAATCGAGCTTGGAGAGAAAGTGCCGGCGACCGCCCTCCCCTCCCAGATAATCGGTCATGTTCTCCGCAACGCCGCCCGAAGCGACATGGTATTTGGATCTGTCGAATTTCGCCGCACCGGGAAAAATCTCGGCCACCTGCTCCGGCGCGATGGAGCGGAAATGATCGAAGGTGACCTTGACCTTGACTCCGGATGCGGCGGCCATGTCGAGCACCTCACGAAGCGCCGTGGTGAGTTCGGGCTGGAAATCGCCGCAGCGGTCTCCTTCGAAATCGAAAAACGGATGACTTAAAAAGATGCGGATGAAATTCCCCCCGTTGGCGCTCAACTGGTCGATCCAGCGGCGATAAAGAGCCAAGCCCTCCCCGCGGGAGTCGATGAATCTCGGAAAACAGAGATTCACCCCAATGGGAATGAACGTGCCGCCATCGGAGAGCTTGAGATAAGTTACCGGGGCATTCATCGGTTTTTGAACTTCCTGCATCACAGGCTCATTCCGCCGTCGATGAAGAGGCTCTGGCCGGTGATGTAACGCCCGGCATCGGAGCAGAGGAGAAGCGCCGCACCCGCGCAATCGGAGGGTTCGCCGATCGAGCCGGCGGGGATCCACGAAAGGACGGTTTGCAGATAGGCGGGATCGGTCAGGCGGGCGCGGGAGCGGTCGGTGTTGATCACGCCGGGAGCCAGGCTGTTCACGGTCACACCGCGCGGAGCGAATTGCTTGGCAAGATTGCGCACCATGGAGGTCTGAGCGGCTTTGAGCGCTGCATAAACCACCATCTGCGGATGCGGCTTGGCTTCCTGCACCGAACCGACCGTCACGATCCGGCCCCAACCGCGCCCGAGCATTCCCGGCGCGGCATGCTGGATGAGTTCAAAGGCGCTCTGCCAGTTCGTGCGAACCTGGGTGTCGAAATGCTCCGGCGTCACGCTCTCCCACCCTTCGGCAAACTGGACGGCGACATTGGAGACAAGGATGTCGATGCCGCCGAGCGCCTCCGCGGCGGCGTGGAAAAGATGCTTCGCGCTCTCCGGCGTGCCAAGGGTGGCAGGGATGCAAACGGCCTTCCGCCCGAGGGACCCGATGGTGCCCAGCACCTCGCCGCCGGATTCCGTATCGGCAGGGTGATTGATCGCCACGTCGGCCCCCGCCCCGGCCAAGGCGATCGCGATGGCGGCGCCGATCCCCTGCGTGGAGCCGGTGACCAGGGCGCGGCGTCCGTTGAGATCAAAGGGATTACTCGCGGAAGCGCGGGTCTGCATCGGGGCATTCATTGGATAACCGGGAGCATGGGACAAGCTATCGAAAGGAGGCACGCTCCATTTTTGTGATTTGTTTACTTGACCTATCGTCCGGTATTTTCGAAGGAAAGGGATCATGGAAACGCGCCCGCCCAGCTTGAGAGAAGTCGCCCGGCTCGCGGGGCTCTCCCCCGCCACGGCCTCGATGGCCTTGCGGGGACTGGCACGGGTTCCCCCCGCGACCAGAGCCGTCGTCGAGCGCGCGGCGGCGGAGTTGGGTTATGTTCGCGATCCTGAGATCGGGCATGTCCTGGCGAGGTCACGGCGCAAGGCGGTCACCGCCCGCGAGACCATCGTGTTTCTCTCCGAGATTCCCATTGGCAGGAAACCGGATCCCCGGGCGCCGTGGCTTTTCGAGATGCGCCGCGAGGCGGAGGCCGCGGCTCATCTGATCGGATGCGAGCTTGAGACCATGGTGATTCCGCCGAAACCCTCCGCCATGCGCGAGTTGGGGCGACTGCTTTGGGTGCGCGGCATCCGCGGCATCCTGGTCGGTCCGATGACACTTGCCGACGAGGCACGCATCGAGATGGATTGGGGAAAGTTTTCCGCAGTTGAGATTGGAACCACTCTCAGGCATCCGAGTTTGCACCGCGTAGAACGACTCTTTTTCGAGGATTGCCGCGAACTCTTCGAGCTTCTGAGAACCAAGGGGCGTCGTCGCATCGGCATCGCCCTTGATGCCCGCCGCCGCTTTATCATGCGCGACATCCCCGAGGCGACCTTGCTTCTCCATCTTCAGCGCGATTCCAGCTCCGAACATGTCGCGCCGCTGCCAACCGACGCATGGAACCGCGCAGGGTTTCTCGCTTGGATGAAGAAGGAAAAACCCGACTGCATCGTGGTCTATGATGCCGATCCCATCCGCTGGCTGAAATCGGCTCCGGCTACTCTTCGCGCCGGAGTTGGCACGGCCTACCTGAGCGTTTCCAAGCCGGAGCAAACCGGCCTCGTCCCGGATGTTTCCACCATGATCCGCGAAAGTGTCGGCATGCTCCATTGGATGATCCAAACCGGAGAACGCGGCATCCCGGCCCGCTGCCGCTCCCACGGCTTCCGCAACCTCTTGCAAAAGGGGAGGACAGGGTGATGGGGGCGGGGGGAAATTATGAAGTATGAAATATGAGGGATGAAGGATGAACCAAGCCGCTGGGTAGCGGCGCGGTAGATCCCGTCCCGCGACTGCGGGAGGACCCGAAGGGCGGCACAGCTTGCCGGGAGGCAAGTGCCGTCAATGATGAAGGATGAACCAAGCTCGTGGGAACGAGCGCGGAAGAGTACGACGTAGTCGTAGCCCCAACGGGGCGGCACAGCTTGCCGGGCGGCAAGTGCCGTCAACCAAGCCTCTGGGAAGAGGCGCGGTAGATCCCGTCCCGCGACTGCGGGAGGACCCGAAGGGCGGCACCGCTTTGCGGGAGCAAAGTGCCGTCAACGATGAAACTTGGCGCGGATGCCGAAGATCGGATGGGATTTCAGTTTCTCCCAGCCGTCCATGGAGCCGTCGAGGACCTGTCGGCAGAGCGCCCAGCGGAGCGGTTGGTATTTCTCCCACTGAGGATCGGCCTCACGGTTCCATGCCTCGATCTCTCTGCGGCGCGCAGGGGCGGTCGGATCGTTCTCGGCTAGCGCCACACGCAGGACATAGAGCGCCTCGGGCGAGCCGGGATACTCGGGTTCGAGCAGGATCATGTTCGCAAAGGCGGCGGCGAGGTAGTCCCAGCCCTGCTCTTTGCAGAGTTGGTAACGATAGAAGAGGAAGTCGACGTTCTGCCGTTCTTCCTGGCGGCCGATGCCGAACTGCGGCGCGGCTTCCGATCCGCGGGCGAGGATGTCGAGGGCGGCCTTGAACTCACCTTTGCCGCATAGCTCGGCGAACTCGCCGAAGAACGATTCCTTGTAGAGGAACCACGCGGTGCTCGCTCCCTCGGCGATGCTCAGGAGCGGTTCCTTAAGCAGGGTGCGCACGGACTTCCAATCGCCGTCGAGCAGGGCGAGGTTGGCCTGCGCGAGGCGGCAGTCGTCGGTGGCGCGGGTCTCTGCAGGAGCATTTTGCCAGAGGGTCTTGCGCTCTTCGTGCAGGCCCATGCGCGAGAGCATCTGGTCGGCGGTGGAGATGAGATGAGTGTCGGCGTAGCCTTCGCCGACGGAGCGGCGGATCTGCACCAAGGCCTCAGCGGCCTTGCCTTCGTTCTCCGAAAGCTGGGCGAGGAAATGGTTCGCGTAGGCGGCGGTCTCGCCACCGATGCCGGCAAGGTCGGCGAGCAAGGCGCGGGCTTTGGCGGGCTGGTTCGCATTGATCAAGGCCACGGCCAGTGCCAGACGCGCCTCGTTGGTAAGTTCGTTTTCCTTTTCAGAAAGCAAGCGGATCCATTCGTCGCCGCCGACCCAACCGAGTTCGATCGCGCGGGAGATTTCGCTCTCGTCGAGCTTGCCCGAGAGGATGAGCTTTCTGGAAATTGCGAGGCGTTCGTCCTCGGGGATGAGTGTTTCGGATTTGCTGATCCTCCAGAAGGCAGCGTCATTCCACGCGGCCCAATCCTTGCCGGTCTTCCCGATACCGCGCTGCTCGAAGGCGGCAAAATTCTCCGCGTAGTCGTCAGCGGTGGATGCGCCCGGCGCTCCGCAGAAGGACTCGGTCCAACTGATGCTCTCCCCCGCCTTGAGGATTCCCGTGTCGGGCTGGGTGGGAAGCAGGCCGCATTGGATCTCGGCATAAGGCACCCAGTTCGGCTCGGCCAGCAACTGCCAGAAAGTCTGATGCACCCCCTGGCTGCCAAGCGACCAGAGCTTGCGGCCCTTGCAGATGGTGCGATCGGCGCGGTGCACGAAACTCCAACCCTCTTTTTCGTTGGTGTAGCCCATGAAGTCGGAGGCGGTGTTGGGCAAATATCCCGAAACCACTTCGTGCTGGTGGAGCCACTGCGACCAATCGACTCCATGCACCATCGGCCATTGGTCGAACTCATAGCCCTGACGGAACATCGCGTGATGCAGGAAGTCCCCCGGCGCCATCATCACGCGGTCGCGCCACTGCTGCGGCACGGCGATACAGGTCCACCAGTAGAGACTCGGCTGATCCTTGCCAGAGTGGTTGGTGATGGTCATGCGCGAGACCAGCGTTCCTTTTTCCAGCGTGAGAATGACTTCCCAACCGCAGCCGAAGAGTTCGTCGAAGGCGCCCATCGCGATCGCTTCTCGGCCGTCGGCAAGCGTCACCCTGCGGGTCTCGATGGTCGAGATACCATGGACATTGTGCCCGTAGCGGAAGGGATTGAACTCGATGCCTCCGATGCTCCAGGGCCCGGAGAGTGACAGGTTGGCCAATGGAAGGCTGGGCGGTGTCCAGAGCAACTGACGGTTGAGCTTTTTGTCGAAGAGTTCCATCACCCGACCGGCGATCGATGGCATCACCGTCACCCGGGCAAACTCATCCTCCAGGCGCACGACCGGCAGTTCGCGCATCTCGAAGTGGCCGGGGTAATCCATCGCTTTCTTGTAGGGGAAGGCCGAGGTCCAGAGATTGCGGTGGATCGGCTGCAGATGCTTCGGCACGCCCGGCGCGGGGTGATAGGGAAACATCTCCTCGTCGTGGTTGACGCGCGGCGCGGAAAGGCGCCTGCGCTCGGTGAAGGGACGGAGGTGGAAGGCCTGGGTGGAGTGCTGGATGGTCATGAATCGGAATGGAATGGATGCGCCCGGTAAAACCGCAATGATGAGGGCCGCTGCCTGGTTAGCATTTGCATCTTATAAGATAAGGGTAGGTTTTATGTACACGTCGAACTAGCGCGCCAGATGCTCGGCCAGTTTTTCCGGACGCGGCCATTCCAGTTCGGCGTACTGGGTGCGGAGGGTTTCGCGGAGCGCTTTGGCAGGGACATCGCGAAGCGGGAGTGACATCTCCTTGGCGAGGGCGCTTGCGACACCGGCGGCATGGCCGAGGGCCATCATTGTGCGGGAGAGACGGCAACTTGAGGCGGCGATGGAGCTCAAACTCGCGCCCCGGCAGGCGACAAGCAGTTTGTCGATCCCCTTGGGGAGCAGGCAGCGGTAGGGAACGCCGTAGGGTTCGCGAAGCTCCACGCATCCCCCACCCTCCCCATGGCGGTCCATGGCATGGTCGGCCAGCGTGATGATGTCGGGGTCGGTCTGGCGGCTGATCCCTGCCAGGATGTCATGCTCGGTAAGGATGTGTTCCCCGACGACGCGTGCGGTCTCGCGAACGCCAAGAGCCGGAGCTATCCATGAGATGGTGTAACGCTGGAACTCTGGAAAATCGGGACGGGTTTGGAGGTTATGCCAGTGGGCGAGCACGCGGCGTCGGCACTCGGCGTAAGCGGCGGGATATCCGAGACGCAGAAACTCCTTACCCTGCATGGTGGGGAGCATGTTGATGTTCAGGTCGCCGTTGGCGTAGCCGGAATTCAAGGAAGCCGGGAACCGGGCCTGCCACCAGCATTCGGCTGGAACATCCGGCGGCAGCCGATCGACTGCGGCATGGTCGCGCGGCGTGATGCGGTAGATGAGGGTCACGGCATTGACCTTGGAGGAAGACTGCCCGGGTGCATCGGGTTCCCCGAAGGTTTCGCTCCCCTCCTGTCCTCTCATCAGCTCGCAACCCGCGGCCTGACAGAGCTTGGCATCAGCGGTGCTATCGACAAAGAACGAGGCGCGCACCACATCGCCGTTGTCGAGAATGAGGGAATCGACATGGCCGTCACGCACAGAGACCTCGCGGAAGGCACTGTTCGTACGAATCGTGCACTTTCCGGTCTCGGCAAGCATCTCGCCCACCACGCGCGAGTAGGCCTCAGGCTCGAAGACAATCGAGCGGAATGCGGATGATCGTCCGAACTTTTCCTCGGGCGAAAGTTCCTTGAGCGAGTGCCGTTGCAAGGTATCGGCATAGGTCGCCGCAGGATCAGGTAAAGCCTCGCCGCCCGGATAAACCGGCTCACCCGGTTGCGGCACGACGCAATGGCGGGCCATGCGAACGATCGCGACGGCGCCGGGAATCCTTCTCAGGCGCTGGTAGATCTCAAACGGAAACGACGTGCCGCCGACACCCGGTTCCCAGTTGTGCACCCCGCCACGAACGGCATTGCCGCCGAGCGTGTCGGATTTTTCGATCAGCAGGACGGAGAGTCCCATGCGGGCGGCAGCCAGGGCGGCACCGATGCCACCGCTGCCCGCGCCCACGACGCAGAGATCGTATTCGGATTGATTCATGTTGGATTGGAGGATGATGGAATCTCAAAATCCGCCGAGAGTTTTCGCGCGGGATCATGGAAATGGGGGGGCAACTCGCGCAGGGCGAGCAGCATGGAAGTTTCCGGCCAGGTGCTCATCCGGGCGGTATGTCCATTCGGCTCCAGACCATCCATGGTCATGAGGCGCTCGGAGATGCTGCCCGGCGGGATCTCCCCCCAGATTTCCTCCTGCCCCTTTTGGACAATCATCTGCGGGATGCATTGGGTGATGTCTTCGAGCACCCGAAGGTATCGTTCCTCGCCCGTGACCTGATACAAAGCAAGCAGGGCCTCGCCCGATGCGGTGCATATGCCGGGAGCGCCGTGCTGGTTCTGGGTGTTGGCAAACACGGCGCCGCGTGGCTGGATGCCGAGTCGGGCAAGCGGCGTGCCTTCCGGCATGATGGCATCGTAGCTGAGCACCCAAGTGCAGAAAAGATCGGCGGCCTGGCATGCCCATGCGAGATGCTGCGGATTTCCGGTGGAGGCATGCAGATGAACCAAGCCGGCAAGCAGGGCATAGTTGCTTTCGCTATCGGCCGCCGTGAGTGCGTCGCCGACACCTCCGCAAGTGATCCCCCGCGCGAGAAAGTGGTGGCAATAATAGGCGGCAAGTTTTTCGGCGACTTCAAGGTAATGCGGTTCGCCGAACCATGCAGCGCCGCGCACGAGCGCTTCGATGCCGAAGGCCCCGCAGGTGCTGTCGCCCCACTGCACATCGCCCGTTTCGGAATCAATGTTGTAGCCAAGATGCCCGAAGCGTTCCACGGTGCGGCAGGTCGCATCGAGATTGCTGCGTGCGGCGGCTTCCCAATGCGGTTGGATCTTTTCTCCCTGACTCTGCAAATGCGACAGGCACTTGAGCACATCGCGCGTGCATTCCAGCGGGCGGCGAACCAGGGAAAATGTGCGGCAGTTCGGTCGGCGGAATCCCACACTGAACCACTTCTCGCCGTCATGAGCGCCGTGGAAATATCCACTCGGTGAAAGCGCGTCGCGACAGAACACATCGAGCATGCGCAGCGCGCGTTGGCGGGAAAGGGGGTTGTCCGATCCGATCATCGAAACGATCGTCACCCCTCCGCTCACCCACCCCGTCTGCACGGCATAGCGTGCGCTTGGGTTGATCCCCGAACGGTAAAAACCGTTTTTCTCATCCCAGTTGAACGCGTTGAACTTTTCCTCGATGAGAGCGGCGCTCTCATGAAACGAGAGCGACGGACGCCGGGGTTCTTTGCCACGATGCTCATAACCGTATTCGGCAACACGGGCCACGAACCCGGGGATGGAGGAAGCTTCCACGCGGATGAGCTTCACCCGCCCGGTCACCGTTTGGCCGGGCACGAGATCCATGCCTGCTTCGTCGGTATCGATCCAATCGCAGAAGCTGTAACGGCGCTTGCGCCTGACTGGCAGGCAGATTTCGATCGACACAGGTTCGCCCGGAACCGTGATAAGGTTAACACCCGTCACGCCCCAGACACCGTAGACCTCGATGCCAACGAGGAATCCCACCTTTTGCATGGAATCATAAATTCCGACGACCGGCATAGAGAACGCGTTCGCTGCAAACTCCGCCCGGTAATTCGTGTCGAGAGTCAGGCGCGGAATGTCAACTTGCAGCAAGGGGCCATTGGCATTCACACCTTCCGTAGGCGCTTCGGGGCAGTAGGTCTGCTTCGAGACCAGCATCCGGTTGCCATCATACATCGCACCGGGTCCGGTCACATAGCTCGCCGCATCAAGTCCGAGATGCAAGGGTTGGATCAACTGGATGTTCTGCAGCGGGATCCTTGATTCGATCGAAAAGCACAGTTCCGTGGTGTCGTTCGAGTCGCACCGGGAATGGCGAACGCTCAAGTCTCCTTTGAGACCACAAAGCATCGAGGCACCCCCATGATCGGGTGTTCTGTCCAACGTCACCTCCTGCTGATTCGCGTCACGGACGCGAGGCTGACCGATACGGGTTTCAACCATGGATCGTCAGTCTGGCAGGATCACCACGCTTCGCGGTAGAGCTTGATGATTTCCGGGGCGGTCGGCACGACCGGGTTGTTGGCGGGACTGCCGGAGGCCAGGGCATCGGAGGCCATTTTCTCCAACGCCGCTTCGAAGACTTCGAGCGTGGCGCCCTTGAAGTCACGGATGCGCGGGACTTCGAGGCGGGCGTTGAGTTTTTCAAGGCCCTCCACAAGGGATGCGGCGGCGGAGGCATCGGAAGCATCGGCCGCACAGAGCCCCATAGTCCGCGCCACGGTGGCGTAGCGGGCCTCGGCACCGGGGAGCGAAAAGCGGGTCACCGCCGGCAGGAGCATGGCGTTGGAAAGCCCGTGCGGGATGTGGAAGAGCAGGCCGAGGGGACGGCTCATGCCATGCACGAGACAGACGCTGCTGTTGGCGAAGGCCATGCCGCCCTGCGTGGCGGAGAGCATCATCCCCTCGCGGGCCGCGAGGTTGCCGGGATTTTCCCATGCCTTCACGAGATGCGTGGCGGCGAGACGGATGCACGAAAGCGCGATCGGGTCCGTCATTTCACCCGCCTTCCTTGAGACATAGGCCTCGATGCCGTGGGTCAGCGTGTCGACCCCGACATGCGCGGTGAGCGGTGCCGGCATCGAGAGCGTGAGTTCGTAATCGACGAGCGCGACGACCGGCAGGAGGTGCTGGTCGAGGATCATCATTTTCACATCCCGCTCGGTGTCGGTGATGACCGCCACCTTGGTCACCTCGCTGCCGGTTCCGGCCGTGGTGGGGATGGCGAGCAGCGGAGCTCCGGCTTTGGGAATCTTGTGATAGCCCATGTAGTCGGCGAGTGGCTCGGGATTGGTGGTGAGGATCGAGATCGCCTTGCCTGCGTCGAGCGGGCTGCCGCCGCCGATGGCGACCACCGCCTCCGCCCCGCTGCTGTGGTAGAGGGCCAGTCCGTCACGCACATTCTGCACGGTGGGATCGGGCTGGACGCCGTCAAAGACCGCGGTCCCGATGCCTCCCTCCTTGAGAGGCTCGAGGATTCGCCCGACCACGCCGGACTTCACCATGAAGGCGTCGGTGACCACGAGAACGCGGCTCACACCGAGTCGGCGAAGCTGGGGCAGAAGCTCGGCGGAGGCTCCGCCCCCGATGATCACGCTGGATGGAATGTTGAACGAGGTGATCATGATTACCAGCCTTGGGAGCGGACATAGTTCTTGTCCCAGCGCGAGAGCACGCACTTCTGGCGGGTGTAGAACATCACCCCTTCCATTCCCTGAACATGAAGATCGCCGAAGAAGCTGCGGTTCCAGCCGGAGAAGGAGAAGAGCGCCATCGGGGCGGGCACGCCGACATTGATGCCGAGCATGCCGCACTGGATCTCGCGGGTGAACTGTCGGGCGGCCGCGCCGCTGGAAGTGAAGATCGAGGCGCCGTTGCCGTACGAGTGGGTGTTCATCCAGGCGATCGCCTCGTCGAGGGTCTTGGGGCGCATCATCGAGAGCACCGGGCCGAAGATTTCCTCCTCGAAGAGACTCATCCCGGTCCCGACCCGGTCGATGAGTGTCGGTCCGACAAAGAAGCCCCGATCCGGGCTCATCCGGCGTCCGTCAAAGGCGATCTCCGCACCTGATTTCGGGGCGCTCTCGACAATTCCGAGAACACGCTTCTGCGCGCCCCCGTCGATCACCGGCCCCATGTCGGCGCGGTCGTTGGCGGAGGTGTCATCGATCTTGAATTCACTCAGGGCGGCGCCGAGGCGTTCACGCCATTCATCCGCCGTGCGGTCTCCCACGCCCATCAGCAGGGAACCGGCCATGCAACGCTGACCCGCGCAACCGTAGGCCGATCCGAGGATCGCGCGCAGGGTGGGATCGGGCTCGGCATCGGGCATCACCAGGAGGACGTTCTTGGCTCCGCCCGCCGCCTGCACGCGCTTTCCGTGGCGGCTGGCCAGAGTGTAGACATGTTCGGCGATGCGCGAGGAGCCGACAAAGCTCACCGCGGCGATGCCGGGATGGGTGCAGAGGGCATCGACCACTTCCCTCCCCCCCTGCACGATGTTGAACACACCTTCCGGTAATCCGGCCTCGAGGAAAAGCTCGGCGAGACGAACCGCGGTGAGCGGGACCTTCTCGCTCGGCTTGAGGATGAAGGTGTTGCCGGAGGCAATGGCCAGGGGGTACATCCACATGGGCACCATGGCGGGAAAGTTGTAGGGAGTGATGCCGGCGCAGACCCCGATCGGCTCCCGCATGGTGACGGCGTCGATCTGGTCGGCCACCTGAGGGAGACTCTCCCCCTTGGCAAGGTGGGATATGCCGCAGGCGAATTCCACCACCTCGATGCCGCGGCGGACATCGCCCTTGGCCTCCTCGAGCGTCTTGCCGTTCTCGCGCGTGACCAACCGGGCGAGTTGCTCGAAGTTCTGCTCCAGCAGGTCGCGGTAGCGGAAGAGACAGGCGGCGCGCTTCGGGGCGGGTGTCACCGACCAGGTGGCGAAGGCGCGCATCGCGGCCTTCACCGCCGCATCGACTTCGGCTTCACCGCAGAGCGGGACTTCCCCGATCACCTCGCCGGTGGAGGGATTGTGAACGGGAACGAACTGCGTGACGGCGGCCGGGGTTTCCCAGCGTGCGCCGATGAGGTTGGGGATGATGTTTTTCATGGGATTCAAACGGGTTGGAGTTTCGGGGTGGTGTTGGAGAACATGGCGACGGCCGCCAGATAGCGTTGAAACTTCGCCGTGTAGATCCGGTGAGCGGCGGCATCGGGCTCGACGCGGTATTTCTCGCGGCAAAGGGTGCGGGCCGCATCGGCGGCGGAAGGCCAGCGACCCACGGCGACACCGGCACAGATCGCCGCGCCGAGCGCCCCGATCTCTTCGGCTTCACCCACCGCGACGGGCAGACCGAGGATATCGGCGAAAAGCCGCACCCACGAGGGGTTGCGGGATGCGCCGCCGCTCAGGCGGACGAGATCGAACGCGAGGCCCGCGCGACGGAGCTTCGCCAGGTGCCAGGCGTGGCCGAAGACGATGCCCTCCAGCACGGCGCGCGTGAAATCGGCGCGGCCGTGTTCCGGGGAGAGATGCAAAAAGGAGGCACGAAGGGTGGGGTCATCCGGTGAGCCGTGGAGAAAGGGAAGATAAAGAGGCCCCTCCTCCTCGATCGGCAGTGCCATGGCTTCGACGACAGCCCTATCATATCTGTTGCCGCCCGCAGCCCCCGGGGAGTCACTGTGGAAATTGCGGGTGTGCCATTCGAAGTTGAGGGCGGAGGTCGGGCTTCCCTCCAGCACCGTGAAGGTATCGGGTTCGGCGCCGCAGGTGGTCAGGAACAGGGAGGGGTCGTCGGGGGGGTGCGCAACGCGGGTCTGATTGATCGACCAACTCCCCGCGATGACCGAGAGAGTCCCCTTGTCCGAAGCCGCTCCACCCAGCAGGGCCGCCTCGCAGTCGAGACATCCCACGGCGACGGGCAGGCCTTGCGGCAATCCGGTGGCCTCGGCGGCCTCCGCGGTGACCGTGCCCCCGAGGGAGGTGCTTTGGCGTGCGGGGGGAAGGGCGTGCGCGATTCCGGAGAGCCCCAGTTCCGCGAGGATTTCCGGGTCGTGGGAGCGCGTGCCGAGATTGAACAGGCCCGTGGCCCCGAGATCGGAAAAGTCACCCGCGAATTCACCGGTGAGCTTCCAGCGGATGAAATCCTTCACCAGCATGACGCGGTCGATGCGGGAGTAAACTTCAGGCTCGTGATCCCGGATCCACCGGAGCAAAACCGATGTCTGCCCGGGATAGATGCTCTGTCGGGTTTTGGGAAAAAGTTTGTCCGCCCAGATCCCACCCTGCCAGCGGGTGGAGATTTCAACCGCACGGGTGTCGCTCGAGAAGATGACGGGCCTGAGCACCTTGCCACCGGCATCAAGCAGGACGCATCCGTTTCCGCAGGCGCAGATGCCGGCGGCGCTGACGGACGCGCCCCCCGATTGATCGATCACCTCGCGGATGACACGGGAGCAACTGCGCCACAGCTCCCCGGCATCCTTCTCGGCACGACCGGGCGCGGGGTGGTCGGCCGGCACGGCCAATGAGGCGGTGAACGACGAAGACCCGTCCACGGCGAACAGCGCGGCCTTCACCACGCTGACACCGATATCCAGCCCGAGGAGCATGGAGGGTCTTTCCGCCATGGATGGTGTGGTCAGCGGCCTTCGTAGATCGCGACGGCATCCGAGACGCTCGCGCCGTTGTGGATCATCGCCATGAAGGCCGCGACGATGCGGGCCGGGTTCGGGTGTTGATAGATGTTGCGACCGTAGACCAAGCCGTGGGCGCCTTGTGCCAGGTAGGAATGGGCCTCGGCGAAGACGGTCTCGATCGGCTTCTTGCCACCGCCACGGACCAGGACCGGGCAACGCGCCGCCTGGACGACCTCATGGTAATCCTCGGCATGATCGGTCGGATCGGCCTTGATGACATCGGCCCCGAGCTCGCGTGCCTGACGGACGAGAGGAACGATCAGTTTCTTGTTGCCGTCGACCTGGTAGCCGCCCTTGGCCTCGTTTGACTGCAACACGAGGGGCTCGATCATGAGCGGCATGCCGTAGCGGTCGCAGACGGCGCGTAGACGCGCCGCATTGAGAACTGTCTGGCGGTGCAGGTCGGGTTGGCCGGGCATGAGCAGGAGATTGCAGACCACCGCGGCGGCATCGGCTTTCAACGCGCCGATGATCGGCTCATCCCAGTGGACCAGCTGGTCGAACATCACCGCATGGGTGGTGGAATTGTAGAGGTTGCCGACATCGGTCCTCAGCACAAGGGCGGGCTTGCGCGGGCCGGGGATCGACTGAAGGATGTCCGCCTGGCCGATGTTCATCTGGATCGCATCCGGCCCGGCTTCGACGAGTGAGCGGACGACGGCCGGCATGTCCTCGAGTCCGTCGAGAAAGCTGACTTCATTGAAGACCCCGTGGTCGATGGCGACATCGAGGCAGCGGCCATCGGCGGCGAGGAAGCGGTTGAGGCGGTGTTTGTGCGCGTTGTACATGATGGGTTTATTGGGTGGATTGGGTGAAAGTGATGCCGAGTTCGGATTCCAGCGTGCGGAGCGAGTGAGCTTTCTCCCCGTTCAGGCGCGCGGCATCCCAGCCGAGTGAGTTGGCGCAGATGGAGGCGATTTCCTCGAGGGCGGCTGGTGTGAGGCGTCCGAGGATGGCGAGCGATGTGCGGCGCATGAGCACGTCATCGAGCCGCGCCACATCCTCGCGCTCGCAGAAGAAGCGGATCTCGCGGGTCGTGTAGCCCGGCACCGAGGTCAGCGTGCGGTCTTCCCCCGCCGCGATGAACTCCGCGACCTCCCCGGCCCGCGTGCCGTAGCGGGAGACGAGTTCCTTCCCGCGAGCCGGTGACTGCGCTCCCAAGGCCGGGTGCGATCGGATCCAGGACTCCAGGCCCTCATCGGTGTCCGGCATACCCCGGCCGCCGCCGATATCCGCTTCGGCCGTCGAGCGGATACGGTTTTTCCCGAGGTCCTTGAGGATCCGGTCGGTGACCTGCTCGGCGAAGGCGCGGAATGTCGTCCATTTGCCGCCGATGAGCGAGTAGATCGGGAAAGGCCTTCCATCACGCGGCTCCGACAACCGGCAGCTGTGATCGCGGCTGACCTGACCTGTCGTGCCCGCATTGCTGCGCGGCAGGGGACGCACGGCGCAGAAACGGGAGACAATGCGCGATCGGTCGAACTTGAAACCCGGAAGGATGCCCTGCGCGGACCCGAGGATGTAATCGATCTCCCGGTCGTCACAGCGGGCTTCATCGGGGGAATTCACGGGGATGTCGGTGGATCCCACGATGACCCGGTCATGGAACGGAAACACCAGACAGACCCGGCCCTCGGGGTTTTCGTACAGAATCTGCCCGTCGAGCGCCTTGTGCAGCTCGGGATAATCGAGAACGAGATGCGATCCCTTGGTCCCGCCGATGAATTCCGTTTTGCCGCCAAGCCTGCCGTTGGTTTCATCGATCCATGCCCCGGTGGCATTGACGACCACTTGCGGCTGTACCAGGAATGTCTCGCCGGTGATCCCGCAGCGCAGTTCGACAGTGCCGGAATCGAGCGCCGATGCCGACGTGTGGTTGATCGCAAGGACTGGGTGGGCGGCCCGCGCATCCATCACCACCTCGTGGCAGAGACGCTCCGGGTAGGTCACCCAGGCGTCGTGGTAGACCGCCGTGCATTTGATGCCGGGGTTGAGTTGCGGCACAAGGCGCAGGGAGGCGGCGGCCGAGTCAAAGTGATGCCTCGGCACGACGCGCTGGCGCCTCACGTAGTAATCGTAGAAGCTGAGTCCGATCTTCACCCACACCGCGCCGCGTTTGCCGGTACGGCTTCCGAGGCGGAACATTTTCAGCACCGCCTCTTTCAGTCCGCCGGTCCAACTGAAGACCGGAATCACGGTGCGCAGCGGCTTCACATAGTGCCGCGCATGGCGGAGCAGACCGTTCCGCTCGGCCAATGATTCCTGCACGAGACGGAACTCCGCCTGTTCGAGGTAGCGCAGGCCGCCGTGGATCATCCGGGAAGATCCGGCCGTCGCGCCCTCCGAGAAATCGCCGCGCGTGACCAGCAGTGCGTCGATTCCCTGCAAGGCAAGATCGCGAAGCACCCCGGCGCCGTTGATCCCCCCGCCGACGATCAGCACGGGCCATTCGCGACGGGATCGCAATCTTCCAAGCAGCTCTTCTCGTGTCATGAATCCGGGTGGCGGAAACCCTACCTCTCCAAGGGAACCGCTGAACAGCGGTTCCCAAAGTCAGAGGGGGGATCAGAGAGGCATGATCTCCTGCACGGTCGGCACCACCGTCATCTCAAGGATCTCGAGGTGAGCCGGCGTGGCGACGATGTCCGCGATGATTTTCCCGAGCTCCAGCGGATGGGTGCATTTCGCGCGAACCTCGGGATCGGTGGCGGGGTGCCCCCCGATGCCGGAGTTGTCGCAGAACTCGGTCGCCCCCCACGAGGGAGTGACGGTGGTGACCCGCACGCCGCTGGGACGGACCTCCAGGTAGAGACCTTTGCTGAAGCGCTCCACGCCGGCCTTGGCAGCAGAGTAGATGGACCAACCGGGCCATGAATACTTCGCGCAGACACTCGAGATGTTCACGATCGTTCCGGAACCCTGGGCGGTCATGACCGGAGCCACGCGGCGGCAGCCGAGGATCACGCTCGTGAGGTTCAGGTGAAGTGTCTGCAGGATCTCCTCGTCGCTTTGATCCGCGGTGGGGGCGATCCGTCCGCCCGCTCCGGCGTTGTTGACCAGCGCGTCGATACGGCCCGTGGAATCCACGACGGTCTTGATCACGCGATCCCAATCCGCGGCGCTCGTGGCATCCGCCGCGATGGCCGTGGCGCCGATGCGCGCGGCGACTTCCTTGAGTTTGGCCTCATTCCTTGCGGTGATGAAGACTTGGGCTCCCTGCTTGGCGAAGGTTTCGGCAATGCCGGCCCCGTAGCCGCCGGAGGCGCCCGTGACGATGACTGTGGGTTTGTTGTTCATATGATATGGGATTTAATCAGCGCTTCCTTAGGGTTGAAGGAGATTGTGACCAAAGCGGGCGGAGATGCGTTGCGCCGCCTGCCGCACCTCGGCCACGGTCCGCGCGGAATCGCCGCGCAGGAATCGGAAGGAGGGGCCGGTGATCCAGATCGCCGCGATCGGGTAGCCGCGGTGGTTGAAAACCGGTGCCGCCAGGCAATGCAGGCTTTCCATCTCCTCCTCGCGGTCGAATGCGATGCCCGTGGCGCGCGTCTCCCCGAGCACGCGGCGCAGGGCGGCCGCCGAACCGATGGTGGCGGGGGTGAATTTTCGGAAGGTGATTTTCCCGATGCGGGCCTCCGCCTCATCTCCGGGAAGGAATGCGAGGATCGCCTTCGCGGGGGCGGCGGTGTGCAACGGAAAGCGCGTGCCGATCTCGACGAGAAACTTGATCGGCTGGTTGCCGGGCACCAGTTCCAGCACCACCCCCTCCCCGCCGAGCAACGTGCCGATCAGCACCGTCTCGCCGGTCCGGTCGCGAAGCTCGCGCATCACATCGAGTGATTTCTCCACCAGGCTGTGCTCGTCCAGCGCCTCGTATCCCAGGGCCAGAACCTTGCGGCTCATGCTGTAAATCCGCCCCTCGTCATCGCGCTGGAGGTAGCCGCTCGAGTAAAGGGTCGTCAGGATCCGGAAGACACTGTTCTTGGGCATGCCGAGTTCCCTTGAAAGCTCACTGATCCCCATACCCCGGGGATTCCGTGCCAACGTCTCCAGGATGATCAGCGCACGCTCAAGGATCGGGACAATATAGCGCCGGGATGACTTCGGGAGATCCTTTTGGGACTCGATCATCCGTTTGTCATATGCAACGCCGTTCGCCATGTCAACCAGGCAGTTAAGTCGAAAGTCGAAAGTCGAAAGTCGAAAGTCGAAAGTCGAAAGGCAATCAGCAATCAGCAATCAGCAATCAGCAATCAGCAATCAGCAATCAGCAATCAGCAATCAGCAATCAGAGGTCAGCAATCAGAGGTCAGAGGTCAGAGGTCAGAGGTCAACAATCAGCAACCTTCAGCCTTCAACCAACAGCCTTCCGCCCCCTCCCCCTGGAACCTACTTGGAGGCGGTTGTCAGCTTCTCGATCGCCCTTGCCAGTTCCTGCCGGCGGGCCGCGATGGGAGCGGGGTCAGTGGTGTAGGTGGTGAGGCCGCTGGAAATGCCAGCGGGCACTTCAAGCAGTTTCGCGTAGCGGGCGGCCTCGTCGGCGTCGAGGGTTGATCCTTTCTCCGCCAGCAGGCGCTTGAGCAGAACGAGGTATTCGTAGTCCTCGATCCCGTCGCGCTGGGCTTCGAGACGGATGGTGGAGACCGGTCCGTCGAGCACGGGGTCCTGGCCGCCGTCAAAGCAGGCCTCGGGCGGATAGAGCAACCGTCCGTCGCCGGCCGCCCACGGGCGTTTCTCGCCGACTTGGGTCCCGTAGCCGCCGTTCCAGCTCATCGAGTCGAGATAAGGATTCTGCAAACCCTCCGGATGAGCCATGCTGCTGTTCCAGTAATCCGTCTGCCAGATGAGGATGCCCTGGACTTCATTTTGCCAACTCTGCCAGAGCCAGACCCGCAGGTCGGTGGCGGGGCGGTCAATGAAACTGGCAATATAAGGTGCGCGGGGCCCGGTGCAGATATACCATGTCGAGATGTCGCCGGCCTTCTGACGCTCGTGGGCGAAGGCGGGATTGAATGCCTTGAGGATCGGGCACCAGTAATCGATATAGCCCACGAATTCGGGTGCCGCGCCCAGGTTCATCGGCACCATGCGGTGCAATCCGGGAAAATCCTCCTTGATGAGTCGCAACTGGTCGATCACGAAGGGATAGTCCTTCACCGCAGGTTCATCGAAGGGATAAACCACGGCCTTGTCCAACCACCCCTTCTCAAGGAGATGGGCGCGCGCCTGGGAGCACCATGCACGGAACAATTCCCTGTGCTCGGGAGTGCCCATGGCATGGCCCCCGAGCATACCGGCTTTTCTTTCATAGAAGGTGCCTCCCCCCAATCCGGGGAGGGAAATCACAAACGAGTTGAAGTGATACTGCTCGATGGCCCGGGTCATGGCCTGATCCCAGGCCTTCCAATCGAACACGACCTCCGCTTTTTCGTCCTTCTCATCCTTGTCATCGGGGGCCTTAACACCTTCCATCCCGCCGTCGGCAATGAGTTGCTTACCGCTACCGGTGTCCGTCAACGAAAGATCGTCGAACCAGGCCTTTCCAACCTTCTCTCCCTTCGGCGTCCATGGCGAGGCCTGGAGGGAGACCTTCATGGCAACCGCACCGACAGGGATGGCTTCGATGGTCTTCTTGAAATTCGTCCATTCCGTGGCGGCGGGGAGGTCGATGAGGATATTCCTGCCACCGAGGTGACTGCCGGATCCGTCAGAGAAACTCAGAAGCAACTGAGCGGGTTGGTCGGCCTTTTCCGTGCGATACCACAGGTTGAGATCAAGCGGTTTGCCCGAAATGGGGAGCGGTTCGCGGCTCGAGACCTGAGGGTTCCCTGTCGGGTTCGTATCCTCGACCAGAAGGGACTTCGTTCCGGCGCGAGGCTGATCCGCGATGAGCTTGCCGCCGTTCCAAAAATCAGGCCCCCCGGAGAATTTGTAGGTATAGCTGTCCATCGGCACCGGGTTGTAGGGACTGATGCGGTTGTCGCTGAAGATACGCAGGTATTTGTCGAATACCGCCCGTTTGTCGGCATCGGTCCGGAGCCGCTGGTATTTCCAGATATTGCCTTGGTCCAGACCGAAGAGGCCGCGGCATGTGGTGGTATCCGGCAGGGAAAACCCATAGATCTCGACCTCCAGCGGGACCGTGGCCGTGAAGCCCTCGGCATTGACAGTGATCTGGCCGCGATAGAGGCCGGGGGCGGTATTGGCGGGGGCCTTGACGCGCACCCAGAGCGGTTGATTTTCCCCTGCGGCAACGCTTACGCCGCCCTTGAACGGCGGCAGCGGGTCGGGCCAGTTGCCTGTGCCGCCGGTTTCGTCGGAGGCGATCTCGACATTCACATATCCGACGCGCAGGACTTCCACGGCATCGGCCGGCAGCAACGCGCCGGACTCTGAACGCAGTTCCCCGGAGCTGGCGGTCAGGCCGGTGAGGGCCTTCTCCGGGCGCACGACAAGCTGGGCGCCCTCGGCTTCGTTGCCGGCCACGCTGAGGCGGATCGCCTGGCTCTTAGCCGTCGGCAGCGGACGTGTTTTGGAGACTTTCCATCCGGAGGATGTCCACCAGAGACCGACTCCGGGCGACGGGGACTTCAGTCGCTCCCCGTAGTTGGCAGCGTTGAGGATCGGTTGATAAAAGGTTGTCGCCAGACGGGTCGCCGAATTTTTCCCGAGCGAGAATTCAAGGGCATATGGTCCGGGATCCATCATCTCGTAGGGAATGCTGACCTCCGCGGTCTGGCCGGGGTCGAGTTTCACGGGAGTGGCCGTCGATTTTTTTTCGATTTTCGATCCGAAGCGGACAAGCAACTCGGGGGAAAGCCGGACAGGTTTCTTGCCAAGGTTGCTCACCTTCACGGCAAAAACGGGCTTTGCGGAATCCGATACCAGGGGCTGGACCGAGATCGCAGGATCCTCGCCCAGCACCGTCATCGCCGCGGTCCGTCCCACCGCCTGCAGCGGCGCACCGTCGATCATGGCGGAATACTCATACCTGGGGACCTGGAAGAAGACGGGCTTGGAGTTGTCCGTCGTGTCGTTGCAGAGCCGGACCCAGACAGAGCTGGCAGGCAGCATGTCGGCGGGGATCTTCACCTTTCCCGAATCCCCTTTTTTCATGGTGGCGATGCGGCGGAACTCCTTGCCATCCTTGGAAACCTCGACGCCGAGCCCCCAACTCGAGTCCTGATGGAAAGAGGTGCTCAAGGAAAGCTCGCCCGAGTGCTGCTTACGACCCGCTAGCTCATGCCGGTAAACCACGGCATCGGTCGGCTTGCTAAACCGCCAGCGCATGTCATGAAACACGTTGTTGCAGGAGACCAGGGCGCGGCTCACGTTGCGGAATGCCTTGAACTGAAAGGGAGCATTGAAGTCGTAGCGGTTGCCCGTGATGGTTTCGCCTTCGCCAAGCAACATGCCGTCCACCGAGGATTGGGCGAGCTTGATGGGGAAAAGCTCGATGTCATCGTATTCGATGACGCCCTTGAGCTGATAGGCACCGAGAAAAATCCGCTGAGGATCGGCGGGAGCCACAAAGCGCACGCTGTAAGTGCGAAACGGCGAGACCACTTCGGAGGCATCCAACGGGATCAACTGTCGGGCGCACTCCGGACCCACAAATGCCTGGGAGGAGGTGAAGAGCACCTCCGGCCGGTAACGGCAGCGGAAACGGATTTCATAGGCAGCCCCCGGCACCAAGGTCACCGGCTCGCTGCGCCACCCGGGTTCGCCTCCGTTCGCCGCATCATTAAGCGGCCCTTTGTCCGAGCGCAGGGCCGCGAATCGCGCCCCACTGGCCCCCTCGCCTTCTCCCCAGACGACATTGCCGGTGCCCGTCCAGCCGGCCGGCTTGCCCTCGGCTCCCTGCTCGAAGGAGGAATTCGAAACGACCGGCGCCGCGGAGGCAGTTGCAGAGGCCGCCGCGTTGGTTTCCGCCGGGGATGACTCCGGTGACTTGCCTGCAGCATCGGAGGCGCAAAGGGAGCCGATCTGAAAGAGCCCGAAGGCGGCAAGAATTCCGGGGGTGACTTTGTTCAGGTGGAGATGCATGGGGAAGGAGAGGGATTGGGAGAAAGGCAAATCATGAAGGATGAATTATGAATTATGAAAGGGGAAATGGGGGAAATGGGGAAACCTGAAAGCTGAAACCTGAAACCTGAAAGCTGAAGGATGAAGCAAGCGCCTGGGATGGCGCGCGGTAGACTACGAAGCAGTCGTAGCCCCAACGGGGCGGCACCGCTTTGCGGGAGCAAAGTGCCGTCAAACCTGAACCAAGCGCCTGGGATGGTGCGCAAAAGGCGACTGGGAAGGCGGCTTAATCATTCGAGGCCGGAGGGCCGAGAAGTCCTGAGTCCAGCGGGACGAGAACCAAGCGCCTAGGATGGCGCGCGGAAGATCACGCGATAGCGTGACCCGCAGGGCGGCACGGCTTGCCGGGAGGCAAGTGCCGTCAAATGTCTGATCCTGGCGGATCGACAGATAATAGACTGCGAGCGAAGCGAACAGCCCCGTTAGGGGCGGCACGGCTTTGCGGGAGCAAAGTGGCGTCAATGATGTGGTACGAAAAGGGAATGCGGAGGCCAGCAGTCAGCAATCAGTTCTTCAACTTCAACCCTTTCACTTAAACTCCCTCAATGAGCTGAGCGAGGCCTTTGGGGACGTCGAAGAGGGGCTTCCATCCCGCGCCGAGCAACTTGGAGGCGTCGGAGGTGGAGTGGCGGATGTCGCCGGCCCGGACGGGTTCGTGGCGCACCTCGGATGAGGATCCGGTCAGTTTCAGGATCTCGTCCACCAGTTCCGCGATGGTGATGGATTTGCCGTATCCGGCATTGAAGACCCCCTCCACCCCCTTGGTCTCGGCGGCGAAGGCGAGCGCCCCGACGATGTCCTTTACGAAGATGAAGTCGCGGGTCTGTCCGCCGTCTCCGTAGATGGTGATCGGCTCCCCGTTGCGTGCGCGGTGGAGGAAGATCGGGACGGCGGCGGCGTAGGCGCTGCCGGGATCCTGACGTGGGCCGAAGACATTGAAGAAGCGGAGGCAGGCCGTGGAGAGCCATCCCTCGCGGGCGTAGAGTCCGCAGTAGTATTCGCCGTCGAGCTTGGTGATGGCGTAGGGACTGCGGGGATCGGGCGCCATGGTCTCGACCTTGGGCTGGATCGGGTTCTCGCCGTAGACGGCGGCGGAGCTGGCGAAGCAGAGTTTTTTGACACCGTGCCTGCGTGCGGCCTCCAGGACATTGAGCAGGCCGTGGACGTTCAGATCGACGGTCTCTCCCGGCAGGGCCATCGACTCCGGCACGCTCACCATGGCGGCGAGGTGGAAGACGTAATCCGTGCCGGCCATGAGTTCGTCGAGCAGGGGGCGGTCGAGGATCGATCCCTCCACGAAGCGGCACTTCAGCCCGTCCAGATTCCTGCGATGGCCGGTGCGCAGGTTGTCGAGGACCACGACCTCGGCGCGGTCCTGATAGTGCTCCACGACATGGCTTCCGATGAAGCCGCTTCCGCCAGTGATGAGTATCTTCATAGTGAGTCGACTCTATGCGATTAAACCCAAAATTTGCATTAGGAATTCCTGAGATAATGAAAGATGCGTTCTAAAAGAGTTAAAAAGTGAAATGTTACAACGTAGATCCGGTGGAGCAATGACCTGAGATTCGAAAGGTAATTTTCAGAGAGATTGCCGTCAAAAGGTGTCCGCATGATTCTAATTCGGCCTCTGACTTCAGCCCCTTTTTAAGTTTCTAGAGCGTTTTCGGTTATTTCTGACGCTCTGGAAATGAATGCGATGAGGGAATGAATGTGGAACTCAGGAACTCAGGAAAAATGAGGTTTGAGAAGCGTGTGACTGCTATGAAAGAACCGGAACCCCTTGCTCCATACTCCTAAACAGACAGTCTCTGTATTGAGATCGCCTACCTCCTTTGCATGCTTTCCTACCGCTTGCGGGTTTGGTTCTGCATTTCCATTCCTGAGTTCCTGAGTTCCATATTAAACATGCAGTCTCTCCCTGGGCGACAGATTGAACAGAATATGCTCTAACGTTTTCACATTTTAACTCCCCTTGGACTCACCATTCTGGTGAACCATCCAAATCTGTTAACAACGCTCTACTGCCAAATCTGGGTTAAATCAGCGCTTCCGCAGGGAATCGACGAATCGGCGCATCTCCTCCTCCTGCGACTCGATGCTAGCGGCCAGTGCCAGCTGGGTGCGGCAGCGGTCCAGATTGTGTCCGGGACGCTTGATCTTGAAGTAGACATCACCCTCGAGGTGGTCGGTGAGGAAGCGGATACCTATCTCCAGCGAGATCAGCTTACCGGAGAAGGCGAGATGGGCCTTCTCTGCCTCGTTGAGGAAGCCGCCCGCCGTGGCCAGATAGCCCCGCACCAGCGCCTCGAACATCGGCATCTGCATGCGCACCTTGGAGAGGTCGGTCTCATCCTCGGCCGCCGGACTGGTGGCCGTGCGCACCATGTCGCCGAAATCGTAGAGGGCGAGTCCCGGCATCACGGTGTCGAGGTCGATGACGCAGATCCCGGTCTCCGTGGCGTCGTCGATCATGACGTTGTTGAGCTTGGTGTCGTTGTGGGTGATCCGCTCGGGTATCTCCCCCCGGGCCTGAAGGTCGAGCAGGACATCAACCAGTCCCTCGCGCTCGAGCAGGAACTCCCATTCCTTGCGCGCCCCGGCAAGCCTGCCGTGAGGATCGGCCTCCACCATCGCGCGGAGCTTCCCGAAGCGGGAGCGGGTGTTGTGGAAATCGGGGATCGTCTCGTGCAGGCGCGGGCCCTTGAGTCCGGCCACGAGGCGCTGGAATTCCCCGAACGCCTTCGCCACCTCGGTGGCCTGGCGGGTGTTGCGGATGATGTCGTAGGTCCGCGATCCCTCGATGAAGGGATAGCAGCGCCAGATATTCCCCTCCTCGTCGGTGACATAGGGCTTCCCGTCGAGCGCCGGGATCACGCTGAGGGCGCGGCGCGATGCATCGGGCACCCCCGCCTCCGAGAGACGCGCGGTGGCCTCGTCGGTGACTCGGAGGATGTTCTCCATCAGCGCGGCGGGATCCTTGAAGATGCGTTGGTTGATGCGCTGCATGATGTAGCGCACGCGGGTACCCGACTGGCTGAAGGAGACGGCGAGCGTGTCGTTGATGTGGCCGCTTCCGTAGGGAGCGCTGTCGATGAAGGATCCGTAGATCCGGAATCCCGTTGCCACCTTGGCGATGGCTTCCTTGGTGAGAGAGTGGTCGGTGCTCATGAATGGTTCGTGGTGAGGGGTGTCGGGTAGAGGCCTTCGCGCACCATCCCGGCGATCGCCGCGGCGACCGCATCACGGTCCTCGCGGTAGGTCACGCCGTACCAGTGCCCGGCGGAGCGGAGCACCGCGGTCTCGGCGGCACCCGTTGCCATCATCGAGGTGACCGCGCTCGGGATGTAGAACTCCGACTTCTTGGCGGTCAGTCCCCCATCCTTCAGGAAGGCGGTGAAGAGATCGCCCAGCATCGGGAAGATCGCCGGGGTGAATCCCCAGAAGTTCATCGAGACCAGCTCCTCGCCGCTGAAGGTCCGCACCTTCCCCTTGGTGTCGGTGCCGGTGATCACTCCATCCGCGCCGCGACGGATGCCGGTGCACTCCTCCACACTGAGGAGTTTCCCATCGGAAGCGAGATCGCAGATGCCGCGTGACACCTCGCCGTGCTCCGAGAGCGTGTTGACGAGGGGATAGGCCACCATCGAGAAGTCGGCGGGGGTTCCCCCGGTCACTCCCCGGAGATGACCGGCCATGACGGCGAATGCCTCCCTCCCGTAGAAATCATCCGCATTGACCATCAGGAAGGGCTCGCGGATCTCATGGCGGGCACACCAGATCGCGTGACCCGTGCCCCACGGCTTCTCACGGTCCGCAGGCAGGGAGAATCCCTCCGGAAGCGCCCCGAGATCCTGATAGGCGATGCCGACCTCGAGCTTCCCCTCGTAGCGCGAGACCACGACCCTGCGGAACTCCTCCTCGAAATCACGCCTGATCACAAAGACCACCTTGCCGAAGCCAGAGGCAAGCGCATCGTGCACCGAATAATCGAGAACAACCTCCCCGGAGGGGCCGACCGGGTCGATCTGTTTCAGACCGCCATAACGGCTCCCCATCCCGGCAGCCAAGACAAGTAACGTGGGTTTCATGAATCATCCATTAAACTCATTACCGGGCCCCGGATGCAATTCCCAACCGAGGGGGGAGGGGAAAAATGCAAAATGCAAAATGAAGAATGATGAACCAAGCCGCTGGGAAGCGGCGCGGAAGACTACGACGTAGTCGTAGCCCCAACGGGGCGGCACCGCTTTGCGGGAGCAAAGTGCCGTCAATGATAAGGGGCAGGGGGCAGCAACCAGCAACCAGCAACCAGCAACCAGCAACCAGCAATCAGCAATCAACAATCAACAATCAACAATCAACAATCAGCAAACTCTCAACCTCTCCGGGGCGGGCCCTAATGAGTCGCGAACGATCACTTTTCCCTCGACTTTGACCATGCGCGGGGCCCGGTCGGGGTTCTTGATCCGCTCACGCACCAAGTTGACGGCCTCGGTTGCCATGGCGTCGAAATCCTGTCGGTAGGTCGCCAAGGGAATCGGACAAAACCTGCCATGAATGTCGTCATCAAATCCCATGATGGAGATGTCCCCGGGGACGGAAAGCCCCCGGTTGGCCAGTTGACGAATGAGTTCCCCCGCGTAGGTATCGTAGGTCAGGATGGCCGTGGCGCGATCCCCCGTGAGGATGCGATCCAGAAAGCGCTCCACCACCCCGGCCTCCTTGCCGACCTCGATCCGGATCGGTTCCATCCACGATTCCGGGATCTCAAGTCCAAGATCGACGGCGTAGTCCGCATACTCGCGCCAGAAGGTGCGGTCCTGCCAGTGGGGAAAGGATTCCCCCCGGGCGGGCTTGGGGCGGAAGCTGGCGATGCGTCGGTGCCCGTGGGCGACCAGGCAATCCATCTGGGCGCGGACAGCCCGATCAATGTCGGGAATGACGGCATCGACGTTCTGGCCGCGCGGATCGCAGTTGAGCACGGCCACCGGGGTATTCCTGGCAAGATTGGCGATGACGGCCGAGTTCTGGGACTCGATGATGACGCCGTTGGCGATCCCTTGGTCGATCGCGTGAAGGGAACCACCGGAGGTCAGATTGGTGCGAACATCGGTCAGGATCATGTGCGTGCCCGCCCTCTGCAGGGCGCGTTCCACGGCCCAGAGGATGTGGGAGTAGAACGGATCCCGTGCAGCGAGGAGTTCCTGAACCTGAGTGTCCACGAGAAAGGCGATCCCGTTGACCTCGCCTCTGAGGGCCTTGAAGTAGCGGTGCAGGGACTCCTTGGGCTTGTATCCGCGTAGCTTGGCCTCTTTCTGAACGCGTTCGACCGTATCCTTGGAAATCGCCGGATGCCCCCTCAGGGCGCGGGAAACCGTGGAAGCAGATAGCTTCAGTTCGCGCGCCAACTGACCGATGGAAATGCTGTTGTTTTTCTTCTTCAATCCAAGGGCCATGATTCTTTATGCACGCTTGCATTGCAAGTTGAAGTGGAAAGGGGGAGCTGAAGGCTAAAGGCTAAAGGCTAAAGGAGGCTGAAGGCTGAAGGCTGAAGGCTGAAGGCTGAAGGCTGATGGCTGATGGTTGTTGGTTGTTGGTTGTTGGTTGCTGCCCCCCATTTTTCATTTTGCATTTTGCATTTTGCATTTTGCATTTTCCCTCCCTCCGCCCGCAACGGGTTCACCCCGTTGGAGCGGAAGTTCTGATCGGGCCCCCACCCCTCCCCTCATGCCTCGCCTTTCCCTAAAATAAAACTTGTAATGCAAGCTTGCAAAGAAATGATGCTCTACGAGTCGAAACAGCATTTCACAACCTCCTTTCATGAAGAAAAACAACCTCCTCCCCAGCCTATTGGCCTTCGGTATCACCACTCTCTCCGCCCACGCCCTGCCACCGCGTTATCCGGTGCAACCTGTCGAGGTGGCGCCGGTCATCGACGGAAAGCTCGATGACGCCTGCTGGAGCCATCTCCCCTCGGCCGGACCTTTCGTGGATAAGAATTCCAAGCCCGCCACGCCGCAGACCATCCTGCGTTTCGGCTATGACAAGCAGAACCTCTACATCGCCGCGCGGATCGAGGAACCGGAGATGGAGAAGATCAAGGCGAACGTGACCGAACGTGACGGGGGTGTCTGGAGGGATGATGACCTGGAGATTTTCCTGGGGACCAAGGGGAAGGCGACTCCTTTCATGGTCTTCCGGATCAACCCGCTGGGCACCCTGGAGGAGACCTCGATGGATGCCGGCGCGAAGGGATTCAACGTGCCATGGGAGGGCAAGGCGACCCGCGAGAACGATGCCTGGATCGTGGAGATCGCGATCCCGTTCTCATCACTCGACTCCGATCCTCCGGCACCGGGAGCCGTCTGGCGTGGGAATGTCGGACGCAACCGCGCCCATGCCAAGAGCATCTCCTCATGGAGCAGGGTTCCGGGACAATTCGCCAATCCGGATGCCTTTGGTCAGCTTTACTTCACGGACAGGGTGATATTCGACGAGATCAAGATCTCCACGAAGGATCTGGAGGGTGGCGCCACCATGCGCGTGGAGGCCAAGGGCCCGGCTGCGAAATACCGGACACGGCTTTTTGGCTTCTTGGATGGCAAACAGGAGCGAGCGCCGAAGGAGTTGTATAGCGCCATCACTCTCGTCCCGGAGGAAATGAAAGGAGCCGATCACAACTATGTGCGGCCCGAGGCGCAGCGGATCCTCCTGCAGCCGGAGTTGCTCGAATTTGATAAGCCGAGTGACAAGCCGGTGACGATTTTCTTCCGCGGGGAGGCCCTCCTGGTCAAGGAGACGGACCCCGCCGTGGCTAAGCTGGGAAAGATTTCCGCCCTGCTTAAGGAGTTCCCCGCGTCCCAGGCCCCCGCGGTGTTCAGGGAGATGGCACCCACCTGGGAATCCCGCTTGGCCGAACTGAAGCAGCACCCGGAGATTCAGAAAATCTCCGATCTCCTGCAGGAGGTGAAATGCGCCCAATGGATGGCCCACCTCCCGGCCAACACAGTCTCTGGCAGTGCCGGCAAGCCCAACCCCGTGCTCACCTTCCCGGTCACATCGTTTGTGGATGTGGATTACAACTTTCTGCCCGACCCCTCGGCCATCGGCGCCCCGGTGAAGATCCAGGCGATGCGGAATGAATACGAGTCGGGGTGCCTGAATGTATTCGCCCTGAAGGGCGACTGCACCGTGCTCCCGACGGTGGGCGATCTCAAGGGGCCGGGCGGCGCGATCCTGCCGGCTTCGGCGTTCGATGTGCGTGTGCTGAAGGGATGGTATCAGGCGGGCAAGGGTGGCAACCAAGACCCCAGCGGCGTCGGAGTGTGGGCCAATGAACTCCTGCTCAAAGACGACTCAATGATCAGCAGCGACCACGCGGCGGGGCGCAACACCGTTCACCGCATCAAGGACACCGCCGAACTCCAACCGGTGAAGATCGACCGGTTTCAGTCACGGCAGTTCTGGCTGACCGTGAAGGTTCCTGCGGACCAGGCACCGGGTCTCTACGAGGGAACGGTCCGCGTCACCTCCAATGGGGCCGAAGTCGCCTATGTCCCGCTTCAGGTCCAGGTACTGCCCCTGACAATGGAGAAGGGGAAATTCACCTACACGATGTATTATTACGGTTTGCTCGGAAAGGGAGAGCAGGCCGACCGCCTGTATGAGGCAGATCTCAAAATGATGTCGGAATACGGTTTCACGAGCTTGTTCGTCCAGGATGGCGCGCCGCATACGGCATCTGCCGACGGGATGGTCACGTCGTATGATTTCTCGAAAATTCGCCAGGCCCTGGAACTCCGCAAGAAATATGGTCTCACCGGACGCACCGTACTGATGGGCGGCATGTGGCACACCAAGCCCATCGATACGCTCACACGCCGCACCTACGAGGAATTGACCGCATCGCCGATTTACCAGAACAACTGGGCGCTCTTCGGCAAGGGCTACATGGAGATTGCCAAGGAAGTGGGCTTCGAACAAGCGTATGTCTACGGACTCGATGAGCCTGGGTATGATCCCACGGGCAAGAAAATGAAGGTTGAGAATCTCCTCTGCACCTGGGCGAAAGAAGCGGGCTTCCCCGTCGCCTCGGCCATCACCCTTGCGGCGGCGGAATCGATCAAGGATATCCTGGCCTTGCCGATCCTCGACGGCCCCAGCGCCTCCATCGGCGCACAGCGCCGCAAACTCCCGCTCCCCGGTGAGGCATGGCTCTACACCCACCCCGATGAACATCCCACCTATGACCGCCTCTTTGCCGGCCTCCTGATCTGGTACGGCGGCTACACGGGAGCCGCTCCCTGGATCTACCAATGGACCTTCAAAGGGGAGGGATGGGACGATTGGGTCAAGAACCCTTATGGATATCGCCTGCAGAGCTACGCCTACCCGGGCGAAACAGCGCCCGTGCCGACCCGTCAATTGGCGGGGTTCCGCGAGGGTGCCGATGATGTGAAGTATCTCGAAATGCTGGAAAACCGCGTCAAGGCCTTGTCGGAAAAACAGGCCCGACTCGACGAGCCCACACGGGCTGCGTGGGAGGCCGCCGGCAAGCTGATCAACGAGGCACCGAAGCAATTCCAAGGATCCGGCGCCACCCTAAACGAGAAGGTGGATGGCCAGATGCTCGCCGACTTCAGGACACAGGTGACCGACCTCCTGGTCAAACTCGATGCCGCCACACAGAAATTGAAGCCTTAAGACGAGTGAGCCAGAAACCTGCAAAGAACTCCGGAGGAGCCGACCAGTTCGCCCTCATTGCCGCTTCGAAGCCTTCCGACCGCACGGCGGGTCTGGTGGTGCCTGAACCGCCAGTCTTGCCGCCGACCTCCCTGCCGGTGGAGCCCGCAGACGGAAGAGAGTTCTTCACTCCCCTCCCCTTGCGCGACACACCGGAGGCGGTCCGGGCCGATCTGGAGGCGTTGAAGAAAACCTTCGCCCCCTTCCTGCGGCGACTGGCACCGGCCCTGCCGATGAAGCGGGCGACCGTGCCGCTCGAGAGCTTTGGCTGGCGGATCGGCACGGAGGCCGATGCGGCGGATTTTTCGGGCGTGCTGGGTGGTCAGGGCTCGTGGGAAACGGTGACGATCCCGCATTATGGCGGGCCCCTCGGCCGTGCGGTGACCTATTACCGGCGGGAGTTTGAATTACCGGCGGACTTCGCTGCTCCGGGCGCGGTGTTCCTTTGCTTCCAGGGCGTGGACTACAAGGCCCATGTCTTCGTGAACGGCAACTATCATGGCTCGCACGAGGGGTTCTTCGCCCCCTTTGAATTCGAGATCACCAAGTCGCTGCGCGCCGGCCTCAACACGCTCGTGGTGAAGGTCGAGAACGACGCGATCCAGTTGAGCAACGCAAGCTGGACCAATACCCCCGAGCAGGGTGACAAGATTTACGCCTGCACAGGTCCGGGCTATGATGATCCCGCCGTAGGCTGGCACCACTGTCCGCCGGGGATGGGTATCTACCAGGCCGTGCGGATCGAAGCGCGCGCACCACAGCATTTCCACGATCTCTTCATCCGCCCTCGCCGCGAGGAGGGATTGCTCGATCTGACCTTCGAGGTCTGGAACTGCACGACCGGCAATGAACCGGTGGCGGTTTCCTTTTCGATCTTCGGACGGAATTTCGAGGCCACGGTCTGCAAGGATCAGAAACTCGAAGGGATCAACCCCGCCGGACCGGGCGTGAATTTCTACCGCGTCACGGTGAAGGCCGAAGGACTGCGCGACTGGGAGCCCGACGAGCCGTGGCTCTACGAACTGCACGCGGTGCTGCGTGATACGGAGGGCAGGTTGCTCGACGCGGCCTCGCGCCATTTCGGCATGCGTTCCTTCCGCATCGACGAGGAATCCACACCCAAGGGCCGCCTCTATCTGAACGGCCGCGAAATCCGCCTGCGCGGGGCCAACACGATGGGTCACGAGCAGCAATGCGTGATGCGCGGCGACTTCGATCAACTCGTCGAGGACCTCCTGCTGGCCAAGGTCTGCAACATGAATTTCCTGCGACTCACCCAGCGCCCGGTGCAGTCGGAAATCTACGAATATGCCGACATGCTCGGTCTCATGCTGCAGAGCGACCTTCCCTTCTTCGGCGTGGTGCGCCGCAACACGGTCTGCGAGGCCATTCGGCAAGCTGCGGAAATGGAGCGCCTCGTGCGCAACAGCCCGGCCAACATCATGGTCACCTACATCAACGAGCCGTTCCAGAACGCGCATGGCAAGCCAGAGCGGCACCTGCAGCGAGTTGAGATGGAGTCGTTCTTCGAGTGCGCCGACCGCGTGATCCGTTTGGAAAACCCCGACCGGGTCATCAAGCATGTCGACGGCGATTACGATCCGCCCTGCGCGTCGCTACCCGACAACCACTGCTACAACATCTGGTACAACGGCCACGGCCTCGACCTCGGCAGACTGCACAAGGGGTATTGGCTCGAGGTGAAACCGGGCTGGATGTATGCCTGCGGCGAGTTCGGAGCAGAGGGCCTCGAAGAGGAATCGCTGATGAGGAAGTCCTATCCGCGCGAGTGGCTGCCGTGGACTCCCGAGGAGGAGAGGACATGGAGCCCGACCTCCATCGTGAGGGCCCAGAGCGGGCGCTTCCATTACATGTGGTTTGAAACCGCGAAGTCGGTCGCCGGATGGATCGCCGCCAGCCAGACGCACCAGGCGTGGGGCGTGCGTCTGATGACCGAGGCCTTCCGCCGTGACAATCACATCAACAGCTTTGCCGTCCATCTGTTCATCGACGCCTTCCCCTCGGGATGGATGAAGACGATCATGGACTGCGAGCGTCGTCCGAAGCCGGCCTTTTACGCCTACCGCGATGCCTGCGCGCCGCTGATGATCAGTCTGCGCTGCGACCGCGACCGCTTCTTTGCCGGCGAGACGATGCCGATCGAACTCTGGGTCTGCAACGACTCGCACGAGGTTCCCGAGGGGGCCCTCCTCACCTGGCGCGTCCGCCAAGGCGAGCGGATTCTCGAGGGAGGATCGGCTCCCGCGGTCATCGTCCCGATGGAATCATCCTTCCAGGGCGTCGCGGCATTCCATGCGCCGGAGGTGAAAGGTATCGAACCCGTGATGGTCGAGGCCGCCTTGATCGATCGCGACGGACGTACGATCCGGAGCACGCAGCAAACCTTCCGGATTCATCCGCCAGTGCCCGCCCTTCCGCCGCTGGAAGCGGTCGTCATCGGCCAGCCATCCGGCAAGGCCGCGCATCTCGCCGAGGTCCTGAACCTTCGGGTCTCGAAGATCGATCAAATGGCCACGGCTCAAATCATCCTCATCGATGATCCCGCGCTCTATGCGGCGCACGAGGCGGAAATCGCCGCTGCGGTGCGCAACGGCGCGCGCTGTATCTTTCTGGGAGTCGAAGAAGGAAAACATCGCCTCGCCGGAGAGGAAATCGAATTTTCCAAGTGCGGCATGAACTCCGTGCATTTTGCCAACCGCGACACCGGTCATGCGCTGGTGGAGGGGCTGGAGCCGAACAGCGTCAGATTCTGGTTCGACGAGGACCTCGGCTATGTCTCGCCCTTCCTGCACACGACCTTCAAGGCCGAAGGCTGGGAGCCGGCCATCATCTCCGGCAATGGCGCCTGGGCCACCCCGTGGGGACCCGTGAACGCGCTGGCCTCGAAGCAGGACGGAAAAGGCCGCTGGATCATCTGCCAACTCGACCTCCACAACCGCACCAGGACCAACCCGGTGGCCAAGCTGCTTGCCAGCCGGATTGTGGAGCCCCATCCCACAACACAAACGGCGGACCCCTCATAGGATCAACGCCTCATCCGGCGTCTCACAGATCATACCCATCATGCCCTCGATCCTCGTCCGCTCCTCATGGCAGACTGTGAACATCGGCGATATCGGCCACACGCCGGGCCTGCTCGCCCTGTTGGAAAAACATCTGCCGGAGGTGGAGGTGCGTCTCTGGCCCTGCGATGTTGGGAATGGTGTCGAGGAGATGCTGCGTCGGCGTTTCCCGCGCGTGCGATTCGTGCAGACGGAGACGGAGGTCGATTCCGCTTTTGAGGAATGCGATTTTCTTCTGCACGGCTCCGGTCCTTATCTGGTGGAAGCGGCCAGTATTGAACGGTGGCGCGAGCGCACCGGCAAACCTTACGGCGTCTATGGCATCACCCTCCCTCCCGAGCATGCCACCGACAGGATCGTCGGGTTGCTTTCCGCCGCGCGCTTCGTCTATTTCCGCGATACGGTCTCTCTCGACCTGGCCAAGGAACGCGGCGTGCGCAGCCCGGTGATGGAATTTGGTCCCGACGGCGCGTTCGGGGTCGACTTGCGCAACGACCCGCCAGCTGTGGAATTCCTGCGCCGGCATGGATTGGAAGAGGGGAAGTTCCTCTGCTGCATCGGCCGCTTCCGCATCACTCCCTACTGGAGCATTCCTTCCAAGAACGCCGCACTCGACCCCGCGAAACACGCCCGCAACGAGGCTCTCAAGGAACAGGACCACGCTCCCCTGCGTGACGCCATCGAGCAGATCATCCGCGGGACCGATCTGAAGATCCTCCTCTGCCCCGAGGACCAGACGCAGATGGAGGTCGCCAGGGAGATGCTTTGGGAAAAACTTCCGTCCGATGTCCGCTCCCGCGTGGTCTGGCGCGAAAACTACTGGCTCACCGACGAGGCGCTCTCCACCTATGTGCGCAGTGCCGGCCTTTTCGGTCATGAAATGCACAGCCCGATCATGTGCGTCGGCAACGGCATCCCGGCGATGGTCGTTCGCTGGGCCGAGCAGACAAGCAAGGGATTCATGTGGAGGGATATCGGACTCGGCGACTGGCTCTTCGACTTCGACCGGGCGGATGAACGGGAACGCTTCCCCGCCGCCGCCCTAGCGTGGGCCAAAAACCTGGACGACGCCCGCATCCGCACCGCCGCCGCTCGGGCCCTCGTGGAGGAACGCCAGCGCGCCACCATGAATGAACTCGCCCTCAATTTCCTTTCATAACACTCAAACCAACATGTCTCCCTACACACTTGATCAACTCACCACCGCCTGGATGAAGCGCCGCCGCAGTGTGCTTGCCGCGATGCCGGGACTCACGCACGACAAGGGATCGGTCCAGGCCGAGGCTGATCTCTGCGCGATCAAGCACCCGATTTTTCCACCCTTCAGTGCCAGCGGCGAAACGACGGGTCAGGCCATGATCGGCGATCGTCTGCTGTGCCAGTTGGCGCCCGAGGTGAAGATCCGCTGGCGCGCCTATCGGATCGAGCGGGTTTGCCAGTGGGATGATTGGGAATTTTCCAGCGAGACTGCGCTGCTTCCCGGAGAGGCCGGGGTGGTGGTGCGTTGGCGGGCGAAAAATCTGGCCAAGACGCGGCGCAAGCTCCCCTTCGGTCTCCTTCTTTCGGGTCGCGGCAGAAACAGCAAGGGAGAGGGGTATGCATGGAGTGTGCCCGAAATACCGACCGATGTCATTAATTTGCGGGCCAGGACAGGACTGCGCACCGGCATTTCCGTCGACGGCATCCCGAACTCGCTGCTTTTCCAGTCGAAAGACGAACCCGCCTGCACCCTGCAGGTCGCAAGCACAGGCTCCAAGGTCTCGAAGGAAAACAGCAGCTTCACATGGGATGTGAACCTCGCCTCAGGTGCAGAATGGCAGGGCTCGCTGCTCTGCGCGTACGGCAGCACACCACGAGAGGTCAACACGCTGGCAGGCCAATGGCATGATCGGATCGACGAGGCATTCACCGCTTCGAAGGCATGGTGGGTGGAACTCTGGACTGCCGCCTTCACCCCCGGCTCCAAATACTTCAGCGGTCACATGCCGGTGCTGCAGACCTCCAACAAGGCGGTCGCCAAACTTTACTACACCGGCATCCTCACGCTGCTCTGCCTCCGCCGCTGTTATAAGGATTCGCTGCTCAAGACCGCCTACCTCACGCTGGCTCCGCGCCGCGGAGAGGGCTCGATTTACCTCGCATGGGATCTCCCCTACATCGCACCGGTGCTTGCGCGGCTCGACCCCGAGGCCTTGGCCGAGCATTGGAAGTTGCTCTGCACGGCGCCGCTCTTCTCGCACATGTGCGTGAACCTCTTCAATGGCGAACACACCTCCTTCCCCTGCGTCGGTGATCCGCTGGCACGCATGACGCCCGTCTTGGAACTCGCCAAGCGAAAACGCCTCGGCTCCCTGCTCGAAACGAAAATCGTCCGCTCAGGAAAAGCCGTGAAGAAATTCAAAAAGAACGGCGAAGCAGTCTATGGCCCCGACAAAAAGACGCAGCTCACCGGCGCTGATGCCCTGATCGAAGCCGCAACCGCACAGCAGCATTTCGCCCTCGGCAAGACGGGGCTCGTGGACTTCGGCGACCGTGGCAATTACCTCGAATGCACCACCACCTATGCGCATGGCACGGCAGGCCACACCGCGGTGCAATACGCGGCCCTGCGCGACCTCAAAGGCCTTCGGAAAAAAGCCGTCGCGCCGGATGCCGAATCTCGCCGGATGCGCGATGCCGTGCTGGGCCTTTATCGCAAAGGGGAAGGCTTCTTCGATTGCGAGCATACCGATGGCGAACGCCATGCCGCGCGCAACATCTATGACATCGGGCTTGTGCTCAACGCCCTCGGGACGGAGTTGCCCGCCGCGATGGTCAAGGAAATCACTTCCTTTGTGCAACGCGATCTCGTCACACCGACCTGGGCGCGCTGCATCGCCTCCTACGATCCCGACTCGGCCAGTGGCCTGCGCTGCGACCACCAATGGGCCGGATGCTTCGGCGCATGGCCCGGTCAATTCATCAGCGGACTCAACAAGGCGGGTCACCGTCCCCGCTGGGTAGCGGATTGGGTCGAGGGACTGGCCAAGGTCACCGCTCAGGGCCCCTTCGCGCAGGCTTACTTTGCGGAGGATGTCATGACCCCCGAGGCGGGCGGCGCGGCCAAGGCTTTCGACGATTTCCCGCAAGGCAACCACTGGCTGATCTCGAGCGGCGCATTTTACAGCCATATGGTTCTCGAAAGCCTGCTCGGCCATGATGAGAAAACCGGCAGACTCGATGTCTGGCCCGGCCTTCGCGGAAGCTTCCGCATCGGCTCCCCCACCAACTCGAAATTGAAATGAGCGCGGGGATGCTGGATATCGCCGGACAGCGGAGCTTTCTGCGGATCGAGGACATCCAAGGGTCCTACACGATCCCCCATATCCAGTCGTCGCGTGATCTTGATTTTGAAGTGACCTTTCACCAACCCGCTGCGGCCGTCGCGCGAGTGGAGCTTATGCAAAACGGTTCGCCATACGGCACGATCCGCGAAGCTTCGCCTCAGGCGCCGACGGTGCGGTTTTCCACACTCACTCCGGGCGAGTATGACATCTGCGTGAGTTTCCATGATGATGGTGGCGGCATCATTACGCAGGAACTGCACAGCGGCTTTGCCATCGGCGCGGTGATCGGCGCGATCGGCGACAGCATCACGGAAGGCTACCACGGCAAAGGGTATTGGCGGGACAATCTCGACCTCACTGCGGCGGATTTCCCTAGCGAGTCGGTCTCCAAGGATGGCCGGAATTTCCCACAATTCTCCCCCACCACTCATCGCCATCGCCCGGAGATCAACTGCTACGCCAGTTGGATGCCGCGGCTCAACGATCTACTGAGCGCGCAATGGCAGCACCCGGTCTTCATCGCCAACGAAGGCTGGGGCGGCATCGATACCGCGCGGTATCTGGAAATGATGAAAAGCGATCTGGGCTGGCAGGATCGCATGCGAAAACTCCGGCCCTCGCTCTGGCTGATCCATCTCGGCGTGAATGACGAGCGTGCCCAAAAAGCACCCGCCGAAGTCGCCGCCAACCTCCACGCGATCGTCGATCTCCTCATCTCCGACCACGCGGCCGAGCCGTCACGGATCTTCCTCGCCACCCCGAGCTATGACTATGCGCCCGATGCCGTGAGATACCTTGCCGCTTATCGGGACGAAATCATCAGGATCATCGACACGCGCGGATTGCGACGCGGGCCCGACTTTTTCTCCGCCTATTCCAAGGAGAAGGAACTCCACTACGGCGAGGATCCGGTGCATCCCAACGAGGCCGGGATGGAATTGATGGCCGACCTCTGGGCCGAGGCTCTTTTCAAGATATGAAAACCACCATGGAACACGCCTCGCTTCTTGATCCCGGTTGGAATCCCAAATCAGCAGCCGATCAGGTTCTGAAAGGCCTCGTGCGCATCACGGGACCGGAGGTCTTGGGGGCTCACGACGCCGAATTCGTTTGCGTCGACGACCACGCATTCATTGTCACGACGGCGAACGACGAACGCCCCGGCGAGCATCCGGCATGGCCTTTTTGCTATGTCACCATGTCCGTGGTCCATCTGCCGACGCTGACGGTCGAAAAGCGCATCCCAGTGGCGCGGTCTGAGCAGGTCTTCGAAAACGCCAAGCTTCCGGTGGGGGCCTGCTTCGTGCCGCGTATTTTGCGCAAGGATGAGCGGACGCTGCGCTGTTACTTCAGCAGCGGTCAACCCGGTCAGGGACAGACACAGACATGGTTCATCGATTTCGACCTCGAGAAGCTCGCGTTCTCCACATCGATCCATCGGGCCATGCTCAAGACCAAGGCCGGGGTTGTGCTGATGCAGCCCCGGCACTTTTTCGATGATGCGGTGGCGCACGGCTTCAAGGGGAATCCATCCGACCACGCGCTTTACATCATCGACTCGTTCAAGGTTCACGATGGAAAGACCTACGTCGGCATCAACAATTTCGATTCCGGACAGAATGCGCTGACCGTTCTCAATGGGAATCTCGACACCTTCGAGATCGTCGGCCATTTCACGGAACCGCAAGGGATGTATCTCACGGAAAACGCGGTCAACCGGATGCCCGACGGCACCTGGATGGCGATCTGCCGACAGGACGCGGGAGATTTCAACTATGCCTTCGCCACCAGCAAGGATGGCGTCCACTGGACCCCGGCGGAGACCCGGGCAGATGTTCCCAACGGCACCAACTCCAAGCCGGTCTTTGAGCGGTTCGGCGGCGTCTACTATCTCGGCTGGCAGGAGGCGGGCGAAGGTTACCGGCGTATCTTCAACATCGATGTCTCGCGCGACGGGAAAACATGGGAACGCAAATACCGCTTCGAGTCGGAAAAGTCGTTCCAATACCCCTCCCTCCATGAACACAACGGCTCTATCTGGCTGACCGTCACGCAGGGAATCTCCGATCCCAGCGG
>JBEIJN010000022.1:0-48667 GCA_040380225.1 Verrucomicrobiia bacterium | reverse complement strand
TCCCATCCAGACGTTCACCAGAAAGCTCCCCACCATCACCGACGGCGAATATCCACGGTTGCTCCCGGGCTCGGGAAGGGGCGCCTCCGACAAGTGCCTGCTCACGCCGCTCCTCTCCAAAACCTCCTTCATCAGCCTCATTCCTCCCCATGCCGTCACCTTTTCGTCGCTGTACTCGATCTCGTATTGCGGGTTCACCATATTGGTGATGCTCCCTACTCTTTAAAACCAGCGCTATCGCAAAATCTGGGTTAAAAAGTTGAAGCGTTACAAGGTGGTTTCAAGGGATCTCTGACACGTGATCCGGCACGGCAAATTCAGAGAACTCCCCTCTGCAACACGGAGGGGGTAGTAGAATGAAGGACTCCAATTCAGTCCTTTGTTACCCTTTTAACGCTACAACTTTTTTAACTCCCTGAGGCCTCGCCATCCGGGTCAACATTCCGAACTAGTTTTTGGCCGTCTATTGCATGATTTGGGTTTAACCCTCCTTACGGTTTGTTCACCCGAGCCGGCTCATACCCGCGGTGCAGGCTGAGTGTGAGGGGCTTGGTGATGCCGGGCAGGAAAACCTTCCGGGGCTTCGAGGGATTCGTGAAGAGCCACCCGAAATCACACCCGCTGCGGGGCCACTCGACAACGAGTGCGGTCTTCCCCTTCCACGGCGCGTCATCGCTCCAGGGGAAGCGGCTTCGTCCGCGGATCGGCAGCGTCAGGAAGGGCTCCAGTTCGGGGGTGTGGTACACGAGGACTCCGTATGTCTGGTAGGTGTCGGTGCAGATGAAGTCTGCTCCCGACTCACGGAAGGAAGCGGCGGCCGCTTGGGCGACTTCCTTCGGTCCCATGATTTCGGAAAGGCGCGCCTGCAGTTCGGTGAGTGACTTGGTTGCCGAGGCGGCGATCTTTTCCGAGCCGGTCAGTCTGCCCAGGAATGCCATGTCGGGGGTCCTGCTTCGCAGAGGAAGCGTGACCTCTCCGGGTAGCATAAGGAGGGAGACCGCCGCCACGGCGCCGATGTCGGCGATCAGCAGAACGATGAGTGCGGCTTTCCGCCAGGCGCGACTGTAGCGCTCCCAGTCCCCCGCGACCATGATGAGGCCGCTCACGAAGGCGGCCATCGGCCAGTTGGCCTCGACATGGGCCTTGCCCGCCGAGAACCCGAAGAAGAGCACCACCGTCCAGAAGAACGCTCCCAGGAAGCGGAAGCGTCGATCACCCATCCGTGTCGCCGCCGTGCGGAAGCAGAGGAGACCGAGAACGGGCGAGACCAGCACGACAAGGAAGACCGCGTAGTCGGCGAGGTTCTGGAGGTTGATGAGGCTGCGGTGTTCGTTGCGGAAGCCGTGATTGAGTTGGTGGGTGAAGGAGGCCCAGTCATGGCGGCTGTTCCACCAGATCACGGGAGCAAAGAGAATCAGGGCGACGATCCCTGCCATCATGCCGCCCAGAAAGAGCCGCTTCCGGTTGCCGGGGCTTGTCAACCAGAGCAGTCCGAGTCCCGCAAAGAAGAGAACCATCGTGTATTTGCTCAGCATCCCCACACCCGTGGCCGCGCCTGCCGCGATCCACCATCCCATCGGGGCGCCGTCTTGGCATCCACGCCATGCAAAGAGCATGGCGAATGCCCAGGCCGGAATCAGCATGGTGTCCGGCGTCATCAGGAAGGCATTCCCCGCGAAAATCGGGGCGAGGGTCAGGAAGATGCCGGCCCGGTTCCCTGCCGCCGTTCCGAAGAGTTCCTTCCCGAGTTGCCTCCCTGCCAGGGCCAGCAGGACCCCGGAGAGAATCGCTCCCAGTCGGACGGCCAGGGGATGATGCCCCAGCAGGGCGTGTCCCCCTGCGATCACCCAGGCGACAAGGGGAGGATGGTCGAAGTAACACGACTGAAGGTGGAGAGACCAGACCCAGTAGTAACACTCGTCAAAGATGAGTCCCAGATTGGCTCCGGCGACGAGTTTCCAGATCAGAGAGGCCAGTACGACACCCAGAAACGTGGCATTCCTGTCGATCAGGGGAGGGGGGGTGCCTCGTTCGCCGGTGTTCCCAAAGTTCCGGTCAGTGGCAGGGTCGTTGGCCATGGGGCGGCAGGATGGATTCCCCGCATCTTCAGGTCAAAGAGAAATCAGGCCAACCCTCTCTTCTTTGAGTTGACCGGTGTGACATGACCCGTCATAGTCACAAACCCCCGACACACTGTCATGGAACCCTTCCTGGCCTCTGCGTCGGGAATTCCCATTGCCATGAACTCCGAATTTATCGCCATGCTCGACTACCTCGAGCGTGAAAAAGGTATCAAACGCGAGACCCTCATCGAGGCCATCTCCTCGGCCCTCGTTGCCGCCTCCAAGAAGAGCTTTTCCTGCTCCCGCGAGGTCCGCATCGACATCAATCCTAAGAGCGGCGCCATCCGCGCCTTCGCCAAGCCCCTTGTGGTCGAGACCGTTTCCAATCCCCAGGAGGAGATTTCCGTCGCCAAGGCCCGCCTCATCAACAAGGAGATCCAGCCCGGCGAAGAGATCGAGATCGAGGTGACGCCCCGCGACTTCGGCCGCATCGCCGCCCAGACCGCCCGTCAGGCGATCGCCCAGCGCATCCGCCAGATCGAGAAGGAGATGATCTACGAGGAGTTCAAGGACCGCGCCGGCGAGATCGTCAGCGGCACCGTGCGCCGATTCGACCGCAGCGACGTGGTCCTCGACCTTGGTAAGTTCGAGGGAATCATGCCTTCGCGTGAGCGTGTCAGCACCGAGGAGTACAACATCGGCGACCGCATCCGCGCCTACGTCGTCGCCGTGGAGAACGGCCCCCGCGGCCCCGAGATCATCCTCTCCCGCAGTCATCCCAACTTCATCCGCCGCCTTTTCGAGATCGAGGTCAGCGAGATCGCCGACCACACCGTCGAGCTCCGTTCCATCGCCCGCGAGGCCGGCTTCCGCACGAAGATCGCCGTCCACAGCGCCAACGACAAGGTCGACCCGGTCGGCGCCTGCGTCGGCATGCGCGGAGCCCGCGTCAAGAATATCGTCCGCGAGCTCAACAACGAGAAAGTGGACATCATTCGCTGGTATGAGGATCCCAAGGAGTTCGCCCGCGAGGCACTCAAGCCGGCACGTATCCGCAGCATCGAGGTCGACGAGGCCACCCATACCCTCCGCATCGCCGTCGATAAGGAGGATCTTGCACTCGCCATCGGCAAGCGCGGCCAGAATGCCCGCCTCACCTCCCGACTCACCGGCTGGGAAATCGACATCAAGGAGGATCGCTCCGCTGCCGAAGCTTTCGAGCAGCAGCTTGGCGGTGCCGTCCATCAGCTCGCCGAGGCCCTGGGCATCTCCGAGGAGGAGGCCAAGACCCTTGCCGCCGGCGGCATGAATTCCGTCGACGTGGTCGTCACCGCCGAGGCTTCCGACATTGACGGAGTGCTTGGCTGCGGACCCGAGAAAGCCGAATCCATCCTCGCAGCCGCCAAGAGCCACCTCGAAGCGAAAGGACAGGCGGCGGCTTAGTCACGGCGCTTCCCCGTCGCGGGGAATCTGCCGTCATCCGATATTTTCATGGCCTCCAAAGTCCCCACATCCAAATCATCCGCCTCCAAAGGGGCGGGTTCCAAGGCCTCTGCATCCAAGGCTCCCTCCCGCGCTTCCCGCGCTGGAACAGTCTCCGGTGCCCGCGGTTCCTCCAGGTCTTCCTCTGCGAGGGATGCCAAGGATGCCTCCGCAAAGTCCAAGGCCGCATCGCCTGCTTCTGACAAAGCCGAGGCCAAGAAGCCGGTCATCAAGACGGCCGACCTTCCCACCCTTTCCCTGATCGACGAACCCGCTCCGAAGAAGCGCGTCGCCTCCACGGGCAGGGCCCTTCCCCGTATCGGCGAGAGTCAGCCTCCTGCGGCGCCCGCTCCCGTTGTTGAGGAAGAAGTCGAGGCTGTTCAGACGGAAGAAACGGTGACCGCTGAGGATGCCGAGGGTGGTGAGCCCCGCAAGGTGATCCACATCAAGCCCCCGATCCAGATCAAGGAACTGGCAACCCAGATGGGGGTTCCTCCCTTCAAGATCATCAAGGATCTGATGGGAATGCAGATTTTCGCGAACATCAACCAGTCGGTCGAGCCCGAGGTCGCCGGCAAACTCTGCGATCTTTACGGATTCGTTTTCGAGCGCGAGAAGCGCGTCGCTGGAGGCGGTGTCCACAAGGAGGAGAAGGTTGTCATCGAGCCTCCCAAGCCCGTCGAGGAAAAGCCCGAGGCCAAGAAACTCCGCGGTCCGATCATCACCTTCATGGGCCATGTCGACCACGGCAAGACCTCCCTGCTCGACGCCATCCGCCGCGCCAAGGTCGCTTCGGGCGAGGCGGGCGGCATCACCCAGCGCATCGGCGCCTATTCCATCGATTGGAAGGGTAATCCCATCACCTTCATCGACACCCCGGGTCATGCGGCCTTCTCCGCCATGCGGGCACGCGGTGCGAATGTCACCGACATCGTCGTCCTTGTCGTTGCGGCCGACGACGGTCTCATGCCGCAGACGCTTGAGGCTCTCAGCCATGCCCAGGCCGCCAAGGTCACGATCATGGTCGCCATCAATAAGTGCGATCTCAAGACGGCCAACCCCGACCGCGTGAAGCAGCAGCTTCAGGAGAAGGGACTTGTTCCCGAGGATTGGGGAGGCGACACCGTGGTCTGCGAGGTTTCCGCAGCCACCGGCAAGGGAATCGACAACCTGCTCGAGATGATGTCCCTTCAGGCCGAGGTTCTGGAACTCAAGGCCAACCCCGACATTCCCGGACGTGCCAGCGTCATCGAGGCCCAGGTCGAGGCGGGACGCGGCCCCACGGCCACCGTCATCGTCAACACCGGCACCCTCCGCGTCGGCGATCCCTTCATCTGCGGCAACTACTGGGGCAAGGTCAAGCAGCTCATCAACGAGGATGGCGTCGCCTTCAAGGCCGCCGGTCCCGCCATGCCCGCCAAGGTTCTAGGGCTCAGCGGTCTTCCAAACGCCGGCGACGAACTCGTTGTCATGGAGAACGAGCGTTCCGCACGACAGCTCAGCGAGGAGCGCCTCGATGCCCAGCGCAAGGAGAAGCTTTCCGCTCCCAAGAGGGCCACGCTTGAAAACCTCTTCGCCAACATCGCCGCCGACCAAAAGAAGGTTCTCCAGATCGTCCTCAAGGCCGACATGCAGGGCTCCCTCGAGGCCATCATCGGCACACTTAACGACATTCCGCAGGATAAGATCGACCTCAAGATCATCCACTCCGCCGTGGGTCCGATCACCGAGAGCGACGTGCTTCTCGCCAGTGCCTCCGACGCCATCATCATCGGCTTCGGCATCAAGGTGGAGAACAGCGCCAACAACGCCACCCGCAAGGAGGGCGTCCAGATCAAGCTCTTCAGCATCATCTACGAGCTGGTCGATCAGATGCGCGACGCCATGCAGGGTATGCTCGACCCAGAGGTGCGCGAAGCCGTCATCGGTCATGCCGAGGTGAAGCAGCTCTTCGATCTCACCAAGGGAATGGTCGCCGGCTCCATGGTCACCGACGGACGCATGTCCCGTTCCGCCCGCGCCCGCGTGCTGCGCCGCCGACAGGCCGTCTATGATGGCAGCCTGACCACCCTGCGCAGATTCACCGAGGATGTGAAGGAAGTCCGTGCCGGACTCGAGTGCGGTATCCGCCTCGGCGATTACTCCGAATACGAGGTCGGCGATATCATCGAGTGCTACACCCTCGAGAAGGTCGCCCAGACACTCTAAGGGATTTTCAGTGGGGCAAATCCGCCCTTCCAGTCACCACCATGAGCCTACGAACCGTCCGAGTCTGTGAACTGATCAAGCGCGAGCTTGGGATGATCGTTGGACGTGAAATGAAGTTCGAGGCTCCCCTTGTTTCGGTGCGTGCCGTCGACATCACACCCGATCTCAAGAACGCTCACGTCTTCATCAGTGCGATCGGTACCAAGTGGCAGAAAGAGCAGGCGATCGCGGCCCTCGAGGGCAATCGCCAGCACCTGCAGCACGAGCTCTCCCGGCGGGTCATCCTGAAGTACACCCCTCATCTGCATTTCCAGCTCGATGAGTCGATCGAGCGTGGGACACGGGTTCTCAATCTCCTCGACGAGATCGCCCCGACCCTGTCCGATGCCGACTCCGCCGAAGGGGCCGATGGGGCCGATGGGGCGGAGGGAGATTCCCGCCAGCCATGACCTCCGCCACCTTCCCCGAGATACGCGAGGCGCTACGAGGCAAGCGGCGCATCCTCGTGGTCAGCCATCTCCGTCCCGATGCCGACGCCTACGGATCGACGATCGCCGCGGCCCTCTGGCTCCTTTCCGAGGGGCATGATGTGACTGCCTGGAACGAGGACGGAATGCTGGAGAAGTTCTCCTTCCTTCCCTCCTCGGAGCTGGTGACGCCCCCTCCAGCCACTCCCGTCCCCTTCGAAGCGGTGCTCGCGCTTGATACCTCGGTAAAAAACCGTTTGGGAACCGTGATCGAGGCAGTCGCCGGCTCTCCTCTCTGGATCTGCATCGATCATCACAGGAGTAACGAGGGGTATGCCGACCTGAACCTTATCGACTCCACCCGTCCCGCCACTGGTCAGATTCTGGCGGAGGCTTTCATGGCTTCCGGCATCACGATCACCCCGGAGATGGCGACCAATATCTTCGCGGCGATCTCGACAGACACCGGTTCCTTCCAGTACGAGGGGACCGGCGCGGAAACCTTTGAGGTGGCCGCGGAGTTGATCCGTCGCGGGGTGCATGTCGCCACGCTCTCCCGCTCCCTCTACGAGAGCCAGTCGAAGCGTCGCCTCGACCTCTTGAAGCACGCCCTCGTAAATGCCCGCTTCAGCTGTCAGGACCGTGTGGCGAGCTTTTCCCTCTCTCTGGCCGACGTGCAGGCCCTCGGGGTCATCCCGGAGGACAACGAGGGAATCATCGATCACCTCCGCTCGGTTGACACCGTCAAGGCGGCCGCCTTCTTCGAGGAGCTTCCCGACGGAATGATCCGCCTCAGCCTCCGGTCCAAAGACTCCAGCTTCGATGCCTGCGCCCTCTGCGGCAAGTTCGGCGGCGGTGGTCACCTGATGGCTTCGGGGGCCCGGATCAAGGGATCGCTTGCCGAGGTGGAGGCCCGTGTCCTTGCCGCGATCTGTGCCGAGATCGAGTCTGCCGACTAAGGACCCGCTGATTTTTCAAACGCCATGAGAGTAGAATCAACCATCGACGGAGTCCTTCCCATCGACAAAGCCTCCGGAATGACATCCCACGACGTGGTGGCCATCGTGCGGCGCGTCCTGGGAACCAAGAAGGTGGGCCATTGCGGAACCCTTGATCCAATGGCCACCGGCCTACTGCTGCTCACCCTTGGTCGCGGGACCAAGATCCAGGATCTCCTCATGAGCGAGGACAAGGAGTATGTCGGTACCATGAAGCTTGGCGAGATGACGGACTCCCAGGATGCCGATGGAGAGATCACCGAGACGCGCCCCGTTCCGGAGTTTACCCACGAGCAGTTGGAGAGCGCCTTTGCCAAGTATGACGGCGATTTCTACCAGACTCCCCCGATGGTCTCCGCCATCAAGAAGGATGGAGTCGCCCTCTACAAACTCGCCCGTCAGGGGAAGACCATCGAACGGGAACCCCGCTTCGTCCATATCTACGCCCATCAGATCCTCGCTGTCCGCCCGCCTGAGATCGACTTCCGCGTCGTCTGCAGCAAGGGATTCTACGTGCGCACCTACGCCTTCGACATCGGGAACGATCTCGGGTGCGGTGCCCACCTGAATGCGCTCCGCCGCACCAAGTCGGGACGGTTTGATGTTGACATGGCCTTCCCCGCGGCCGATCTCAAGACCGCCCCTCGCGAGGCAATCCTTGGGAAACTCCTGACCCTCCCCCAGGTCTCCCGCTTAAGGGGAGCCTAACAAATTTTCGCGCAGAGACGCAGAGGCGCGGAGAGATGAAATTGATTCACAGGGATGAAAGGGATGAAGGAGATATCATGGGTGGTATCGCCTTAACTCTTTCCCTATCCCTTGTATCCCCTTCATCCCTGTGAACATTCTTCGCTCCATAGATGATCTTGCCGGCCTGAAGGGCCCCATTGTCCTCGCGGCGGGGACGTTCGACGGGGTGCATCTCGGCCATCAGGCCCTGATCCGACGAGCGATGGAGGAGGCCTCTGCCTGCGGAGGGACGGCCGTGGTGATGACCTTCGACCGCCATCCGGCCTCGCTGCTCCGTCCCGAGAATGCCCCCAAACTCCTGACCAGGAACGATGTGAAGGCCGCCCTGCTCGAGGGGATGGGTATTCCGGCGTTGCTGTTGCTTGAGTTCACCAGTGATCTGGCCGGTGTTCCCGCGCGTGACTTCATCGCGTCGCTCGTTGCGGTATGCTCCCCGCTTCATGCTTTTTGTGTCGGGCGTCAGTGGACTTTCGGGAAGGGAGGTGAGGGGAATGTGGCTCTCTTGAAAGAACTGGGTGCGGAGCGGAAATTCGAGGTCATCCAGATTGTTCCCGTGATGGCCGCTGATTTACCGATCAGCAGCACCCGGATCAGGAAGGCGCTCGCCTCCGGTGATTTCGCCGAGTCATCTGCCTGCCTAGGCCGACCGTTTCTCCTCACGGGCAAGGTGGTGAGTGGGGCTGGTCTTGGCTCCAAGATCGGCTTTCCGACGGCGAATCTCAGCGTGGAAGGAATGCAACTTCCCCCAGACGGTGTCTATGCCGTCAGAGTCCATCGTGAGGGGAGGGTTTATCCGGGAGTTGCCAATATCGGGGTCCGTCCCACGGTGGATCCCACCTCTAGCAAGCACACCGTCGAGGTCCATCTCTTCGATTGTGCAGAAGACCTCGTCGGTAAAGAACTATCCTTGGAATTCGTGCAATTCTTTCGGGGGGAGCAAAAGTTTTCCGGTTTGGATGCCCTCAAGGGACAGATTGCCAAGGATTGCGAACGGGCGAGAGCGATTCTTATCGCTTAGAGCGGCAGTCTCCAGATCACTTTGTTCTTAATCGGAATCAACTGGATTTATCGTACTTGCAGGGGAAATCGAGCAGTCAGGTTGAGTTACCCACTAAATTAACCCAAGCCCTGAGCGATGAGAAAGGATCGGGGAGTGGTCACAAGCATCCCGTAGACTTTGGTATCGATGAGAATTCCAAAGTCGCCTGTATCGAGGGTCAGGAGAACATCGCATTTGGCTGCCAAGGCTGAGATCAGAACCGGCTTGTCCTTTGATGCTGAGAGGAGAAGCGGGCGATTGCTAGTCAGGGCATTTGGGGCGATGGAGAGATCACCCTGCAAGTCTCGCCATGTTTTAGAAGCCTTGGGTGGAAACTTGCCTAGATTCCGGCTGGTCTCATCCCTGCAGTAGAAAGCCGTCACCAGTTCCCATTCAGATTCCTCAGCGATCGTGACAATCAGTCTGGAGAGCGATTTCTCCGATCCCGCCGCGGAAAGAAGGACGCTACTGTCGAGAAAGAGCCTCACCCTAATTTGCTCAGTTACTTGAGTGTGCTGTGCTTTTTAGAGGCTTTAGGCAGCCTCTTCTTGGATGCACTCTTCCAGAATCGATCGGCATCAGCTTCGTCTGCCGCGATCCAGGACTGCATCTGCTTAAGGGGGATGTCCTGCACCGGCATTGCAGCTGCGGGATGCATGAAGACTCCACCATCACGAAGCTCCAATAGCATCATGGGATGATCGGCTCCTTCCAGCCCAAGTCCCTTTCTGATTTCAGGTGGGAGAGTAATGGTCCAACGCTTGGAAACGGCGATTGCAGTCATGCAGTAATACTGCAATGCGGTGATAGAAATGTCAAATTGCGGGAAAGAAGCCGGTATCGGTGCTAAGAAGCGAGCAACTTCAGCGCTTCCCTCATCTTCTCCACCGGAGCGGGTTCTCCGAACCAGAGGGAGTTCTGCAAGGCTCCCTGATGAAGGAGCATGGATAGTCCTCCGGCACACTTTGCTCCGACCATTTTTGACTGTTTCAGCAGGGCGGTCTCACCTCCGCTGTAGACCGTGTCGTAGACGAGATGCTTCGCGGTCAGGAGGTCATCAGGAAGGGGTGAGGGGTTGTCCGCTTTCATGCCGAGAGGCGTGGCATTGATGATAAGATCGCAACTGGCAACGGCCGATTGGAGTGCCTCGCTTGAGAGCGTTGAGAGCGCAATGGAATCCACCTTCACGCCTCTTGCTGTCATGATCTCGGAGGCCAAGGCATCACCCTTCTCCGTTTTCCGGTTGGCAACTGTGATCCCTGGGCACCCTTCAAGGGCACACTGCACGGTGATCGCCCTGCCGGCTCCGCCGGCGCCTCCCAGGATCAGGACCCGGAGTTCTTTCAGCGGGATGCCGAATTCCTCTCGGATCGCCGCGGAGAGACCCGGGCCGTCTGTATTATGACCCAGGAGCTTCCCATCGACGACCTGAACCGTGTTGACCGCCCCCATGAGCCGGGATTCGAGACTGACCTCGTTCAGGATCGGTAGCGACGCCTGCTTATGCGGGATGGTGAGGCTGGCTCCAAGAAATCCCGCCGAAGTGAGATTCCGCAGCGCCTGCGGCAGTTCTTCCGGAGTGACGCGGATGCGGACGTACTGGAGTTTCAGACCGCGGGCTTTCAGCGCCGCGTTGTGCATTGGGGGGGATGCGGAGTGAGCGACCGGATCGCCGAAGACGGCGAGTCGGGCCGGGGGATCGAGTTCTCGGAAAACCTTTCCCCCATCGGCCAGATCCGACGCCGTGAAGACGATCGGAGTCTCTCCGCAAGCGTTCATCGGATTACGCCCCGGCTTTCGCAATACCCTTGGAGAATCGTGCAAGGGTGCGCTCCTTACCGAGGATCTCCAGCATCTCGTAGAGGCCGGGTCCGATGCCGCGTCCGCTGGCCGCAACGCGAGCCGGATGGACAAGCTCGCCTGTCTTGATGGCGAGTTTTGTGGCCGTCTCCTTGAGGCTGACCTCGAGTGAAGCACACTCCCATGCAGGCAGCGCGGCATACACCTCGGAAAGGGCCTTGAGGCGCTCGGCTGCGGCGGGGCCGGTGAGAGACTTGGCCACGGCGGCCTCGTCATAGGGAAACTCCTCGGTGAAGAAACAGGTAACCCACTCGGGGAGATCCTTCAGAAGCTTCACCTTCGGCTTCACGATCGCGAGGACCTTCTCGAGGGAATCCCAGGTCGGCCAGGTGATGCCGGCTTTCTCAAGGAAGGGGATGGCCAGTTCGGCGTAGCGGGCCAGGTCCATGGAGAGGAGATACTGGCCGTTGATCCAGAAGCATTTGTCGAGGTCGAAGGCCGCGTTGCGACGGTTGATCTGGTTGAGTTCAAACAGGGCCACCACTTCCTCCGTGCTGATGATCTCGCGATTTTCCTTGGGAGACCATCCGAGCAGGCTGAGATAGTTGCGGACCGCCTCCGGAGCGTATCCGGCCTCGGGGTAGGTTCCCAGAGCCGCACCCTCGTCACGCTTGCTCATCTTGCTGCCGTCGCGGTTGAGGATGAGCGGCATGTGCGCGAAGCGGGGAGGCTCCGCACCGAGCGCCCGGTAGAGCTCGATGTGCTTGGGGGTATTGGAGAGATGATCCTCTCCGCGGATCACGTGGGAGATCTTCATCTCGATGTCATCCACGACACTAACGAAGTGGAAGATCCACGATCCGTCGGGACGGCGGAGCGTGAGGTCGGGATGGGTGCCGGGATTGGTCAGGTCGAATTCGATCTTTCCGCAGATCTCGTCATCGACAATCACCTTCTCGCGGGGGGAGCGGAACCGGATGGCGCCGTTGTCCTCGTAGAGATGCCCTGCCTTCTCGAGGCGCGAGAGATATTCCTCGTAGATCGCCCCTCGTTCGCTCTGGTAGTAGGGGCCGTGGTTGCCGCCCTTCTGCGGTCCCTCGTCCCAGTCGAGGCCCAGCCAGTGGAGCCCGTCGAGGATGACCTTCTTGGCCTCCTCGGTGTTGCGGGTGTGGTCGGTGTCCTCGATGCGGAGGACAAACGTGCCAGCGTTCTTGCGGGCGTAGATCCAGTTGAAGAGGGCGGTGCGGGCTCCACCGACATGGAGGAGGCCGGTGGGTGACGGGGCGAATCGTGTGCGGACGGACATAGTGGTAAGCCAAGATTCAACCCAGAAAAATCAGTTACGACCACGAAAAACACGAAAGACACGAACTGTCAGAGATTGATGATGGTACATGCACTTACCACCCGGGTAAACACCCGATCAGAACAGATCATTCAGGCCTCCTTGATTTTGTGCTTTTCGTGTTTTTCGTGGTTTATTCCAAAATTGCATTAGGAATCCGAAGGTCCGGGAAAGGGGAGTTAAAATGGTTAGAAACGTTAAAAGGTTACAAGGTGGAATCGGAAACCCCTGAACCAGAATTCGAGAGGGTGCCATCAAGAAGTTTGCTGATCATTGCGCGGCTCGAAGAGTGGAATGACTGTCTGCTGTCAGCACGTTGTAACGTTTCAACAGTTGACGCCACTTGCCTCCCGGCAAGCGGTGGCGCCCTTAAGGGTCACGACTGCGCGTGATCTTCCGCGCATGTTCCAGCATGCTTGGTTCAACGGTTTTAACCATCTGACGACTCACCATCCGGCTGAACCCTCCAGATCTGTTGGATTGCTTCCAATGCAAAAATGCGGGTTTATTCCCATTTAGGAAAGGTATACGCCGGACAACCGAAAGCCACACGGGCGGGTGGCTGCGGAGAATTCCTTTGCGGGGAGAAAACGAGCGCTTAGGCTCTCGTTTCACCGATACACCCTTTTTGATCCCATGACACTCTCCGAACGCATCGACCACGACCTCAAGGAAGCCATGAAAGCCCGCGATGCCGCCAAGCTTGGCACGCTTCGCATGGTGAAGAGCGCCTTCAAGTACGCGGCCATCGAGAGGAGCGGAGCCGACGCCGTCGTGGATGACGAGGTTGCCACGTCCGTGCTGCGCAAGCAGATCAAGCAGCGGGAGGATGCGGCCGCCGGATTCGAGCAGGGAGGCCGTCCCGAGATGGCCGAAAAGGAGAAGGCAGAAATCGCCGTTCTTGCCGCCTACCTCCCGGCGGCCCTTTCGACCGAGGAACTTGCTGCTATTGTCCGTGACGCGATTGCCGAAGTCGGAGCTTCCTTGGGAACACCAGAAGGTGTCGGCAAAGCCCAGATGGGTGCTGTCATGAAGGCCGCCCAGGCGAAGGCCGCCGGACGCGCCGATGGCAAGAGTCTCAGCGCAGAGGTTCAGAAGCAGCTTTCCTGACCCTGGGGGACTTTTCCCCTTCTTTCCGACATGACACGTTCCGTGCTTCCCGCTTCTGCCGCCGTGATCGTGGGCGGCGGGTCAGGTAACCGTTTCGGCGGGGACAAGCTCACGGTGTCGCTGGCCGGCAAGCCTTTGATCGCCCACACGCTCTCCTCCTTTGAAGGGACAGCCGCCGTTTCCGCAATCGTGCTGGTCGTTCCCCCCGGGAGGGAGGAAGAGTTCCGCACGATCGCGAGCATTGAGGGGATCTCGAAACTGACTTCCGTGATTCCCGGGGGGGAGCATCGCCATGAATCGGTTCGCCGCGGCCTGGAAGCGCTTCCGTCCGGGGTCGAACTCGTCGCGATCCATGATGCGGCGAGGCCCCTGATCACTCCTGATCTCATTACCAGCTGCCTTGAGATGGCGGCCAAGGAGGGTGCTTCCGCCTTGGCGGTTCCGGTGACCGACACCCTGCATCGGATCGATGCATCGGGATGCGCGGCCGGTACTGTCGATCGCACCACGCTCCGGGCAATGCAAACTCCCCAAGTATTTTGTGCGGCAGAGATCAGGGATCTTCTTGCCGCCGTGTCAGGTAAGCCTACCGATGAGGTCTCGGTTGCCATGGCCGCGGGGAAGAAGGTTTCCTTGGTCGAGCATTACGAACCAAATCTCAAGGTCACCTGGCCCCAGGACGTCGTCATGGCCGAGGCCCTGCTGCGTGGCAGAGAAAGGCAAAATGAAGAATGAAAAATGCAAAAAATTTTCTGAAATCGCAAGTTTGCCTCCGGCTTGCGGATATTAATTGCGGTTGATGCAAATCGTTGAAATGAAGCCTCAGGTCTCCATCCTTCCCAACGGGCTTCGCGTCGCCACCTGCGCGATGCCTGCCTCGCAGACCGTCGCCGTCGGGGTCTGGTGCGGCATCGGTGCCCGCCATGAATCCGCCCGAGTCGGGGGAATCTCCCATTTCCTCGAGCATCTTCTCTTCAAGGGGACGAAGAAGCGCACTGCCCGCCGGATCAGCGAAGAGATCGAGGGGGTGGGGGGTGACTTGAACGCCTACACTGCCGAGGAGCGCACCTGCTACTATGCGGCGGCCTCCGCCGACCATCTTCAGCGCGTCACCGAGGTCCTCTCGGACATGTACTGTAACTCGCTTCTCAAGAGTGCCGAGGTGGAGAGGGAGCGGGGAGTGATCGTCGAGGAAATCGAGATGATCCGCGACGAACCGGCCCAGCATGTCCAGGAACTGCTGACCGCCGAGACATGGAAGGGAGCATCCCTTGCCCGGCCGATCACCGGCACGAAGCAGAGTCTCTCCTCCATCAGCCGTGCCGATCTGCTCACCCATCTGAAGTCCCATTACCATGCCGGGAGCACGGTTCTGACTGCGGCTGGAGCGGTCGAGCATGAGGAGGTGATGGAGCTTGCCAAGCGGTTCCTCGGCAGGTTGCCGAAAGGATCATCTCCCCGACGACTGCCTCATCTCGGTCGCCAGGCATCCCCTCGGATCGTCATTGAGGAAAGGGAATCCCAGCAGACCCAGCTCGCGCTCTCTTTCCGAGGTGTGGGGGCAAAGGATCCCCGACGCTATGCGGTCTCCCTGCTTCATGTCCTGCTCGGCGGAAACATGAGTTCCCGCCTCTTCCAGGAACTGCGTGAGAAGCGCGGCCTCTGCTACTCCGTCAGCACCTCCCTCTCGACCCATTCCGATTGCGGAGCCTTTGAAGTGGCTCTCGGACTGGACGGCGAGAATGTGGCGAAGACGCTCGGTTTGATTCTCAAGGAATGCGATCGGATCGCTTTGAAGGGCCCTTCGGTTGCCGAGCTGAAGCGTGCCTGCGATTACTCGATTGGAACCAGTCGGATGGCTCTGGAGCGTGCCGCGACACAGAACTACCGTCTCGGCACCTCCCTCCTGACCTATGGGAAGATCATCCCCCCCGAGCAGGTCTATGAGCGTCTGGCGAAGGTGACTCCCGAGGAGATCCGCGTAGTCGCCTCGCAGGTTTTCAACCGCCGAACCCTCTGTCTCGCCATAGTCGGCCCCGGTCCTTCAAGGGAACGGCTTCTGGGGCTCATCAGTCAACGCTGACTGATTTGTATTTTTCCCCGCAGAGGCGCTGAGGCGCGGAGAACGAAGGGGTTCTGGAAATTTCTCAAGGCTTGGAAGTTTGGATGCAGGGCAAAGCAGCAACACAGCCCTGCGCCAAAGGTCTCAGACTACGCCGTTAGTCGTTCGCAGGCGGTGACGGTATTGCTCATCAGCATGGCAATCGTCATCGGGCCGACGCCACCGGGGACCGGGGTGATTGCCGAGCACTTGGGTGCCACGGCCTCGAAATCGACGTCGCCGACGAGGCGGTAGCCGCTCTTTGTCGAGGGATCTGCAACACGGTTGATCCCGACGTCGATGACGACCGCGCCTTCCTTGATATGTTCCGGGCCGAGGGCCTTCGGCCTGCCGATCGCGGCGATCACGATATCGGCGCGGCGGGTGACAGCGGCGAGATCCTTGGTCCGTGAATGGGCGATTGTCACGGTGGCGTCTCCACCCTTCCCCTTGGCCATTAGAAGCAGGGCCATCGGCTTGCCGACAATCAGACTGCGGCCGACAACGACCACCTCAGCACCCGAAGTCTCAATGCCGGCGGCGATCAGGAGTCTCTGACAACCGAGCGGCGTGCAGGGGACGAACGCCGTGGGATCCTCCATGGCGAGCTTGGCCACGTTCACCGGATGGAAACCGTCGACATCCTTGCGGGGGTCGATGGCCACGGTGACGGCATGCTCGTCGATGTGCTTCGGTGGAGGGGACTGAACAAGGATGCCGTGGATCTCAGGATCGACATTGAGCTTGGTGACCAGATCGAGCAGTTCTTCCTGAGTGGTGGAGGCGGGGAGTTCGATCTTCCGCGAATGCATCCCGAGGGCGGCGCAGGTCTTGTCCTTGTTGCGGACATAGGCCTGGGAGGCGGGGTCCTCGCCGACAAGGACCACGGCAAGCCCGGGGGTGATGCCTCGGGCCTTCAGGGCCTCGATGCGGACTTTGGTTTCGAGTTCGACTTGGGCGGCGACTGCCTTGCCATCAATGAGTTTCATAGGAATTTGTGAAGTTGGGAGAATAGGGCAGAGATTATTAATCAGGAACTCAGGAAATCATGAAAAACATGGGGGGAAGTTCAACCATGAAGAACATGAAGGTGGATCAACTGGGAATATTTTATCCCGAATGTTGTCAGGTTTCTATGTGACTGCTCCTTTCCTGTTTTCCTGATTTCCAGATTTATGACTTCTTACTGATTGCTCTATGCGAGCAGATCGGCTTTTTCAGCTTCTTCACGCAGGAGGGTTTCCAGGCGAAGGCGTTCCGATTCCAGATCGGTCGCCTCGGGATCCACCGTCAGATAGGGATCCATCGTGATGTCGACCCGCGAGAAGGGGAGAGGGATCGCGAAGTTGTCCCAGGTCTTAAGCCTGATGGCCCTGTGGTAGCGGGCGTGGAGCGGCATGATGGGAATGCCTGTCTTCTGGGCAAGGAACACAGCGCCCGGGCCGAGCGAATACTTCGGGCCTCGGGGGCCGTCTGGAGTGATGGCGAGGTCGATCCCGGACTCGAGGAGGGAGGCGAGTTCGCGGATGGCGGTCGATCCCCGACGCGAGCTGGATCCACGCACCGAGCCCATGCCGAGGTTCGCCATGACGCCGGCCAGGATGTCGCCATCCTTGCTCGGGCTGGTCAGGACACTCACTCCCTTCCTGCTCGGGTGCTTGGCGGGATAGTGGCGCAGGAATCCGACGGAGATCGCGGGGATCCTGTTATGCCAGAAGACCAGGATCCGGGGGCCCTCTGGAGGATTAGTCAGGAATCCGGAGCGATCGTTGACGCGTAGACGGATGGTCGAGAAGATGAGGCGGGCCAACCGTGCGGCAAGCGAGGCAATGAGTTGCTGTCTGGTCATTCTGCCAGGCATTACGATTCGGTGCCCGACTCTTCGCGCCAGCGGCAGGCGTTCGGAGCGTGAATGCCGAGTTGATCAAGGACGCGCCATACGACGGTGTCGGCGAGTTCGTTGAAGTCCTTGGGATGACTGTAGAAGGAAGGTGAGGCCGGGAGAATGATCGCCCCAGCCTCGGTAAGGGTGACGATGTTCCGGGCATGGATGAGGTTCCAGGGAGTCTCCCGGGGAACGATGATCAGCTTGCGGCGCTCCTTGAGGAAGACGTCGGCGGCCCGGAGAATGAGGTTCTCACTCGTCCCGGCGGCGATGCGGCCGATGGTTCCCATGGAACTGGGCATCACGATCATCCCGTCGAAGAGGGCGCTGCCGCTGGCAAAGGGGGCGTTCATCGACTTCTCGCTGTGCTCGATGACACCGGGAGGCAGCTGCAGGGCACCGATCTCCTCACGGATCACCTGCTTGGCGTAGGGGGAGAGAATCAGATGGATCTCATGGTCTCCCTGCCCCAGGTGATGGAGCAGCCGCTGGAGGTAAATGGAGCCGCTGGCTCCTGTTGCTGCTAGGACGAGGCGCATGGGGAAATGATGAAGGAAGAATTATGAAGAAGCTAGGAGCTAGGAGATGGGACTACAGGAGTGAGGCGTCCGTAAGGGCGGATCGGAGCTTGTTGGCACGATCGAGTAGTTCTTTGTACACGGTGGTGTTCTTCGGATCAGGGGTGCAGCGGGTCGACTCGTCAAGGGTGACGAGGCGGTTGCAGAGGGCGTGGAGGGCTGGCTCGGAGTGGTCGTCTCCTGCGGCCCAGGCGGCTTGGATGGCCGCGCCAAGGGCCGCCCCCTCACTGGAGGTGAGGCAGACGGTCGGCACGCCGAAGACGTCGGCGCAGAGTTGGCGCCAGAAGGCGCTCTTGGTGCCGCCTCCGGTGATGCGGATCTCAGTCGGATTCACACCGAGTGCCCGGAAGCGGTCGAGTCCGTAAGCTAGCCCGAGGGTCACCCCCTCCATGGAGGCGCGTGCGAGGTGGGCGGGGGTAAGGTTCTTCACGGTGATGCCGTGGAGAAGGCCGCTGCCGCGTGGGAGATTTGGAGTGCGTTCCCCGGCGAGGTAGGGGAGGAGCAGGAGTCCGTCGCTACCGGCGGGCACCGTGGCGGCCGCCGCATCGTATTGGTCGTGGCTCCAGCCCTCGAAGAGCTTGCGGGTGAGTTCGGTGACCAGGGTCACGTTCATCGTGCAGGCCAGAGGCATCCAGTGGCCCGTGCTGTCGCAGAATGCGGCCACTTCGCCGCGAGGATCGATGACCGGCTTGTCGCTGAAGGCATAGAGGGTGCCGGAGGTGCCGAGGCTCGCGGTCATGATGCCCTGACGGACATTGCCGGTGCCGATGGCGCCCATCATGTTGTCGCCGCCGCCGGAGCTGATGACCACGTTGTCGCGGAGATTCCACCTCGAGGCGAGTCCCGGGCGGAGGGTTCCCGCCGGTTCCGCGGAGGAGCGCAGGGTAGGAAGCTTGGCCTCGAGACCGGGAGCCACCGCGTCGAGGACCGGGGCGGACCAGGAGCGGGTCTTCACATCGAGGAGCGCGGTGCCGGAGGCGTCGCCGTATTCCATCGACTTGGATCCCGAGAGCCACCAGTTGATGTAGTCGTGGGGAAGAAGGACATGGGAGGTCTTCTCCCAGTTCTGCGGTTCGTTCTGGCGGACCCAGAGGATTTTCGGCGCGGTGTAACCGGTCAGCATCGCATTGCCGGTGAGTTCCACCACCTTGGCCTCGCCTCCGAGCGCCTTGGTGAGTTCGGCGCACTGGGCGGTCGTCGAGGTGTCGCACCAGAGCTTGGCGGGGCGGACCACCTGATCGGCGGCATCCAACAGGACGAGGCCGTGCTGCTGCCCGCTCACGCCGATTCCGGCGACTTCGCTCCGTCGGCTTCCCAGCTTCTCCAGGACCTGCGAAATCGTGGACTCCACGGCGGCGATCCAGACGGCGGGATCCTGCTCCATGGCACCATCTCCCTTGGCTTCCACAAACCCGTAAGTCTGCTGGGCACTGGCCAGAATCTCCCCTGTGGAGATGTCTAATGCAACGGTCTTGGTGCTTTGGGTTCCGCTGTCGATGCCGAGGGTGATCATGAGAGGGAAAGGATGAAGGAAGAATGAAAAATGAAAAAGGATGAATCTGCTTTAGGAAAGGGCGGGAAGGGGCGTTGTCCCGAAAATCTCATTGAATAGTTTCGTCAAGAAATTGGATTTTGGGCTATTCGCTATTCTGAATGAGCTTCCATGGGGATTTCCACCACCGAGCCCTTTGTCCCGAGAGGGCGGACAGAGAGTGGAGTGAGATTTTGAATCAGAAAGCAGGAAGACAGGAGGGGAGAAGGCGGTCTTTTGACCGGCCGGGGGCTGTGTAGGCTTGGCGCTTTGCTTGCTCGGTCGTTGCTTCGCATCCGCTACGGCTTTCCGCAACGGGCTCTATGCGATTTAATCAGCGGTTCCCTTGGATTACTTCTTGCCAAGTGCCTTGGGGATGGGCATTCTACCCGACCACCTGAGACCAATTTCCGGCAACAATTCCTGACATGAGCATCATCGCCACCATCGAAAAAGAGCAGTTCAAGACCGACCTCGTATCATTTGAGGTGGGTGATTCCGTCTGCGTTCACACACGCGTCATCGAGGGTGACAAGGAGCGTATCCAGAAGTACGCGGGCATCGTCATCGGCCGCAAGGGCACCGGCATCAATGCCAACTTCACCGTCCGTCGCGTCAGCTTCGGCGAGGGTGCCGAGCGCGTGTTCCCCCTTCACTCGCCCCGTATCGCCAAGCTGGAGGTCGAGAAGCGCGGATCGGTCCGCCGCTCCAAGCTGAACTACCTCCGCAACCGCAAGGGCAAGGCCGCCGTCACCGTGAAGGAGAAGGCGCAGGAACTCGCCTAAAGCGACTCAAGGAAGTTTTTACCACCCGCCCGATGACGAACAAGCGTCTCGGGGAGAATTTCAAGAAGGGCCCACGGACTAAATCCGGGGGCCCTTCGCTTTTCCACGAGAAGGAACTTCATGCCAGGGGGATTCATCCCGTGGCGGGTGTCGATGAGGCGGGGAGGGGGCCCTTGGCTGGCCCTGTGGTGGCCGCTGCGGTCATCCTGCCCGATGACTTTGACTTGGAGGGCCTTGATGACTCCAAGAAGCTTACGCACGAGCAGCGGGAAGGGTTGTATGTCCGGTTGACAGAAGATGCATCTGTGTTTTTTGCAATTGCCGAGGGAACTTCAGAAGAAATCGGACAACTCAATATCCTGAGAGCCACCCATCTTGCTATGAAGCGATCCTTGGATGGCCTGAAGGAAAACGGACATCCTCCAGCCCATGCCTTGGTGGATGGATTGCCCGTGAAGGGATTACCAGTGGAACAGACGGCCTTGGTTGGGGGGGATGGGTTGAGTCTCAGCATCGCTGCGGCTAGCATTCTGGCCAAGGTCACCCGGGACAGGATCATGGATGCGCTCGACCGGGAGTTTCCCCAGTACGGATTCGCCCGTCATCGAGGCTATGCCACGGCCGATCATCTCGCTATGCTTCGGGAGCATGGACCTTGCCCGCATCATCGACTCGGTTTTGCGCCGGTCGACCAGCCCACCTTTGGCTTCTGAAAGTCACATCGCCCTGGGCAAGTGGGGTGAGGAGGAGGCGTCACGCCATCTGAAACGGCTTGGTTGGAAAATTCTCCGCAGGAACTTCCGCGCACCGGGGGGAGGGGAGGTCGATCTCGTCTGCCGTGACCATGAGACGCTTGTCTTTGCCGAGGTGAAGACCAGGCGTAACGAGGAGATGGGGCGCCCTCTCGATGCCGTGGATCGTAAGAAGCAGCAGCTTATCCGACGGGGAGCCCTTCATTGGCTACGGCTCCTCGAGATGCCCGACATCACCTTCCGCTTCGACGTGATCGAGGTGTTGGCGACTGATCCCGTGGAGGTGAGGGTGATCGAGAGTGCCTTCACGCTACCCGATCCCTTCCGTTACTGATTCATCGAAGGCCGGCATGCTGGAATCAGGGCAAAAAATAACGCAGTCTTGAGAATACCCCCCGATACCTCAAGGCTGCGTTATGTCTCCGAGGAGATGTTCAAGACAATAGGAAAGAATGATCCGGCATGCAATAAATTCTTGTGTTACAAGTGCGTCACGCACGAGAGTCCGCGGAAAGTCGGTTTTCCTCCAAGCAGGCAGAGATGTTTTCCGTGAATTCGGCCTGGATTCCTGCATGGTATGTCGTGCATGACCGCTCCCTCCTATGAACTTGTGACCCTGAAGGGCGGGGCGCACAGCATCCGCTCGATGGCCCACGGGGAGACGATGCATATCGGTACGGATCCCTGCACTGAGGCCATGGAACTCCATGTCGGCCAGCAGCGTCTTGCTGAGCGGGTGGCGGCGTGGGCCAGCCCCGCCCCGTTCGTGATCTGGGATATCGGGCTCGGGCCTGCGGCGAATGCGGTCACGGCGATCGCGGAGATCAACAAGCTTGAGGGGGTGGGTATGGGAGGCAAGTCGGTGGAGATCCACAGCTACGAGATCGACACCTCGGTGCTGGAATTCTCCCTTCAACATGCCGAGGCCCTGAGGTATCTGGCCGGATGGGAAGCCACGGTCGGGGAGTTGCTTGCCTCCGGAGTAGCTCGCCCCGCGCCCGGAATGACTTGGCATCTTCATCGCGGGGACTTCTCTCGGTCTCGGCATGACGGGACCGCGCCTTCGGCGATCTTCTTTGATCCCTATTCCCCGGCGAGGAATGCCGAGATGTGGAGTCTGGAGACCTTTTGCATGATCCGGGATGCGGTTTCCGATCCCGATGCCCCGGACTGCACGATGACCAATTACACCCGTTCGACCTCGGTGCGGGTGACGATGTTGCTGGCCGGTTGGTTCGTCGGAACCGGCGTCCCGACCGGAGAGAAGGAGGAGACAACGATTGCGGCCAACAGGCCCGGTTTGCTGGAGAAGCCGCTCGATGGGGCGTGGCTGAGTCGGGTCCGCTCCTCGACGAATTCCTCACCCCTGCGTGGCCGGAACTACGAGAGGGGACCGATCTCCCCGGAGGACTACGCCCGCCTCATCGCCCATCCCCAGTTTTCGTAGCGAACTGCTACTGCCAGACGTTCCGGTCGAGATTGCGGTAACTTAGCGCCTCCAAGAGATGATCCGGTGCGATCGGTTCGCTACCAGCCAGGTCCGCGATAGTGCGGGCCACTTTCAGGATCCTGTCGTAGGCGCGGGCGCTGAAATTCAGGTCGGTCATGGCGTTCTTGAGGAGTTCGTTTCCCCGGTCGTCGAGACGGCAATGTTCCTTGAGTTGAGCGTGACTCATGCGCGCGTTGCAGGTTGTTTTCCGTGATTTGGCGAAACGGTGGTTCTGGATGGTGCGGGCCTTCAGGATCCGTTCCCGGATGACGGCCGAGGACTCTGCCGGGAGAGTGTCCGAGAGTTCCTTGTATTCCACCGCCGGTGCCTCGACATGGAGGTCGATGCGGTCGAGGAGGGGGCCCGAGATCTTCTGCCGGTAGCGTTCGACCTGTTTGTCCGAGCAGCGGCAATTCCGCTTCGTGTCGCCGTAGTAACCGCAGGGGCAGGGGTTCATCGCGGCCACAAGCATGAAGGCGGAGGGGAATGTCATGGTTCCCGTGGCGCGGGAGATCGTCACTTTGCCATCTTCAAGAGGCTGGCGCATCACTTCGAGGGTCGAGCGGTGAAACTCGGGCAACTCGTCCAGGAAGAGGACGCCGTGATGGGCGAGACTCACCTCGCCCGGGGTTATGTTCGCCGTGCCCCCGAGGAGTCCGATGTCGGAGATGGTGTGGTGGGGATCGCGGAAGGGACGGCGCAGCACGATCGACTCTCCCGAGGAGAGGAGGCCGCAGACGGAGTGGATCTTGGTGGTCTCGATCGCCTCCTCGAGCGACATCGGTGGCATGATGGTAGGGATGCGGCGCGCCAGCATCGACTTTCCGGATCCGGGAGGGCCCAGAAGGAGGAGATTGTGCCCTCCGGCGACGGCCACCTCGATGGCCCGCTTCACCTGGTGCTGGCCCTTGACCTCCGAGAAATCGACATCGAAGTCGTCACCCAAGGAGAGCAATTCGTCCCCGTTGCCCTGCTCGGGGATGAGTTCCGACTTCTTGGAGAGAAACTCATAAGCCTCCCGGAGATTCCTGACCCCGTACACTTCGATTCCACGGACGATGGATGCCTCGCGGACATTTGCCATGGGGAGGATGACCGCCTTCTTGCCCCGCGCACGGGCTTCGAGGGTGAGGGGAAGCGCTCCCTTTACCGGACGCACCTCTCCGGTCAAGGCGAGTTCGCCGGCGACCGCGCAGCGGGAGAGCCTCGGGAGTTCCTCCTCGGCATCGGTGGCGATCATTCCGAGCGCGATCGGAAGGTCGAAGCTCGGTCCCTGCTTCTTGATGTCGGCCGGCGCGAGGTTCACGGTGGTACGCTTGCGCGGCCAGCGGTAGCCGCTGTTGGAGAGTGCGGCGATGACCCGGTCCTTGCTCTCCTTGACGGCCGTGTCGGGAAGTCCCACGACGATGATCGAGGGCTCGCCGGATCCCGTGTTGACTTCGATTTCTATCTCGGTGGCGTCGACACCGACGACGGCGGCGGAAAAAATTCTGGTGATCATTTCTGGGTGGGTCTGACACCAATTCCACGAGCGATGCCGGTTGTAAACATCGGGATTCGGATTTTTTGTTGCTCTCCACGCAGGGGCCCCCCCGAATGGGAATGAAAATTATTTCGAACGCACGGGTTGACACCCTTGTCAAACGACCAAAGGAAAACAACCAACCCCCAACCCCATACACCATGAGCTACGAAGATTCAGATGCCGGATTCCAACTCTACCTGCGCCAGATCGCGCAGTACCCGCTACTTACCGCAGAGCAGGAGGTGACGCTTGCCGCCAAGATCAAGAAAGGGAATATGGCCGCCAAGGCCGAGATGATCCGCGCCAACCTCAGGCTGGTCGTGAAGATCGCCCGTGACTACGCCAACCTGGGCTTGCCGCTCCTCGATCTTATTTCCGAGGGGAATATCGGCCTGGTGAAGGCCGTGGAGCGCTTCGATCCCGCCAAGGGGGGCAAGCTCTCGACCTACGGAGCCTGGTGGATCAAGCAGTCGATCAAGAGGGCCCTCGCCAATCAGGGAAAGACGATCCGTCTTCCCGTCCACCTGGTCGACAAGATCGCCAAGATCCGCCGTGTCGGCGCCGGTCTCAGCGACGAACTCGGCCGGGAGGCTACCGACGAGGAGATCGCCGAGGAGGTCGGAATGAACGCTTCCAAGGTGACCCTGCTCAAGCAGGCGGCGATCCGCCCGGCCTCGCTCGATGCACCGGTCGGCGAGGAGGACTCCACCGAGTTCGGCGAACTGGTGGGTGATACCGCCGCGGCGGATCCCTTCGAGAGCCTGAGCGACAAGAACATCCAGATGGAGGTGGGCGATGTGCTCGATCAACTCGATGACCGTGAGAGGAAGATCATCAACTCCCGATTCGGTCTTGATGGATCCGATCCAATCACCCTCGAGGAGGTCGGGGAGAAGTTCGGAGTCACCCGCGAGAGAATCCGCCAACTCCAGAACATCGCCCTGGGAAAAATGCGCCGGGCGCTCTCCAAGCGGGAGAAAATGCAACCCGAGAACCTGGGCCTCGCCCACGCGGCGTAAAGACGCCCAGGGAACCGCTGAAAGGGTGAAAGGGGTGGAATCAGGCCGTTCCTTGATATAATTCCTCATTCTGCCCCTTTCACTTTTTCACTTTTCAACCTTTTAACTCTCCATCGGTCAACCGATGGAGGAGCCCCCCGTGCCGGTGGCGGGTGGATTCGTTCCGGACAGCCATTCCCAGCGCCTTCTTCTGCCCCACGAGCACGACCATCCGCTTGCCGCGGGTGACTCCCGTGTAGAGCAGGTTCCGCTGCAGCAGCAGATACTGCTGCATGGCGAGCGGAATCACGACGACGGGGAACTCCGATCCCTGGCTCTTGTGGATCGTAATGGCGTAGGCCAGCTCGAGTTCGTCGAGTTCGCCATACTCGTAGATGACATCACGCTTTCCGAAACGCACCACGAGTTGCTTCTCCTCCCTGTCCATGGAGCGGATCCGACCGATGTCCCCGTTGAAGACCTCCTTGTCGTAGTTGTTCGAGGTCTGGATCACCTTGTCGCCGGTGCGGAAGAGGTTCCCGTAGGCCTGATACTCGTCGCGGTATTCGCTGCGTGGATTGAGCGCCGACTGCAGGCGCAGATTCAGTTCCTTGATGCCGAGGCTTCCCCGGTGCATGGGGCTGAGGATCTGGATTCCATCGACCGGGTCGACTCCCAGATGCTTGGGCAACCGGTCGCGCACCAGTGAGACGAGCGTGGCGGCGCACTCCTCGGCATCCTCGCGGTCGACAAAGAGGAAGTCGGAATCCTTCGGAGCCTCGATGATGTCGGGGATCTCGCCGCGGTTGATCGAGTGCGCTCCGCTGATGATCCTGCTGTCGCCCGCCTGTCGGAAGATTTCGCGCAGATGGACGACAGGGATCATTCCGCTTCGGATGATGTCGCCCAGAACCAGCCCCGGCCCCACGCTGGGGAGTTGGTCGGCATCGCCCACGAGGATCAGGCGTGCCTTTCCGGGAAGGGCGTCGAGAAGCCGGCTCATGAGCGGCACGTCGACCATCGAGACCTCGTCGACCACCACGACATCACCCTCGAGGGGATTGGAGGCATTTCTCTGGAAGCCGCCCCGTGCTGGCTGAAACTCCAGCAGTCGGTGCAGCGTGGAGGCCTCCAGGCCTGTCGCCTCGGCGAGGCGCTGGGCCGCACGTCCCGTGGGGGCCGCGAGCAGGCACTTGAGTTTCTTGGCGGTGAGGATTTTCAGGAGGGACTGGACCAGCGTGGTCTTCCCCACACCGGGACCTCCCGTGATGACGACGGCCCGGCTTCGCAGCGCTATCCTGAGGGCATCGTGCTGGCTGGGGGAGAGTTTGCGCCCGGTCTTCTCCTCGACCCAGGGGATCGCCTTCTCCGTGTCGATGGGAGGATCGGGTTCCTTGGCTTTTGAGAGTCTCAGAAGTTGGCGGGCTATCCGCTCTTCGGCATCACGGAGGTTGGGAAGAAAGATCAGTTCCTCTCCGGCGATCTTCTCGGAGAGGATCCGCTCATCCTTGAGATGGCGCTCGAAGGCTTCGGCCACCACCGATTCATCGACTTCGAGGAGACGGGAAGCCCCTTCCAGCAGATCGCGGCGAGGCAGGGCGCAATGCCCCTCCGTCGTGGCCTGATCCAGGAGATGTTCGATGGCGGCGCGTGCCCTGAGCAGGGAGTCGGCCTCCAGTCCAAGCTTCTCGGCCACGCTGTCGGCGGAGTGGAACCCGATGCCGTGGATGTCGCGGGCGAGCCGGTAGGGATCGGCGCGGATGAGTTCGATCGCCTCGGCACCGTAGGACTTGTAGATGCGCACGGCGCGGTTGGTTCCCAGGCCATGGGCATGGAGGAAAAGCATGATGTCGCGCACCACTTTCTGCTCGGCCCATGCATCCTTGATCCTCTGCCTGCGCTCGCGTCCGATGCCCTCGACTTCCTGCAGACGCTTCGACTGGTTCTCGATGATGTCGAAGACCTTATCCCCGAATTTCTTCACAAGCTTCGTCGCGTAGACGGGGCCGATCCCCTTGATCATCCCGCTTCCGAGATATTTCTCGATCCCTTCGAGGGAAGTCGGCGGCTGGGTCTTGAGCCTGTGGGCCTTGAGTTGGATCCCGTGATCCCGGTCCCGCTCCCAGCTCCCCTGGGCGGTCACCCACTCTCCTGGTGCAACGGAGGGAAGGCTGCCGAGCACGGCAACCGGTTCCTTCCGGCCCTGCACCTTCACCTTGAGAATGCAGAATCCGGTCTCCTCGTTATGGAAGGTGATACGCTCCACCTGCCCGCTGAGGGCGTCATCGGGCCCGCCGGGAACCGGCTCATTGTCCGGTTTTTTTCGGAAAGGTCGGCGCGGAGGCATGGTTCATCATGCCACGGGAATCCCCTCAAGCCAATGCCTCACTCTCCGGCTATCGGGTGCAAAGACCCTTTTCTTCTCCCTTCCTGATTTCCTGATTTCCATATTAATTCATCATCCACATCACATGACCCTGCAGGAAGCCTCCCATTTCGATCTGCCCACCCCTACCGGCCCGATGCGCGTCCATCGCTTCCTGCCGCAGGAGGGGAGTTGGCCCGCCGTGATCCTCTATTCCGAAATCTACCAGATGACCGGGCCGATTCAGCGACTTGCGGCGAGGCTTGCCTGCGAAGGATTCGAGGTGCTCGTCCCCGAAGTCTACCACGAGTATGAGGCACCAGGCACCGTGCTGGCCTATGACAAGGAGGGGACTGATCGCGGGAACTTTCTAAAATTCGAGAAACCGGTCGATGGCTTTGATTCCGATGCGAAGGCATTGATCGATTTCGTCATGGCCCACCCCCACTACCGATGGAATGGAGTCGGTACGATCGGCTTCTGCCTCGGGGGACACCTTGCTTTCCGTGCGGCTTTGGATCCGAGAGTCGCCGCCTCGGCCTGCTGGTATCCGACCGACATCCACTCCGCCACCCTCGGCAAAGGAAAAAGCGACGACACGCTGGCCCGGAGCGGGGAGATCTCCGCCGAGTTGCTCCTGATCTGGGGGCGTCAGGATCCCCATGTTCCGGCGGAGGGACGTCTCAAGATTTACGATCACCTCACCGAGACTGGGAGAAACTTCACCTGGCATGAGTTCAACGCCGCCCATGCCTTCGCCCGTGATGAGGGGATTCGCTATGACGAGGCGGCGACGCGACTTGGGTGGGAGATGACCTTGGAACTCTTCAAAAGGAAGTTGGTTTAGGCTCAGGATATCGGCGGATAGCGTCGTTGGTCTGCGCTCGCAGTGTGATTCACACAGCTTTGCTTGCCCGCCTAACTCTCCATCCGATCTTCCGAAGCCGAGATAGCTTATATCAAAAGCATTGCGGCATCCTTGGCTTTTCCTGATTTCCTGATTTCCAGATTAAATCTGCATAATCAGTCTCTGCTTATCCTTCCCGAAATCATCACATCCGAACCGATTTTCTTGAAGGTCACATCTTCCAGATGCGCGGGGGTGATGCGGCCGCTGACGGCGGAGACATTGCCTCCCTGGATGACAGGAGCGATGAAGAATCGGACTTCATCGACCAGATTGCGCTTGAAGGCTTCTCCGAGTGTCTGCCCGCCCCCCTCGATCAGGACGCCCGAGATGCCCCGCTTCCCAAGTTCCTGCAGAACCTTCCGGAGTGTCATGCCTGTGTAAACCAGAGTGCGGGCGTGATGGGTGTCGGTGAGGAGTTGGGATTTCTTGGGGATCTTTCCGCTGCGTGACCAGACAACGCGCCAAGGTTGGGGATGATTCTTTTGCAGCTTGATGCCACGGATGGTAAGTGCTGGATCATCCGCGCGGACGGTGCCTCCTCCGACAAGGATCGCCTCGACGGAGGCCCTGAGGAGCATCGCTTCCCTGCGACTGGCGGCAGAGGTGATCCATCTCCGCTGGGGAGGGGAGTCGATCCGTCCGTCGAGCGACATCCCGGCCTTGGCGATGACCCAGGGAAGCCCTGTGGATGCCCGGTGGTTCCAATGGGAGTTCAATGCGGCACATTCGCTTGAGAGGATTCCCTCGGTCACTTTGATGCCGGCCTTGCGGAGAATCTTTGCCGCCCGTCCCCGGTGTCGCTTGTCGGGATCGGTGGCGCCGTAGACGACCCGTGAGATTCCCATCTCGATAATCGCCTCCGTGCACGGGGGGGTCTTCCCGTGTGAGGAGCAGGGCTCCAGGGTGACGTAGAGGGTGGCGCCTGCGGCTAGGAGTTTGGAGTTAGGAGATGGGAGTTTGGAAGAGGAGCTGAATCCGGATTTTCCCCCAGCTACCAGCTTCCAACTTCCAGCTCCCAGTTGCCTGATCGCCTCGATCTCTGCGTGCGGGAGGCCTGCGGCGCGATGGTAGCCCTTGGCGATGATCTTGCCTCCCTTCACGAGCACGGCACCGACCGCCGGATTGGGGGCTGTCCGTCCAAGGGCACGCGAGGCCTCCTTGATCGCCAAACGCATGAAACGTTCATCGGATTTGTGGTCAAGTTGCGAGGTCATGGTAGTTGGGAATTTTCCCGCAGAGGCGCAGAGTCGCAGAGAATTATGGGTTTAACCCGTTCACGCAACGGGTGATTCCGTTTTTGAGAACGGCCTCCCCAAAGTTCAAGAGATATCCGAGTTTTAATCCTGTCAGTTTCAAATAGGTCTGAACTTGTTTCTTATGGGCAGGAGTCACTCCTTCAACAGACTTGAGTTCCAAGAGAACCGCATTTTCTACAATAATGTCCGCCCTGAAACCCTCTTCAAACCTGATATTTTTATAGATGATGGGAATCTGAACCTGACGCTCAACCTTCAATCCAAGGTCTGATAATTCACGAGCCAAGCTGACTTCATAAACACTCTCAAGGAGTCCGGGTCCTAGCTCCCGATGAACATTGATCGCAGCCTCCAGAACCTTGGTTCCTATCTCATTCTCTTTCATTTCAGCAACAATCTCTGCGCCTCAGCGCCTCTGCGCGAGAAGGAATCCTCGATTTCATCCTTTTTGTTTTGCTCCTCTTTGCCTGATGCGTCGAGGCTAGGGAATGTCCATTTCAGAAAACAGCACTGACACGTCCCAGGCTCCGAAAATCAGACCCGGTCAGGTGGTCTCTCTGGAGATCAATGATATCGGCTTTGGCGGAAAGGGAGTCGGCCGTATCGGCGGAATCGCCTGCTTTGTCCCCGGCGTGATCGATGGGGAGAAGGTCAGCGCACGTGTCCGCAAGGTGAAGTCGCGTTTGCTGGAGGCTGATCTGCTGGAGGTGACCGAGCCCTCGCCGCACAGGATTCCCGCCCCGTGTCCTGTTTTTTTGAAGTGCGGAGGCTGCGCCTACCAGCACATCGATTATTCCCATCAGCTCCGCATCAAGGAGACACAGCTTCGCGAGGCGCTGCGGCGACTGGGAGGGCTTACCGATCCTCCCGTGGCCACGATGATTCCCTCGCCCGAACCGTACGGCTATCGCAACCGGATCACCGTCCATGTCCGTGATGGGAAGGCCGGGTTCTTCGAGCAGGGCTCGAACCGCGTCGTTCCCGTGACCAAATGCCTGATCGCCTCCGGGGAGGTCGATCTCGGGTTTCAGGATCTGTTGAAGTCCCGCCCGAGGGACGGGGACTACCTGATTGGCGAGAAGAAGCGCTACGGCGGCTTCCGTCAGGTGAATAACGCCGTGGCTGAGATCCTCAAGAAGACGGTCCGCGAGGCGGTCATGCCTGCCGGGGATGCTCATCCGATCCGTGAACTGCTGGTGGATGCCTATTGCGGTGCGGGGTTCTTCGCTCACGAACTGCAGGGGCTCTTCACCAAGGTGATCGGGATCGAGCGTTCGATCGCCTCGGTGGCGATGGCGAGTCGTCAGGCTGCGGAGAACGAGGAGTATCTCGCCGGCGACGTGGAGCAGATGCTCCATGCGGCCCTCTCGGCCGGATCATCCGCAGGCACCGTGCTCCTGCTCGATCCTCCCTCGGAGGGATTGGCGGAGCTTGCCACGCAGACGATCCTGGAGCGCCCCCCTGCCAGAATCGTCTATGTCTCGTGTAATCCGGCAACGCTTGCCCGGGATGCCAGGCGCCTGGCGGAGCGCTACACACTCCTTCAGGTGACACCGCTCGACATGTTCCCGCAGACGGCCGAGATTGAGTCGGTTTCCGTTTTTCAACTCATTCCATGATCACGCGACGCTTCGGCCGGACCGGTCTTGAGATGCCCGTTCTCTCCTGCGGTGGGATGCGCTACCAGCACAGTTGGAACGACAATGATGCCGGCGGGATCACGCCCGAGGGACAGGCCAACCTCGAGGAATGCATCCGCAAGGCGCTCGCCTCCGGCATCAACCACATCGAGACCGCCCGTGGCTACGGCACCTCGGAGGTCCAGTTGGGGAAAATCCTTCCCCGTCTTCCCCGCGGGGAAATGATCATTCAGACCAAGGTCGCCCCGTCCTCCGCCACGGACTTCCGCGCGACCTTCGATCAGTCGATGAGTAAACTGCAGTTGGGACATGTCGACCTTCTCTCCATCCACGGGATCAACAACCGGGAGTGCTGGGAGGAGACGATCCGCCCCGGCGGGGCGCTCGAGGCGGCCGGCAGATCATCCATGAGGGGAGGGCCACCTTCCTCGGATTCTCGACGCACGCCCCGTGCGATCTCATTGAGGAGATCGTGGAGAGCGATGCCTTCGACTATGTGAACCTCCATTGGTATTTCATGAACCGCACCAACTGGAGTGCCGTCGAGGCGGCCGCCAGGCATGACATGGGGGTCTTCATCATCAGCCCCACGGAGAAGGGGGGATGCATGCACCAACCCTCGGAGAAGCTCTCCGGTCTCTGCTCCCCCTACTCGCCGATGGTCTTCAACGACCTCTACTGCCTCATGCATCCGGAGGTCCACACGCTGAGCATCGGAGCCGCACGGCCTTCGGATTTCGACGAGCATCTGAAGATCCTTCCCCTCATGGAACACAAAGACACCTGGGATCGGGTCCGCGAAGTTGCGGGGCGCCTCGAGGAGGAGTTTCTACGGATCAACGGATCTCTCATGCCGGTGCGCTGGGATCGGGATCTCCCACCCTTCGGGGAGGTGCCGGGCGGGATCAATCTTCAGGAGATCGTAAGGCTCCGGGCACTGGACCGTGCCTTCGACATGCAGACATACGGGAAGCTCCGTTACAATCTGCTTGGGAACGGCGGGCATTGGTTCCCCGGTATCAATGCCGCGGAGTTCGACGAGGCCGCGATCGGAGAGATCGGCAGGAAGGCCGGATACCCCTCGTTGGTAAACATCCTGCACGAAGCCCATGACCGCTTCGGCGATGCACCCCGGAAGAGGCTCCAGCAGAATAACTGACAGGGGGATGAATCAGGAACGGAGAAAACAGGAAATGAGTATAGTGGAAAACACGATGTATGCCAATCGAGGTAGCACGTTGACTTTTCCCCGGGGGAAAGCTATTTCCCACGCGTGAAACAAGCGCTTCTAACCGGAGCCGCATGCTTCACCTCCCTTTCCCTCAAAAACGATTCCTATCAGATTAATGGTGCTCTACAGATGGACGCCACGGCCTCGGAGGATTAAGATCGTGTCTTTGCGCTCTAAGCACGAATCACATCGGAGCTGGTGACAACAGGAGCAATGAGGAGACCAAGAATGTCGCTCGACGAGGTTGTTTCCTATTGTGCTAAACGCGGTATCGAGGTTCTGAGCAAGCGCTACCTCAAACGGCATGCAAAATTGCGATGTCGCTGCAGTGAGTGTTCGCATGTCTGGAATCCGCTTTTCGGGAACATCATGCAGGGCAGGGGTTGCCCTCGCTGCGCCCGCAAGAAGCTGGACACCGCGTCGCCGAAACTCTCCCTCAGCGAGGTTAAGAGCATGTGTTTGGAGAGGGGGATTGTCTGTCTTGCTGGAAAATATGAAGGTAGACACTACCACCTTCCGTGCCGGTGTGTCACTTGCTCTCATGAATGGGCACCAACTTTTGGAAAGATTCTTATGGGACGAGGATGTCCAAGGTGTGCCCACCAACAAACCTCCGCGCGCCAAATCAAGACCCTCAGCGAGCTGAGGCAGCGAATCACCAACAAACGGATAGAGCTTGTACGTGATTCCCACAGAGTAGGTAAGCAGCGTTTCTGTGAGTTCCGATGCCTGGCTTGCGGGGATTCTTGGGTGACGTCAGTCTACTCACTGATCGGCGCTGGAACCGGGTGCAAAAAGTGTTCGCGCAAGCTTGTAGCCAGAGCGCTCAAGCTTCCGCTTCAACAGGTTGATCGACGACTCCGAGACAAGGGTGTGAAGCGCATCGGAGAATACACGGCCTCAGGCAAGCCTATGCCGGTCAGGTTCGTAAAGTGTGGGCATGAGTTCAAGATGACCTTGAACAGTATTGCCACTGGCACGGGATGTCCGAAGTGCAACCGACATGTCCGAGTCCCAAACGAGGAGTATCACGTGTTTGCCAAACAGCATCGCGGGGCGGCTCTCTCCATTCCACGATCCGTTTCCTACAATGCACTGTGGAAGTGCGAACAAGGGCACGAGTTTCTAAGGCCCCTAGCAACCCTGCGTTACCTGAAGCGCTTCTGTCCATACTGCTTCAGTTCTCACGGCGAAGCGGTGGCGCGACACGTGGCGGAGAAGGTGGTGGGCGCTCCATTCCTGAAAGTGCGGCTTCCGGAGTTGCGCGGTGACGGCCGTTATCCGCTGGAGCTAGATATGTATAATCCCGATTGCGGGATAGCTATCGAGCACCATGGTGAGCAGCACTTCGTTCCATCTGCCCACTGGGGAGGTTGCGAGGCTCTGAAAAAAATCCGGGCACGCGATCGGGAGCGCAGGAGAGGTTGTAAAAGGCTTGGAATCGAGCTCATCGAGATTCGTTCTCTTGGAGAAATGACGACGATCGAGGAGTTTGTAAGGTTGCTGCGGGAGGTCTGCGCAAAAGTAGGTGTTAAGCCATCGCTCAAGCCCAACGGCATAAAGAAACTTGCAGAGGAGGCTGCAAGCTTGGCAACGCCCGAGCGCATACGGCTGTATGACGCGTTCCAAGTAGAGGCTCGGAAGCGCGGATATGAGGTTCTTGAAGGAAAATACCTTGGGTCTCAAGCGTGGCATCGCATTCGTTGCCCGAACGGACACGAATACCGAGCTAAGCCGAACAAGTTCTTATCTGGAGGAGGTTGCACGAAATGCCCGCGATTGGGGACAAATGGAGTTCCTGTCTTTGTGGATGGATCTATGCGGTTCCCATCGATCCGTGCCGCAGCAAAATTCTTGCGTGTGTGCGATTCAAGCGTGCATGAAGCTATAGCTGCGGGGCGTAAATGTCGTGGTCATAGAGTAGAGCGTTTGCCCACATAGTTCCGCCCCGTTAGTTCGACGTTTTATGGCTAGCCTCACACTCGTTTGGCCGAAAGCTTCACGGGCCAAGCTCAGGTGCTGGATGACTTTTTCAACGGTCTTGAAACCGTTTACTCGTTACACCTCTTGGCCAGCGTATCCTTCATCTTCGAAGTCTATTCCGCGAAGGTAGGGCAGATAGCGAGATTGGTCATTTCGATCGGATCACCCTACTTCACGCCCTAGTAGCTGACGGCCTCTTTGGGTTGCGCTCGGGGATGTTTCATGCCATGCCCGAGCTCACCATCGGTCCGCTGGAGGAACTCTTCTAGACGCCGGTCATCAGCTTTCTGATCAAAAAGAAATACCGGCCACCCGAACATGCCCGGATGCTGATAAACTGGAGGCACTCGGGATCCAATATCAAGCAAGGTTGTAGGATAACACCCTCTGATCGGGAGGATCTTGAAAGCCTCGGATGCCGCTTAATATTTAATCCTCTCTCTCTAAAAGGAAAATGCATCCAAAAGACACGTCGGAATCGACGATTGTCTGGTTTTATGTTCCGAGTAAATTTCTTGAGTCCATGAGTTCCAGATTAATCACTTTCTGTATCCCATGACCGACGCTCAGGTCATCCGGATCAAGGGGGCGCGGCAGCACAACCTGCGCAACCTCGACGTCGAGATTCCCCGCAACAAGCTCGTGGTCATTACCGGGCCGAGCGGTTCGGGGAAGTCCTCGCTTGCCTTCGACACGCTCTTCGCCGAGGGGCAGCGTCGCTATGTCGAAAGCCTCTCGGCCTATGCGCGGCAGTTTCTCGACCAGATGCAGAAGCCCGATGTGGATCACATCGAGGGCCTCTCTCCGGCGATCGCCATCGAGCAAAGGATCGCCCCCCCCAATCCCCGCTCGACGATCGCCACGACGACCGAGATCTACGATTATCTCCGAGTTCTCTACTCCTCGGTCGGGGTGCCCCATGATCCGAAGACGGGAGCCGCGGTGCGCCGCCAGTCACCCCAGCAGATCGCGTCGGAGATCCTTTCCTGGCCGGAAGGAACCCGCATGATGCTGCTGGCACCGCTTGTCAGGAACGAGGCGGGTGAGTTCCGCGATGTCATCGATCGGGCCCGACGCGAGGGATTTGTGCGACTGAGGATCGATGGCGAGATCATCGATCTGGGGCGCCCGGAGCCGATCAAACTTCCCAAGACCAAGAAGCACACGATCGAGGCCGTGGTGGATCGTCTGGCCCTTCGCCCCGAAGGGGAGGGGGAGGGAATCCGTGAACGCCTGCTCGATTCGCTTGAGACCTCGCTGCGCTGGGGGAACAACATGATCACCGTTCTCCATCAGGCACCCGGTGCAGCACCCGAAGCTTGGGAGGAGAGGCCCTTCTCCACCGATTTCTGCAATCCGGAGACCGGCTTCACGATGCCTCGTCTGACGCCTCGGCACTTTTCCTTCAACAGCCATCTCGGTGCCTGTCCGGACTGTCAGGGAATCGGCACGGAGCCGTTCTGCGATCCGGGCCTGCTCGTGGATCCCGAGATGACGCTCTCCAAGGGGGCGATCAGGCCCTGGCGGACTCCCGACAAGCGGATGGGGCAATACTATCAACTCGTTCTGGAAGCTCTCTGCGAGCAGACGGGAGCCGGTATCGATGTTCCCTTCCGCGATCTTCACAAGGCGTTCAAGCAGAAGCTTTTCCACGGAACCGGCGGGGAGTCGCTGGAGCTCGGCGGGACGAAAGGAAAGGGGGGGAGGGCGCCGCAGATCAGGCCCTTCGAGGGACTGGTCGCCATGGTGGAGAGGCAGATGGAGACCTCGGCCAGCGAGCTGAAGAAGAATCGTCTGAAGGCCTATTTCGCCCGGAAGGCCTGTGCGACCTGCGGCGGGGCGCGCCTGCGGCCCGAGATCCTCGGGGTGACGATTGAGAGCATCGTCGGGCCGGAGAAGAGGGAATGGAACATCGAGGAGTTCTGCGCGCTTCCAGCCTCCCGCGCCTGCGAGGTGCTGGCGGGGTTGCAGCTCTCGGCTGCGGATCGCAAGGTGACGGTGGATCTCCTGCGCGAGATCGGCGCCAGACTCGGATTTCTGGTCGAGGTGGGCCTCGGCTACCTCACCCTCAATCGTGAAAGCGGGACGCTTTCCGGCGGGGAGGCGCAGCGCATCCGTCTTGCCACGCAGATCGGCTCCGGATTGGCAGGGGTGCTCTACGTGCTTGATGAACCGAGCATCGGCCTGCATCAGCGCGACAATGACCGCCTGCTGGGGACTCTCCGCGGACTCCGCGATCTCGGGAACTCGGTGGTCGTCGTCGAGCATGACGAGGAGACGATCCTGGCGGCCGACCACGTGCTCGACATGGGGCCCGGTGCCGGGCCGAGGGGAGGGGAGATCGTGGCGACCGGCACACCTGCCGAGATCCTGGCCAATCCGGCCAGCCTGACAGGGCAGTTTCTCTCGGGTACTGCGAAGATCTCGGTCCCCAGGATCCGTCATCGCCCTCCCGTGAAGGCCGCGCCGGGGCCGGGATGGCTTACCGTGACCGACGCCTCCGAGAACAATCTGAAGAACCTGACGGTCGGATTTCCCGTCGGTCTCTTCACGGTGGTGACGGGGGTTTCCGGAAGCGGGAAATCAACGCTGGTGAACGATATCCTCCACCGATCGCTTGCACGCCAGTTCTACGGGGCGAAGGAGGCGCCCGGAGCCCATGGCCGCATTCTCGGGACAGAGGCCTTCGACAAGGTGGTGGTCATCGACCAGAGCCCGATCGGCCGCACGCCCCGCTCCAATCCCGCCACCTACTCCGGCGTCTTCGGACCGATCCGCGATCTCTTCAGCGGACTCCCCGCCGCCAAGGTGCGCGGATATGCCCCGGCCCGTTTCTCCTGCAACGTGAAGGGGGGGCGCTGCGAGCAGTGCGAGGGGGACGGGATGATCCGGATCGAGATGCACTTCCTCGCCGATGTCTTTGTGGAGTGCGAACTCTGCAGGGGGCGTCGCTTCAACCGCGAGACCCTCGAGATCTCCTACAGGGGGAAGAACATCGCCGACGTGCTGGAGCTTTCCATCGACGAGGCGGCGGGATTCTTCCGCTCCATCCCCGCCATCCACGGAAAGCTGGAGGTCCTGCAGGAGGTCGGTCTCGGTTACCTGAAGCTCGGCCAGTCGGCCACGACCCTCTCCGGTGGGGAGGCCCAGCGCCTCAAACTCGCCGCCGAACTCTCCAAAAAAGCGACCGGCAGGACGCTCTACCTGCTGGACGAACCGACGACGGGGCTTCATTTTGCCGACATTCAGAAACTGCTGGAAGTGCTCCTGAGGTTGCGCGACGGCGGAAATACCCTCATCGTCATCGAACACAATCTCGAAGTCATCAAATGCGCGGACTGGATCATCGACATGGGCCCCGAGGGCGGGGAAGGGGGCGGACAACTCGTGGCATGCGGAACGCCCGACGAGGTCGCGGAGCATTCCTCAAGCCATACGGGTCACTGGCTGGGGCGTGCCTTGCGGCGCTGACCCTCTCCTTGGGATCTCTCTTCGGCGCGGAACCGACCAATGTCCCGGTTGATCCCGCCCGGGAAACCGACCTTGCCACAACGGCATCCTCGGAACGCCTCCCGCAGGTTTCAGCGGCGGTGCTTCGCACCAGCATCCAGCAGGAGCAGGATCCCGCGCGCAGGTTGAATCTGACCCGGCGACTGGTCGCCCTGCTGGTCTCCGGAGGTCGCTTTGACGAGGCAGTGGCCGTGGCCTCGACGGCGGATGCCGCGCAGGATCCCTCGCTGGCTTACTGGAAGGCCGTGGCGCTCACGGGCACCGGTGATTACACCTCGGCAAAGGAGATTCTGGGCGGGTTGCTGCTCTCCAAAAAAGATGTCCCGGGCGTTCCCGGCGAACGGGTCGCCCTGTTGCAGTCCAGGATTCTTCGCGGATCGGGCGACCCCGGTGGGGCCCTTCAGGTTCTTGCCGCCGTCCCGGCCGATTCCCCGATAGCCGAAGATCTTCTCCTGGAGAAGGGGGCCGACTTGATCGCGCTCGGCCAAACCGAGGAGTGCCTCAAGCTGCTCCAGATCTCCTCCCTCACGAGCGATGAGGGAAAGGCCGCCGCCGCATACCTCAAGGCGCTCGCCACGTGGCGCGCCGGCAACATCACCGATGCCCGGAAGCTCTTTGCCGCCGTCCCTCCCGCAACTCCCTGGAGTGCCTCGGCCTCCACCTTGGGGACCGCCATCTGCTTCGCTTCGTCCAAGAAGGAGGCTCAGGCCATCGCCCTGCTCGAAAAGCACCTTGAGAGCGTCGATGATGCCCCTCTTCTCGCCGAGCAGTTCCTGCTGCTTGAGCGGTTGCGAGCCGCGGTTGCTCCTGCGGAGACGACCAGTCTCAGGAAGTGGGCCGACGATAACACGCATCCCGTGCGGGCGAAGTACGCCTCCTATTACCTGGCGAAGTCGGAACTGAAGATCGGGCGCGACAAGTCCGGGGAAAAGCTCCTGGAGTCCTTCATCGGCCGCTATCCGGACGACCCGCTTGCCGATGAGGCCCGCCTTCTCCTCAGCTCGGGCAAACTCGCCCATGGGAATTCCGCCGAGGCCTTCGCTCTTGCCGCCGATCGTCCCTCGGCCCCTTCCACGTTGGGGGCCAGACTCGCTTACGTGAGGGGGCTTGCCGCCGCGGCATCCAAGAAGAACGGTGAGGCCGCCACCGCCTTCCGTGAGGCCGCCACCTTCGATCCGACGCTTGCAACCGATGCCCTTTTTAACCAAGCGGTTTTAGCCGCCACGGCAGGCAAGGGATCCCTCGATGCCTCCCAGTCGGCCCGTGCCATCGCCGCAATGAAGTCGGGCAAGGCTTCCGAGGAGATGCAGTTCCAGATCGCGCTTGATCTCGCCCGGCGTGGACAGGCCTCCGGTGCGGCCATGCTGGGTGAGTTGGCGGAGGGTTCCCCCGATCCCGCGATGAAGTCCCGGGCCCGCCTCGCCGCGGCGGAACTCAACATGAAGTCGGGCCGGGGTGAAGCCGCCGACCGCGACCTGGCCAAGGCCGTGAGGGAGAATTCGGGGGAACCCGAGCGGGAGGAATACCTTGCCGTTTTTCTCAAGGACACGGGCCGCAAGGCCGACACGGCCGCCGTCATCAAGGCCGCCCGTGAATTTCTTAAGGCCCATCCGCAGTCCCGTTTTGTTCCCGAGGTGCGTCTCAAGCTTGCCGAGTCCCTGCTTGCTTCCGGGGACGTTCAAGGGGCGCGGGTCGAGTTCGAGCAACTTGCGGCCTCCTGCCCGGGGACCGATCTCGGCCGCCGCGCCCTCTTCCTAGCTGCGCATGCGGCCTCCCGTTCCATGGATCCCGCCTCCATCGACGACTCCCTCATGCTTCTCGAGAAGGTTGCCGGCTCCGAGGGGAGCGACCAGCTTGCCTGGCAGGCGCGGCTTCAGGAGGGGGCGCTCAAGAATGCCCAGAACCTGCCTCTCGAAGCCCTGGCGATCTACGGAAAGATCCTCTCCTCCGAGGGTGCCGACGGACCCGACCCCGAGATCCGCGCCGCGGCGCTCATGGCCAGCGGCGACACGCTGCACCAGCTTGGCGCCTCGGATCCCTCCCGGGAGCGCGAGGCGGTGAAGGCATGGAGGCAGCTTGCGGCCGATTCCTCGATGCCGCTCCGCTGGAGGAATCAGGCCCTCTGCAAGAGCGGCATGGTCCTTGAGAAACTCGGGGAGGGGGATGCGGCGCTGGCGGTCTACTACGAGGCCTTCAAGAATCCCCGGACAACCGATCCCGAGCAGCAGTGGCATGACAAGGCCGCCTTCGACGCCGCCCGCCTTCTGGAGGCCAGAAAGCAGTGGAATGATGCCGTAGCCCTGTACGGCCAGATCATTTCGGAGGGGGGTCCGAGGGCCGACGAGGCCAAGGCGCGGCTCTCCAAGCTGAAATTGGAAAACTTTCTCTGGGAAAATTGACGGGTTAGGGCAAAATCCAACCCTTCATGAGCTCACACATCAAACTCTTCAGCCCGGGACCCGTCGAGGTCTCCGAGAAAACTTTCCAAGCCTTCCGCAAGCCGATGATCGGCCATCGTGGCAACGATTTCAAAAAACTCTACGCCTCGGTCCAGCCCGGTCTCCAGCAGCTCTTCAAGACCGAGCGCCCCGTCTTCATCTCCACCTCCTCCGCATGGGGCGTGATGGAGGGTGCCCTCCGCAACATCGTGAAGGGAAAGGTTCTCAACTGCATGACCGGCGCCTTCTCCGACAAGTGGAATGATGTCGCCAAGCGCTGCGGCTACGAGGCCGACAAGCTTCAGGTCGACTGGGGCAAGCCCATCACCCCCGAGCTCCTCAAGGCACGCCTCGAGAAGGGTGACATCGACGTGGTGACACTCATCCACAACGAGACCTCCACCGGGTGCATGAACCCGATCAAGGAGCTCACCGACGTCCTCAAACAGTTCCCCAAGGTCCTGCTTGTCGTCGACACGGTCTCCTCCTTCTCCGTACTCCCCGTCCCGATGGACGAGCTCGGCATCGACGTCATGCTCACCGGCAGCCAGAAGGCACTCGCCCTGCCTCCCGGCATGGCTCTCTTCTCCGTCTCCGAGAAGGCGATGAAGCGCGCCTCCGAGGTCAAGGGACGCGGATACTATTTCGACTTCATCGAGTTCCAGAAGAACCACGAGGGAGACATGACACCGAGCACCCCGGTCATCTCGCACATCTACGCGCTTCAGTCGAAGCTCGAGGACATCGCCGCCGAGGGACTCGAGAACCGCTACGCCCGCCACGCGGCCACCAACAAGCTCGTCGCCGACTGGGTGAAGGCCCGCGGCTGGGAGTTCTTCGCTCCCGAGGGATACCGCTCGCTCGGTCTCACCTGCGTGAAGAACAACAAGGGCGCCGACATCGCCGCCTGGATCGGCCGTCTCAAGGCCAAGCACTCCTGCATCATCGACGGGGGCTACGGAAAGATCAAAGGCGAGACCTTCCGCATTTCGAACATGGGTGACGAGACCGTGGAGACTATCTCCCAGTTGCTCACCTGGCTCGACGACACCTTTGAAGGCTAGGAGTGGTTTAGACTGTTAGGCTGAAGGCTGTTAGGTCGGGAAAATCCCGTCTTAGCAGCCTGGGTAGGTTTCAGTCCTTCGGTTCCTAACAGTCTTCAGTCTATCCACCTTTCCTTTTAGATCGGATTCATCCCTTCCTCAGTTGATTCCCTTCAGCCTTCAGTCTTCAGCCTAAACCCCTTCCGTCCCCACCATGTCCCGCTACAAAGACACCGTCCGACTTCCCAAGACCGACTTTCCGATGAAGGCCGGTCTTGCCCAGCGTGAGCCGGAGTTGCTGGCCAAGTGGGAGAAGGAGGGGCTCTACGCCGCGATCCAGAAGGCCCGCGAGGGGGCTCCCAAGTTTGTCCTGCACGACGGGCCTCCCTTTGCCAACGGCGATGTCCACATGGGGACCGCGCTCAACAAGGTGCTCAAGGATCTGGTCGTCAAATCGAAGACGATGGCTGGCTTCCAGTCCCCGTTCATCCCGGGATGGGATTGCCACGGACTGCCGATCGAGTTCCGCGTGGTGAAGTCCTCTGCCGGGCTCACCCCCCTGCAGGTCCGCCAGAAGTCCGAGGAGTATGCCCGCAAGTTCATCGACATCCAGCGCGGCCAGTTCCGCAGGCTCGGAGTCTTCGGTGACTGGGAGCATCCCTACCTGACGCTCGATCCCTCCTACGAGGCGGCCATCATCCGCTCCTTCGGACGGATGGTTAAAAAGGGGCTCGTCTACCGTAGCAAGAAGCCGGTTCTCTGGAGCACCGGTGCCCAGACCGCCCTTGCCGAAGCGGAGGTCGAGTATCAGGAGAAGACATCGCCGGCGATCTTCGTGAAGTTTGCCGTGGATGCCGCCGAGGCCGCCCGCCTTGGCCTCCCTGCCGAGAAGTCGCTCAGCGTCGTCATCTGGACCACGACTCCCTGGACTCTCCCGGCCAACCTAGCGATCGCCCTCCATGCCGACTTCGACTACGTCCTGCTGGAGAATAGCTCCGAGCGACTCATCGTCGCCGCGGGTTTGGCGGAGAAGTTCAAGGAAGCGACGGGTCTGGAGTTGACGCAGCATGGAGAGGCCATCAAGGGTTCGGCCCTTCAGGGACTTCAGGCGCACCATCCTTTCCTCGATCGCTCCTCCACCGTCCACACGGCGGAGTTCGTGACGCTCGAGACCGGAAGCGGTTGCGTCCATATCGCTCCCGGCCATGGTGATGACGATTATCAGTTGGGTCGGAAGGTCGGCCTCGAGTTGCTCTCGCCTGTCGATGATTACGGCAAGTTCACCGAGGAGTGCGGCGTTCCCTCGTTGGTCGGAAGGAATGTCTTCGAGGGGAACGAGGAGGTGATCCGCATCTTGACGGAGAAAGGGGCGCTTCTCGGCCGGCAGGATTATCAGCACAGCTATCCCCACTGCTGGCGGTCGAAGACCCCGATTCTCTTCCGCGCCGTCGAGCAGTTCTTCATCCGCATCGATGCCCTTCGCGAAAACGCCCTTACGGAGATCGATGCCACCAATTGGATCCCGCATTGGGGCAGGAATAGAATCCGCGGCACCGTCGAGTCACGACCCGACTGGTGCATCTCCCGCCAGCGTACCTGGGGGGTTCCGCTTCCCGTTTTCTACACTCCCGAAGGGGAGCCGATCCTCGATCCCGCCGTCATTGAGAAGGTCTCCGAAGTGGTCGCCGAGAAGGGATCCAATGCCTGGTTCTCCCTTGATGATGCCGAGTGGTGCCGCCTGACCGGCGCGCCTGCCGGATCGGTTCGTCGCAACGACACGCTCGATGTCTGGATCGACAGCGGCGTCAGCCATGAGGCGGTTTTGCGCGGCCGTGCCGAGCTCCGGTTCCCCGCCGATCTCTACCTCGAGGCCACCGACCAGCACCGAGGATGGTTCCAGTCGTCGCTGATGACCTCGGTGGCGCTCAACGGGAAGGCACCTTACAAGACCGTCCTCACTCACGGCTTCGTGGTTGATGTCGACACGCGCCAGAAAATCTCCAAGTCGAACCAAGGTGCCGGAGGCTACCAGAAGCCGACCGAGGCCGATCACTTCGTGAAGACCTACGGGGCAGATATCGTCCGTCTCTGGGCCAGTAGCGTCCAGTTCACCGACGATGTCCCGTTCTCGGAGGAGATCTTCGCGCGCCTCACCGATTCCTACCGCAGGATCCGAAATACCCTGCGCATCCTGCTCGCCAATCTGGCCGATCACGATGCCTCGGCACCTGCGGCGGAACCCACGGCCATCGACCGATGGATCCTGGCCCGTCTCCAGGAGACCGTGAACACCTGCCTGAAGGCCTACGAGGAGCTGGCCTTCCAGAAGGCTTATCAGGCGATCACCCAGTTCTGCGCCGTGGAGTTGAGCAGCATCTATGTCGATGTGACCAAGGACCGTCTCTACTGCGATTCCGGGAATTCCTCCCGTCGCCGCGCCACGCAGGCTGTTATGGCCAAGGTCTTCGAGGATCTCGTGCGACTGCTTGCGCCGATCCTTGCCTTCACCGCCGAAGAGGCATGGGGACACTTCCGTCCCGGAAGCTCCGTCCATCTGGAACTCTTCCCCGCGGAGAAGTCTCCCGATCAGGAGATCCTCTCCCGGTTTGAGGCGCTTCAGTCGCTCCGCGCTGATGTGGCGCAGGCCCTTGAGAAGGCCCAACGTGACGGCGTCATTGCCAAGCCGCTTGATGCCACCGTGGCCGTCACCACCGACGATCCTGTGATCCTGGTCGCCGCAGAGGGTGGGGGACTCGCCGAGATCGAGGAGTTCCTGATCCTGAGCAATCTCTCCATCGCCAAGGGAACCAAGGATGTCGTGATCGGCAAGACGGAGGCCGCCAAGTGCGAGCGCTGCTGGCGTCATCGTGAAGAGGTCGGTTCCCATGCGGAGCATCCCACGCTCTGCGCTCGCTGCGTCGAGGCCTTACCCGTCTCTGCATGACCCCCTTGAAGGGAATCCCTACGGCGGTTGCATGGTTGCTGATCGTGACCCTTGCCCTCGCTGATCAGCTTACCAAGATCCTGACGCTGCGCTTCATTCCGTATCAGGAATCGATTCCGGTCATTCCGGGATTCTTCAACCTGACCCATCTCCACAACACCGGGGCGGCTTTCAGCATGCTCCACGACAACAACCTCTTCTTCATCCTGCTCTCGAGCGCCGTCTTCATAGCACTCATCGTTCTGCGCCGACACTTCACCGGGCTCCTGATGCAGTGGGGATGGATCCTGCTTCTCTCGGGGATCATCGGCAATGTGACCGACCGGATCAGGCTCGGACATGTCGTCGACTTCCTTGACTTCCAGTTTGGCGGCTACCACTGGCCTGCATTCAACGTGGCTGACTCCTGTATCTGCATCGCCGCCGGTCTTTTCGTGATCTCCGGATTCGTCACTCCCAAGGAAATAACGTCAAAGTAACCCATGAAAACACCCCGCACTCCCCACGACACGATCCACGGCCTCGTCTACTTTCCCCGCATGGTGGAGAAGATCCGTCTCCATGCCGCGGGGGAGTTGGCCGAGGACTGCATCCCGAACCTCGGAAAGGGGTTTGATGACCGCTGCTGCAAGTTTCTGGGAGTTCCCTACGACGAACTGGCTGCTCAGGTGAACGCGGGCCTTTCCGATGAAGCGGTCTGGGATTGGGCCGTGAAGCACGGCGCCGAGCCGACCGCAGAGCAGATCGAGATCTGGAACGGCTTCATGACCAAGCGGGGATGGCGGGACGACGCAAGCGAGATCCTGATCCGCCGCAAGAAAGAGAGCGGATTCGAGACCCGCGACGAGATCCAGACCATGTTCGACTACATCGATGCGGACGAGGGGAGAGAGATCAGTAAAAGCTGAAGGAAATCTCTGTCAGCACCAATGATATTACCGCCTTCCTTCCCCATGTGGCAGGCTCAGTTTGACTCGTCGGCTGGTTGATTTTCCTTGGGCTTTTCGGGGGCTTCCGATTTCTCCTTCTCTCCTGATTTTTCGGAAGCCTTGGAGCCGTAGATTTCCTTGAGCACCTTGCCGATGAGTGGAGCGGCATGACTTCCTCCATGCACGGAGTTGTCGCCCGGTTCTCCCTCGTAGACCGCTGCGAATGCATACTGCGGATTCTCCGCAGGGACAAATCCCGCGAACCATGCCGCCGTGCGCTGTTTGTTCTGCGGTCCCCATTGGGCGGTTCCGGTCTTTCCCGCGACGTGGACACCCTTGGCCTGGGCCTGATGAGCCGTTCCCTGACCATCCTCGGTGACGGCCACCAGCGCCTCGCGGAGGGTGGCCATGTCCTGTGGCTTGATCTGGAGATCATCGCGGATGCGGTCGGGGTAGGCGGCGAGGACTTTGTTGTCGATGCCCTGGATCTGTTTCACCAGCCGTGTCTGGTGGAACTCTCCGCCGGTCGCGATGACCCCGTAGGCCTGCGCCATCTGGAGCGGTGTGATCACGATGTCTCCCTGGCCGATGCTCATGTTGGCGACGTCACCCTTGAGGATCCTGCGCTTCTGGACCCTCATCATGTAGTCGTCGTTGGGAATGTTTCCCTGGGCCTCGGCCTTGAGCGGGATGCCGGTCCGCTTGCCGAGTCCCAGCCGGTTCGCCCAGAGGATGATGTCGGGTGCGCCGATCTTGAGGCCGACCTGGATGAACCAGGTGTTGCACGACTGGGTGAGCGCCTCGACGAAATTAAGCTTTCCGACATTATATTTCTTCCAGTTGTGGAAGGTGAAGTTGCCGATGTCGATGGCCTGCGGACCGCTGTAGGTGTCCTTGGCGGTAAGTTTCCCCGACTGGAATCCGGCAACGCCGACATAGGTCTTGAAGGTCGACCCCGGCGGATAGGCCGAGCGGAAGGCGCGCGGCAGAAGCGGGGTGGAGGGATCGTCGCTCACCTGCCTGTAGATCTGGGGATTGAGCACGGGGACGAAATGGTTGGGATTGAACTGCGGCCAGGAGGCCATGGCCTGGATCTCGCCCGTCCAGGGATCGATGACGACGATGGCTCCCTTCTTGCAGTTCTCCCGCAGGACTTTCTCGCAGATCCGCTGAAGGTTCTGGTCGATCGTGGTGATCACGGTATCGCCGGGAACGGGAGGCTGCACGATGCGCTCGGAGGTTTTCCGGCCCTCGGCGTCGTAGGTGAGGTGGATGCTTCCGGGCTTCCCCTTGAGCTGGAAGTCGAAGGTCTGCTCGATGCCCTCCCTTCCCTGGCTCTCGGTGAAGATGAGGTCCTTGTTCTCAATGGGGCGCACCGAGAGAGGTGCCTCCTTGCCGGTGTACCCGATGATGTGCGAGGCAAGCTCCCCGTTGGGGTAAAAGCGGGCGTAGACCTGCTGGAGAATCAGGTGGCTGGTGAGCCCGCGCCGCGCCGCAGCAAGCTCCTCGGGCCGGAGATCCTCGATGAGGACAAGGGGAAGGGGTCCCCGGTTGCGATAGTGCGTCAGGATCGCCTGGTCGCTGACGGCGATCTCCCGTCCCAGGAATCCCTTGGCAAAGGTGATCTGTTGGCGCGCGAACGCGATGACCTTCGGATCCTTCCAGTCGAGCGGCGAGGGGAACTGGAGTGTGAGATTGTAGCTGAGTCTGCTCTGGGCGAAGGGATAGCCGTTTCGGTCGGTGATCTGGCCGCGCGGTGCGGGGATGCCGAGTTGGAATGTGCGCGCCTGTTTCTGGGTCTCCCAGGTCGGCTTAGGGTTCTCATCCACCGGCGCATTGGTCCCGGCGGTCTGGGCAAGGCACGGTGGCATGAGGGCCACGGCCAGCAGGAGGATGAGCAGGCGGGAGCGGGCGTTCATCGGGTGGCGGCGGAAGCCTTAGGAATCGCTGATGAAATCGCATAGAGGCCGTTGCGGGAAGAATTGGCCGCGGGCAAGGCGGCTTGGCACGAGCATCCCCACAGTGGGCTGTAAGCGCCAAGCCAACACAGCCTCCGGCCTGTTATCGCCGCAACCCGGAGGGCTGAAGCCATTTGTCGATTTTTGCGGCGTTGCTCGCTCGGGCGAGACCGCTGCGGGTATCGCCCAGCACTCGCGCCTTCAAAAATCAGCAAATGCTCTTCAGCGGCCTTCATGGGATTTAATCAGCGCTTCCTTAGGTGCCGTGATGTGCGGCGGCTTCAGATAGAGTGGCTCGGGGGTCAGTGGCACGAGGTAAGAGGGATCCTTCTTTTCGGCGAGTATTGCAAGCCGATGAGCACTGGGCGTGGCGATCGTCACCTCCATGGAGGCCTGAAGTCCGGAGTCCACGGGGTTGAGGAATTCCCCAAGAGGGCCCGCTGAAAGGATCGGGATGTCCTGTGTTGAAGGGTGGGCGAGGGCATCCCCCGGCAAAAGAAGCCTTGGTTCCTCGAGGAAATGTCCTTTGCTGATCCGGGCTATCCAGTAATGCCCGCCGCGGGCATCTCCCACGGCCCAGAATCCCGAGTCCGGACCCGGCAGGGCGAGGGGCGAGGGGATGGCGTGGAGAGGGAGAGTGAGGGCGGTTGCGAATCCCCGCGCCGCCGCGATGCCTGCCCGAAGGCCGTTGTACGATCCGGGCCCGAGTCCCACGCAGAGAGCGTCCGGTTTGCCGCATGCGCTGACGGCCGCCTCCAGGGCATGAAAGAGTGCCGAGGAATCGGATCGAGCATGCGGGGTGTTCTCCTCGAAGAGAATCTTCGCAGCTTCGCCATGGAAGGAGACCACGGCCACCGAGGCGACGGGTGAGGAGGAATCGAGTGCGAGAATCCTCATCGGTGCTCCTCCGTCCATGTGATCAGTCGCGATTCATCCGGTTGGGGCTCGATTCGTATCCGGAGTGTTCCCGGGGGAAGTAGCCAGGGAAACTTGTCACCCCATTCGATGAACATCACCCCCTCGCCGTAATATTCCTCAAGCGCCAGCGCCCGCGCCTCCCCTTCGCTCTCCATGCGATACCAGTCGGAATGATGCATCCGGCCCGCCCCCTCCCCATAGCTCTGCAGCAGCGTGAACGTGGGGCTGGTGACATCACCGGAGACTCCGAGTGCGGAGGCCACGGCTTTGACGAAATGGGTTTTGCCCGCCCCCAGCGGCCCCTCGAGGCTGACGACTCCCGACTTCTTCAGGAGTGGAAGAAGGTCGCGGGCAAGGGCCGCCGTCTCCCCGGTGGAGCGGACCACGCGTAGACCGCGTGGTCCGGGAGGCATTGTGGCGGGATTGTCGGTTGCCATGACCCCGGTATTTTAGTTGGGTTTTGTTGGCTAGGGAAACGCTGATTTCATCCCATGCAGGCCGCTGAAGAGCATTTGCTGATTTTTGAAGGCGCGAGTGCTGGGCGATACCCGCAGCGGTCTCGCCCGAGCGAGCAACGCCACAAAAATCGACAAATGGCTTCAGCCCTTCGGGTTGCGGAGATAACAGGCCGGGGGC
>JBEIJN010000021.1:0-50170 GCA_040380225.1 Verrucomicrobiia bacterium | reverse complement strand
GCGCTCGAAGCGCGAACTCGGTTCTCTGGCTCATCAGGTCTAGGTGTTGCCACGGCATAGTCTCTTACCCTGCCAGTAAGAGTCCCAAGGTGTTACCTATGTCCTGAACCTATTGTGTTACCCATGTCCTGAACCTGTACCCCGGATGCGAACATCGAGTGCCGGGAGGTACGATGTAGCCTGCGCAGCAGTCCGGAGGACGAGGCCGTCTGGAGGCGGCGAGGCAATCAAAACGGCCGGGCAAGCAAATCTGAAGGCTGAGAAGGCGCACCCTTTTTCAGCCACGGCTGTTGGGCTACTCGACTCTCGCCCCTCCTAAGCCTTTTTCTTAGCCATTGATAATCGGTTCCACATCTATCGGGTCGATCCGGCCAGAGTTAGGTTCGATGCGTGGTCGGAATACCGGCCACCCGGTCGGTTCGATGTCGGCGCATCGGGCAGAACGGCATTGATGATGCCCGCCGACAACAAACCCAATGACAATGAACACGACACTGGCACGATGGAACCCGGTCCGCGAACTCGAGGAGGTGCAGGAGCGCCTCTCAAGCATTCTCCCATTCCCCTCGCTCCGTAAAAACGGGGACAAGGAACTGATGAGGGTGGCAGAATGGGCACCCGCGGTGGATATCACCGAGGATGAGAAGGAGTATGTGGTGACCGCCGATCTGCCCGAGATCAAGAAGGAGGATGTGAAAGTGACCGTTGAGAACGGGATCCTCACATTCTCGGGTGAACGGAAGTTCGAGAAAGAGGAGAAGGGTAAGAAATACCATAGGATCGAACGCTCCTACGGAAGCTTCCTGCGCAGCTTCGACCTCCCGGATGACGCCGACTCCGAAAAAGTCGATGCAAAGTTCAGCGACGGAACGCTCAAGGTGCGCGTCGCCAAGAGCGCGAAGGCGCAACCAAAGCAGATCGAGATCAAGGCCGCCTAATACCATCTCCACTCTTATTCCGGTAGAATCAGCTGGTTCTTTCGGCGATGGGCGTTGTTGTCATCCCTTGGGTTATCTTCAGATAGCCCTCGGTCTTCCGCCTAGCCCATCATCAAAATCCCTTCGCCAATTCCACCAGACTAATCATGGAAATGGTATAAATCCTGAAAGCGATCCCGGGTAGGGGATCCCTCCCGGGATCACGAAGTGGGGAGTCGAGAATACGTGGGTGGGGGAACACCCCGGATAGACTGCCGAAGGCAGCCCTGCAAAGGGCGAGCTGAGCGGGTGCGAACGAGTCAATCGAGAGTCGCCGTAACGCAGGCCGAAATTGCGAGGCTGGGCAAGCAAAGTCGAAGGCGCAACCAGCAACCAGCAACCAGTATAAAGCAGGAAGGTGGGAAGGTCAGAACCAAGCCGCTTGGTAGCGGCGGGGAAGATCACGCGAATGTGTGACCCGTGAGGGTCTTTAGCCTATTCACCTAGAAAAGGAACAGCCCGCGACCGTTTCCAATCGCGGGCTGCCTCTGGGTGGGGTTCCCTTTCGGGACCTCGGGGGGGGAAATCTTACGGTTTGGGGGTTTCGGAGCGGAGTCAGGAGCGTGAGCACCGCCGCGGGGCGACGAGAGGATTTTGTGTCCCTACTAGTCCTGAAGACCGAAGCCTCATCAAGGAGCGGCGAGGTATTTTGGATGCGGAGGCAGGAGCGTGAGGGCCGCCGTAGTAAACCTACGGCAAGCGAACAGCAACGCCGCTCCGCGCCAAAATCACCAGCCGGTCACCATTCGAGGGCGCCGGCGTTCTGGTAGGAGGTAACCTTGGTCTCGAAGAAGTTGGCTTCTTTGGAGAGATCGGCGACTTCGCTCATCCAGGGGAAGGGATTCTGGCTGCCGAACTCTTGGGCCATGTTCAGGCGGTCAAAGCGGCGGTCGGCGATGTACTGGACGTACTCGCGGAAGAGGCCGGCATTCAGGCCGAGGATGCCGCGGGGCATGCAGTCCTGGGCGTAGGCAACCTCGAGCTCGACAGCCTTGAGGATCATGGCGCGGATCTCGGCCTCAAACTCCTCGGTCCAGATGCCGGGGTTTTCGGCGCGGATGCCGTTGATGAGGTCGATGCCGAAGTTCAGGTGGATCGACTCGTCGCGCATGATGTACTCGAACTGCTGGCCGATGCCGACCATCTTGTTCTGGCGCTTGAAGGAGAGGAGCATCACGAAGCCGCTGTAGAAGAAGATACCCTCCATGATGACGTAGAAGCCGACGAGGTTCTTGAGGAAGGTCCTCAACCCCTCGGGGGTGTCGGTCTTGAATCCATCGTCCATGAGGGCGGAGGTGAGGGTCATCTCGAAGGCATCCTTGTCGTGGATCGAGTTCACCTCATGGTACATGTTGAAGATCTCGCGCTGGTCGAGCGAGAGGCTCTCCACGATGTACTGGAAGGTGTGGGTATGGATCGCCTCCTCGAAGGCCTGACGCAGCATGTACTGGCGGGCTTCGGGGTTGGTGACGTGCTTGAAGATGGCGAGTACGATGTTGTTGCCGACAAGGCTCTCGGCGGTGCTGAAGAAGCCGAGGTTGCGCATGATGACCTGACGCTCCTCTGCCGTGAGCTTGTTGGATTTCCAGAGCTCGATGTCGCGCTGCATGGAGATCTCGTTCGGCATCCAGTGGTTGGAGCAACCCTTGTTGTAGTAATCCCAGGCCCAGGTGTACTTGAGGGGCATGAGCTGGTTGACATCAACCTGGTTGCAGTTGACGAGACGCTTCTGGTCGGGATCAATCCGCTTGGTCAGGTCGTGGAACGTGGCGGGTTGGCTTGAGGAGTTGCAGCAGGACATGGCGGTGGGGTTCTTGGTTTTGAGTTTAGGGGATTGTTACGGGTCTTTCCAGCGGTGATGCGGACGGGGCGGGGTGGGGAAACGCTTATTTCGCTTATTTACTGGCATGCTTCGCACTCGCCGCCATTGCGCATGGCCTCGATGCTGCAGGCCTGGACCTGTTCGGGGGTGTATTCCTTCTTGGGCTGGTTGACCCAGTTGGGTCGGGCCTGACTGGTGCTCTGCTCCACCGTGGAAGCGGCCGTGGCACGCAGGTAGTAGGTGGTCTTGAGTCCCGTCTCCCAGGCATGGAGGTACATGTCGTTGAGTTTGCGGCCGTTGGGGGCGGCAATGTAGAGGTTCAGCGACTGGCCCATGTCGATCCACTTCTGGCGACGACTGGCGCACTCGATGTACCAGCCGGGCTCGACCTCGAAGGCAGTACGGTAGATCTCGCGGACATCCTCGGGGATCCGATCGATGCCGAGGATGGAGCCGTCCATGTACTTGAGTTCCTCAAGCATCTTGCGATCCCAGAGTCCGAGGGATTTGAGGTCCTCGACGAGGTAGCTGTTGATGACGGTGAAGTCACCGCTCAGGTTTCCCTTGGCGAAGAGGTTCTTGAAGGTCGGCTCGATCGACTGGGAGACTCCGGTGATGTTGGAGATCGTGGCGGTCGGGGCGATCGCCATGGTGTTGCTGTTGCGCATGCCGTGCTTGCGGACGGCGGAGCGGACGACATTCCAATCCAGCGTGCTGGAACGGTCCATCATCACGGGCAGGCCGCGCTCCTGCTCGAGGAGGTCGATGGTGTCAATGGGAAGAAGACCTCGGTCCCACTTGGAGCCCTTGTAGGTCTCATAGGCACCGCGCTCGGCGGCAAGCTCCGTGGAGGCCAGGATGGCGAAGTAGGAAATCGCCTCCATGCTGGTGTCGGCGAAGGAGACGGCCTCCTTGCTGGCGTAGCTGATCTTGAGCTTATAGAGGGCATCCTGGAATCCCATGAGCCCCATGCCGACGGGACGGTGGCGGAGGTTGGCGTTCCGGGCTTCAGGAGTCGGGTAGTAGTTGATGTCGATGACGTTATCGAGCATCCGCATGGCGGTGCGCACGGTCTTCTCCAGCAGGACGAGGTCGAGGCCGTTCTCGTTGACGTGGAGCGGGAGCCCGATGGAACCGAGGTTGCAGACGGCGGTCTCTTCGGCCGAGGTGTTGAGCAGGATCTCGGTGCAGAGGTTGGAGCTGTGGACGACGCCGGTGTGATCCTGCGGGGAGCGCAGGTTGGAGGGATCCTTGAAGGTGATCCAGGGGTGACCCGTCTCGAAGACCATCGAGAGGATCTTGCGCCAGATGGAGGAGGCCTCGACGCGCTTGAAAAGAGCGATCTCGCCGCGATCGGCCATCGCCTCATACTCGGCATAGCGCTCCTCGAAGGCGCGGCCGTAGAGGTCGTGAAGATCCGAGACATCACTCGGGCTGAAGAGGGTCCACTGGGCGTTCTCCTTGACCCTCTTCATGAAGAGGTCGGGGATCCAGTTGGCGGTGTTCATGTCGTGGGTGCGGCGGCGCTCGTCGCCCACGTTCTTGCGAAGCTCGAGGAAGTCCTCGATGTCGAGGTGCCAGGTCTCCAGGTAGGCGCACATGGCCCCCTTGCGCTTACCGCCCTGATTGACGGCGACGGCGGTGTCGTTGGCGACCTTGAGGAAGGGGATGACGCCTTGGCTCTCACCATTGGTTCCCTTGATGAGGGAGCCGGTGGCGCGAACGTTGGTCCAGTCGTTGCCGAGGCCGCCCGCCCACTTGGAGAGCTTGGCGTCGTCGCTGATGCACTTGAAGATATGGTCCAGATCATCCATCACCGTTGTCAGGTAGCAGGAGCTGAGCTGCGGGTGGAGCGTGCCGCTGTTGAAGAGGGTCGGCGTGGAGGAGGTGAAGAGGAAGCTCGAGAGGAGCTCGTAAAACTCGATGGCGCGCTCGTTCTTCTGCTCACCCTCATTGAGGGAGAGGCCGAGGCAGACGCGCATCCAGAAGAACTGGGGCGACTCGATGCGGCGGCCGCCGATGTGGATGAGGTAGCGGTCGTAGATGGTCTGCAGACCCATGTAGTTGAACTGCAGGTCGCGCTCGGGCTTGAGCGCCGCGGCGATCTTCTCAAGGTCAAACTCCAGAAGCCGGGGAGTGAGGCGATCGGCGGCGATACCCTCCTCAAGGTAGGCCTTGAAGCGGGAGGCATGGGCCACGGTGATGTCGTGGTAATGCTCGAAGCCGGGAAGGGTCTCGCGGTAGATGACCTCCAGCAGGAGGCGCGCGGTGACGTAGCCATAGGCCGGGTCGAGCTCGATGCGGGACTTGGCGGCGAAGATCATTGCCTTCTCGATTTCGTCAATGCGGACGCCGTCGTAGAGGTTGCGCATGGTCTCGTCGGCCATCTCGCGCGCCTCGCAGCGATCCTCGAATCCACGGCAGGCACGGATCAGGGTGCGGCGGATGCGCTGGGGCTCCAGCACTTCCTTGCTGCCGTCACGCAGGGTGATGTGAAGCTCCGCCTGCATCTGACCGGTGACATCGCGGTCGCCGCGGAGGGCGCGGGCCTTGCGGCGATCCTCGCGGTAGATGATGTAACGGCGGGCCACCTGAACATGCCCCTGGACCATCAGGGCCTCCTCGACCGCATCCTGGATGCGCTCGATCTGGAGCTCCTCGCCACGGATCGCGCGGCTGAAGAGGCGCTGGACGACGGCGGCGGTCACGGAAACTGACGCGGCCTGATCCTCGGGCGAGAGGGTGTAATCGCTGGGGATGTCACGGTCGGCCTTGAAGGCGCTCTCCACGGCCAGGCGAATGCGCTCCTCGTTGAAGGATTCGCTGTGACCGTCGCGCTTGCGAACGGTGAATTCACGGCCCTGAAGAGGGTCGACGCCGCTCAAGGAGAGCTGCCCGGAGAGTGGTTCCATGGATTTGGGGAGAGGTTTTGGGGTTTTTGGGAAAAGGTCCATAAAACACTATATATTGTGTCCCGTGGAGCGAGTGGCCGCAATTTGTAGGTCATACAGCAACTTCGGGTCAACGAGATTTGTGGGAAATTCTTCTTTTTTCTTTTTTCTCTTTTGAGGGAGAGGTTCAGGGGGGTGATTTGATGATTTTCCGAAGGAAACAACCCCCCACGCAAGCCGAAGAACCCTTTGTGAATAATTAAACCGCGGAAAAAAGGTTGCCCCCCCGGGAACGCCATCGGGGGCTCTCCTTCACTGGTTCCGAGGGATCGCCTCCCCGCCGGAGAGCAAGGCAAGGGCTTCCCCGACCAGAAAGAGCGATCCGGCAAGCAAAACAGGGCATTCCGGAGTGTTATCGGGATCCCTGAGGGCCTCCGGGTTGTCCACAAGGGCCTCGCGAAGCGATCCTGCAATGTGAACAACCGGGATAGCGCCACCGGCGGAGCTGGATGCCGCGCTGATCGAGGCGGCCAGATCGGCGGGCTTCGCCGAGCGCGGGGAGGGCACCGGCACGAGCGCGACCGAGGCGGCAAGGGGTAGCAGTTCGTTGAGCAATGCCGAGGGATCCTTGTCCGAGAGAGCGCCAAAGATCAGCCTGCAGCGCCGCTTCCCGTACACTTCGCGCCAGGTGGAGACGAGTTGCCGGGCCGCATGGAGATTGTGCGCCCCGTCGAGGATCATCTCGCGACCACGGAGGGAGAGGCGCTGGAAACGGCCGGGCCACGACACCTCCCGGAGCCCCTTCGCCACCGCTTCGGCGGAGGGTGAAAAACCCGCTGCACGGATCATGGCGAGCGCAAGGGCCGCATTCCACCGCTGGTGGGATCCGGCGAGCCCGAGGGGCGTTTCCTCCATCGGCGCGGTGACCCACTCGCACGGCGCACCGATCTCCCGGGCCGCCGCGGCGAGAGCGTCGGCCGCCTCCCTCTCCTGCGGGGCGATGACGACGGGAATGCCGGGACGCAGGATTCCGGCCTTCTCCCGGGCTATCTTGCCGAGCGTCTCACCGAGCCATTCCATATGATCGAGGCCGATCGGCGTGATGGCGCAGGCAAGCTTGGGGGCGGTGTTGGTGGCGTCGAGGCGCCCTCCCATCCCGGTCTCCAGCACGACGATCCCGCAACCGGCACGGGCAAAAAGATCAAAGGCGATCGCGGTGACGCACTCGAAAAAGGTGGGTTGATCCCCCTCCCCCCACCCTGCCGTCGCCTCACGCAGGCGGTTGATCGCGTCATCAATGTCCGCGGAGGCGGCGTTCTCGCCGTCGATCCGGATCCGCTCGGCAAACTCGACGAGATGAGGCGAGGTGTAGAGTCCCGTGCGGTGACCTGCGGCGCGAAGCACGGATTCCGCGAATGCCGAGACCGAACCCTTGCCGTTTGTCCCGGCCACATGGAGGCAGCGGAGTTTCTCCTGCGGATCTCCCAGCGCGGTCAGAAGCCGCTTCATCCGCTCCAGACCGGGCTGGACTCCCCTCGACTGCGTGGCCATCAGCCACTGGAGGGATGGGGAATCAGAAGGCATGGGAGAAGATGAAAAACCTGAAAGCTGAAACTTGAAACCTGAAAAGTTCAGAAAAAACAGACTTGCTAGCAGTCTTCAGTCTTCAGCCTAAAAAGCTCGTCAGATTCCCTTCAGGTTTGCTTGCCCGGCAGTTGATTGCCTCGCCGCCTCCAGACGGCCTCGTTCTCCGGACTGCTGCGCAGGCTACATCGTACCTCCAGGCACTCGATGTTCGCATCCGTTTCGGCAGGTCTCAGGTCTCAAGTTTCATCCCTCAAAGACTACTTGCCCATCAGGTTTCCGATGATGGTGATGATGGTCTCGCGCATCTTCGCGCGGGGAACGATCTCGTCCACCAGGCCGTGCTCGAGCAGAAACTCCGCGGTCTGGAATCCCGCCGGAAGCTCCTGGTGCGTGGTCTCGCGGATGACGCGTGGTCCGGCAAATCCGATCATCGCCCTCGGTTCCGCCAAGGTGATGTCTCCGAGGGTTGCAAAGCTGGCCATCACGCCGGCCGTCGTCGGGTTGGTCAGGACAGCGATATAGGGAAGCCCCGCCTCGCTGTGACGGGCGAGGGCTCCGCTGGTCTTGGCCATCTGCATCAGGGAGAGCATTCCCTCGTACATGCGGGCTCCTCCGGAGGCGCAGACGATGATGACGGGGCGCTTGACCTTCGTGGAGGCCTCGATGATGCGGGTGATCTTCTCACCAACCACGGATCCCATGGTGGCAGCGAGAAACGAGAAATCCATCACGGCAAGCCCGACCGGTTTCCCACCCATCGCCCCGGATCCGGTGATCACGGCATCGATCAGGCCGGTCTTTTTCCGATAGGTCTTGAGGCGCTCCTCATAAGTGGCCACCCCCTTGAATCCCAACGGGTCGACGGCGGTCATGGCGGCGTCGATCTCCTCGAAGGAGCCCTCGTCCACCAGGGTTGCGATGCGCTCCCGGGCACCCATGCTGAAATGATGACCGCACTTGGGGCAGACCTTCATGTTCTCCTCGAGGGCGAGGTGATGGATCATCTCCGAACAGCCGGGGCACTTCGTCCAGAGCCCCTCGGGCATCTCTTTTCTCTTTTTCTCCGAGAACTTGAGGGTCGGTTTTCTGAAAATGGTCATGGGATCATGATTCTGCACCAAACCGGGCGGGGATGGGAAGCACGACATCGGCTCCGCTGATGTCGGAAAGATGAAACCGGAAACTGGAAATCTGAATATCCTCCCGGAAGCACGCCGACAAAAGGCTGTGCGCGGATGAAGGCACGAGGTGTTTAGCCACTAGGCTTTTAGCGGGAAGCCAACGGGCAGAGCTGAAGTTGAAGAGAGGCTGATTGCTGATTCTTGATCGCTAATCGCTGATCGTTCCTTCGACCTTCGACCTTCCCACCTTATACTACCACTGATCTCCGACCCCTGACTTGACAGCACTTGTTTGACTCGTCCCCTCCCACCTCCATCAGGAGGGCGGCGCACCCATCCTTTACATCCGCTCAGGGACGCCGATGCCAAGCAGCGAGAGTCCGGTCTTGAGCACCTCCGCGGTGACTCCGGCGAGTGAGAGTCTGGAAGAGCGGACCGATCCCTCCGATTTCAGGATGGGGCAGGCCTCGTAGAAGCGATGGAAGCGATCGGCCAACTCGTACAAGTAGAGGCAGAGGAGATTCGGGCGCTGATCTTCGAGCACGGTGTGGAGGACCTCGCCGAACTGAAGGAGCTGGAGGGCGAGAGAGCGCTCTGCCGGATCGGAAATGGTGACTGGCGCGGATTCCGTGGAGATCCCTTCGGCCTCCGCTTTCCTGAAAATCGAACGGATGCGGACATAGGCGTTCTGCAGGTAGGGTGCGGTGTTCCCCTGGAAGGAGAGCATCTTCTCCCAGGAGAAGACATAATCGGTGAGCCGGTGCTGCATCAGGTCGGCGTACTTCACCGCGCCGAGTCCGATGATCCTGGCCACCTCTTCCTGCCCGGCCTTGGGCAGGTCGGGGTTCTTCTCCGCGACGACGCCCAAGGCGCGCTCGATCGCCTCCGCAAGCAGGCCCCCCAACTCGACGTTCTCACCCGAGCGGGTCTTCATCATCTTGCGGTCTTCGCCGAGAATGCTGCCGAAGGCGATGTGACGGAGATCGGTCGTCACCCCCATCCTTCGTGCAGAGGCAAAGACCTGCTCGAAATGAAGCTGCTGGGGAGCGCCGGTGACGTACCAGACAGCATCGGGCTTCCAGCGAGCCTCGCGGTATTCCAGAGTGGCGAGGTCGGTCGTGGCGTAGAGGAATCCGCCATCGCTTTTCCGGATCAGGCACGGCTTCTCCTCCAGTTCGGGACTTCCCGGGAAGAAGATGCAGACAGCCCCCTCGCTGACCACGGCGATCTTCTCCGCGAGCAGGCGCTCGACCAGCGGGCCGAGGGCGTCGTTGTAAAAACTCTCGCCCAGCCTCTCGTCAAAGGTGATGCCGAGCAGTCCGTAGAGCCGCTCGAATTCCTTCCAGGAGAGGGCGACCGCCTGCTTCCAGATTTCAAGATTCTCCACGTCCCCCTGCTGGAGCTTCACCAATTCATGGCGGACCGTCTCCTTGATCGCCGGATCGTTCTCCTCCAGAGAATTGACCTCGCGGTAGAGGCGGACAAGCTCGGCGATCGGTGCCTGCTCCAGGGCATCCTTGTCGAGAAAGTGTTTCCAGCCGTAGATGACCTTCCCGAACTGAGTACCCCAGTCGCCGATGTGGTTGTCGGTGATGACGCGGTGACCAAGATGGCGAGCGATCCGGGAGAGCGAGTCACCCAGAATGGTACTGCGGATATGGCCGACATGCATCGGCTTGGCCACGTTCGGGGAACTGAAGTCGATGATGATGGTCTTCGGTTTCGGAACGGTCTCCACGCCGAGGCGCTCATCCCGAGCAACCTCATTGACCGCATCCGAGAGCGCGGTGTCGAGCGCCGTGAAGTTGATGAAGCCGGCTCCGGCCACGGTGGGTGCCTTGCAGAGATCCTCCACCTTGAGATGAGACAGGATCGAGGCCGCCACCTCGCGGGGATTTTTCTTGAGCGCCTTGGCCGCAACCATCGCGGCATTCGTCTGGTAGTCGCCGAAGCGGGTGTCCGCGGCGGGGGTCACCACAGCAAGCGACTCCTCGATCCCGGCAGCATGAAGGGCGGAGGCAACGCGCGCGGAAAGGGTGGCTTGGAAGGACATCGCGAACAGGATATAGGCTTTTAGTCTGTTAGACTATTAGGAGTGAGCAATGATATGGGGACTGATCAAAATCATAACTAACAGTCTTCAGTCTAAACCGCTAACAGCCTCTCGTAAGCCCTTCGGGCTTACGAGCGCTTCCTTCCAAACACCGTCAGGATCGATTTGGCGTCGGTCGCCTCCCCGAGTTCCTTGCGGACAGCGGGATCGTTAAGGAATTTGGCAATCGCGGCCAGCGTCCGAAGGTGAGTCTGAAACTGGTCCTTGGGAACAAGGAAAAGGACGATGAAGTGGACGGGTTTGCCATCAAGGGATTCGAAATCAATCCCTTCATTGGATCGCCCAAAGCAGGCAACGACCTCGCTGACAGCATCGCAACTGGCGTGAGGAATGGCGATCCCGAATCCGATGCCCGTGCTCATCGTCTCCTCGCGGTGCCGTAGTGCCGCAACGGCTTCGTCGCGATGGGAGGCGTCGAGATGCCCGTCCCGGACGAGTTGTGTCACGATCTCCTCGATGGCCGTCCACCTGTCGGTGGCGGCCATCTCAGGAATGATCTGATCCTCGGAGAGCAGGCTCGCGAGAGTCATGTAAGAGATCCCGGTGAAGGGGGAGAAATCCGTTTAACCGGTGGCTTAGTGGCCTTCTTCCTCGACCGGCGCCTCTCCGGACTCTTCGCCAAGGGCGTAGCGGACGAAGCGGACGATGGAGATCTTGTCGGAGAGTTCCTTCTCCTTTGCAGCCACGAGATCCTTGACGGTGATGTCGGGGTTCTTGATGCAGGCCTGCTCGAGGAGACAGGCGGTGCTGTAGAACTTGTCCATCTTCCCGTCGACTATCTTCTCGACAATGTTCTCTGGCTTACCCTGGACCTGCGCCTTGTAGATCTCGCGCTCCGAGGCAACGAGTGCCGCGTCGACCTGATCGCGGGAGACGACAACAGGATGGGCGGCGGCGACCTGAAGAGTGATATCCTTGACCATTTCGCGGAATCCCTCGCTCTTGGCGGTGACCTCGTTGCCGCAGTTGATCTCGGCGAGCACCCCGACCTTCCCCTGGAGGTGGATGTAGGAGGCGACGAGCCCGCCGTTCCCCTCGGCGATCTGGAAGCGGGCGAAGCGGCGGATGACGATGTTCTCGCCGAGCGCGGCGATGGTGGCGGCGATCGCGTCCTTGAAGAGAACCCCGGTGGAACCGGCGGACTCGAGCAGGGCAGGGACGCTGTCGGCACCGGAGGCCGCGATCTCTGCGGTGATCTCCTTGACGAACTTGGTGAAGATGTCGTTCTTGGCGACGAAGTCTGTCTCGCAATTGATCTCGACGAGTACGCCGGTCTTGCCCGAAGGCTGGATGAAGGAGACAACGGCACCTTCCTTGGCGTGGCGGGAGGCCTTCTTGCCGGCGCTTGCGATTCCCTTCTGGCGCAGGAGCGCCTCCGCCTTCTCGATGTTGCCGCCCGCCTCGGTGAGGGCGCGCTTGCAGTCCATCATGCCGGCGTTGGTCTTCTCGCGGAGAGCCTTGACTACTGCTGGATTGATATCAGCCATGGTGATCTGAGTCGTTCGGTTCTGTTGATCCGGTCCGTGCGCTTATTCGGCGACGGCTGCGAGCTCACCAGCGGCGGGCACGCCGCCACGTCCCTTGACGAGCTGGTCGACAAGCTTCTGCAGGATGATGCGGATGGCGCGGATGGCATCGTCGTTGCCTGCGATCGGGTAGTTGATCTCCTCGGGATTGCTGTTGGAATCAACAATGGCCACGATCGGGATGTTGAGCCTGCGGGCCTCGGCGACCGCGATCGACTCCTTGACGGTGTCGATGATCACGATGGCGTCGGGAAGCTTCTCCATCTCCAGGACTCCCTCGAGGTTGTGGCGGATGCGGGTGGCCTCGCGGCGAAGCGCGGAGGCCTCGGCCTTGTTGATCTTGTTGAAGCCGGCGCTCTTTTCGAGGGCCTCGAAGTCCTTGAGCTTGGAGACGCTCTTGCGGATGGTGACGAGGTTGGTGAGGGTGCCGCCGAGCCAGCGCTGGTTCACGTAGAACTGACCGCAGGCCTGCGCCGCTTCCTTGACCGCTTCCTGGGCCTGCTTCTTGCAACCGACGAAGAGGATCTTGCCGCCGCGGCCGGTGATGCCGGAGAGGAAACCGCCTGCCTTGACAAGCTGGTCTACCGTCTTGGAGAGGTCGATGATGTGGATGGAATTCTTCTCCTCGAGGATGAAGTCGCGCATGCGGGGATTCCAGCGCTTGGTCTGGTGGCCGTAATGGACACCGGCTTCAAGGAGTTCGGTCATTGTTTCTACAGACATGGGATAGGATGGTTTTGGGCTTGCGTTGCTTTTCTTGATGAGTGGTTCGTGTTTCTTAACAGGGCTTACTCGGCGGCCGCTTCGGCCTCGACATCACCCTCGAAGAGGGCGGGCTCGCCGAGGTGGACGAGATCGATCTCGCGGTTGGTCTTGAAGCCGGTGCCTGCGGGGATGAGGTGCCCCATGATGACGTTCTCCTTGAATCCGCGGAGCCTATCGGACTTGCCGAGGGTTGCTGCCTCGGTAAGGACACGGGTGGTGTCCTGGAAGGAGGCGGCGGAGATGAAGCTGTCGGTCTCGAGCGACGCCTTGGTGATGCCTAGGAGGACGGGTGCGGCCTCCGCGGGCTTTCCGCCCTTGGCACCGACGCGCTCGTTCTCGGCCTCGAACTCGAGGCGATCGATCTGATCCCCCCAGAGAAGGGTGGTGTCTCCCGGGTCGGTAATCTTCACCTTGCGGAGCATCTGGCGGACGATGATCTCGATGTGCTTGTCGTTGATCTCCACGCCCTGGAGGCGGTAGACCTCCTGCACCTCGTTGAGGAGGTGTTCCTGGAGCTCCTGGGGTCCGCAGACATCGAGGATTTCGTGAGGAACGACGGGGCCCTCGGTGAGTTGCTGGCCCTTCTTCACGAAGTCGCCCTTGAAGGCGATGATGTGCTTGGAGAGAGGGATGAGGTGCTCCTCCTCGGAACCGGTCTGCGGGTCGCGGACGATGAGCTTGCGCTTGCCTCGCACGGTGCCGCCGATATCGACGACGCCGTCGATGCGGGCGATTTCGCAGGCATCCTTCGGACGACGCGCTTCGAAGAGCTCGGCCACACGCGGCAGACCGCCGGTGATGTCCTTGGTCTTGGCGATCTTGCGCGGGGTCTTGGCCATACGTTGACCGGCCTGGACCTTCTCCCCTTCCTTGACCTCAAGGTGGGCGCCGGCAGGGATGGAGTAGCTGGCAAGGATCTCCTTCTTGTCATCGACGATGACGATCTGGGGATGCAGGTCCTCCTTGTGCTCGATGACGACGGTGCCCATGACGCCGGTCTCGTCGTCAACCTCCTTGCGGATGGTGACGCCGCTGATCATGTCGCGGAATTCGACCTTACCAGTCTTCTCCGTGATGATCGGCACGTTGTAAGGATCCCACTGGACGAAGGTCTCCCCCTTCTTGACGGTGGCGCCGTCGGCGACCGAGATGACGGAGCCGATGACGACGGGGTAACTCTCGAGCTCGCGGCCGTCCTTGGCATGGATGCCGACGGTGCCGTTCTTGGAGAGCACGATGTAGGTGCCATCCAGGGCCTGCACGGCGCGGAGGTCGTTGAAGCGGACGGAACCCTCGTTCTTGGCCTTGATGATGGGCTGCTTGAAGGTCTGGCTGGCGGTGCCTCCGACGTGGAAGGTACGCATCGTGAGCTGCGTGCCGGGCTCGCCGATCGACTGGGCGGCGATGATGCCGACCGCCTCGCCGAGGCCGATCATGAGACCGGTCGAGAGGTTGCGGCCGTAGCACTTGGCGCAGACGCCGCGCTTGTTCTCACAGGTGAGCACGGAGCGGATCTTGAGCTGCTCGTGGCCGACCTTATCGAGGGCGGCGGCGGTCTCCTCGTCGATGAGGTTGTTGGCCTTGATGATCGGCGTGTTGGTGACGGGATCCTTGACGGTCTCGCAGCTGACACGGCCGATGATGCGGGTCGCCAGGCTGACGACTTCCTCGTCTCCCTCGTAGATCGGGCGGACGACGATGCCGTTGACGGTGCCGCAATCCTCGGAGGTGATGATCACGTCCTGGGCGGCGTCGACGAGCTTGCGGGTCAGGTAGCCGGAGTCGGCCGTCTTGAGCGCGGTGTCGGCGAGTCCCTTGCGGGCGCCGTGGGTCGAGATGAAGTACTCGAGCACGGAGAGACCCTCGCGGAAGTTCGAGAGAATGGGGCGCTCGATGATCTCGCCGGAGGGCTTGGCCATGAGGCCGCGCATGCCGGCCAACTGCTTGACCTGGGTGCGGTTTCCTCGGGCGCCGGAGTCGACCATCATGAAGACGGGGTTGGCCTCGCGGCGGCCGTCATTGTGCTCGAGCGTGCGGAAGAGGGCGTTGGCGATCTCTTCGCCGGTGTGGGTCCAGATATCCTGTACCTTGTTCTTGCGCTCGCCGTCGGTGATGATTCCGCGGCGGTACTGCTTCTCGACCTCGGAGATCTGCTTCTGGGCGCTCTCGATGAGCACGGCCTTCTCCTTGGGGATGATCATGTCGTTGATGCCGATGGAGGCGCCGGCGCGGGTGGCCTCGCGGAATCCGAGCTCCTTGAGCTTGTCAAGGGTCTCGACGGTGCGGGCCTGGCCGACGGCCTTGTAGCAGCGCCAGATGATGTCCGAGAGCTGCTTCTTGCCAGCGACCTTGTTGTAGAAGCCGAGCTCCGTGGGCCAGATCTGGTTGAAGAGAACGCGGCCGACGGTGGTCTCGATGACCGGGAGTTCGGCGTTGCCGTAGACGGTCTGCGTGCCGCGGTCGGGATTCTTGAGGCGGATGCGGGTGTGGATCTTCACGCTTCCCTCGGAGAGTGCGAGCTCGACTTCGCTCGTTTCGGCGAAGAGGGGCATGCGGGCTTCCTTGGGCTTTCCATCCTTGCCATTGATCACGCGGGGATTCTGCGTGAGGTAGTAGCAACCGAGCGGAATGTCCTGCGAAGGGTTCGTGATCGGCTTACCACTGGAAGGCGAGAAGATGTTGTTCGGGGCCAGCATCAGGGTGCGGGCCTCGAGCTGCGCCTCGACGGAGAGAGGGACGTGGACGGCCATCTGGTCTCCGTCGAAGTCGGCGTTGTAAGCCGTGCAGACGAGCGGGTGGACGCGGATCGCCTCGCCTTCGATGAGGATCGGCTCGAAAGCCTGGATCGAAAGACGGTGGAGGGTAGGGGCGCGATTCAGGAGAACGGCGTGGCCCTTGGTGACCTCTTCCAGGATGTCCCAGACCTCGGGGGTCTGACGCTCGATGAGCTTCTTGGCGCTGCGCACGGTGTGCACATAGCCGAGTTCCTTGAGGCGGCGGATGATGAAGGGCTCGAAGAGAACGAGCGCCATCTTCTTGGGAAGACCGCACTGGTTGAGCTTGAGCTCGGGCCCGATGACGATGACCGAACGGCCGGAGTAATCGACGCGCTTGCCGAGCAGGTTCTGACGGAAGCGTCCACCCTTGCCCTTGAGCATGTCGCTGAGCGACTTGAGGGGGCGATTGGCGGCGCCGGTGACGGCACGGCCGTGGCGACCGTTGTCGTAGAGGGCGTCGACGGCCTCCTGGAGCATGCGCTTCTCGTTGCGAATGATGACCTCGGGGGTCTTGAGCTGGAGAAGCGTGCGGAGACGGTTGTTGCGGTTGATGACGCGGCGATAGAGATCGTTGAGATCGGAGGTCGCGAATCGGCCGCCCTCGAGTGGCACGAGGGGACGAAGGTCGGGAGGGATGACCGGAAGCACGTTCAGGATCATCCACTCGGGACGGGTCTTGGAGCTGATGAATCCCTGGACGAGCTTGAGACGCTTCGCAAGCTTCTTGCGGATCTGCTTGCTCTTGGTCTGGGTCATCTGCTTCTCGATCACCTGCTGTTCCTCGAGGAGGTCGAGGTTCTCGAGCAGCTTCTGGATCGCCTCGGCTCCCATGCCGGCGGTGAAGTCCTCGCCGTACTGGTCCTCAGCCTCGCGGAACTCGGTCTCGGTCAGGAGCTGACCCTTCTCGAAGGGGGTCTTGCCCGGATCGATCACGATGTAATCCTCGTAATAGATGACGCGCTCGAGCTGGCGACCGGTAAGATCGAGCATCAGACCGATGCGCGAGGGCATGCACTTGTAGAACCAGATGTGCGAGACCGGCACGGCCAGGTCGATGTGACCCATGCGCTCGCGGCGGACGCGGCTCAGACAGACTTCGACGCCGCAACGGTCGCAGACGACGTTCTTGTGCTTGATGCGCTTGTACTTTCCGCAGGAGCACTCCCAGTCGCGGGTCGGACCGAAGATGCGCTCGCAGAAGAGACCGCCCTTCTCGGGCTTGAAGGTCCGGTAGTTGATGGTTTCAGGATTCTTGACCTCCCCCTTGCTCCAACTGCGGATGGTCTCGGGGTTGGCGACGGTGATCCCGACCTCGTCGAAGGAAACTTTCGCGGGATCGGCAAGAATGTCGGGTGCTGCTGCAAGTGCTGTGTCGGTCATGGCTCGTGGAATGCTGCTTGGGTTGCGGGATGCGCTTGGCGGTGAGTTGGGTGCCTCGTGTTACCTTCCCTTAGTGGGAGGCTGCGGTGTCAATGAAGGAACGGGGTTCGTCCTTGCCGCCGACGCGGACGTCGAGGCCGAGACCCTGCATTTCCTTGATGAGCACGTTGAAGGACTCGGGGATGCCGGCCTCCAGGGAGTTGTCCCCCTTGACGATGCTCTCGTAGATGCGTGTGCGGCCCTGCACGTCGTCGGACTTGACGGTGAGCAGTTCCTGCAGCGTGTAGGCGGCGCCGTAGGCCTCGAGTGCCCAGACTTCCATCTCTCCGAAGCGCTGGCCTCCGTACTGCGCCTTGCCTCCGAGCGGTTGCTGGGTGACGAGGGAGTAGGGACCGACGGCGCGGGCGTGGATCTTGTCGGCCACGAGGTGTCCGAGCTTGAGCATGTAGATGATGCCGACGACGACCTCCTGGTCGAACGCCTCGCCGGTACGGCCGTCGAAGAGTTGCGACTTGCCGTTCTCCTGGATCCATTCAAATCCTTCCTTCTTGCCGGCCTCCACGAGATACTCGCGGATGCGGGTCTCGGGAATGCCGTCGAAGACTGGTGTGGCAACCTTGAAGCCGAGGGCCTTGGCGGCGATACCCAGATGGGTCTCGAGAACCTGGCCGACGTTCATTCGGCTCGGCACGCCGAGCGGGTTGAGCACGATGTCGACAGGCGTACCGTCGGAGAGGAAGGGCATGTCCTCCTCGGGGACGATCTTGGCGACGACGCCCTTGTTACCGTGGCGTCCGGCCATCTTGTCACCGACGGAGAGCTTGCGCTTGCTGGCGATGAAGACCTTGACCTGCTTGATGATGCCGGGATCGACGTCATCGCCGCTCTCGACGCGGCCGAGGTTCTCCTCCTTCTCGTTCTCGAGATCGGCGAAGCGGTGCTCGAACTGGCCGATGATCTCGCGGATCTTGTTGCGGATCGGGCTCGGGTCGATCTCGACCACGTTGTAGACGCCGGCCAGCTTGCGCAGGAGCATCTTGGTGATCTTGCGGTTGGCGGGGATGATGATCTCGCCGGACTCGCCGTTGACGACATCGAGCGGGATCTTCTCGCCGAGCAGGACGTTGGCAAGGCCTTCGGTGAGTTGCTCGAAGAGCTCATCCTTACGCTTCTTGTGATCGTCCTGGATCATCTTCTGCTGACGCTTCGACTCGGCGGGCGTCATCTTGATCTTGGTGGCCTTCTCCTTGGAGGAGACGCGCACGTCCATGACGATACCGTAGGTGCCGGAGGGGACGAGCAGGGAGGTGTCCTTCACGTCGGCCGCCTTCTCGCCGAAGATGGCGCGCAGGAGGCGCTCCTCGGGGGCAAGCTCGGTCTCACTCTTAGGGGTGATCTTGCCGACGAGGATGTCGCCGGGCTTCACCTCGGCGCCGATGCGGATGACGCCGTCGGGTCCGAGATTCTGCAGGGCCTCCTCGCTGACATTCGGGATGTCGCGTGTGATTTCCTCGGGGCCGAGCTTGGTGTCGCGGGCTCCGCACTCGAACTCGTCGATGTGGATGGAGGTGTAGATGTCCTCCTTGACGACGCGCTCGGAGATGAGGATGGCGTCCTCGAAGTTGTAACCGTTCCAGGGCATGAAGGCGACGAGCACGTTGCGGCCGAGCGCGAGCTCGCCGTTCTCGGTGTTCGGGCCGTCCGCCAGCACGTCACCCTTCTTGACCGTCTGCCCCTTCTTGACGATGGGCTTCTGGTTGATGCAGGTGCTGCTGTTGGAGCGCATGAACTTGCGCAGTTCGTAGACGTAGACCCCGCTCTCGGGATCGCTCTTGATCTTCTTCTTGCCCTCGGGGAGCTCGCCATCCTTGGTGACGATGATGCGCTGGGCGTCGACGGAGGCGATCTTGCCGTTGGAGTCGGCGACGATCACGGCGCGGGAATCGCGTGCGACGCGGCCCTCCATGCCGGTTCCGATGATCGGGGCATCCGAGATCAGGAGAGGCACACCCTGGCGTTGCATGTTCGAGCCCATGAGCGCACGGTTGGCGTCGTCATGCTCGAGGAAGGGGATAAGTCCGGCGGCCACCGAGACGAGCTGCTTGGGCGAGACATCCATGTACTGGACCTTCTCGGGCTCGATCTCGACGAAGTCGCCGCGGAAACGCGAGGAGACGGTCTCGCCGAGGAACTTGCCCTTGCTGTCGACAGGGGAGTTCGCCTGCGCGACATAGAAGTTCTCGTCACGGTCGCCGGTGAGGTACTCGATCTCGTCGGTCACCTTGCCGTTGATCACCTTGCGGTAAGGGGTCTCGATGAAGCCGAAGTCATTGACCCGGGCGTAGGTGCTCAGGGAGCTGATCAGACCGATGTTCGGACCTTCCGGGGTCTCGATCGGGCAGATGCGGCCGTAGTGCGAGGGATGAACGTCGCGAACCTCGAATCCGGCGCGCTCACGGGAGAGTCCGCCGGGCCCAAGGGCCGAGAGACGGCGCTTGTGGGTGAGCTCGGAGAGCGGGTTCGTCTGATCCATGAACTGGCTCAGCTGGGAACGGCCGAAGAAATCACGCACGACGGCGCTCAGCGACTTCGGGTTGATGAGCTTCTGCGGGGTGATGTGATCGACGGAAGGATCGTAAAGCGCCATGCGCTCGCGGACGAGGCGCTCGGTGCGGGAGAGGCCGACGCGGCACTGGTTGGCGAGAAGTTCGCCGACGGTGCGGACGCGGCGGCTACCGAGGTGATCGATGTCGTCGAGCATCCCCTCTCCCTTGCGAAGCTTGAGGAGATAGCGCATCGACTCGACGATGTCCTCCTTGCGGAGGATCCGGTCGTCGATCTTGGGATCGAGGCCGAGCTTCTGTTGGATCTTGTGACGACCGACGCGGCCGAGGTCGTAACGCTTGGCGTCGAAGAAAAGACGCTTGAGCATGCCGCGGGCGTTCTGGACGGTCGGGGGATCGCCAGGGCGGAGCTTGCGGTAGATGTCCTTGAGTGCCTCCTCCTCGTTGTGGGCGGGATCGCGCTTGAGGGACTTGACGATGGTGTCGTCCTCCTTGGTGTCGATCACCTTGACGGTGGTGTGGCCGGCGCGGATGAGGTCGCGGATGACGGCGGGGGTCAGCGGCTCGTAGGCGCGGGCAATGATGGCGTCACCCTCGCGGACGTCGGCGAGCAGGACCTTGGTGCTGATCTCCTCCTCGTCCAGCTTGTCGCTGAGCTTGAGGGTCTCGATCTTGTAGAAGAGGGAGGCGATCTCCTCGTCGGTCGGGAATCCGAGGGCGCGGAGGAAGGTGGTCGCAAGGAACTTGCGGCGGCGCTTGCGGCGGTCGAGGTAGACGTAGAGGAGGTCGTTCGTGTCGAACTGCACCTCGGTCCAGGAGCCGCGGTCGGGAATGATGCGGAAGCCGTGAAGCAGCTTGCCGTTGAGATGGATGTCGGACTCGAAGCAGATGCCGGGTGAGCGGTGAAGCTGGCTGACAACGACGCGCTCGGCGCCGTTGACGATGAAGGTGCCCGCATTGGTCATGAGCGGGATCTCGCCCATGTAAACCTTCTCCTCCTTGGTGGACTTCTCGTCCTTGTAACGGAAGGTCACATAGAGGGGGGCGCTGTAGGTCTGGCCGTCGATCTGGCACTCGACGGGCCCGATCTTAGGCTCCTCAAGCTGGTAGCTGACGAAATCGAGGGAAGACTTCTCCTCGAATCCGAAGATCGGGAAGAACTCGCGGAAGACGGCCTGAAGGCCGACATTCTTCCGCTTGGATGGCTCGACACCCGTCTGGAAAAATTCCTCGTACGACTTGATCTGCAGTTCGATCAGGTTGGGCGGCTGGATGGCCTCGTGCAGTTTTCCGAAGGAGATACGGTCAGACATGGATCAGGGTCGGGTTGGTCGCGCGGTTGGTTCGCGTGGTGTTCGCAGGTGGTGCCGTTGCGGCGGCCTCTTACTTCAGGGAAGGATTCCCTGAAGTAGGAGAAGGGGTTGTTGACTCCGGGGGGAGACAGGAAAATCGGAAGGCAAAAGAGCCGCCTGCTGCAGAATTCTTCAAGGAATTCGCACGGGCGGCGGAAGTGTTTACTGGTCTAGATAGCGGGATGCCGTGGTACAGGGCTCGGGACGGGTAGAACTTTCTCTTTTACGCGTTACCGGCCACCGTGTCAACAGGGATCTCTCCCTATGAGCACGATGACCGGATATGATTCGCGTGAGAACGCTTAGTCCAGGAAGGACTACTTGATCTCGACCTTGGCGCCGGCGGCCTCGATCTTCTTCTTGATCTCCTCGGCCTCTTCCTTGGTGGCGCCTTCCTTGATCGCCTTGGGAGCGCTCTCGACCAGGGCCTTGGCCTCGGCGAGTCCGAGTCCGGGGACTGCGGCACGCACTTCCTTGATGACACCGATCTTGTTGGATCCGGCTTCCTTGAGGATGACGTCGAAGGCGGTCTTCTCCTCGGCGGCGGCGGCGGGGGCTCCGGCTGCGCCACTGGCGGCGGCAACGGCGACGGGTGCGGCGGCGCTCACGCCCCACTTCTCTTCGAGGGCCTTCACGAGGTCGGCGATCTGAAGGACGGTGAGGTTGCTGAGCTGATCTACGATTGCGGTGTTGTCTGACATGGTGTTTGTTTGGAGTTTGATGACGTCGTGCCCCGAAGCCTCAGGGCGTTTGAGACCGGCAGCCGCCGGTCCGACTGGTCATCGTGTTGTTGTTCCTTCACCCGTCGTGGCTTCGTACGCCGGGAGAAATTTTTTTGTTTGTTGAGGGTTTGTTGAGAATGAGGAGGCGCCGGGTTTATTCGGCAACCGGGGCTTCTGCAGCAGGAGCTTCGGCGGCCGGGGCCTCTGCCACGGGAACCTCTTGAACCGGAGCTTCCACCTTCGGAGCCTCGGCAACAGGCGCGGCCGGTGCCTTTTCGGCAATGGCGGCGAGCACACGGGCGAGGCTTGCTGCAGGTTCGTTGAGCGTGCGGACCAACTTGGTCGCCGGAGTGAGGAGCAGGGCGAGGAGCTGGGCCTGGAGGACTTCCTTGGAGGGAAGGTCGGCCAGGGCTATGACCTGCGCGGTCTCGAGGATCGAATTGTCCAGGATGCCGGCGCGGATCTTTGGCTTCTCGAACTCGGCTGCGAAGGTCTTGAGGATCTTCGCGGCTCCGCAGATGTCCTTCTCACCGGTCACGAAGGCGGTCTGGCCGCTCAGGTGGGCGTCGAGCTCGGGGAGCCCGGCATCCTTGATGGAACGGCGCAGGAAGGTGTTCTTGATGACGGTCATCGAGGCTCCGGATCCGCCGAGGCGGGTGCGGAGTTCGGCGAAGTGCTCGACGTTCATCCCGCCGTAATCGACGACGATCAGGAACGGGGAATTATTGAGGCGCAGCTTGACGTCCTCAACGATCGTGGGTTTCTCGGGGCGCATGGTGGTGGTCCTTGGTTGCCTTGGTTGAGGTTAGTTTTTCAGGAAGGGGGCGGCGTCCACCTGGATGCCGGGAAGCATCGTGGCGGCGAGGGTGACCGACTCGACGAATGCGCCCTTGGCCGTGGCCGGACGGGACTTCACGACCGCGTCGATGACGGCGCGTCCGTTGTCGAGGAGCTGTGCCTCGGTGAAGGAGAATTTACCGACGGGAACAGCGATATTCCCGTTCTTGTCGAGCTTGAACTCCACGCGGCCCGCCTTGACTTCCTGGACGGCCTTCGCGGTGTCGTCACTGACGGTACCGGTCTTCGGGTTCGGCATGAGTCCGCGGGGTCCGAGGACCTTGCCGAGCTTGCGGACCTCGGTCATTGCGGCCGGGGTGGCGATGGCGACGTCGAAGTCGGCGAATCCACCCTGGACTTTCTTGAGGAGATCCTCGAAGCCGACATACTCGGCACCTGCTTCCTGCGCGGCGGCTGCTGCTGCTCCGGAGGCGAAGACAAGGACGCGGACATTCTTGCCGCTTCCATGGGGAAGGGGGCAGGTGCCGCGGACCATCTGGTCGCTCTGCTTCGGATCAACCCCGAGCCTCAACGAGACGGTGACCGTCTGGTCGAACTTGGTGGCTGGCATCTTCTTGAGGATGCCGAGGGCGTCACTCAGGGGGTACTTGCGGCCCTGCTCGACGAGAGCGTGGGCGGCGCGGTAGCGTTTGCTGCGTTTGTTTTGCATGTGGGTTGCAGTTCAAGCGGTCCGGAGACCTCCTGCGGTTGGTTGTTAAAAATTTAAGCCTCGCCTTTACGCTTCGATCTCGATGCCCATCTGGCGGGCAGTGCCGCAGAGGGTGCGGAAGGCAGCCTCCTCGGAACGGGCGTTCATGTCCTTCATCTTGATCTTGACGAGATCCATGACCTGCTTCTTGGAGAGCTTGGCGACCTTAACCTTGTTCGGTTCCTTGGATCCGGAGGCGATGCCGGCGGCCTTCTTCAGGAGGACTCCGGCGGGAGGCTGCTTGGTGATGAAGGTAAAGCTCTTGTCCTTGTAGACAGTGATGACGACGGGAAGAATGTCACCGGCCTGCTTCTGCGTGGCGGCGTTGAACTCCTTGCAGAAAGCCATGATGTTGACACCCTGCTGACCGAGCGCGGGACCGACCGGAGGTGCGGGATTGGCCTGTCCGGCGGGGATCTGGAGCTTGATCTGTCCTGTGATTTCTTTGGCCATGGTTCGTAGTTTGGAAAGTGATGAAGGAGTCTGCGGAAGGATTTTTCTACGCCGGTTTCCGGCGAAAAAGGGTGGCAATAAAAGCTGAATCGTTCCTCAAGGACAAGAGATTTCTTGATTTTTTTCTTGAGAGACAGTCTGAACCCGGGGGATGCGGACGCCCGGAAGAAAGATCCGGTTGATCCAAAAACCCTTCAGGATAGAAAGGAGCGATGCGACTCCGGCAGCAGACACCCATTCATACAGGCTCCCTGCTGGTGGCGTTGCCGACCCTTCTCGATTCCAATTTCCGCCGAACGATCCTTTTTCTCAGCCACCATGATCCGGAAGAGGGATGTGTGGCCTTCATCATGAATCGTCCCCGCGAGTTCAGCCTCGGGGATTTTTCTGATCTGGCTGATCCGGCCCCCACTCTCACTCCCGTCTCCGGGGGAGCGGAGCAGATTCCCGTCTACGAGGGAGGCCCGGTCGAACGCAAGAGCCTCATCGTGGCCAGGATCCATTGGCATGAGGAGCGGGCCGTGTTCCGCTCACTGGGCGAGGAGGAGATCCCCTCCCCGTCACTATCCGGAGAAGATCACGAGGAACTCCGAGCCTTCACCGGCTATGCGGGATGGTCGGCAGGCCAGCTTGAGCGGGAGATCGAGGAACGGTCATGGATCATCCTCCCCCCGACGGTAGACCTCCTGCTTCCCGTGGAGACCGCCGAAGAGGGCGTCGCCCGCTGGCGCGCCATCATGAAGAAACTCGGCCCATGGTATCACCTCATGGCGCAGGCACCGGATGAGTTGGGGCTGAATTGAGTTGGAGAGGCTATTAGACTGAGGGCTGAAGGCTGAAGACTGTTAGGTCAGAGGGCGTAGGTCAGGACATAGGTAACAGAGGCTTGGCGTGAATGCTTTCGTGCCTCTTGGACTTTCAGCCTTCAGTCTAAACCGCTTCAGCCTTGCCTTAGATCTTCCCCTGCCCCTTCAGCCACGCGGCGGTTTCCGCGAGGGTTGTTTCGGCGACCAAGGGTTCAGCACGGAAATCCTGCAATGCTGAAAATCCTGGATGTTGCGCGTGGCAAGGGTCAATCCATGGCAGAGCGCCGTGGCCGCGATCAAGCTGTCGACGACAGGGAGCCGGCGGCCGGCTTTCTCAGCCTCGGCCTGCAGTGTGGCCCATGAGTTCATTTCCTCTTCTCCAAGGGGCAGGATGCGACCCGCAAAGGCGGGAAGAAGTTCCTCGGCAAGCCATCCTTCCAGCATTTGCCTCTTCTTTCCACGGGGGAGCATCAGGATCCCCTTTTGGATTTCCGCCGTGGAGACCACGCTGATGAAGCAGGATCCATGAGCTCTCCGGGAGAACCACTCCGCCACACGGGTGTCCGGAATGGCCTTCGTCGCCTCACTCAGGACATTCGTATCGAGCAGATAGTTCACAGCTCGACCTTGCGGGGAAGATCCTTGATTCGGCTGATCGGGAGTTCGCTCAAATCGGCCGGGCATGATCTCAGGACGTCCCAAAGCGGTCTCTCGGCCCCGCTCTTAACCTGCCAGTCAGCGGCGCTCACGATGACGACGAAGGGCTTGCCGTGTTTCGTCACAAGCTGGGGATCTCCCTTGGCGGCCTTCTCGGCGACGGAAGAAAAACGCTGTTTGGCTGTTTGGAGTTGGTGGGCGATCACGAAAAGAACCTCCCCCATTCTGTCCTGTCTGTCCAGAAGCTTTGAAATAAAGAAATGAGACCACTTTTACCCACTCAGGTTTCAAGTTTCATCCTTCAGATTTCCTCGATCAGATCTTCCCCTGCCCCTTCAGCCATGCGGCGGTTTCCGCGAGGGTCTCCGCGAGTGTGCGGCGGTGGCTCCAGCCGAAGTGCTCGGCAAACGGTCTGCCGTCGGCGACCCATCGCGAGGGAAGGATCTCGCGGACACGATCCCTTCCCAGACTCGGGGCCGCTGCACGCCAGGCAGGAACCGCGTCGATCACCAAGGAGGCAAGTCGGATCGCAACCTGGGGGACGGAGAGCGTGACACCGCGGGTATTGATCGCTCCGGCCGCGGTCTCGATCAGTTCCGAATCGGTGATAAGTTGCTCCGAGCCCAGATAAAAGGGTCCATGTTGCTGCCAGTCGGGAATGGCCGCCTTGGCGGCAGCGAGGATCGCTGAGCAGAGTTCGCCGACATCGATCCAGCTGTAATGCTTGGGAGCAAAGCCCGGTTTGATGCGGATCGGACCGGCTGCCATGTTGAAGAGCGGAAGCGTGGCGGCATCACGCGGCCCAAGGACCATCGGCGGGCGAAGGATCAGCAGGCGGCGTCCGAGGCGGTTGCGGAGTTCCTTCTCCATCGTGAGCTTGGAGGCCCCGTAGAGCGAGACAGGCCGGTCCTCGTGATGAATTCCCCGGGCCTCCGCATCATGCGGCGTCGGGCCGCCGGCCGCCAGCGAGGAGAGAACAATGACACGTGCCGTCCGCGGCAACTGGGAGACGAGACGAAGGGTCCCCTCGACATTCGTCCCGAAGTAATCCTCCTTCCTGCGCCCGAAGAGGAGGCCCGCGGCATGGATGACCTGATCGGGAGCTATGCCCGGCGGAAGCTCCCAGAAGTCCCCCGAGACCCGGCAGATCACGAGGCGCCCGTCATCGGCAATCCCCTCACCCGCCAACTGGGAACGGAGTTTCCCGGGATCACGGACGGGGAGGATGATCCGGCTCCAGCTCGGATCAGAGGCGAGGCGCAGCAGAAGGTTGCGGCCGACAAAACCCGTGGAACCGGTCAGAAGGAGCTCCATGGAAAAATTAATCGGAGTGATCGACGGGGCTAGGCAGGCTAGGCCAGCGACTTCTCAAAAATTTCGTAGGTACGGGAACGGTGGCCTCCCATCAACTCGGCCCCTTCCAGGATCTCGACATTATTCGCCTCGACCCAAGAGACCTCGGAGACCTCGTACTTGGCCTTGGCAATCCGGAAACTCTCAAAAAAGAGCAGGGCGCTCAGCCCCTTATCCCGATAATCCGGCTCCACACCCAGAACCGTCAGGCGGTCTGTTTTGATGCGCTGGAACTTGAGGCGGAGTGCCATCTCCAGAAAACGCAGGATACCCTTGCGGCCTCGCGAGGCATGAAAGACCTCGTTCACATTGGGAAGAGCAAGCGTGAACCCGACCTCGCGACCATCAATGCAGACGAAGAGGATGATGCTGGGATCGGCGATCGCCTTGAGGTCGTCGGCCGTATGAAGCAGATCATCAAGCGCGATCGGGTAGAAACCCCAATTCCGGTCGAGGCACTGATTGTAAAGACGGTGAATTGTCTCCAATTCCTTCCGCAGATTCTTCATGTCGATCGTGCGGATTGAGACGTTGTTCCGCTTCTTGAGCCAGTTAACGATCTTCGTGACCCGCTCGGGAGGTTCCTTGTGCAACGGGATATCGTACGCGTAGAGAGTCCTCACGACATCAAGTCCCGCAGCCTTGTAGACCTCTGCATAATAGGGGGGATTCCACGGCATCGAGACAAAGGTCGGCCTCTCGTTTCCCTCGGTCAGGACGCCGCAGTCGTCGTTGATGGAGGGATTGTAGGGACCTCGCATCGAGGTGAGCCCCTTCTCCTTGAGGATCGCAGCGGCTGCCTCGACCAGCGCCTTTGCGACCGACGAATCGTTGATGAAATCAAAGAAGCCGAAAAAGCCAACCTTGTCGCCGTTATGGCCGTTATGGGAGCGGTTGACGATCGCGGCAATGCGACCGACGGGCTTTCCGTCTCGGTACGCGATGAGCGGCGTGATCTCGCCGTGCTTTTTGAGGAAGACCGATTTCGGCCCGATCAGGCCGACAACACTACCGGGAAACGGCGGGGTGAACGCCGGATCCGTTCCGTGAAGCATCTCCGGAACCTGCTCGAACCTCTTCAGCTCCGTTGCGCTGCGGCAGGGCAAAATCGAACACGTTCCGACGGCGGCCTGGTTCTGTGTAGACGGGGTCATCAAAAGTTCCTAGTTCTTTTGCAATTTTGGCAAAGATGTCGAGTACCTTGTCAAGATCCTCCTCCGTGTGGCTCGACATGAAGCTCGTGCGGACGATCGCCTCGCCGTAGCGGACGGCGGGATAGATAGCCGGGGTCGCGAAGACTCCCTCCTCGAAGAGGCGCTGGGAAAAGGTGAAGGCCTTGGCCTCGCTCCCGATGAGGATCGGAACGATGGGGCTCTGGGTTGTGCCGATCTTGAATCCGATCGACTTGAACCCCTCGTGCATCTTGCGTGTGTTGCGCCAGAGCATCTCGATGCGCTCGGGCTCGGACTGCATGATCTCGAGAGCCTTGAGCACGCCGCCTGTCACGGCCGGGGCCAGCGATGCGGTGAAGATGAAGCAGCGGGCCTTGTGCTTGACGAATTCGATCATCTCATGCGAGCCGGAGATGAAGCCGCCCATCGATCCGAAGGACTTGGAGAAGGTCCCCATGACAATCTCGACATCGTCGTTCACACCATAGTGATGAACGACGCCACGTCCCTGCGGTCCGACAACCCCGAGCGAGTGGGCCTCGTCGACATACATGACGGCCCCGTATTCCTTGGCCGCCTTGACCATTGGGGGAAGGTCGGCCATGTCTCCGGACATGCTGAAAACACCATCCATGATGATGAGGCTGCCGGATTCCTCGGGAACACGCTTGAGGCGGTTGCGGAGGGCCTCCACCGAATTGTGGCGGTAGGGAACCAACTTGGCGGGGGCCACCTGGCACCCCTCGATGATCGAGGCATGGTTCTCGCGATCACAGAGGATCACATCCTCGGCCTCCGTCAGCGCGGCAAGGGCCCCCTGGTTCGCAAAGAAGCCAGTGGAAAAAAGAAGGGCGCTTTCACGGCCGAGGAATGCGGCCAACGCCTCTTCCAATTCGTTGTGGATCGAAATCGTGCCATTCAGCAACCGGGATCCCGTGCAACCGGCCCCGAACTTGCGGGTGGCCTCGACAGCCGCCTCGACCACGCGGGGATCCTGGGCGAGGCCGAGGTAGTTGTTCGACCCAATCATGATCTTCTCCTCACCGCCGCAGACGACATGGTTCCCGTAGCTCTGCTCGATGCAACGGAAATAGGGATAGAATCCCTGCGCCCGGGCGACGGCGGAGTCACTATACTCCCGGCATTTCTGGAAGAGATCTCTGGCCATTTGAATCAGGATGAAAAAATCGCAGGAATCTGAATGCGTGTAAATGCTTTCATGGGGGCAGCTTGCCCGTTGAAAGAGAGAGGGGGTGAAAAAAATCGGGGCAACAGGATTATCCCAGCATACTGGGCTCTGCAAGAATGGCTTCGCTCAAGTAAAGCGCTGTCGCGCGGGCAATACATCGCCGAGGGGTCGGCATGGATAGACTGTGCGGTAGGACAGCCCTTTAGGGTGAGCCGAGCGGGCGCGAGCGAATCAATCGAAATGAAGTTCTCACCCTGTCGCAGGGAAGACATCGGGGCGACAGGATTCGAACCTGCGACTTCTTGGTCCCAAACCAAGCGCTCTACCAAGCTGAGCTACGCCCCGGAGAGGTAGACCCTAGCCCCACCGGGCAATGGAGTGCAAGAAGCGTCTCCATGGAAAGAGTGGTGTAATCTTTGGTCATTTGCTCATTTGCTGAAGGAGTTCGAGGAACGAAAAAGAAGATCCTTGCGGGCGCACCCCTTCAACTTCCACCCCACCCAAAGCTCAGAGCTGCTCCGCCACGACCGCCGTTCCGTAACAGAGCACCTCAGTGGCGGCCATGTTGGCACCCAAGTCGGAGGCGTCGTACCGGACCCCGATGATTGCATTGGCTCCAAGTTCCGCGGCGTGCGCCGCCATCAGATCATAGGCATGCTGACGCCCCTGCTCACACATCTCCGTGTAGGCTCCGATCCGCCCGCCGATGATGCTCTTGAGCCCCCCGAGGATTCCCTGCGCGATGGTGGGCGAGCGGACGATGATGCCGCGGACCATCCCCTTGTGGGCGCTGATGCGGTAACCGGGAATGTCAAAGGTGGTGGAGACGAGCATGGGGTGAGCAGAGGTTAAAATCGTGAAAAGGTTGGAGGGTTACAAAGGGAAGGAGAAACAAGCGTGGCGGTCAGCCATATTTCACGTTGTGACATTTTAACTCTTCTAACCCTGACTAAGCCGCCCTCTTTGTGGCGTCAACCTTGAGCCACTGCCAGAGATTCTCCAGGCCTGCGGCGACATGCTGCTTGGTGGCGGCGAGTTCCTCCTCACTGAAGGTGCCCGAGGCCGGTTTTTCGGAAGCGTAGAGATAGTATTTGATCTTGGGCTCGGTGCCGGATGGGCGAACGGTGACCTTCCACCCACCCTCGGTCTCGAAGGTGATCATGGCTTCCTTGGGGATAAGTTCCCCCTCGGAGTCATGGATGTCCTGGGTGTCGTAGTTCAGGACGGAGATCACCTTGGCCCCCGCAATCTCGACCGGGGGATTCCCCGCGTAGGAGTCAACGAGCTTCCTGATCTTCGCGGCTCCCTCGGCCCCGTCGAAGGTAAGCGACTCTCCTCGCTCCAGGTAGAAGCCGTACTCAGAGTAGATCCGGTCGAGCAGTGTCACGACGGTGATCCCCTCTGAGGCGGCATAAGCGGCCACTTCGGCGAAGCAGATGACGGCGGCGTTGCCATCCTTGTCACGGACGAAGTCGCCGGTGTTGTAGCCGTAGCTCTCCTCCCCTCCGAAGACGAAGAACACGGAATCCTTCAACCGCGCCTCGCGGGTGACCTCCTCGGAGAGTTCGCGGTAGCGGGCACGGATCTCGGCAGGGAGCTTCTCCTCGTAGGTGCGCTGCTTGGCGCCGATGTATTTGAACCCGGTCAGGGTCTCGACGCACTTCACGCCGAAGCCGAGGGCAATCTCCTTCTGCAGGTCGGTGGTGACGAGACTCTTCACCACAACGGCACGCTCACGGTTGGCCCCGGAGAGGATGCCCTTCTCGAAAAGGCGCTTGAGCCGGTACCAGACCATGAGGGAGCCGATCTGGTTACCGGTGAGCAGGACAAGTTTTCCTGAGGCATCGCGCGCGGCGATTCCCATGCGGTCGTCGTCGGGGTCGGTGGCCTGAACGAGGTCGGCCTTCTCGATCTCGGCGAGTTCCATGCCGAGCTTCAGCGCCTCGGGATATTCGGGGTTGGGCGACTTGACGGTGGGGAAGAGACCGTCGGGAACCATCTGGGAGGGAACGGGGATGCATTCGACGCCGAGACGGTGGAGCATCGGGACAACGATCACCCCGCCCACGCCGTGAAGCGGCGTGAAGACGGTCTTGAGCTTCGGTGTGCGGTGGAAAAGCTCCGGATCGACGATCAGCTTCTCCAACCGCTCCATGTAGGCCTCATCGATTTCACGTCCGATCTTGATCACCTGGCCGCGTTCGGCTTCGGGGAGCGCTTCGTAGGTGTCCTCACCGGCATTGACCTGATCGATAATCCCCTTGTCATGGGGAGCCACCACCTGGGCCCCGTCATCGAAGTAGACCTTGTAGCCATTGTAACCCGGGGGATTGTGGCTGGCGGTGATGTTGATTCCGGCGGCGGCATTCTTGTAGCGGACCGCGAAGGAAAGTTCGGGCGTGGAGCGGGGCCCCTCAAAGAGAAGGGCGTCGCAACCGAGATCAGTCATGACCTTGGCGGCCAGATCGGCAAACTCGCGGGAGAAGAAACGGGTGTCGTAGCTGATCGCGATCGAGGGGCGGCCGGGGCGGTTCTCACGGAGGTGCCACTCACGCACGTAGGTGGCCAACCCCCGGGTGGCTCGGGCGAGGTTGTAGTCGTTCATCGCGTTCGTCCCGATGCAGGCATGCTCGGGGCGACCGTCCGGACGGCCGGGACCGGCCTCAACCTTGGTCACCACTTCGCCGATGGTCTTGCCACGGAGGCCTCCGGTGCCGAAGGCCATGGTGCGGAAGAAGCGATTATTCAGTTCATCCCAGCGATCCGAGGAGGCCAGTTCCGAAATGACAGCCTCGGCAAGCGGCGAGGATCCGCGAGCGAGCATCCTGCGGATATTGTCGGCGGAGGAGGCAAGGAGAGTTCCGGCGGCTTCGGCGGCGGCGATGGAATCGAGGAGAGTGGACATGAGGAGAAGATGAAACGAGAACCCTGAAACTGGAAAGCGGAAAGGATCTGTCACGGCCCACAAAAACTGCAAACGCCTCCCCAGGCCTCATTTCAGAGTTGTAGGGCTCACGACGCATTCAACATATTCAATGATCCATGCACCACCGTTGCCTCGCCGCCCTCTTTTTGACTGCGGCTTCATTGCTGCATGCCGAAGATCCAGCCGCCTCGCCCGCCCCGACACCCTCTCCCGGGCTTGATTGGTTTGCAGGCATGACGACACCGACAGGAGATAACTCCGCGATCTGTCCTCTTCCGAGACTGGAGTGGTTTGGCCGAGTGAAGAGAAACAATGACCATGCCGCCAAAGTTGCCGGTCAGATCCAATTGGTATTCGACGGGGACTCGATCACCGATGGGTGGCAAGGAAAAGGGCATCAGCTATGGCAGGATCGCTACGCCAAGCTGGGCGCCTTTGATTTCGGAATCGGCGGTGACCGGACCGAAAACCTGCTCTGGCGTCTCTCTCAAGGACAGATGAACGGGATCCACCCCAAGCTCATTCTCCTGATGATCGGCACGAATAATCTGGGCACTAACACGGATGAACAGATTACCGGGGGAATCAAGGCCATCATCGACCGCTACAGAAGTCTCTGTCCGGATGCCGTGATCCTTCTCCAGGGGATCTTCCCGCGCGCCCAGAGTCCCGCGAATCCACTCCGCGAACGCATCAAGGAGATCAATAAAACGATTTCCGCCTACGCCGATGGCAAGAGGGTGGTCTTTCTTGATTTCGGAGACAAATTCCTCGAACCCGACGGGACGATGAGCCCGGAGATCATGCCGGATTTCCTTCATCCCAGTGCGAAGGGTTACCAGATCTGGGCCGATGCCATCCAACCCGTGATCGACCATTACTTCCCTCCTGCGAAGTAATCACTCCATCCATCGAACGTGATCCGGGAAATTTTGGGCAAATACAGGGCCATTTTCTCCATTGGCCTGCAGAACACCTTTGTCTACCGCTGGAACTTCCTGCTGCGCTCCCTCTTCGCCCTGATCCCGCTCTTCGGGACTGTCTTCGTCTGGAGGGCCATCTTCGACGGCACTTCGGGCTCGATCGCCGGATACGACTTCGGCGAGATGGTCTTCTACTTCCTGATGGTCCTGCTGGTCGACAACCTGATCACCCCCACGGAGGACGAGTGGCAGATCGCGGCGGAGATCCGGGAAGGCCAGCTTAGCTCCTTCCTGCTCAAGCCGTTTGATTTCCTTGCCTACCGCTCCTGCATCTTTGTCGGCTCAAGGCTGCTCTACACCGGCGTCACCCTGCTCCCCGTGATCGGCGTCTTTTGGTGGTACGGGCAATATCTGCAGTGGCCGGCTCATGCCTCCACTTGGATCTGGTTCGTTGTCAGTCTCATCATGGCCGGCGCCATCCAGTTCCTGATCGCCTACTCGCTCGCGATGCTCGCCTTCTGGATTCTCGAGATCTCTACCGTGGTCTTCATCCTCTACTCGTTCGAATACTTCCTCAGCGGCAAGCTCTTCCCGCTCGATACCGTCCCAGGAGTTGCCGGAACGGTGTTGCGCCTGCTTCCCTTTCCCTACGAGCTCTACTTTCCCGTGGCGGTCCTGATGGAGAAAATCCAGGGCCCCCAGCTCTGGAGCGGCCTGACGATCCAGGCAGTCTGGGTGCTACTCTGCTTCCTTCTCGCCCGAGGACTCTGGAGTGCGGGTATTCGCCGCTACGAGGCGGTTGGCATTTAGGAATCCACCCCAACCCGTCCGCTCGGGAAGGTGGTCGGTGATGATGCGAACCGTCGCGCCGGTGCTGACACGATCGCAGAGCGTGGCGACATCCTTGGAGCGCATCCGGATGCAACCGTAGCTGGCAGGCCGTCCCAGGGCACTCTCCTGCGGGGTTCCGTGGATATAGATGCCGCGGCCGAAGGCGTTCCTGTTTCCGGCTTCCGTCCCTTCCAGCCAGAGGATCCGCGTGACGATGGGATCGCGGCCCGGGGCGTTCGGTTTGAGAATCTCGCCGGTCGGCCTGCGCGAGCGGAAGACGGCTCCCAGCGGCTGGCCCATGCCGATCTTCATACGGACGAAAAATTTACCAAGCGGCGTGGCATAACTCCCCAACCGGTCACCGATGCCGAACTTGGAGGTGGAGACCGGGTAGAGGGCCTCGACCTTCCCGTCCGTCTTCAGGAGCAACTGCTGATCCTTCACGCTGACAATGATCTCGTGCCGGGAGTCACCCTTTGCCAAAGGGGTGTCGGCACCGATCTCCGCGCGAAGCGTCGCCAGCAGAAGCGGGGTAAAGAGTGAAAGAAGGGTGAGTCGGCTGAAAAACGGCATCTAACCCATAAGCTGGCCTTATAAGACCACCCCGTCAACCCACAGTCTTATTACTTCTACTGATTTGTCTGCTTGGGAAGTGCCTCATCCTTCAGTGATCCCTCGGTGATCACGACATGGGCCCCATTGCCGACCAATGCGTAAAGATTAGCCACATCGCGCGAGCGCATCCGGATGCAACCGTAACTGGCAGGCGTCCCGATCATCGCCTCCTGGGGCGTCCCATGAATGTAGATGCAGCGGCTGAAAGCGTTGCGGTTATGATGCTCCAACCCGTCAAGCCAGAGAATGCGAGTCACGATCGGATCGCGTCCCGGAGCGTCCGGCGGAAGCACCTCCCCCGTCGGGCGGCGTGATTTGAAGACGCTGCCGAGCGGGGCACCCGTGCCGATTTTCTTTCGCACGCAGAGATGGCCGAGTGGCGTGGCATAACTCCCTTCGCGATTCCCCGTGCCGAACTTGGAAGTCGAGACAGGATAGACGGCCGTCGGCTTGCCATCGGTCAGCACCACCAGCTTCTGATCGGGAACGCTGATAATCAGCCGGTGGCGGGTGTCGGCACAGCCGGCCAGCAGAAGCATCAGGATCCCCGCGAGGATGGCTAGATGTCCTGCTTTCATAAGTCCCTAACGAAGAGACTCCGCCACCTCGGCGGCAAAATAGGTCAGGATCATGTCGGCACCCGCGCGCTTGATGGCCAGCAACGACTCGTCACGGGTTGCCTTGTAATCGAGCCAACCAAGACGCGCGGCGGCATGGATCTGGGCGTATTCGCCGGAGACCTGGTAAGCCGCCAGGGGAAGCAGGGTCGACTCCCTCACCGCACGAATCACGTCGAGATAGGGGCCCGCGGGCTTCACCATCACCATGTCGGCACCCTCCGCCTCGTCGAGCCTCACCTCGAGCAGGGCCTCGCGGAGATTGGCCGGATCCATCTGGTAGCCGCGCTTGTCGAGGGGGGCCGTGACCGTGCCGCTCTTCACCGCATCTCGGAAGGGGCCGTAATAGGCGGAAGCATACTTGGCGGAATAGGCCAGGATTCCGGTCTCGAGTCGGCCACTCAGGTCCAACGCGGCGCGAATGGCCTTCACCCGGCCGTCCATCATGTCGGAAGGGGCGACGATGTCGGCACCGGCTTCAGCCTGAGCCACGGCCAACTTGCAGAGAGCCTCCACGGTACGGTCGTTCTCCACGCTGCCGCGGGCATCGAGCAAACCGTCGTGGCCGTGATCCGTATAGGGATCGAGCGCCACATCGGTGATCACGGTAAGATCGGGAGAAGCAGACTTGATCGCCCGGATCGCCGCGTAGAGGACATTGGCGGAATCGCAGGCATGGGAGCCGACCGCATCCTTTTTCCCCTGTTCAATGCAGGGGAAGATCGCCACGGCGGGAATGCCGAGGTCGCTGATGCGCCGACACTCCTCCGAGATAGAGGCCACCGTGTGACGCACCACCCCGGGCATCGATTCCACGGGCTCCGCGGTCCCCTCACCCGCTTTCACGAAGAGCGGTTGGATCAAATCCTCCGGCCGCAAGGAAGTCTCACGGACAAGGGAGCGGACCGAGGGAGTCCTGCGGTTACGACGCATTCGCCGCAACATATCGAATTTTGGAGTGCTTGCCATGGATGCAGATATCTTCATCTGGCATGGCTCGGAGTCAAGGAGGAGCCAAAGAACAAGCCTGTTTTCACAAGGCGCGCGGAATCGAGTGATCTTTCCTTGAGTCGTCTACGCACCCCGTGCATGGCTGGCGGCGATCTTCCGGAAGGAAGCCGAGACGGAGGGGTTACTCGCCACTCTTTCCCAGAAGTTCCGTGCCATCACGGCCTCCTTCTCATGAGAGAGGTAGGGCTCCGGTAGCTGCTGTCTGTCGGGAATCTGCCCTTCCAGTCCGGGCCGATAGATCATGGGAAGCATGTCGTAGACTGGGGCTAGGGCAATCGGCGGTTTGGGAGTCAAAAGGAAAGACATGTTTCCAAGATGCATGTCGGTGTTTCCGATGAGTTGGCCGAAGCGCCAGATCGACGAGAGTTGTTGAGCCTGGGTACTCGAAAGGAGCTTCGACTGCTCCATGGATGTGGCCAACGTGGACCAAGAGGAGGGACCGACACCCAGGAACGCCGCATCGAATGATTGCAGGGAGACAGTCGGAACGCGGCCGCCCACAGGGGTTCTGTCAAACCGTTCGACCTCGAGAAAGCGGCGATTCTCAAAATCGAAGACTTCGGCGGAGGGGCAACGGATCCCATGTTCCGAAAGCACATCGAGGGCAAGTTTTTCAGCAGTCAGCAGATCGGCCCAGCGACGCCCCTCGGGCCGGTCCATTGCCAACGAGAACTTCACGAGAACATTTCGGTCAGCACCAAGCCGTGTCGTGAACTTGGGCTGCTCCCCTACGGCAGAGGATCCAACGATATTGCCCTGCAGAACCGATGAGGCGAGGGCTGGGTAATCCCGTTCCCGAGAGTCGGGATCAGTGATGCTTTCACTCGAGTCACTCAAGGCCTTCTTGAGAGCTTCATTCCCTAGAACAAAAGCTCCCGGGAGATTGTGGCCAAAACGAATCAGGGACTCCAAAACATAGGAATTCGACCAGAGGGCGGGATTGCCTCCCCCACCAAGCTGGGAGCCATGTTGCTTCGCAAACACTCGGCCCAGGAAGCCCTGCGGACGGGCATCATCGAGGAACCAGGGAAGGCCCGGGAAGACCCCATCCTTGAACTCCTGGCCGACAAGGGAATACCAAGATTCTGGAGATTCCCTTTCGAGCCAATAGCCTCCTCCGGCAAGGCAGTGCAATCGCCCGAGCTGACTCGGGGATGCATCCTCTCCAATGAGAAAGAGCGGCCATGAAGAGCCGAGGGAGGGGATCTCAGAACGGATGGCGTACCGAGTTTGCGGTCCGCGCCCGATTCTCACAACTTCCTCACCCAGTCCAGCAAGGGCACGAGAGACCGTGGGCTGGCTGACCTTTGCTGCTTGGGCAAGCTCTTGTGCAGTTCTTGCTCCTGCCAGAAGGGAGAGACGGATAGCCTGTTGAGCGGTGCCCATGAATAGATATTATCATCTATTCAGAATAATCCAATGATTTCTTATTCAGCAGGTTGCCACTTCTACAAGGGGGTTATTGAATAGAAAAACCAGCAAAGGGAAGGAGGGGCCATGACAATGGTCGCGCCGGCTTCACGGATGATCCCTACAATCCGGTGATGATCTATTGTCCCTTGTCAAAAAAGAGCACATGGGGAACAGATCATTGTAACAGGATTGACGACGGCTCTCCCGGAGCCTTCGCCCTGCGGGTCCCGCATCCGCGGGATCTGACTCGGCCGTTCCTACGGCCTCGGCTCGAACCCTACGAGTTCAAATTCGCCTGCGGCGATCGCCAACAAAGTTGGCGACCCTAACGGGATTGACGACGGCTCTCCCGGAGCCATCGCCCTGCGGGTCCCGCATCCGCGGGATCTGACTCGGCTGTTCCCACGGCCTCGGCTCGAACCCTACGGGTTCAAATTCTCCTGCGGCGATCGCCAACAAAGTTGGCGACCCTAACGGGATTCGAACCCGTGTTACTCCCGTGAAAGGGGAGTGTCCTAGGCCACTGGACGATAGGGTCGTGAAGTGGGGTAAAGAACATGACTGATGCGCCGCCGAATTCAAGACAAAGAGACTGAAGAACTACGGGATCTCCCCCTTCATCCCTCATCCTTTTTCAGCCCGCCTCTCCCCTCGCCCCGCCCAGCCCTATCCTTCACTTTTCATTTTCCATTCTTCATTTTGCCTTTTTCCAGTCCACCTCTCCCTGAATCAGCCTTCCGCCAACTGATCCAGCACCCGGCTTCTGCTCTCGGGAAGCCGATGCAGCAGGGAGCCCAGTGAGCGGTGTGGAGGCAGGGAGGGATCATGAACCCCCAGTGCCTTCACCAACTCACCCTCGAAATGCACAACCCCCCGCCTGTCGGCCTTGCCTTGCCGAAGATAGCCCCACGCACGCTTGAGCAGAGAATGGATTTCCGGAACGGGATGCATCGGCTCGGTGACCAGATCGCAGAGTTCCGCGAAATAGGAAGCGGTCAGGATCGTGGGATAGGTAGCGGGGAGAGCCGCATCCGGCGCCATGACCACCTCGCTGAGGGTGTGCAGATCGCCCGACTTGGGCGCCTTGAAGGCGATCTCCGCCTCGGTGAAGAGCTCGAGTCTTCCGGCAAAGGGACTGCCGGGCTTCGTGGCTCCCCGGACCGCGGTCTTCACCTTGCCGTGGCGCTCGGTCAGCCAGACCACGATCAGGCTGTGCTCCGAAAATCGATACCTCCTCAGCAGGATGGCATGGGACTGATCCATCACACCCCTTCCCCACCCCGCTCCCCGGGTGCCAACAGAAGGCACTCCTGGATGAAGGCGTAGAAATTGACCTGCATCAGAGCCAACCCCCTCTCCGAGGAGAAGTCGGGTGCGTCATTGCGTGAGAGCTCCTTCTCGGTGAACCCGTGTTCCTCCGCAAGCGCGAGACGAAGTGCGTTCAGCGTCGTGAGCCATGCCTCCGAATGCGCCCGGGGGATCTCCAGCGACCAGGTTGCGGAGTTACCCTTGGAAGACGGCTCCTGCTTCAACGCCTCCAGATCGGAAGCCACCACCGACCTCTCTTTCCCGAAATGACGTCTCAGCTCGGGCTGAACATGATCCTCCCAATCGTGGCGCAGCTCCTCATCATCGCCCGGAGGCGGCATCAGACGGGAACTTCCCGAGGGACAGCGCTCCCAGGGATCGAGCGCGGCGGCACGCATCAGCTCCGCAAGCAGTGGATGAATCCCCGTGAAGCGCGGGGTGCCGTCGTTTCCGGGATCGAAAATCATGATGTCTTCTCCAACGTTGCCAGCAGGAGGAAGCCGTGGAGTTGCTGGACATAGAGCTCCGCCTTCTCCCTCTCCCCGCTCCAGACGATCGAGCGGCCCTTGTGATGGACTTCCATCATGTGCTGCTCGGCCCGCTCCCGATTCCAGCCAAAGACCTTGCGGAAGACCATCGTCACATAGCTCATGAGATTCACCGGGTCATTGTGAACCACCACATTCCATGACCTTGCCACCCCTTCTAGGAGTTCCGTTTCGGGAGATTCGAGAAGATCAGGCGTCGCCATCGTCATACCACCGCGATCGTGGCGGGAGCATTCTCCTCCCGACCAAGGATTCCATTGATCAGGAAGCGTGAAATATCGCGGCCATCGAGCCCCGCACCCGTTCCCTCCTGCAGGAGATAGGCTCCCGCCATGACGCGCGGTGGCAGGCTGAAGAGAGCGGCGCGGAGCGCATGGATCACGGCAAGGTGTCCCGGAGCGTCACCCGAGAGGACAGCCTCGCGGTAACGCTCCACGACACGGTCTCCACGCGGCGGCAGAAGCCCGCCGATGAGACGCTTCCCCTCCGTGCGGCTCTGGAGGGATAGCCCCTTAGGCAAGCGCGACTCCAGACGGCAGTCGATCACGGCGATCTCGAGATTCCCTCCCAGTGAATACTCCCGCCGTACGTCAGCCAGAGCGGGCCTGATCACCGGGGAAAAGAGGGCGGCATTCCAGTTCACCACCGAGGCAGCCACCGGGCCACGGACTTCGAGCGTCACCTCGCTCAAGGCGTCCAGAAAGGGATTGCAGAGTTCCGCCGCACGCACAATCACCCCGAGATCACTCCCGGAATCGACTTGTTCCTGCTGGATGGCGGCTTCTCCCATGAGGGGAACGCTACCACGTTGCTTGCGGGGCTTCTTCTAAAATCTCCTAATTTGCATTGGAAACAGAAGGCCCAAGTTTTACGGAAAGGACGCAAAGAACGCGGAGCAGCACGAAATCCTACAGCCAAAGACCATACCCATCAAAAACTCCATTCCACCTTGGCGACCGTTGCGGCCTTTGCGTGAAACCATTCAAGTCGTTATCACACGCAGCGCTAATTTCCGTAGGAGAGAGCCATCTTCAGAATCTCCTCCTGCCGGGCATGCATGATAACTTTTTCCTTCTCGGTAAGATCATCATAGCCGAGCAGGTGCAGCAGACCATGAATCGCGCAGAGGGCCACCTCATGGTCGGCGGGATGGCGGAACTTCCGGGCATTCGCGGCGGCGATCGGTACCCCAATCAGGATCTCGCCATGCTCGAAGGTGATCACATCCGTCGGTGTCGGATCATCAAGGAACTCCCCATGCACCTTCGCGATCGCCGCCTCCCCGAGTAGGGTGATTTCCACCTCGGCGGGAAGCACCGCTTCCTTCTTCCTCGGCTTCCCCACGCACAAAGGTAACGCCGCTTCCACGATCCGCCGGATCTTCGGCAGATCCAGACGCACCGTGCGCTGACGGTTGGACCAAGTGAGGGAAGGAAGCATCGGAGGATTTGAATATGGAACTCAGGAAGGGGAAAGACTGAAGGATATCCCGCCCGTAACGGATGCGCAGCACCGGCCGGGCATGCAAAGGCGCTGAGATCGCAGAGGAAAGAGACAGGATGGTTTCCCTTTTGCCAGCTGGTGTTATCCAAGCAAGGAATCCACCTCCGCTTTGAGCAGGGGGAGCTTGTTCTTCACGACATCCCAGACGATCGCATGATCCACCGCATCGTATCCGTGGATCAAACGATTGCGGAAACCAATGATCTGCGGGGCGTGGGTAATTTTCTCGAAGACCCCTTCATCACGAAGGGAAAGCCTATTACAGGCCTCCCCGATAATCTCAAACTTGCGCTCCACTGCCGCTCTCCTCATCGGATCCGCTTCATAGGCAGGAAGATCAATCCCGGCAGTGAAGCCGTCGACCTCCTCCAATGCCTCACGGATATCCGTCAGGAGCTTGAGCGCCTCATCCTGCATAGACGACCTGCTTGGAGCGGTTGACCGCCCCGATGAAGACCGGATTCTTCAGCGACCTCCGGGTCACGAGATCCACATTGCGTTGGAAGATCCGCTCAAGCCCCTCGGCAAGGCCAAGGAACCTGTCGGCTATACCCGGACGATCCGGATCCTGAAACTCAACCAGAAAATCGAGATCGCTCCGCGAAGGATCAAAGTCGGCCCTGGTGGCCGAACCAAAAATATCCAGTTCATGCACCTTCTGGGCATGGCATAACTCCTTCAGGGCCTCCCGATTCTGGAAGAGGAGATCATTGACTACCGGATTCATGCCCCACACTTACCTCCGGCAGCACAGGGCGTCAACACGGGGAGAATACACTAAGGCTATTAGAGCGGCGTGGGCACGACCGAGTTCAATCCCAAGCCTCTCCTAGGAGTTGAGAACACCGGGCATACAAACCCCCGTCAACTCCGAGTCCGGATCATATTGGAGATACGGCCCCAGCCATTTTTCGACCTCGGCCACCGGCATCCCCTTGCGCTTGGCATAATCCTCGATCTGGTCGCGACCGAGCTTGCCGACGGCGAAGTAGCGTGATTCGGGGGCGGCGAAATACAATCCCGAGACGGAGCTGGCGGGATTCATCGCGAGGCTTTCGGTGAGTGTGATCCCGGTGTGCTTGGTGGCATCGAGCAGGCGGAAGAGTTCCCACTTCTCGGTATGGTCAGGCCCTGCGGGATAGCCGGCGGCGGGACGGATGCCGCGGTATTTCTCGCGGATGAACTCCTCCTTGGTCAGGTTCTCGCTGAGACCGAAGCCCCAGAGATCGCGGGCCTGCTTGTGAAGCCACTCGGCGGCGGCCTCGGCGAAGCGGTCTCCGAGCGCTTTCACCAGCAACGCCGTGTAGTCGTCGTGGTTCTTCTCGAAGGATTCGGAATATTCACCGACCTCGGGACCGGCCGTGACTGCGAATCCCCCGATATGGTCGATGCGCCCGCAATCGCGCGGCGCGATGAAGTCGGCCAGCGAGTAATTCGGCTGCCCCTCGGGCTTCTTGTTCTGCTGGCGGAGCATCCGGAAATGACCGATCACGGAAGAACGCTCCTCATCGGCGTAGAGCTCCACGTCATCCCCCACCCTGTTCGCCGGCCAGAAGCCGCAGACTCCGCGGACGCGGAAGCGTTTTTCGGCCACGATCTTCTCCAGCACCTTCAGCGCATCGTTGTGAAGCTCCGTTGCCTGGGCCCCGATCTCGGGATCACTCAGCAGTCCGGGATAGCGACCGCGCATCTCCCATGCGGCAAAGAAGGGAGACCAGTCGAAGTATTCCACCAGTTCGGCAAGCGGGATCTCATCATAGGTCAGCACGCCGGTCTTCCCGGGCACGGCCAGATCGGCCTTGGCCCAGTCAATCGGCAGGGCGTTCCCGCGGGCGATCTCCAGAGGGAGAAGATCCCCCTTGGCCTTCTTTCCCGCATGTTCCTCACGCAGACGCGCGTGCTGCTGCTCGACTTCGGCACGATAGGCATCCTTCCTCTCCTCGGAGAGAAGGTCGGAAGCCACGCCGACGACACGGGAGGCATCGAGGACATGGACGACGGCGCCCTGATACTCGGGAGCGATCTTCACTGCCGTATGAGCGCGGCTGGTGGTGGCCCCGCCGATCAGGAGCGGAATGTCGAATCCGCCGCGCTTCATCTCGCGGGCCACATGAACCATCTCGTCGAGCGAGGGAGTGATCAGTCCGCTCAGGCCGATGATGTCGACCCGATGCTCCTTAGCGGCTGCAAGGATCTTGTCGCACGCGACCATGACGCCGAGATCGACGACCTCGTAGCCGTTGCAGGCAAGCACGACGCCGACGATGTTCTTGCCGATGTCGTGGACATCCCCCTTGACCGTGGCCATGAGGATCTTCGAAGCGGACGAGGTGTCGGCCGCGGCTGCTTTCTCCTCCTCCATGAAGGGGGTGAGGTAGGCGACGGCCTTCTTCATGACGCGGGCGCTCTTGACCACCTGAGGTAGGAACATCTTGCCGGCTCCGAAAAGATCCCCAACAACGCGCATACCGTCCATGAGCGGCCCCTCGATGACAAGAAGCGGACGCCCCAGCTTCACCCGGGCCTCCTCGGTGTCCGCGTCGATGTGGTCCACGATCCCCTTGATGAGGGCGTGCTGGAGACGCTCCTCGACGGTTCCGCCTCTCCAGGCCTGTTCGGCTTTCTGCTCCTTGGCATGACCGTCACCAGCGGACTTGAGGGCCTCCGCAAAATCGACCAACCGCTCGGTGGCGTCGGGGCGGCGATTCAGGAGCACATCCTCGACCTTCTCCAGCAACTCCGGCTCGATCTCCTCGTAGACCTCGAGCATGCCTGCGTTGACAATCGCCATGTCGAGACCGGCCTTGATCGCATGATAGAGGAAAGCGGAGTGCATGGCCTCGCGCACCGGGTTGTTGCCGCGGAAGGAGAAGGAGATATTCGAGAGACCGCCGCTGGTCTTGGCACCGGGAAGGGTCTGCTTGATCTCACGCACCGCCTCGATGAAATCGACGGCGTAGTTGTTGTGCTCCTCGATGCCGGTGGCGACGGTGAGGATGTTCGGATCGAAGATGATGTCCTCGGGATCGAATCCGATCCCGTCCACCAGCAGGCGGTAGGCCCTGGTGCAGATGCGGACCTTGTCCTCCTTGGTGGCGGCCTGCCCCTCCTCGTCGAAGGCCATGACGATCACCGCGGCTCCGTAGCGCTGGGCCAGGCGGGCACGCTTCAGGAAGGTCTCCTCGCCATCCTTCAGGCTGATGGAGTTGAGGACGCACTTGCCCTGGAGGCACTTGACTCCACGCTCAAGAACCGACCACTTGGAGCTGTCGATCATGATCGGCACACGGCTGATCTCGGGATCGGCGGCGAGAAGATTCAGGAAGACCTCCATCACCGCCTCGCTGTCGAGCATCCCCTCGTCGACATTCACATCCAGAATGTTCGCGCCGCTCTCGACCTGCTGGCGCGCCACCGAGAGGGCGGTCTCGTAGTCCCCGGCAATGATGAGCTTCGAGAACCTTGGCGATCCGGTGACGTTCGTCCGCTCGCCGACCATCATGAAGGAACTTCCCTTCTCGATCGTGAGCGCCTCGAGTCCGCTCAGGCGGGTTGCTGGCGAAGGAGTGGAAGGCTTGCGCGGAGGATGGGGGCGTACGGCCTCGGCGATCGCGGCGATATGCTCGGGTGTGGAACCGCAGCAACCCCCGACCACATTGATCCACCCCTCGGAGGCGAAGTCGGCCACTAGAGCCGCCATCTCGGAGGCCGACTGGTCGTAGCCGCCGAAAGCGTTGGGCAGGCCGGCGTTGGGGTAGCAGCTGATGTAACAGTCGGCGATGTGCGAAAGCTCCTCGATGTAAGGACGCATCTCGGCCGCGCCGAGCGCACAGTTGATACCGACAGCCAGCGGCTTGGAGTGGCGTACGGAGTTCCAGAAGGCCTCGACGGTCTGGCCAGAGAGAGTCCGGCCCGAGGCATCGGTGATGGTCACCGAGAGGATGATCGGCCAGCGCATGCCGCGCTTTTCGAAGACCTCCTCGCAGGCGAAGATGGCGGCCTTGAGATTCAGCGTGTCGAAGACTGTCTCCAGCAGCAGGAGATCGACGCCGCCATCCAGCAATGCCTCGATCTGCTCCGAATAGGAAACGACCAAGCCGTCGAAGGTGACGGCGCGGTAGCCGGGATTGTTCACATCCGGTGACATGGATGCGGTGCGGTTGGTGGGCCCCACCGATCCGGCCACAAAGACGCGACGGCCGGGATTGGCAGCCATGAATTCATCCGCCGCTTCCCTGGCAACCTTGGCCCCGGCGAGGTTGATCTCGCGGACCGCATCCTCAAGCGCGTAGTCGGCCTGGGAGACCGTGGTCGTGCTGAAGGTATTGGTCTCGACGATGTCGCTTCCCGCCTCGAAGTAGGCGCGGTGGATCCCCTTGATAATGTCGGGGCGGGTGATGGAGAGGAGATCGTTGTTCCCCTTGAGATCGTGGCCGTGATCCTTGAACCGCTCGCCGCGGAAGTCGGCCTCCGTCAGCGGGTGTCGCTGGATCATCGTCCCCATCGCTCCGTCGAGCAGGGCGATGCGGCGGGTGAGGAGTTCCTGCAGGGCGGCTTCGGATTCGTGGGAAGGGAGCATGGTCGGCATGATGATCAGTGATTGGAGAAGTCGGCGCCGCCTGTTACGGGTCGGGTATGACGGAACGATTCGAAATTGACGGGGTGAAAGTGCGGGCGGAACTTCCCGAAGCCCATGCGACCGATGGGGCGCGACGTTATCCGCTGCTGCTGGCGCTCACGCGCTCCCTGGATGCGAAGGAATGGGCCGACCGGCTCCATGCGGAGGGAATCCTTCCGGAAATGATTCTCGTCACCGCGGAAGGCGGTGAAGAATCGGCACCCGCGAAACTGCTTCACGGAATCACGGCCCGATACCGTGTACTTGAATCTCCTGCGGCACGATGGATCTGCGGCGCAGGGCACGATGCCGTCACGGCCCTTCGGGCTGTTCTCGATCATCCCGGCCTCTTCGGCGCGACCGCCTGCCTCTCGACCTCGTTCGAGGGAACCGAGGGGGCTCCGCCGATACATTCCCCGATGCTGAGGGAACTCGAAGGGCGGCACTCCCTTCCCGAGGGAATCAAGATCCACTTCGATTACGGCACGGTCGGGTTGGACGAATGCTACGAGCCGTACCACCGCGACCTCGGGGCGATCCTTCGCGCGAAGGGGTGGAAGGACGATAGGGAGTTCCGTGTCACCCGCGCACAGGGAGGCTCGCACGATCCCGCATCGTGGCGGAAGCGCCTCGGACCCGCGCTGCGTTGGCTCGCCGGTCGCTGACATTTTCAGGCCCTCGCCTTGGCGGGTTGCGGGGAAGGGGCGATGGAGCGTTCCACCGCAACAAAGAAAGCCGCAAAGAGGAGGTCGCCGATCAGGCTGTTGCGGAAGAATGTCCAGGTCGGCGGATAGCCGGGCAGACCAGTAGTGAGAGCCTGCACCCATCCGGCAAGGTTCTGAGGATAGGCGGTGAAGCCGAGCCAGCTACCCGTGTTGGTCACCACGTAAAAGATCACCGAGGAGAGCAAGGTGCCGCCGAGAATCGACCAAAGACCGGCTCGGCGCTCTCTTTGTCCCCTGAGCAACCAACCGATCCCGACCGCGATCAGATAGCAGGGCAGCGTCCAGAGAATCTGCGGGGAAATCACCGGCTCTCCGTAGTGTGTATTCAGCGCGGCATCGGAAACCAGCAAGGCCACGACAGGAACAACCAACCCCAGCCATCCTGGGATGAACACCGCACCGCAGAGGGCCGCCGCCATCAGCGGCGAGAAGTTCGGAAGGGTGTCGGGAGCCACCTCGACTCGGAACACCCGGAAGAAGAGGCCGGCAAAGAGCAGGATCACGGCCATGATCGCGGAACGTGAGGAGAGTTGGTTGGAATTCATCTATTGAGGAGTGATAAGGGCGGGTTCGAGTCGGCCGATATTGGCACCGGGCATACGGGAATCAAGCGTTCCGGCCATCATCGGAAGATATCCCGCCGAGCCGTCAGCATAACCCACCATGGCCTGCCCCCCCACGCGAAAGTGGACGGTTCTCTCGGTGGAGTTGAAATAGTAGAACTCCTCCACCATCGGCCTTCTTGCGGAGGCGGGAGATTGGAAGGTGTTCACCTGGGCGCAGGTGGCGAAGACAGGGGTCTTCCCCGGACTGCTAAGGGCGAGCGACGATCTGCCCTGGAGGAGGAGATTGTAGCCGTAGGCGAAATGAGTGGAGCCATATTTCGGCTTGAACGTGTTCCCTGCGCGTGAAAACGACGGGTCCTTGGACATCCCCCCAGAGGCCGCAATGTAGGGGCCAAGCGGGCCTTGATTGAGATCGAGCCAACGCTTCCCTTCCGGGGAACGAAGGCTTTGCTGCGATTCGAAACCGAACCACCACTGGGTGCCGCCGTTCGTGCTGACCCTGTAAGGCCAGAAGGTCATGTTGTTCTCGGCCAGATAGGACTGGGCGGCGGCATTGAGCTGAGCGATGCAATGGGCGCTCGTTGCCCCGGTCGAGGAGGCAAAAACGCTCCGTGCCGCCGGGATCAGGATGACTCCCAACACAGCCACGATCGATATCGTGACAAGCAACTCAGTGAGGGTGAAGGCACCGCGCCGTGAAGATTTCAGGACCACTTTTGTTTCCATCGAAAGAAAAAGAAAAGCGCAGCCAAGGAAAGAACCGCAAGCGGCAACGGGGCTGGCTCGGGCACTGGGGATATTGAGGGTGGTCCGCCAAAAGCGGGGTTCCAACCAGAAAAAGTCCAACCATCCCATGAACCCGGTGTGATGAACCGGGAATCCATGCCGACCGCGGAAAACTTCCATAAATCTGCGGGAACGGGCTCATCGACCTCGGAACCACCCGCAACATAATAGGACCAATAGGTTCCAGTAGCCCAATTAGGGGCAGTGAAAGAGGAAACCGTTATCCCTCCATAACTGACCGAATCGAGCGAATTGCCCAACCCTCCACCGTAAAATTTGGTAGTGAAATCCAATGAGGATAATCTCGTGACCTCGTGCAGCAGTTCATACCCTGAGATGGGGGTATTGCTATCATACGTATAGCGATATTCAAAAAGCAGGGGCGCCGATGAGAGGGTAGACTCATCGATCACGAGATAAGAGACATCGGAACCGCTCCCCACGGTAAAGCTGACCGGATCAACGCCGGCAAGAACCGCTGCCTTTAGAGTGCTGATGGAAGCGAGGAATGCAAGGGCTGAAGCACAAAACAAGCCTTTTGAAATATCTTTAATCAACATATATGCATTTGATGATATGTTTTAATCCAAGTCAACACCTTTCATCTTTTTCAGAAGAAATCCCCCCTACCTCCCCTGTTCAAGGACCCGATTCGGCTTCCGGATCACTTCGATCGGCTTGAGAACCTCGGCCCGCACGGGAACGATCCCGTCGCCGATCATCTCGATCTTTTTGGCGGCCACCATGCTCAGGTCGAGGATGCGTCCCTTGGCATAGGGGCCGCGATTGTTGATCCGGACGATGACGCTTTTGCCGTTTTTCAGGTTGGTGACCCGGACCATCGTGTTGAACGGTAGTCTCTTATGCGCAGCCGTGCAATCCGCCGCATGGTAATGCTCCCCGTTGGCTGTCAACCGCCCGATCCAGCGCCCGCCGTAAAAGGAGGCCTTTCCGCATTCCAAGGACAAAGGCTTCGAGTCGTAGAGGGAGGGACCGGAAGACAGGGTCTGAAGCGTGCTGCATCCCGTGGCAAGGAATGCCACGAGAGAAGCCCCCAGAGAGGAGGCAAGGCAGGGCGCGGGGAGAAAGCGCATCCCATGATCAAGCCAAGAGAAACTTCCGGGGGCAAGCCCTCAGGCGCAAATGTTTACCCCTCGACAAGAGGCTCCCCGGCGACTTGCTCTTGCCCCCAGTGGAATGAACAGGAAGACTCCTTGCTCCCAACCGAACCACGCAAACCAAGCGATAACCACCGATGAGCGGCCCCTATCAAGAAAGACATTCCCGCGCCCATGCACATCGGCACGGTCTGCGTGATGCACTTCATTTTGTATCCCGCTTCATCACCCGGCCCGGAACGGTTGGTTCGATCTGGCCAAGTTCACGGCAACTCGGGGAGGCCATGATTCACGAGGTGAATCTGAAACCCGGTGACGTCGTCGTGGAATACGGCCCGGGAACCGGCCCCTTCACCAGTGTGCTGCGGGAACGGATGCCGGCGGGGGTCGAGTATCTCGGTATCGAATTCGACCACGAACTTCACCGCAATCTGGTGCGCCGCTTTCCCGGCATGCGCTTCCATCACGGATCCGCGGAGGATACGGCCGACATCCTGGCCATCTACGGACTAGGCCGCGCCCGGTTGATTGTATCCGGCCTTCCCTTTGCGAACATGCCTGAGAATCTGCAGGCTCGGATTCTTGAGGCGACCAGTGCCGCGCTCGAGTGCGACGGCACTTTCCGGACCTTCACCTACCTTCTCACTAGCCTCAACCCGAGCACGGTTCATTTCCGCCGACTGGTGGCCGACCACTTCCATGACCATCATGGGAGCAGAACGGTGGTTCAGAATTTCCCCCCCGCTCGCGTCCTCAGCTACTCCAAGCCGGTGAGGAAGATGGGCGCCAAGCACTAGGTTTTTAGGCTCTAGCAGGATAGGGTCAGACGCAGTTGCTTCAGGTTTCAGGCCTCAAGTTTCAACCTTCTGTTGTCGCCCTTATCACCTATTCCCCATCACCTATCCGCTAATAAGTGGCTGCCTCGCATGGATTCGAACCATGACAAGCAGATCCAGAATCTGCTGTGCTACCGTTACACCACAAGGCAGTGGTTAAAATTGAGTTTTTGAAAATGCCCGAGACCGGGCGGGGTTTCAAGACTTAGCTTCGACGGGTTTGGAAAACGTGACGGATTCCGCAACGCCGTCGAATTTCGGATAGACATGGCGGGCGGCCATCGTCTTGGCTCGGGTGATACCCGAAGCGACGGTGATTCCGTTTCCCCTCAATGCCTCCAACGAGGCATGCAGAAGGCGGGAACCGATGCCACGATTGCGGTATTCCATCAGGACGGCGGGACCACTGACGAGATGGGAGGAGGCCTCGGGGGAGGGATCGAGCAAGGAGGCCGCGATCAACCTGCTTCCCTTCGGCATCACCAGGCAAAGCGGATCTCCCTCATTGAAGATCCTGGCCACCTCGGCCTTGAGATGCTGTTCGACCATGGCAAACGAATCGTTCCAACCGGAATCCATCGAAAGTGAAAGAAGAAGAACCCCGAGCACCTCATCCGCCTCCTCACGGGTGGCGGGCCTGATCAGATCGGAACCCGCGGGAGCAGTTCCCGTCTTGTCGGTCTGCCAGGTAAAACGGAGCCACGGGGAAGAACCCTGGGCGGCCAAACCCGCGGCCGCATCGGGCGAACGGGGAACGGATCCGGGAATTGCAAAAGGAAGTGAATGACTGGATGCCATCGTGAAGGGCGGGAAGCGAACGGCAAAAACCTCCGCGGGTCAACGGATTTTTCGAAGGATCACCGACACACGGCCACAAGGACTCTAAGGAAGCACTGATTAAATCGCATAGAGGCCGTTGCGGAAAGAAATGGCCGCGGGCAAGGCGGCTTGGCACGAGCATCCCCGCAGCGGGCTGTAAGTGCCAAGCCAACGCAGCCCCCGGCCGGTTATCTCCGCAACCCGCAGGGCTAAAGCCATTTGTCGATTTTTGTG
>JBEIJN010000020.1:0-51271 GCA_040380225.1 Verrucomicrobiia bacterium | reverse complement strand
GCTTCTGCACCCCCACCACCCTTCAGCGACGCCATGAGCTTGGCATAAGCCGTCGCCATCGTATCGACAGGAGTACCGGCGGCGGCGGCCATGTCGGCCACCTTGCGGAGGTTAGCCGAAGTATTGAGGGCGGCCCCGCCAACTACCTGAAGGTTTTTGGCGGCGGCCCCAAGTGAGGGAAGATCAAATGGCCCCTGCGCCGCCACCTTGGCAAGTGCAGCGACCTTGATGCTGGCCTGAGCGGCCGACATCCCCAGCCCTTCAAACTGCTTACGCAGGGTCTCCGCACCGGCAGATGCAGTGATGGCCTCCTTGAGCTTCTGAGCATTGAGGGCGCTTTGGGCAATGGAAGAGGTGATTTTTTGGGCGGCGATCCCCAGGACGGCCATGGGACCCACGACATCGCCAACCAAGGATTTGAAGGTCGCCCACGCGGCGGTTGGGGGGCTGATATTTCTCTGTTGGGCCATACTCCATCACCCAGCGTCAACCCTTCGAGGTGCGATCCACGACCTTCTGCCAATACTTCACGGCGGCAAGTGACATGGAGAGGCGATCCGGCGTCTCAGGATGCTCCTCCTCGATCTCCTTGGCAATCTCGGCGATCTTCTGCTGACGGGTGAGCAGGTGCTTTTGGAAGTGCTCCTCATCCATCGGTGTCCAGATGTCGATTTTGGAGCCCTCCATCTTGGCAAATGCGATATTCATCCATGCGAGTTCCCCGATGGGCATATTCCATGCCTCATGCGGAGGCCGCCCCGTGACCTTGCAGTAGTAGGCCACTTGAGAGATGGTATCGTCCAGTTGGGTATCCTGGTTCTCTTGGAGGAATGCCTGGTAAGCAGCTTCCCTTGCGCCCTGAAGATGAGTGGGATTCCCAGTGATCCGGTGCAGATCCTCGTAAGCCTCGGAAAGCTTTTTCATGGAGGATCCTTTGCCCCCCCAGAGCTTGGGAGGAGCGGAAAAATCCTCGATGTAGGCGTAGAACGCCATCAATTCCTTGCTTAGATTCCTATGCCAATGGGACAAATGCCACATCAAGTCGGCCAAGCTCCCCCTGCGAGGATTCGGAGCTACCTGAGGATATTGCGTGGAGCAGATTCTGGACGCCAGATAGAGATCCCACTTCTGAGCCCCACCGAGCAGAACCTTGGAGTCGATCCATTCAAGCTGAAGGCGATGCCAGTTGGAAAAGGGCTTCAGACGGATCCCAAAAACACGATGAGGATTTGCGGAGTGCAGGAAGCTCTCCGCAAAGCGCTCGTCAAAGATATAGTGGTGATCCGACAAGGATTAGATGCCCTTGCCGGTGACCGTCACCCTAGCGAAGTCTTGATTGCTGGCCTCAAGCTGCGAGGACATGACCTTCTGCTGGCCTCCCACGCCGGTAATATCCCCACCAGGAGCGGGAGCCGCGATGGCGTCGGTATAGCCACTCACCTGAGAGGTGTAAGTGCCCTTGGACATGAAGACGGCCTTGATCTCGCCATCAGGACCCTTGGCGCGAGCGATATTGCCAAATTCCTGACCATCGCTGACCTGGGTGACATTGGTGATTCCAGTGACCGAAACGCCCTCGGCCCCTACGTTTTTACCGTTGAATGATTGGAGTGCCATAATTTTACAGGGTTAGGGAGTGACTGAGCCAGAGCCAGCGGTAGGGAATCCCATGGCCTCGATTTGGAATTTTTCCACATCCTCATTGCTCTTGAGTGTAGTGACCTTGCTGACAAATCCAGTTGCACCACCGGCGGTAAATGCAGCCCCCATTGCGGGAGCAGATGATCCGGCACCACTTACCTTGGTGGCGGTGATTTTATGTTCCTCTCCGCCGTAGACAATATCCTCAAGCACACCCGTACCACTGACGATGTCGATCTGGGTGGTGAAGGATTTTTCAACCGAAACCTGAAGAAGATTATCGTCTCCGGTTCCAAAAACAAAACCGGTCATGTTGATTGGTTTATTTGCGATGCTCATGATACTTCTTGGATGGGATGTCAACTACGCCGCCGCTCCGACTTTGAACTCCAGGATCTCGGCCCTCTGAAAATCGCGCACCTCACTCCTGAGGTTGGCCGGTGAGTGGCCGAAAATCTCAAGCCCATTGGCCTCGTATTCCTTGAGAGGAGAATCCTCGCCCGTCGCCCAGAGATAAACGGCATCACTTGTCTCCCTGATGCGGTCAACCGCCTCGGCCGCAGGGGCCACGATGCGGAACTCCAGGGTCACCAGATGAGCGCACCCACGATGCTCTGCTTCCGTGGCCACGACGGAGACATAGCGATCCGGCCTGACCCCATCTGCCGCCCCTGGCAGGGCTGGGCAATCAATCGCCCCGCTTGCAGAGAGAGCGGATGCGATCTCGACTTCGATCAGGGTACGGACATTCATATTAGAATTGAGCGCGTGGAGCGGTTCCGGATGTCGAGCCGCAGGTGAGTGTGGTGGTGAAGCCGTTATTGCGGATCCCCGTGACGCGGTAGTGCTGGGGAGGTGTCGTCGGGACAGCGACCAGCATGCCGACACGCGGCCCCGACCAATCCTGGGCGACGGCCATGTCGCTTGAGAGGACTTCGATCTTGGCCCCCTCGACTCGGGAGAACCCACCATTGCCGTCGCTCTCGGTGGTGTAACCGCTCATCGGAGAGATAATGGCGCGGACGGATCGGCCTTCCAGAAGGACAGGGGAATCCATTTCGGCAAAAAGGGCCGTGTCGGCAATCTCCATAGCGTCGTCAAAGCTGCTCATTGTCCATTGGTGGCGGGTCAACTCCTCTTACCCGGCAAAAAGAGAAACCCCTCCGTCCGGGAGGGCAGCTCCGGGCGGAGGGGTTTCGGGCTGGGGAGTTGGACTCCCCTGGAGGAATTGGTTGCGGGAGTAGGATTTGAACCTACGACCTTCAGGTTATGGGCCTGACGAGCTTCCGGGCTGCTCCATCCCGCTATGAATGTTGACCGCGATGAGGCCCGGTCCCCCACCCCTGGGTTACCGAGCCTCGGTCGTGGTTGATTAGTCCTGGGTCGTGGCGATCAAGTAACCCGCGTTCGGGTTGATGATCTTCTCGACGCGGTTGGAGCGGACGCGAACGATGTCGCCGCGGCGCTTCTCATCGCGGTAGGTGTCGGTGGTGAAGAGACCGCCCTCGCTGTCGGCGTCCCATATCATGGTGCGGCCGATACCACCTGCCTTGAAGTCTCCGCCCTGGATGTCGGCGAGCAGCATGTAGCTGTTGCCCCACACGGGCTGGATGTTGGGAGCCTTACCGGCCACAGAGACATCGACCGTCTTGCGGGCAATGATGATCTGGCCGATGTTGAAGGCTTCGGCGACGGCCTGGGTGGTGATATTGGATCCACCCTGGGTCGTGTTGAGGAAGCCATAGAGGTAGGTCTGCAGCCTGCGGCTCCTCTTGATGAGGTTCCAGAGGTGCAGGGAGAGGATGAGCGTGTTGGGCTGCTCGCCGACGTTGTTCATCGCCTCGATGGCGGCGTTGAGGTCGGCTGGCACGTCCATGGTGTCCAGATTGGCGTCCGAGTAGGTCGCCGCGGGATTACCCACGTTGAAGGTGTCGGGGTCGAGCGCCGTTTTGGCAACCTGAACCTCGTAGTCGAGCATGACCTTGCGCATGCAATCCTTGGCGGTGATCACCTCTGCGTCGAAGAAGTTCTTCATCCGCTTCTTGATCACGTCGTCGATGCGCTCCTCGTGACCGTACTCCTCGGTCTGGTAGTTGTCCCACTCGAAGCTGATGTTGCTTTCGTTGTAGGTGCCGGACTGGTTGCGCTTCTGGCTCTGCTTGCGAAGGAGGCCGCCGGAGGCGATGCGGAACTTGGGATAGCGCCCATACTCCATCTCGCTCTCGTTGACGGGCAGCACAAGCTGTCCGATGAATTGCTCGTCCTGGTGAACGGCCTCCATGAGGACGGTCGAGAGGTCGATGCGGGGAACTGCGTCGGTAGTGTTATACATGGTCGTGTGTCAGTTGAGGGTTGGATTAGAGGAGCACGACATGGATGCGTCCGCCGGAGGAACCGGCAGGAGCGGCATCCCAGGCGATAGCGGCTGCAATGCCGGTGGTTTTCTTGACGAAGGCTCCGCCTGCGGCCTGCTCCAGCTCGTCGCCGCTGGCGATTGCTGCGTCGCTGCCGAGGACGATCTCATGGAGACCGCTGCGCTTGAGGAAGACATCGACGGCCTTTCCGGCGGCGGCTCCGGTGACGAGGACACCGACTGCGGTGTCGGTGGCTCCCGCAAGGGCGATGCCCGAGGAGGTGATCTTGACGGCCTTGTATTCCTGGCCGCCGAGGTTGGAGGCGGCGATGCCGCTGACAACATTGTTGAAGTTCATGCTAGTGGGTTCCTTGGGTTGTGGGTGATTAGGCGCGCTGGGATTCGAGCCAGTCGCGGTGAAGCTCGGGGTTGGTCTTGATGACCGACTCGAAGGCCTTGGCGCGGGACTTCCCGCTCTTCTCGATCTCGGAGACCTTCTGCTCGAAATCGTGGACCTTGCCGTCCTTGGAAGTGACGGGCGAGATGGTGCCGTCTGCGGAGAAGGAGAGGACACGCGTGCCGGTCTTGATGGAGTGGAGGAGAACCTCGTTCCGGGACTTGAGCGAAGCGACCTGCTCCTTGAGGGAAGTGTTCTCGTCGCTGAAGGCCTTGAGGTTCCCTTCGATGGTCTCGAAGTGGTGGGCCACCTCGGCGGCTTCAGCGGCGGCGTCCTCGCGGGAGAGACGGGCCTGGAGCATGCGGACCTCGCGGGTCAGAGCGGAAAGCGCGGTTCCGGCCTCAGCACCTGCGGGGGCAGCCTCAGTCTCGGCGGGAGCACCCTCGGTGGATCCTTCTTCCTCGCCTTCTCCGGCGGCGTATTCGGCCTGGAGGGCGGAGATGCCAGCGGCATCCTCCTCGGTGATCTCACCGGAGGCGACCAGATCAGCGATCTGCTCTTCGCTCAGGGAGATGATCTCCTCGAGGGAGGGGCCTTCCTCATCGGAAGCCTCCTGGATTGCGGCGATCTGCTGGCCCTGGGCAGCGACCGTCTCTTGGAGTCCTGTGATCGCGGCCATGAGATCATTCAGGGTGATTTCCGGCGCGTTGTTGGATGTGTCGTTGGTGTCCATAGAGGTTTCGTCATTTACCCGCTCGTCAACTAACTCGGGCAATTTGGCCTGCAGGAGGCCCGAGGGATTGGCTGCGGGCGTGGCGACCAAATCGACGGAAATAAGCGAATCACACCGGGCCGCCATGAGCTTGCGGCCCTCCTTCTCAATCGGCTCGTCATCTCCCAGGAAGGCTGCCGAGAGCCCCACGTTCTTGGGCATGCGCTCGGCAAGCTCCAGGGCCTGGTCGTACTGGGAGTGGCTCTTGAGCAGATGCCAGTCTGCGCGTAGCTGATTGCCTTCGATGTGGAAGTTCTTGAGGTAGCCATTGACCGCATCGGCACCGGTCTTGTGATTCCACTTGGTGGGGACGGTTCCCATTTTCTCGCCACACTCCTTGATCTGGCGAAGCGTGGTCATGTCCACCTCCAGGTCATGCCCTCGGGCGGTGATGCCAGCCGTGATGACTGAGACGCCGCGGATGATGCCATTGCCACGATCCACCTGGACCCCGGAGAGTCCCAAACCATTGTCGAAAAGATGCTGCTTCATGCCCCCTTGCGGGAGGTGTCAACACCAGCGGGCCTTTACCAAGCAGAATGGATCACAGGGTCGCTCCAGCGCTTCCCACTCCGCCGCCGGGAGCTTCCTCACCGACCGGGGCCTTGATCCCCTTGGTGCGGTAGGAGCGGATCTTGCGGGAGAGCTGACTCTCCCCTCCCCCGACACGCTCATCGATGGCTGCGACATTCTGGGCAGGATCCTGGGTGCCGTAGGCCGCATGCATGGCATCAGGCGTCAGTCCACTCTCGATATTGGGCTCATACTGGCCGTTGGCATTGCGAGGGCGGGAATCAAACTCCCTCAGGCGCGAGGAGCGGGCCGATAGCTCGCGAAGACGGGGAAGAAGGTTCATAAGAGGGAGGCAAAGGATGAAAGCTGAAACCTGAAACCTGAAAATGCCGTCGTGGATTCTTTTCCTGAGTTCCTGAAGCAACGGATGCGAAGCAACGGCCTGGCAAGCAATTCCTGATTCATCCGTTAGCGGAGGCGGGAGAGGAATCCACGGATGACAGCACCTAACCTGCCTGCCTTGGATCCGGCGCGGGTGAGAACGGAGGCCTCCTCGCCAGCCTTGGCCGCTCCACCGAGCTTGGCGCCATCGGCGGAGAGCGGGGAGTTGGTGGCGGCAGTGGCGACGGATCCAGCTCCGGCACTGGTGGAGGGAGGGTTGAATCCCTTGGAGAATCCACCCTTGAAATCATTGGCAGCAGCACCGTAGCCCTGCTTGATCCCTGCAAATCCGGAGGCTCCGGGAGCGTACTTGCGCATCACCGCCTGATGGCCAAGCGCAGCCCCGGCACCGAGCCCGGCACCGGCAGCCGCACCCATGATGGGATGGCCGTTCTCATCTAGCTTGTCATCAAAGGACTTGAGCGCGGAGGAGGCGGCAGAGAGTTCACGCAGGCGGTCCTTGGCGGAGAGTGTGTTTCCTTTGACCTTATAGGATGGTGCGGGAGCCCAGGCGCGAAGATCCTTCGGAAGGCTTCGCTCCCCACGGATTTCTCCGGCGGCCCAGGACCGTATTCCCTTGGTTTTAAGGGCTGCTTCCTTGGCCGTCGAGTTCTCACCCCAGAAGCGGTTCAGAGCACGGCGAACCTGATGGACGTTTCCACGCAGAGCCGGAACAGCAGCTCCCTCCACCCCGTTGAGGTGCAGGGGAGCTTCCTTGGAGGCCTTGAGAATGGACTTCATGGCAGGAATCGCATAATCCCCCCGGGCCAGCTCCTTCAGGCGGTCTTCAGCCGAGAAGCGCTTGCCAGCCAGTGAGCGGATCTTAGCCAGCACGTCGCTCCCTGCTTTCCTGTAAGCCTGACCGACGGGAACTTGAACCTGCTTGGGGCTGATGAAGCGGCCCTTCTCGCGCCGAAGGGTCTCGGTGCCGTATTTCTTCATGAGGCCGACATGACCCGCGCCGAGTCCCGCGCCGACGAGTGCGGCGCCACCGGCTGCTTCGGCGATGCCGGGTCCATTGTAGTGATTCTCGACACCGGTGAAGTGACCATCCTTGTCATAGGCGGCCTCGTTCTTGGTCAGGAGACCGAATTCCTTGTTTTTGAAACGCTCCTCATCGCGCCCCTTGACTCTCGATCCGGCTAAGGCACCGCCAATGCCTCCGATCAGGGCGCCATTTTTTCCAACATGATGGCCACGCGCCAACCCCATTGCCGCCGCGACTGAGGGTGTATTGTTAGGGATTCCGGAAGCCTTCATGGTGGCTCGGATGGGTTTCAGGCTTTTGACGAGGGAACGTGGTGCAAGTTTCCCCGTTGCCAGCGTGGCGCCTCCAAAAAGAGCCCCTGCACCAAGCCCAGCAAGACCATATCCAGCAAGAGCCCCCTGAATGGCGCCCCTGGTCACTGGAGCAACCGTGGGGGATTCTTTTTCCTTGGTGGCCAGTTCCTTGATCTGGGTGGAGCGGGCGGAGAGTTCGCGGAGGCGGGAGAGAGGAGTCATGGGTAGAAAGGTTCACCCACCGCCCCCATGTCAACTCACCTACCGCTGAGTGCTTTTTGCAACAACTGCCACCTCGCGCCGGAATTTCCGAACGCGAGCCTGGAGGAGTTTTGCGTCCGAAGTGGTAGATCGCAGGCGGAAAGGGAGCTTCACCCCTGGGATCCAGACAGCAAGCGACAGCTCGTACTTGATCTCGCGGGGCTTGGAAGCCTTTGCCGGGACCATGGATCAGGCAGCACCCGAGGGCCGGAACTTGATCGGGAACTCATCGATATTGCCGCCACGATGCGCGATGGGGACGAAGTTGGCAAATTTGCTCGGCTTCTCACCAGGGCGAGCGACCGGATAGGGGTGCTTCACCACCTTGGCGATCTTGGGGATCATGGGAAGACCGGCAATCTTGCGGCTGGCGGCAATGCCACCTGCTGCCCCGATCAGTCCAGTCCCGACGATGGCTCCCTTAAGCAGGGCCTCGCGGTTCTCCTTCTTCTCATGCCATTCTTTCTGGCGACGGAAACGGGGACGGCTACCGGGGGCAAAGACCCGAGCGCTCTTGCCACGCGGATCACGCACATCCCAACCTGCGAGGGCGGCATCGAGGTCGAATTGCTTGAGTGTGCGGCGCAACTTGGCGGAGAAAAGGCTGACCCCATGCTTGCGCGTGGTGGCATCGACCTTCTTGATCTGGGGCATGATGTGCTGTTGGCCGAATTTTGTTTTGGTCGCCAGGGCGGCGCCACCGAGCATCGCGGCGGCCGTAGCGGCAGTTCCGGCCGTGCGGTGGAACCAAGCCTTCTCCCATTCACGCTTCTGGGGGCGACCAGCCTGGTCGGTGCGGCGCGGCTTGCCAGCCATCACATCTCCAGCATCACGCAGGAGACCCGTGCCACGACCACCCCATCGGTGGACTCCCTTGGCCTTGTTGTAGAATCCGCGGGCCGTCTGGATGCCTGCTAGAGAAGCTGCCTGGCCCGAGGCATCAACCACATCGCCATGGAGGCCCAGGGCGGCACGGGTCGGGCTCACATAGCGCTGGGAATCCTTCTCCCGAAGCTGGGAGGAGTATCCGAATTCCTTGATCAGGCCTCGGATCTTAGCGGAAAGGTTCTTCTTGTTGGGATTCTGGCCGAAGGAGGCCAGCTTAGAGTTGTTGATGGCATCGACCATCATCCCCTCATCGGCTCCCTGATGGGCTCCGTAGAGTGAACCGGCACCGGCACCGATCGCGGCGGCAGTCGGAGCGCTGGAGGTCTGGATGGCATGGAGCGGCCGCCAGGTCTTGGCCCCCTTGGCAAATGCCGAGGAAACCCTGGATCCGAGCAGGCCCTTCTTCAGGGCAACAGCACCCGCGCCACCGAGGGCGGCCCCGGCAAGGGCACCGCCCACGGCTGCGCGCTTGGTAAAGGCCGCCTTGTCATTGGCGTCGGCATTGCCGAGCACCTTGTTTCCGATCGCAGTCCCGCCACCAGCCAGTGCACCCATGGCACTGGCACCGATCCCTGCTGCTTGCAGGGCGGATTTGAGGGATTTCCCTCGGGTCAGTAGAGCAGTTCCCCCGCCGAGCAGGGCTCCGGATGCGGCCCCGGAGAGCCCCGCCTTGATCACCTGGTGTCCAGGATTCTCAGAAGGGCGGGAGGCAAATAGCTTGGCCTTCTTAGCCAGGATCGCTCCGGCGGCACCCACTCCGGCGATGGTCGGGAGTGCCTCGGCTCTCTTGGCCCAGCGAGGGCGATCCCCGTAGATGTCGCGGTGCTTGTCGGTGGCGGCCCGGACAGCCAGCACGCCCCCCATCCCGGCGGCGGCACCAAGGCCGAGGCGCCCGAGGCGCTGATTCAGCGTGGCTCCCTTGCGGTGGGTCAGCCATCCAGCCGCGGCACCGGCCCCAGCCGCGTTGTTGATATTGCGGTCGCGCCGATCGAGGTCACCCTCGCGGATGGTCTTCACGAAGCGGTCATGGGCGGTCTTCCCGGTCAGGGGGACTCCATCCTCATCGGTCTTCAGCGCGAAGCGCTTCATGGTGGGATTCTTTGCCGAGAGGCGCAGGACGCGACCGATCCAACCCTTGCGGAAATTCCCGGCAGCCTGTTCCCCATGGGCCAGAACTGAGCGAATGGCGCGGGCGGTCGGGGAGACTTCATCGGCAGCTTTGCCGACTTTCAGACCGGCATGGAGGATGCCTCCCCCAGCAGCGAGCGCCCCGGCACCAATGGCCCCATCACGTAGCTTCTCAGAGCCGGAACGCTCGCGAGCAACAGAAGAAAACTCTTTACCAGGATTGACTGCCTTCCAGATGGAGTGTGTCCGCTTGACGGCAGCCTTCTCACCCTTGGTGAGGTTGGGGTCCTTGCTAAGATTCTGGAAGGAGGCATTGCCTGCCTTGTAGCGAGCCTTGGCCTCCACCTTGGCTGCCTTGGCCGATTCCGCGGCGCGGGCTTCACCGGCGACGCGTGCGTTGCGGCGAGCTGAGGCGATCTTGTTGGCGGTGGAGCGTTGGATCGATGCCCTCTCGGCGGCACCTACAGTGCCACGCAATCCACGACCCGCCAGAGCGAGTCCACCGGCTAGGCCTGCGGAGAGAATGCCGGTCTTGAGAAGTTCATGACGCTCCTCTTCGGGGGTCTGGGAAAATTCCTTCACTTTGTTCATAATTGCGGAGCAGTTCCAGCGCTTGAGGGCAGCTCCCTTGGGGGTGAGCTTGCCATCCTTGGAAGTCGGACCCTGGACGCCGCTCATGCGGGCACAGAAGGATTCGCGCCGCTTGGCCGACTTGCTTCCCGGCTTGAGTTCGGAAGGCTTCGCGGTGACCGGCCGCTTCAGGTTCGATCCATTCTCGCGGTTGTATTTTTCCCTAAAGGAATCATTGAGCCCTCCGGAACGGGCATGGCGCTTGGAGTTGTATCCATGAAAGGGCTTCTCAAACTGCTTCATTCCTTTTTCCCAAGCGGTCAACTCTTCAAACCATTTGGTGATCCCGAGGGTTTTCTTTCCTCTCTTGGTGCTTTCGATCGTTCCATCGATGATTTTCCGAAGGCGCGTTCCGAGAGGCAGCCCCTTGACGGGGGACTTCTTTCCAAAAAGCTGCTTGCGATAGGCCGTGAACTCTTCACCGGCCAACTTGGCCACCGTATCGGGAGGACCTCCTCGCCGCTGCTGAAGGAGGCTGTGGACTATCTCGTGCCTGCGAAGCCCACGGCGGATTTGATCAACTCCATCAGGGACTTGATGGCCGTCTTGCTGTCCGGCTCGTAATACTCCAGTTCGCAGCCCTTCATATCCTCGATAGAGATCCGGCTTCGATTGAATTCTTTCGACCGAGGGGAGCCTGATGAGGCCTCCGTTCCACAATCGAGACTGGCTACTTCCGTAGTCCTTGGCATTGCTTCCGACGGGGACGGAGAGGGGGACGTTGTTGGCTTTGGCTGCATCTCTGAGCTTGGATCGGATGCTGGAGGAGTGTTCATGGGAGGCAAGGGAATTGGGGCGGACTTTATCAGTAACCGCGGGAAAAGAATACCCATCGGGCCTTAGCCCTGCAAATTCTTTCAATCGGCCCAGAGCCTCCAAGACATGCTCAAGAGATGACGCACTCATTCTTCAGATTCAGGCTGAGGGTTCTTCGGCGGCGTGGAGGCCTCGGGACGGGGCGCCGGACGCGGCACCATCAGCTCGGCATCCTGCGGCGTGATGCCGTAGAGGGTGACGAGTGTGGCAATCGCGCTCTTGCGATCCATGGTTCCCTCACCGGCCTGCTTAAGGACTTCAAGCAGCGGCTTGGTGTCCTCGCCCTGCGGCACGAGTCCCTGCGGGGGCTGGGGAGGCGGGGTGTTGATGGCGGCGAGCGTCTGGGTCGGATTGGTCAGGCGGGCGGTGATCAGCTCGATCGGCACCTGGGTCTCGGCAGCGAGTCCCTGGTAGAACTTCACTTCGCTTGCGGCACGCCGGGCGACATCCTCGAAGTTTCCCCCGTTGTCGCTGATAAGGTCGCTGACGGTGATGACTCCCGCATTGAGCAGGGCGAGCTTGGCATTCACATCGTTGCCGTAGTCACCGGTGAGGGTGGCGCCGAATCCCCAGCGCCCACTCCTCCAGTTAGGGTGGAAGGGAAGCTGGCCCGTGGAGATGGCGCGGGAGAGCACTCGGTCGCGGACGGGATTGAGTGCCTGGGCGACGAGTAGCTTCTGCAGGCGGGCGATGGCTCGGGTAGCCTGGGCGATCTCAACTCGGCCGGTGTGGCCGGAGAGGGCGCTCATGTCGTAGAGGAATCCGTAGGGCATATTAAGCGGCTGGCAGATAGCCCGGACGGTGGCGGAGTAGAGTGCCATGAAGGCACCGCTGGGGCGCATGGCCCCGGGGGCGAACTGGACCTTCTCACCCGAGGTGAGGCGAAGCACTTTCCCGGCCTGCATCTGGATCTCAGAGGCACCCCCCCCGGATTCGGATCGCGGGGAGGCATCGGTGGTATTCCAGGCGGAATCCGACCCAGGCTTGTAGGGATCGTCCGTGTAGATCATGCCTGCGTGGCCTACCTGCCACTTGGCGGCCATCATCTCGGCATCGGCGATCTCATAGAGGTCGCGCGCAGGAGCCAGGGCAGCGGCGAGGGCGGTCACGCCGCGGTATTGGTCCACCCTCCAGGGGTCAAAGATGTGCAGGAAACACTCGGCCGGAACATCATGCTCGAAGGTGACGTTGGAGGTGATGCGGTCGCGCTTGTAGATGGAGTAGGAGAGGACGCGGCCCACCTCGTCGATATTGACCCCGCCGATGCACTGGGGATTCCCGGAGTCGGAGGGATTGAGCACATTGCCGATGCGGTCGGCCTCGATCGGCTGGATGCGGATCTGCCAGTCTCCATTCTCCTCGACATCGACCATGTTCCATCCGTGGTCTCCATCCACGAGCGAGGCTGTCTGAGCCATCCGCAGCAGAGCCCCAAGCTGATGGCGGCCGGTCACGTCGCACCGCTCACCCCATTCGCGCATGTAGGCCTGATACTCGCCGTCAGCCACCTTATCCCCGGTGGAGGCGATGTAGAGAATGTCGTCGGTGGCGTACTGGACGATGCGTGAGACCATCCCCTGGAGGATCCCGAAGTTGCGGTGCAGGTCGCGCGCATCCCAGAGCAGGGTGATGCGGTCGCGCCCCATGCGCCAACTCTCCGAGGAGGCGTTCTTCATCCGCCCCCCCGACCCGGAGCGCCGACGGCCGGGACTCGCGGCATCGTGGGAGAAATGCTTCAGGCGCTCGCGGGCGAAGGCTCGGTTAAGCGCCCGCTCAGGCGCGATGGAGGCGATGGTACGTTCCAGTAGGTTCATGAAAGTCAGATGCCGGGGCCGAAGTTGGAGAAGTCGGGCATGGCCACCGAGGGACGGCGCGCCCCGATGGTGCGCTCATTGCGGACGCGGATGGCGGCCTGGAGACGGTCCTGAACGAGGCGGAGTTCCTTGGTGTAGCTCTTCTCACCGGAGGTCTGCTGGGTGTAGAGGGTCGCCTCCCTCTTCAGGTTGGTGATCTCGTTCTCGATCTCCTCCGGGGTGTAGGCCCGGTAAATTTCCATCCATTCGCTTGATGCCATGACCACTTTGCGGCCGGTCAACTTTGACGTGAATCCCGGACGGACAAGGAGGCTTGTCGTTCATGCGGACGGCATCCGTGAACGACAAGCCGCCAGGAATCCTCGCTCCTGGTTAAGCCTTCAGCCTTTGGATTTTTCCTTTACCAGAAATCCCATATTAGGTTTTTGCTTAAACGCAAAAATGCCGGATGGTTAGGAGGCACACCCATTTTTTTTAGCGGGTGGATATTTAGTTATACATAACTATGTATGTTTGCGGATTTCCTGGGGGGTGAAGATGTCGCCATTTTTTCCCCTAATTGTGGAAAGGGAAACGGGTGAAGATGTCGCCACGTTTTCCCTTAATAGTGGGAAGATAAAAGTGATTTTTCACTTTCTTTTTCCTCTAAAAAATCCGATATTAAAGCCCTATGAAAGACACTAAAGAAATCCAAGAAATCCAAGAAAACGCGCTGCCGATTTTCTTTGATTCAGCAAAAGAAAAGACGTTCAAAGGAGCATTTTCCCCCGTGAAGATTAGGCGGGGGGAAAGACGGCTTTCCTCCCCCTCCCCCGATGCGTCACGCCTTGCAATGGCAATCTGTCACCGGCTCGAGAATCCCGATTCTCCCAAAGCTTGGCTTGCACGGGTGAAGGAATGCAAGGCGGGTCAATCCAAGCTTACACGGGAAAAATCCCTTACCATGAAGCCGCACCGCCCTCTTTCCCTGCAGGATCGCCAGGACGTTGCTCAAGAAGTTTTTGCAATGCTGTCAATGGGAATTGACCCGCAAACAGTTTACTTTTTCACAAAAAAGGAAGGGGGAGAACTTCAAGAAGTGCAGGGCATTTCCTTAATCTTCAGGGCGTGCCGTGATCTTCTAAAGATGAACGGGGGGAATCATGACGGCTCAAAGCGGGAGTCAATAGATGACCTTGCCATTTTTCGCCCTAGTGCCCTTGCAATGCCTCATGCCAGCGAAGAGGAACGGGAGCGGGAGAGAATCGCCCTTTCCGATAAAATCCGCATTTTACGCAAAAGGGCATTTTCCGCTTTCTCCCGTGATAGTTCACGCCAGAAAAAGCAAAATCTCAAAAGTGCCCTTTCCATCATAAGGCACCTTTCCGCTTCACTTAACGCGGGAGGTGCTTTGAAACCTAGGCAATGGGAAAACGGGAGCGAACATGACAAAGCACGTCAAAAGGCATTTGCCCGCTTTCGCTCATACCTTTCCGACTCCCCCTCTTCCCTTGCTGAAGAGTTGAAAGAATCAATGACGGCTCTTTCCTGATTCATAGGCCCCAGAAAGGCGGGAGGGGAGAAATCCCCTCCCGCCTTTTTTGTGAACAGATCACTCCATCCAACCTTTTTTTATGAAGATTCAAGACCATCCGAAACTCCAGCAACCTCAACGCACCCTCGAGGACTGGGCACCTGAAGAGGCCGCCCCATGGGGACACCGCGACGATGCGCGGGAGGATCAGGCGAGACGCGCCAGGAGATACCTAGCCCGCCTTGCCAAGAAATCCCGCCAGCCCGACCGCTCCTCCGCCGTGCGCGAGGGAATCGAGCGGGCACACGCGGCGCTCATGATGAGGCGGGAAGGCATTTTCGCCTAACAGATTTCCCCCAGGAAACCCCGGCAGGGGGAGGCCGATAAGCCCCAAGTCACCGGCACGCGCCCTCTCCTCAACCCCTGCTCGGGGATTTTTTTTTGGACGGCCTACGCCGTCCGCAGTTTTTGCAACCTATGACACCCATCACCATCACCAAGCTGTTCCCCTCAGGGGCCTGGGAGTGCTCCGCAATCCATGCGGGCAGACTCATCCGAAAGATTTACTACTTCTACACCAAGCGCGAGGCCCGCGCGGAATTTAAGGCCGAACTGAAATCCCTATGACCGATCAAACCCTCATCGACTTACCATCCGACGAACGGCGTCTGCTCATGGAATACCGAAGGGTTTTCTGCGACCGATACCATCACATCGCCAGGGAGCGCGATGTCGCCGAGGAGCAATGCAATGAGTTGCTCTCGGTGATCGAACCCATCCTGACCCTCTGGGGAAAAGATGAATACAACGGCCCCGTGGCGCCAATCAATGACGCCATCCTTGTTGTGGCCAGGGTAAAGGCCCAGCGCTCCCGATGACCTTAGAACAGAAAATCGAATCCCTCCTGCCCGAGGGCGACCGCTTCGACGTGATCGCCTACGAGCTATGGGGGAATATCCGCGAAGGATTCGACTGCAACAATGCGTGGCATATCGCCCGAAATGTCGATGCCGCCGGTGTCCTGGAGGCGGCGCGCGGGCGCTGGGAAGTCTTCAAGGTGAACTATTACCCCCGCGCCCGAGTGAGCGACATTCAGGACGCCAGTTGCAGCCCCGATAGTGCCCTCCTGGAAGTCGACTGCATCCCGTTCCTTGAAATCCGCACCTCCACCCCATGACTGAACCCATCACCGCAACCTTTGATCTCACCAAGGTCAAAGGGGTCAATGGCAACTCCCACCGCAAGGAGGGCAAGTGCCACTTCGAGTCCTACTCGATCATTGATCCCGACCGAACGTGGGAACGCCAAGATGGAGGCCAGGAAGCCTCCGCCGTCATCGACTGCCGACTCTACGGCACGGGAAACAAGAACTACGCCTGCATCTGGGTCTCCAAGGAGCCTTGGGGATGGTCGAGCGGATCGGGCTCGGCCGGTGGTGGCGGCTATCACCGCCCCAGTGCCGCCGCCCAGGAGGCAATCGAGCGAGCGGGATTCTCCCTGAGCCGTCCGATCGACGGACGCGGGGAAAGCGCAATCGTGGAGGCCCTCTTTGCCATCGCCAAGGTGATCGGCGTCAAAAAGCCGATCCTCTTTCATGCCCACCCCTAACACAATGCCAACCTACCAAATCATCCGCTACTCCTTCGACGGAGGGAACCGCGTCATCCAAACCGGCCTGACCCTCGAAGAGGCCCAGGAACATTGCGCCGATCCCGAGACCTCCTCGCGTACGTGCTCGGGTAAAACGGCCGCCGACGAAATCATCAATGGCGGGAATACCGTCTGGTTCGACGGCTATACCGAGGAATGACCGCACAATTCACCATCCCGGCCTCCCGCGAGGAGGCCGATCGAGTCCGATCGGCACGGGGATTTTCCTCCTTCAAGGAATGGGAAAAGAACCAACGCCAAGCCATCACGACCAACAAGGCCCGAGGCCGAACGGAACTGGTGGAGGCCCTCGAACGGGAATTCTACCGCTACATCAAGCCTAACCTATGATCACCATCACCATCGAGACCGAGAACGCAGCTTTTGACTTTCCTAACTTCGGATATGAGGCCTGCCGAATTCTTCAGGAATTGGCGTTTCAGATAGCAGACCGCAGTCACGCCCCATCGAAGTCAGCGAATGGCCCGCAAGATGAACTCTACTATCCCGTGCGCGACCACAACGGCAACTGCGTCGGGAAGATGATTGTCTCATGAACTGCCCATCCTGTGAGCTGATGGTGATCCAAGGGGTCATCTGTCACGAGCGGGGATGTCCCGACGGCCATCTCTTCACCACCCAGGAATGCAAGTGGTGCGGGACGGACTTCCAACCCGCCGAAAAACGGAGGGACTACTTCTGCAGCGCAAGCTGCGCGGCCTCTTATCACGACCTGCCCGAACCAGAATTTGACGAATCCTACGCACTCCAAACCGACTGACCATGAACCACACCATCGACACCATCGAGTATCGCGGATGCACGATCCACATCGTCTCCGACGATGACCCGATCAATCCCCGCAAGGAATTCGACCATCTGGGAAAGATGGTCTGCTGGCATGGCCGATACAACCTCGGCGATGAGCAGCCCAAAGAGGACGCCGGTGAGTATCTCTGCCGGATGGCCGCCGAGGTGGACGCGGGATTTTACAAGCTCAACGATCTGTATGATGAGGCGATCAGGCGCGGAAGCAGCCGAGCCTGCCAACGGATCAATCGTCGCCTCTCTAAGGAGCGCGAACGTGTCCTCGCCGAGCATTTCGTCATCAAGCCACTCTATCTCTACGATCATTCCGGCATCACCATCAGCACGGGATCCTTCTCGTGTCCGTGGGATAGCGGACAGGTGGGATTTATCTATGTCCCTCTGAAGCGGATGCACGAGGAATGGAACTCGAAGTTCCCCGACGGTCACACTGCCCAATCCTGGGCCGACAAGATCCTCGTAGGTGAAGTCGCTGAATACGACGCCTATCTGACCGGCGATGTCGTCGGCGTGATCGCTGAGGATGAGGAGGGCGAGGAGATCGACTCCTGTTGGGGATTCTTCCCAGACGAGAAAGGCGATCACGATTATGCCGTCGACGAGTTCAAGCGCACCATCGACCGCCACCTAAATCGCCAAGCCGAGCTGGAAACTCAACTCTGCTGCAACATCTAACCAACCACCTAATATGGGAGAATACGCCACCAGAAAATCAGACAGGGCGACGATTAAGATCGGCACCATGGAGGAGATGTATTACCTCCGCGCCGATCAGGTGAACCTGATCGAGCCCAAGCCAGGAAACTACGACACGAGCCTTCTAGGCATCGCCTCCAACATCCGCTTCCGCTTCCCCTTCCCGTGGGAGGACAAGATCGCCCCAGGCGACTTCGACGATTACGACGCCTCGCTCCCCGTGCGCGGTGCGGATCTCCCCGAGGAGTTCGATCATTCAGCGATCCAGTTCCGCAGCCAACGCGGGATCCTGGTCTCACTCCCCTGCCCGGAGAGCAAGGAGGGACGCGAGAGTGGACTGAAGTTTGGATACAACGGCTACGCCGGAAAGCTCCACATCGTCCAGCAGCGACTCATCGGCGATCAGCTTGTGCTGGTCTGTAAATGCGGATCCTGCGGGTCGAAGTTCCGACTCCCGACTCTGGAGGATGCCCAGCCCGTCATTGACGCCTTACTCAAGGAAGCCGACGAGAAGGAAGCCCTCCCCAACCTCGCCACAGGCTGGGATCCAAAAAACCTCCGCGAGGTCGCCCGTCGGATCGTGGAGGGCTACACCCGGCCCAACTTTTTCACCACATGAGCACCACCGAAACCCAAACAGATACCCTTTCCGCGGCCCTGCCGTGGTTCCCGGGATTCTACGAATCCATCCTCGACGATCTCATGGTTCGCACCATCGAGATGGAGATGGAGGAGACCAGCGAGACCTATGACCAAATCATGGATCGCTACTCCTGGAAGCTAGCCACTGGCGCCATCGCCAAGGCATGGGTCGAGGCCTTCTCCAAGGAGACCGACATCCCAATGGAGTTCGATGAGATGGTCAGCCCCCGTGAATACAACTTCACGACCGATCGCCTCTTCGTCCGCATCCCTGTGGATGCCATCGAGAAGATCGCCGCCGAGATGGATGATAAGATCCTGCGCGAGACGATCCGCACCAATCACTCCAGTCGCTCAGGCTTCGTCAGCTTCTACGCCGATGATCTCGATGATCCCGAGTGGCAGATGCCCGTCCGCGAGTGGGATCACAATCAGCTCGGCACCTTACTCGAGGCCAAGCTCCTCCAGGAGGAACACGAGCAGGAAGATTTTGAAGAGGATCTCTATGAGCAAGTGACCATATGGTGTCCCGAGAATGAGGGCTGGATCAAGGATCGTCCCGAGAAGGAGGCCCCATGTGCTCCATGATCGAGGACATCATCGGGGCCGTCGGCCTCTTCGTTATGATCTACCTGATTTTCATTCTGATATGAGCACCAGCAATCACACCAAAACCCATGAGTAATAATCCCGATTTTCTTAACGCCATCTGCAACTGCCTTATGGAGGCGATGATTCCACGCATCGATGAAAGAATTAAAGAGCACCTTGCCAAGATGCCGGATCCTCTCAATGGGGAGTATGTCACCGGCGAGGAGTTCCGTGAGTTCGAGGCCCGAGTCGAGAGGCTGGAGGAAAGCAAGGTCGATCAGAGCGATCTGGAGGACAAGGTCAACCAAGCCGTGTCCGAGGCTGATTTCTCTGACGAAATCGAGTCCAAGGTCAAAGACATCATAGACTACTACGACTTCGACGACGCGATCAGCGATTACATCCGAGAGAACGACATCCCGAATGAAGAGGAAGTCAGGAACATCCTGAATGCGGAGAGCGGCGAGTTTGTTGACCGAAAACTACAGGAATCCCTCGGCGAGAACCTCAACATTATTCTCCGAAAGATCGGAGAGGCGTTACTGCACACCTCGGATATGAGGGCGGTATGATTCTGATATGAGCCGCGAGATTTTCACCTACGAGCTGCCCATCTATTGGGCCAGCTACCTCATCAACGGAGACGACTCCGGCCTCGAGCAGGGCGAGAAGCGGGAGATCGATGCCTGGCTGGAGAAGCAGGGTCTCAACCGAGGGGAAGCCATCGATTGCGGTGAACCCTATTTTTCTTGGAACAATGATGCCAATCACATCGGCGGCGATGTCGCCGAATTCACCTTTCTTATTCCGCAACCATGCCTAAATACATTGCATTCGCCAGTTATGTGACCTCCCTATCGCTCACTTTTGAGGCGAAGGACGACGAAGAAGCCCGCCAGATCGTCGAAGAATCCGACGGAGCAGATTGGAAAGACATCACAGGCCCAGACGGAGATTGGAACAACGAGGGCCTGCAAAACATCGAGACCCAAGAATGGGTCGATGAACCTTAATGTCATGAGCCCCAACAATCACACACCCGGGCCATGGTGGTATTCCAAAATCGGAAACCACTACGACGATTACTCCATCTACTCACAGTCAGAGAACTGCGGGGCGGGTGATAACCTTGCCAACTCCGTGAGAGGAAAAGCCAATGCGCTTCTCATCGCGTCAGCACCGGAAATGATCACCGCGTTACAGGAGATCGAGGACCAGCTCTTCGGACATCCCGATCGAGATGTAGGCAATAGCAAAGTCCATTACGCATGGCACAAAGCCCGCGCCGCAATCGCTGCGGCAATCTACCCATGACCACCCAACACACACCTGGGCCTTGGAGCCTCGGGGATACTCAAAGCGCTCGATTTCCTCCGAGCGTATATGCCGATCGAACTGATGAACTCGGCCGTGGTTATTGGACTGAGGTGGCTCAGGTGAAAAGCAACACTGAACCAGAAAGACAAGCCAACGCCCGCCTCATCGCAGCAGCACCTACGATGCTCGCGACCCTGCAGGCCGTCCTGGAGTCGATGGGCGACTATTACGACGCCACCGACGCCGCAGGAGATGAGGGCGGAAGCCTCCATGATCTTGTCGAATCCACCATCCGCCAAGCCACACAATCATGAGCAAACCCACCAAATACCCCTATCTAGCCGTCATCGGGAGAGTACCGGGAGATGACGAAGATAGCATCTACCTGTTTGAGAACAAGACGCTTACGCAAGCATCCAAGGCATTTGAGATGCACCTCTATGACGATTGCCCTGAAGAGACCCCAACTCAAGTCCGCAAAGACTGGGGTGAGAGCTGTTACATCACGCAGATCCTAGTTTCCGATGCCGAAATAGAGATCATTGGATTTAATCGATAGCCATCCAATCATGAGTAAACCCACCCGCAAAGAATTAGTAGAAGCCCTACATAATGTCTGTGAAAACGCGCTCGAAGATTGTCCATCCGAATACAGGACGGCTCATTTCCGCCAATCAGTCTATGACGCCCTGTGCCTCCTTGAAGATGAGGATGGAAAGAAACGACATACCTACGCCGACCCATGCCCCCTTGAAGAGGAGGAAGACTAATTTCCCATGATCAATCCAACCATACCAGGAACCTCCATCCATCAAATTGGAAAATATGAGGTAGAACTCTTTTACAAGGGCGACATCTGGTGGCCCCATGCTTTTGAAGTCGTCACCGATGATACCACTCAACTGAGTGGATACCACGCCTCGGGATCCCTCGAAATCGAAGGGGACATCGTGACGGGCTATGACGGGGTTTATTCACTCCCACTCCCCGTGGCGATCGCCCTGGCCAATCTAGGCCTGGGCTTCGCCCCATTTGTCTTCCCCACCGAAAACGCAGAACACTTACTCCGCCAATAAATCATGAAAACCTACGAAGTCGGCATCCGTGCCACCATCTGCAAGCGCCTCACGATCGAGGCTGAGAATGAGGAAGACGCCATCGAGTCTGCCCACGAGCAGTTCAGCGTACTCAATGACGACATCCCCGAGAACTACGACCAGGAGACGGATTTCTGCCGGGAAATGAAATGATGAAAACCTACATTTTCAAATCCTTCTGCACCGGATACTGGCCAAGGACTTACACCGTCCAGGCAAAATCGGAAAAACAAGCCCGCGCCCTCATTGATGATGGCGACTGCGAGATCGAGGACGACCTGCTCGACGCAGAATGTACCGACGAAATGGACCTTGAACTCCTCGACTCCTACAAAGAATGACCACCGCTTTTTTCAACACCTACCCCAACCCGCTCCACAAGCAGAAGGCCCCCACGGAAGTCCAGGTCTTTGACTTCTTCGAGATCCAGTCGATGCAGGAATTTGAGGAGCCGAGCGGGGGCACTTTTGTCGAACCCTACCATGGCGATGATTCCGGCGAAGACATGCGCGTTGGACCCATCTTCTATGGCATCTACGGCCACTTCAAGACCGGCGGCGCTGTCCACTTCGCCGACCGAGCCACGCCCGAGGAGGCCGAGCTTCTCCTCCAAATGATCGGAGTCATCCCATGACCTTCAAGATCCAGACTGCCGGTGCCTACGGCTGGGGCGATATGAAAGTCGCCTATGACGACAGCGAGGACTACCAGGACTGGCACTTCAAGACCCGCAAGGAAGCCGAGGAGGAACTGGAAGATTTCCGCGAGATAGAACCCGATCTTTCCAGCTACCGCATCGTACCCACCACCACCCCATCCGACGAGGACTTCTATTCATGAAACTCACCAACTATGAGGTCAGGTTATTGGCAAGGGCCTTTCTGGTTCTGGAGCCTGAAATGACCTTTGCCGACGAGGAGAAGATCCTAAGCAAGTCCGGTTGCTCTATCTCCGCTCTCTATGAGCTGAGGGACAAATGCGAGACGCACCTCCTTAATCATCCACACACAGCCGACACCACCACCCCGTCCGACGAGGACTTTTATTCATGAGCACAGAAACCACCAAAATCCAAAAACTAATCGACGACCAAGCCCAGAAACAAGCCGATCAAGAGGCCATCGCGTTCACCGATCTCGTGATCGATTATCTATCGAGTCACCGACATCATGAACGCCTTGAATCAGGTGCGATTCGTTATGGAGAGCATGGGTATGGAAGCCATAAATTCCCCGATAAACGCGTGATTCGCGCCACCGGTGACTTTGCCGTGCCTTTCGGGGAGGCTCTCGTGAAATTTGTGAGCGAATGGAAGAAAGAACGCTTCAAGGTTCTCCAGTCTGACATGACCAACGACCTCCTGAAGAAAGTCAATCTCCTCACCCCATGACCACCAACCACCCCTTCCAGAAAATCAACGAGGACTCGATGCACATCGATTACGAGGCCGCCATCGACCTGCCGCCACTCGACGGCAAGGAGCGCAGTATCGTTGTGCGCCTGAGCTTCGATAAGGAAAGAAAATCGGCCTACTCATCCCTCACTTACGAGGTCGATGGGAGCCATACCGATCTCCAGGCCGTGTCGGAGGATGGTATCACCAGGAATCTCTTCAATGAGATCACCGGAGCCGAGATTCCCAAGGTCACTTTCAATCACCGCGTCAGCCTCCCCGCAGACATCTGCGTGGATGTCATCAGCGATCGGAAGCTGACCCCGGTGGAAGCCGTGGAAAAAGCATATCAAGATTTCGCCGATGTCGGAGCCGACATTCAAGGAGTCGACGGCGGAAGGGTTTATGTGTCCTCACTGGATGATTGCCTGACACAAGGAACCCTCGAAACCATCGATATGGAGGAAGTATGACCTTCGAGGAATTTGAAGAGTTCATCACGACCAAGCAGGACGAGCTGACTGATCTCCTGCTCCAGCTTCACAAGGAGGATGGCGAGAAGTTCGTCAGGGCTTTCCTGCGGCGCTCCATCATCAACTACATCGAGGAGGTCCCAGTTCCTGGACGCCACAAGAAGCTCCAGCGCATCCATCTCCTAAACCAACTCGCCGAATCCATCACCCTACCCGTCTATCAACACCCATGAATAACATTCCCATGTTCCAACCGAGGCTCTACACATCCGATTGCAAGGAGCCCCCTTATCGCATTGCGTGGGGCGGTGAAGTCATCACTGTTCCTAGATCCGAAGCGCTTCACATGTTCCGCGTCGGACTCATCAAGTGGATGGATAGTCTTAGTGATCCTGATGGCGGAAGGGTGGCCGTGAAGGTCGAGGCCCTTCAATGGCACTTCTGGAACATCGGCTGTCCGGTGATTGCCAAATGGGAGCGCGCGATAACGAGAAGCACCTCCCCGAAATGGTGGATCTCATGCAAGGCCTGGGAGTATTCCGCACCGTCACGCAATCCCCTCAAAGACCTCGGTGAGCTTTACAAGGAAATCTTAGAGTCGGCCGAAGTCGACACTACACCACTCACAGAATTACTGACCACCCAATGACCACCAAAACCACACCCTGCCACTGGACAAAAACCGCCAAGAAACTCCTCGAGGGACGCAAGATCGAACTTGTTCGCTACATGGACGACGAGGAGGCCGACTCTGAGGGCTGGAGTCATCGCTCCGTCGTCCTGCAACTCGACAATGGACTCTTAATTTTTCCTTCGATGGACGACGAGGGAAATGATGCCGGAGCCCTCTTCACCACCGACGAAAAGACCCCCACACTCCCCGTACTATGCCCAACATGAGCTACTGCCGTTTCCAGAATACCAACAACGATCTCCGTGACTGTGAGGACGCTCTTTCGGACATCACCATCTCTGATTTTCAAGAGATGGATAATTCCGAGCAGGTAGCCCTCATCAACCTGCTGAAGCGATGCCGGCGCATCACCGAGATGGATTACCTGGATACCTTCCAGGAGTTCCGAAGGCAGATCAATCAATGACCACCCAAGAAATCATCGATTGCGCCTCCAAAAGGAGATTTTACCTTTCTGAAGCCGACGCGATCGAGATTAGAAACCGGTGGGCCACTCCCGGCGAATCCGTGGAGAGCGCCGTCTGCGGATGGCTTCTCTGCTTTGAAACGTGCGATCCCAACCTCGAACTGAAATTCGGCCTCCCAAAAGACATTTTCCCATGACCACACTGACCTCACCCCGCGTTGCGAAACGGAATCCATCTGCTAAAATGGGCTCCATGAACACGATCTACCACATCTCCGCCTATCGACTTCCTCGAGATCGGAGGTTCTGGTGCTTTGACGATGATCGGTTCGGACTTCACGAGGAACTCTTCCTCATGGGGGCTTCCGAGTTCCTGACCAAGATCGTCGGCGAGGAATGCGACCACGCCACGATCATCTTCTCCACGACCCCATTCCCGGGCCACAATGCCGTCCTGCGCTCAGAATGGTCCGGGATCCTCCCCGATGTGAAAGGATGCGACTATCTGGCATCCTACCTCCCCAGACCCGACGGAAGCTCGGATTTTGCGCTCAATGTTTGGCTATGCCCGGCCCTCTGCCATTATTTCGGCACCGAGAAGGCCCCTGACCTGATTTACGCCCAAGTCACTCCCGAGGCCTCTTAGGCGGAAGAAGTTGGTCCATGCCAAGCAATCCACCGGCACGGTGGGTGTATCCGTATTTTTTTGAGCCGGTGATGTAGTGGTTGTTGAGACGATCCGCGTCGTGGATTCCGGCCTCTCCTTTCTTGGCCATCGGAAGCGCAACATATTTCACTCGCGCCCGGTTTTTAGCCAGGTGCGACATGACGACATCAGAAACATTTACAGCGCTTTTCCCTCCCGCGTATTTCCCGCGAAGAGGGCGGCGCGCCTCCTCGGCAAGATGGGCATCCTCAGGATGGTGTTTGGGGACGTTGATCATGCCGATTTCCGTGTAAGGCTTCCTAGAAGTGTCGTAGCTGCTCTTTTTGGGATCCACTTTGTTGTATTGCAGGTGAGTTCCCAGGGTCGGGTGCTCAACGCGGGTGGTCATGGTTACCCCGGCCAAAGCGTACGGGCTCTTCAGGTCTTTGCCTGTGGTGACGGTGTATTTGTAGCCGTTGCGAAGCACCCCCATTCTCACCGCAAACTCCGCCAACCTCTCCAATCTTTCCATGAAATTCATAACCCATCAACCCATGTCAATTCCATGACCACCACCTACACCACCAAGGCCGCAGCCGCCATCATGGCCTCTCTTCCTGAAGAGGACTGGAGAAACGGTAAGCTAGATAACCTCCTCCTCATCGTAAACCTCGATGACGAAGACACCCTAACCGTCACTCGCGAAGAGGCCGACGGCGTGATCTATCCCGACACCAACATCGACTTGGCCGAATATGAAGACGGCACCTTAGAACGGGATGCATTTATCGACCTCATGCACTACCTCGACAAAAACAACATGCTCGAATGAAAAAACCAATCTCCCAACGCCTACAAGAGCGCTACCGCGAAGCAGCCAAAGAAACCTATCACCGCCAAGGCGAGATCGAGATCGATGATAACGCGATCGTCGGCGATTCCGACGATGGCGCCTACGTCCAGGCATGGGTCTGGGTCTCGATCGATGATCTCATCCCCAACCCGACCTTCTGATTCAACTATGAGCACACCCACCGAACCATACGACGCCGAACCAGCAGGACGCCTTGCTTTCACCTTCAAGGTGACGATGGAAGCCATCCCAAACACACCTGGTATCCCATCCATCAACCTCCGAAGAACTGCCCGCGCAGCCGTCATGACCGCATTGAGAAAATCCTACGAGGAAGGCTTCACCCACCCCCTCGAGGGCGAAACCGAACTCGAAATCGTATCCGTTCACTAATCATGAGCATCACACTAACCCGATCCGAAGTCATCGAGTGCGCTGAAAGACGCGCATTCACTCTATCCAAGGAAGATGCCGATGACATCATCAAGAACTGGGCCACAGAAGGAGAATCCGTAGAGAGCGCCGTCTGCTCCTGGCTCCTAAATGGAGAAACCTGCGACCCGGATCTGGAAAAGAAGTTCGGATTGCCAGATGATCTCTTCACCTAACAACATAACAACCATGAACGCGAGAAACCTCATCGTCTTTAGCATCTTCTTCATCGCATCCTTCTTCATAGGTGCCGCCCCGATTCTCCTCGCCATAGGAGTCATCTGGCTCGTAGCCGCGTGGCAATCCCACAGCGACCCTCCTCCCGATAGCGACGAACCCCCGCAAGTCACGCCACCTACACCACCCACACAATACCGCAGACCCACTCCCCCACGCAGACTAACCCCACACCGCAGATGCAATCTCACACACCACAAGAGGTAATCAGCATCGACCTCTCGACCGTCCGGTAGCATAAATCCATCACCACCACCCAGGTCACATGACGCCGATACCCAAGAAAATACTCGATAACCTAAATAACTGGGAAAGCTCCGGAATCCCGGCATTCCAAAACGAAGCCAGTAGAATCAAACAGCATTTACTTACCTGCCCAAACTGCCAAAAGGAAATGCGCGAGGATTACGATCATCTCAAGAACACCCCAAAGAGTCCCCCAGCGAATCTGATCACCATGACTGAATCTCATTTCCGCCATCTCTGCTCCCAATACGGAAGCCCCGATGACATTCCCGTGGATTTTCTTCCGGAAAAGATCGCGGCTACCCTTTCGATGTCCGATCGCTTTTTCGATTCACCGGAGGACACCGAGGACGCCGTGCGACTTCTCAGTGATCTCTTGGCGGAATAATCACCATGAATGAGACTCCCCTTCAACGTGCTGTCATCCAATACCTAATTGATGCCAGCCACAGGCTTCTCTGGAAGAAGGATCCATTTACCCCAGCCCGCTTTATCTACAAGGGGGAGATGCTCGGGGGAAAACCCGTGGAGGAGGATGTCGTCGCGGTATTTCCCACATCCACCACGTTCGAGGCAATAAGCCCCCGGAGATTTACGGAACTCTACTCTGTTTCAGTCCAGGAAGATCCTGAGAATGAAGGCCAGGACGGGCATTCTTCCTCCAGGCCTCATTGCCAGGCTTCCAGCGATGCTCCCTTTTGGCCAGGCGCGTTGCCTCAGCAGCAGGGACATGCTCCCGATGCGTCGTAGCAAATCCGCTAGCCCTCTCAGCCCTCCGATGATCGGTGGTCATCCATGCGTAGTCGCCCGGCCTTTCGGCCTTCATGTCCATCGCTGCCACAGCATGCATCGGTCCTTTGTAGACTTTTCCGTTGGATGCCTGCACGGTCACATGGCTTTTAAGAATCTGCTCTCTGACGGGAAGCTGTTTACGAATCTGAGTAAAGCGGGCGCCCCAGGATTTCCGGTGGGTTTTTCCAAGCCCAAGAGCAAGTCTTGCTGCGTCGTAGTTTGGAAATCCAAACTCTTTCAAAAGCGATGAAAACCGGGCCAACCTGGCCACGCGAACTGAAAATTCTCTCATGAATAATACGGATCCAGTCAACAACCCTTCCCCTGAAGATGTCTCCACTCATTCCCCTAACAACAACCCCACCCCACACGACGAACCCATGATCAAACCCATGCCCATAGAAACCGACGAGAACCTAGCCGAGCGCATCATGCTCGATGAACTCTCCGGACACACCAATAAGTCGCCCGAGCAGCTTCACCTGGAGCTGGAGCGGGAGCTGGCCTCGGCCCCCCAGGCCATCCGTATCGACCCCGCCAATCCCCCCAAGGAGATCTGCTGGGTCGAGGTCCCCGCCAAAGTCACCGTAGCCCTTCGGAACATCATTGCCTCCAACGATCTACCCATCGACGATCTCACGCGAGACTGGCTCGAGGCCGAGGTCGCCGAGCACAACGGCGTCCCCGCCGAGCATATCGCGGCCGACGACTGCATCATCCGCACCGCCAAGTCCTGGCGCTATGTCCCCGAGAGCGCCAAGGCCAACACGGGATTCTCCTTCTATCCTGAACTATAAATCACCAAACAACCACCACACCACACCACCCATGAAAACTGAGTTCACCATCGACAAGGACACCAATCAGCTCCTCATCGCGATCCTTCTGATCGCCGTCGGGATCCCCCTCCTCATGCGGGGCATCAAGCAGGGCAATCTCCTGCTGATGACCGGCATCACGCTCATGCAGCGATACTTCTCCCTGGAGGAGCGCATGGGCGAGTTCGCCGAGTCGATCATCTCCCTGTTTGGTCCGAAACAGGCGTAGTCGCATCCTGATCGAGCGAGGCCTCGAGCTTCAAGATCTGCTGCTGGTCGTTGACCGCCCGCATCGCGTCGTCCTCGAGGACTCCACCACTGAGCGCCATGACAATCTGCATGCACTCGCAGTCCCAAAGGTGGTTCGCCTTGCGGAAGGCCTTCCAGTAGTAGATCAGGCGGCCGGTGCGGGTTTCCTTCGGAACACGCTTCTCTGAGTTCATCTGGTGGACGTAATCCCGCGTGACCTGCGCGTGAACGTGCCAGCGGGGCGGATTCGCCCCGCGGAGGGCTGCCAGGCGGTCTTTGATCCGGTCGGTACACCAGTAGCGGTATTTGGCCCGGGCGTTGTTCTCGTTCTGATGGATGGTTCCGAGATGCGGGTCGCGGAACTGAACAGGTGAGTATTCCCGGACGACGCGCAGACCTGGACCGAGCGTGTGCGGGTAGCCCTGGCGATCCTGCCCCCAGAGGCCGCGCCATCCGTTCTTCACCAATAGGGAGGCCACCATGTTCGGACGGTGCGCCATGTCGAGCGCCACGCGCTGAGACTCGACACCGTAGTCGGCCTGGAGTTTCTCGAGTTCCTCGGGGGTATCGACTCGATCTGCGAAGAGGAGCCAGCTTTCCTGGCCGTTCGGGCCATTGGGATGTCCCCAACTCCGGATCACGCACCAGAAGTGCCCTTCCTGAACGTCCACGGTCATGAGGGGGATCCTCTTCTCCGGAAGGCTCTCGGTCGTGTAGATCGTCGTCGGGATCGGCTCGTCGTCGACGGCCCGTTCGTCATCGAAAGGCTCGGCCAGGGTCGAGTTAATGAAGTTCTGCCGCAGGGTCATACTCCCCTTGGTCTGCAGCCACTTGGCCGCGAGCAGGCCCCAATGGCACTCCTTCAGCGGGGCGTAGAGGGAATTAAGGTGGTAGGATCGGAATCCGCGGAGCGGGTTCGGATTGGTGGCTTTCCAATCTCCCTTCAGGAGCATCGCTTCCTTTTCGTGGTTGTAGATTTTCTGATCGCACTCCTGGCATCTGTAGAAGGCATTCCTGATTACCTTTTCCAGATCCCAGTCGCCGCCTGCCGTCTTGCTCTCTGATTCATCTTTGTCCCACCAGCGGATTTGCTTCCAGTTAAGCCTGATCATGTTCTGACAGATCGGACACGGGACGTGATAATATCTCTGATCCCCTTTCAGGAACTCTCCCCAGATCACGCCATCAGTGGTGGTAGGGGTACTGGTCTTCACACGCAGGGGGTAGTGAAAGCTCTTAGAGCGTTCCTCGGCGTTCTGCAGCGCTCCCGCTTCGCGGGCCGTGCGGAGTTTAAACTTATCCGTCTCATCCATGACGATGAATCCGGCTGGGTGCGACGCCAGGTTAGCCGGGCTGTTACTACCCACGAACTTCAGCGTAGCCCTGGAGAATGTCTGGCCGCAGGTGGTGTAGAGATGCCGGTCGTTCGGCTTCTGAGCACGCAGCGGAGGGCAATCCTCCAAGAAGGGCCGCCAGCGGTTGGTGGAGAATGTCCTGGCCAAATCAAGGTTCGGCATGACCCAGAGAAGGTTCATGGGGTCGTTGCAGAGCTTCCACGCCGTTCCTCCCATGATCGTCATGGTTTTGGCGGTCTGGGTGCCGAAGCAGAGCACCAGGTCGGTTACTGATTTATCCCGGAACCCCTCCAACGGCTCCCGGACGTAGGGACGGGTATCCGTCTTAAACGCTCCCGGGGTGGCGGTCTCCCTCTCTGTCAGGACAACATGCTTCTCGAGCCACTGCCACACCGGCATATCCTCCGGCGTCGACAAGACTTCCCACATGGCTGTTTCCACAGCCGCGGAAGATGCTACGTTATTCTGAAGCTGGTGGGCCATTGGACAGAGCTTTTTGGTAGCTCGCTTGGCCCTCTAAAATTGCCGACTCAATCTCCTCCGAGATCACCCTTTCCGCCATCACGTCCTCGACAGGGTTGGCCTTGGAAGCGCAACGCTTACCAACGGCCCGCAATCGCGTCAGGAGAGGCCCCCAGGCTCTTCGAATGATGTCTTTGGCCTGCTCCACGGAAATAAGCTCCCCACGCTTTTTTTGCAGCTCCAGGACAGACTCCTCCATCTCGATCCGGTTGGCGCTCGCCTTATTGTAGGCATTGATGGCGGTCACCAGCTTGTCGGCATGCTTTCCGCCTTGGCACTCCTGGACAACTTCCGCGGCCTGCTCTTCAACCTCAATCGCCTGCTTCAGCGCCTTCTCAATCGTATTGAGCCGCAGCTTCTTTCGGCGATACCCCCCGAACCCCGGTTGTTGGTTTGTTCGATTTTCGACCCCTGCACCTTGGTTTTCTGAATTTTCCGGATCCGCTGGGAAGGATTCGGGGCGAGATTGTCCCGAACGATACCCCACCCCCAACTTGGCGTTGGCATTCCTCCACTCGGTCGCCGACTCGAGCGAATCGACCGGACACCCACGGGTGATGAGCTTGTAGACGTAGGCCCTGGACGTTCCCCAGGCCTGAGCGATGGCCGGAACGAGACTTCTTGAATGGGAACCTGATGTCACAACCTAACTGCAACTTGTCAACTAATCAGTCACACACAAGGTAACTTGACAATAGCTATCGCCTAACCTGTTGAAACCTATTGTAAATAGATTCCTTTACCACCATGGTGGTGACATTTCCCTGCACAGGTCGAGCAAGGGTATCAACGATGACCTATGCGAAGCCGGTTCAAGATCGCAAGCGCGTCCACGAGCGAGTCGCATTGGTAGCAATGGTCGCATAGGTCACATCTCAGTTTCAGCCTATGGAAAACACTCTTTTTCATTTCCGCACCTTTTTCACCCAAACAAACCACCATATACCTATGCAACCTATGCAACCTATGCATAGGGAACAACAAGCCATTCTATGAAAGTGACTTGCAAACTGCAAAGGTATCGACCAAACCTCTGCAGCACCTGTGCAAAATCAGACCTAAAACGCCTATTTGCGTCACAATGGCACAAAAAATCCCCAAAATCATACAATCACGACACTCCGAGTCGTTCGTACAGATTACGATCCTTGTCGCTGCGCGACGACTGCTTCCCACCAAGCTAAACCTTCCATACTTAACATGGTTGCGAAGGTTGTTAGACCAATAAAATGGGTCACAGGGAACGGCGTAAAAACACCGGAGATTCGTCGCGTGAAATGACCTATTGCTTGCCTGGGAAACTGACCACCCTCTCCACGGCGACAAGGAAAAGCCTGCGCATGGGATCCCCCCTACGCAGGCTTTTCGCTCCTAGCAAATCAGGCTGCAGCAGCCTATTCCTTCTGAATCTCTACGGCCGACTCCTCCTCTGGAAGCTCGATGAAGAACCTCTTATTACGGCCCTTGCCTGAAGAGCCGAAGAGAATCGAGGCACCAGAGGCCAGCCTGAACGAGCGCGGTCGAGCGCGGAGATCAACATTTGGGCCATATCGCCCCAGCATCAGCCCAAACGACGACTTCGCCTTGGCAGACAGGGCAAAGTCCCCATCCGACATCCTCCCATCGAGTAGCCATGAGAAGAGATCATTTTCATGGGCAGCATTCACCACCTCTTGGAACGTGAACTCACGCCGCTGAGTAAACATATTCTCCATCAGCACAGCGAAGAGATCCCGGATCTGCCGGTCTTCATTATTTCCGCCCACCGCGAGCTGAGGAGCCTCCAGACAGTTTCCGAATCCCGCATGAGCCACGATGCCCCCGACCATCTCCCCCCACTGCTCGAATCCCAGTTTTGGCTTAAACCCAAACGAAGAGGCTGATGGGCGTCCAGCCTCATGCCACGAGCGGACACATCCCCAGATGGCCGAGAGAATATCGATGCGATTCTCCCTCTGCATCAGCCATGAATCATCCAGTACGAAGGAAGGCTTACGCTCCTGCACATCGCCTTCCGACACCTGCAGATCGCAGAAGAGAAACCGGTGAGCCAAGTCAGGCGAGACCATCAGATCATTTCCGGTGACGAATAGAGAGATCTTGTTCGGCGCGGTCACGATGTCGCTGGATCCCAGGACACGCGCCTCCCAGAAAGGAGTCGTAAGAAGCGCCTCCAGAGCCTGACTGGATAGGTATCCGCGCACATTGTCGAAGCATATATAGTTTGATGCCGAGATGATGGCTGCATCGATGCGTTTCACTTGCTCCTCCTCCTTAGCGTGCCACGACTGAGCGACGAAGCGGCCATATATCGGAACGATGGCCACCTTAGCCAGCAAGGATTTTCCGCTGCGCTGAGAGTTTGCGTTGAAGATGAATCCCATGCGCGAAGCCCCATCAGGGAGAAGGTTCACGCAGAACTGAGCGATCATCGCGGCGACCTGAACGGACATTGAGCGGCAGTTCTCATCGGGACGGAGCCGCTCCCCCTTACGCTCCGCGAAGGGGAACTCGCGAAGCAGAGCGCGGAGGAAGGTGGTCGATGTGATCAGATCCCATTCATGGTAGAACTGGTTTTCACCACCATTCTTTGGGGGTTCGGGGTCTTGGGAGGGCGATTGTGGAGCAGTCATTGGTCGGTGGAAGGTTTTAGGGTTGCTTTGATCTGGTCGAGTTCGGCACGGAGAGCGTCGACTAATTGTTTGCGGGTGGGTTTACTCATTGGTCGTAAGGATTGATTCCGCATTTCTTTGCGAGGGCTACAAATCCGTCCGACCACGAACCTCCCATCAGGTCGCGTGATTCTCGGTAGAATCCGTTTTTGACAAGAAACTCGGCGTGGGCATTGAGGAGGCCACGAAGCCTCTCGACCTCGGCCTCTAGCTTCTGTGACTTCTCGCGTTCGCTAAACAGCCTCTCTTCTAGTTCTTTCACAACCGATGCATGAGCAACAGATATGCGTTTTCTAATTAGTGACTCGTAAATTGGTGTCGTGGTGTCGCTCATTTGTTGTCTTGGTTGAGGGTTGCTTTGAGTGCGTCGAGCTGATCCCAGAGGTTGTAGTATTTGTCTGTGTATGGGGCGTGGTGATAGTCCAGAACCTCCGCGATCTCGATGGCGCGGCGAAGGTTGGCGCGAAGCCTCTCGACCTCGGCTTGTAGCTTTTTTCGTAGGTCTTGCTCTTGTTTGACTGCTTCCCAAAGCACCGCGTGATTACCCTCTGCTTTCACGCATTTAGCCGCCCACTCATCAGCAAGCTCCAGTCCCTTGCCAACATCTTTACGGGTCGCATATAGGAGCTTTTTGGTGACGGCGAGTTCTCGTTCGATCTCAGCGCAAACATCTGCATGAACATAGTTCTCATAGACGGGGCAATCTTTCTCCGAAAGATCGTAGTTTTGCTTGAGCGACATAGCGGAAATAGTGCGCGGGGTGTCGGTGGTCGTTGTCACTTATTGAGATTTTTGAGGATGAACATCCATTTGTTGTGAATGAATTCGATGATCGGGTTCTCTCCATGAAGGACGGAAACATCCTTCACTAGCTGATCGAATTCCCTAGCCAGCTTCTCACACTTTTCCCTGTAATACTCCGCCTCCTCACGAACTTGGGCATCTTCAGGTACAGCCGAAACGACGAGCTTATTGCAGTGAGGACAGTCGTAATGAAATCTTTTGATTGGCATCGAAAACCGAAGCTCATCAGGGTCGAAATGATTGGACACCGTGATCACTTCAGCTTCCTCCCCGTGTAGTAGTGATAGACGGCTTGGAATGCCTTCTTCAGAGCATCCTGATCCTCGATATGGGCGTGCTCTTCGGGGGTGGACTTTAGCCTTTTATAGGACTCCGCGATGGAGACGCCGACGACCTGATCCTCCTGATAGCTGTCGATCTCGAGTTTCAAATAGAGTGGTTTTTTATGTTTCATGATTGAGAGGTTGGTTTTGTTCTACGATTCCAGTCACGGATTGCCCGGGACTTTGTTTTGACTGGAGCGGTTCTGACGCCGCACTCACACCAGATGGCAAATGAGTAATAAGGGGCGTCATAACCCGCACCGGATTCCATGATGTCCTCCTCGCAGGGCTGGTATCCGCAGAAAGGACAAGGCTTGAGAGGCGCGCTCATCGCTTATACCCCCAGGTGACCGTTGCGGTGATTCCAAAGGCACAGATCCAGTAGATCATATCGGCGAACTTCCCACGGGCACCCCACCAGACAGAGTTGATCAGATAGAGCCCCATGATGATGTAATTGAAGAGCGGCCCCATCACTTGGCACCTCCTTCGCAGATATGTAGCTCCTGCATCAGGAGGAGCTTCCAGCGGCGGTGTTCATCGCCGGTCAGCTTCTCGCCTTGGGCCGCACCCTCGGTGATCCGCTGCTCCAGCCATGTAAAGCGATTCCATGAGCGCTGCACATGCTCCCAGAGCTTTTTGGCCAGGGATTCCGTCTCATAAGCAGAGAGTTTTTCGAAGCGCTCGATTTCATTTTCGAGCAGCTCCTGCTCGCCTTTGAGATCACCGATTTCCTCCTCGAGATCCATGACCTCATCCTCGATGCGATCGATCCGCTTCTTGGCCCATTCGAGATCGGCAGCCGTGGTGATTTTCTTCAGCTTCACTTGGCACCTCCTTCGATCTCCCGGATTAGATCGAGAATCTTCTCCTTGTTCTGATCGACGATCTCATTTGCCCAGTCCGTCCACTCCTCGGTCTGCAGGGTGAATTGATTTCCATCGGCCTCCATCTTGCGGTCATCACGGATCGAGCTAACCACACCCCATAGATCCATGAGGATCTTCATGGATCGATCGCGCTGCGAGCAAGCCTCCGCGTACCCCAGCTCGAATCCATGCTGGAATCTCTCCATGGCATCGGCATGGCCATCTCCGCGAGGGCCGAGCCAACGGATGCCGAGAGTCTTCCAAATGCGCTTCCAGAGCGGATCGATGTCGGCGCTCATCGGGCACCTCCTTCGATCTGGGGCAGATCCTTGGAGTCAATCACGAGACCAATGCAGAATAACTCCCCATCCTCATAGATGTTGAACGTGGCGTGGGGCACATCGGTTTCATACGTCCAGGCAGCTTCCGTGCCATCCTTACACCAGCATGCTTCCAGCTTTACAGCGGCCTGCTTGCGATCGAGGAAGTCGCGGACCTCCTCATCGAACTCCGTCTCAATATCGGAAGCGGATCCCCAGGGCAGCACCCCCCTGGAATCCATCAGAAAGAGTTTACCTCCCCAGCAGGATAACTCATCACATTGGAGACCCCGGACCTCCATGTTATCATCGGAGTATCCGAAGATGACGAATAGGCCGCTCTCCTTGGCAAGCTTCTCCTCTTCTCGGGTGATCTCGTTGCCGTATTCACGCCCTGAAAGGCGTGCGGCAAATTGTTCTTTGGTTAGTTTCATGGGGTTTATCGATTGATGAGGTAGGCGACGGCCACGATTTAGACCAAAGATCAGGGCCAGATTGATGGCGAGGATCGTGCGGTGGTGCGCGAGGCTCTCACGGATTTCCCGCATGTGGCCTCGGAGGGAAGCGATGTCATCGCCAATGCAATCAAGCTCCTGATCGACCGAGGATTTCTTAGCGGCGGTCGGTTTCTTTTTCGGTGTGGTCATAGGTTGTGGTGTTTTGGTTGTTGGTGTTGGTGTGGGTTTACGGGGCAAAGGTGTAAGTGCGGGTTTCCGCGTCATAGCCGGGCATCATCAGGTTCATGGATCCGTCTTGTGAGAATTTCGGCATCGGGACCGGATTGACCTGATCCACGCGCGGGATATGGGGAACGAAGTGGGTCGAGCAGAGCGTCTTCTCGGCGACATCACTCGGCATATCGCGCAGGACGGGATAAGGATCGCCGTCGCGTGGTGACTTCATTTTGTAGGGGACGAAGTAATCGAGAGCCCACGAGCAGAACATCGGCGCCGACATCGTGAGCATCGAGTGCTTCTCGGGATCTGGGATCACCATCAGACGGTCGCGGCGCAGGAGTGGAGACCCCTGTAGGTGAAAGGCTGCAGTCTTCATCCACGAGACCAGGATCTCATCGTCCTGCGGGAGCGGAACCATCGGCAGAGCGCCGTATTTCTTGCCAAGCTTGCCACAGAGCACCTCATGGACAGGCTGGGGAAGCAGCGGAGCGGACGATACGGGCTCCGGTGCGGGTTGTGTGGATTCATGACTCATTCGGGGTGATCCTGGGTGTCAGGGGTGGTTGAAGTGGTGGAAGTGGAGGAGGAAATCTTTTCGGCATCTGGGGTGGAGAGCGCATTCCAGGCATCCCATGCCTCGTAGAAGACGGCCATCAGATCGCGCGTTTCGCCGGAGGCATCGGAGAGATCCTCCCAGCCACACTTCTTGAGGAACTGCTCCCACTTCCAGAGAGGAGCATTCCCCTTGGGCGAGGCACCTCCACGCATCAGGGCGCGGGCGGCAAATGCGGCGATGTGAGTTCCCCTTGAGCGCTGCGAGGAGAGCCATCGACGGAAGGGAGGCTTTACCTTCTTGCGCTTTGCCGGGATCTTGGATCGCAGGAGATCACGGAAAGCCTCCCGCTCGGTGGGGGAGAATCCCTTGACCGCATCATTGAGATCCTTGATCCCGAGTGCTGGCCAGAAGCCATGAACACGATGCCCATCCTCCTCGAGCTGAAGGGAGAACGACTTCCCTCCCGAGAACCACCCAGCTCCGGCACGGTCATGATCGGCGATGAGGAAGAAGGTGCGAGGCTTCACGACATCACCGAGACCGAGGGGGTGAGGTATCTTAGGGAACGACTCCAGGAGCTTCACGAAGGAAGTGGCACCCCTCAGACCAAAGACAGCGGCATTGGATGGGAACGAAGTCTCCCAGCCCATCACATCGACCAGGGCCAAGGCATCCCACTGCCCCTCGCAGACAAAGACATAGCGGATCCCGGCCATGAAATCCTCATGGGAGACACCGAAAGGCTTCTCAGGCAGGATACGAAAAGGCCACGCTCCAATGCCTCCCGGCCGATAGCGCCACGAGGCGCGGGGCGTGTCATTGCCTCGGGTCTTGGGAGCGAGGCGGACATGCTCCCCCATCTGGGCTCCATCGGCGCGGATGATGGCGAAGGCCTCGCGCCACTGATTCTGATAGATCACCTTGCCGCATAGCCCCTGACGGGCAGCCCAAGAGATCACCTCCGACCGCAGACCTCGCCATGCAGCCCAGCGTGACAGCTCCTCTGAATCCGTGGAGACGCGGGCGCAAGCCGCCTCCCAAGCAAGCAAGCCCTCGCGCCCCAGCGGCTCAACGACCACCTCAGGCTTGGCCTCCTTGCGAGGTGCGGGTGGCTGGATTTGAGAGATCGGCCGATTTCCGGTCAGACGCTCCAGAGCATCCTTCACGCTGCCGCCATGGCGCAGCCGGAGATAAGTGATGACATCCCCTTTTGCATCGCAGCCGAAGCATTTGAACCAGCCTCCCCCCGCCTCATCATGGACATGCATCGAGGGAGTATCCTCGATGTGGAACGGACAGCAGCAGACTAGCGCGGCACCGAGCCGCTTCAGTTCGATTCCCTCGCGCTCCAGCACTGCACGGAGTGGAATACGCTCCTTCGCGAGACGGATCTGCTCTGGGATGTCTAAAGAATCAACCACGGAAATGAAAATGGGGTGTTTGGGGTGGGTGCCGGTCTTTCCCGGCTGTCAGATCGGGGTGTCAGTCCGCCCATCCGATCATTGGGCGTGCAAAATCAGGCGACTTGCTTGCCTTCCACGTTGCGGGCCTTACGGTCGTCCGTGCGCTTGTTCAGCCACATCAGGCACTCCTCCAGCTTCGTGATGACGATCGCGTTCTCACGGCATGGAAACTTCCCCTGCAGGTGATTCATGCGGTCGATCAGGACTCGCAGGACTTCCTCATTGGTGGTTCCGTCATTGACAGTTACGAGACTGTTCTGATCTGGCAGTCTGTAATTCGGCAGACCTTCGCGTTTAAGGACGGACGGATCATTAGCAGGAACCTTCTCGATGAACTGCAGGGTTTGCACAGGGCACCCTTCGAGACCGTAGTTCTCGAAGTGATTGAGTTCGTATTTATGTCCGGGTGTGATGACTTTCATTGGGTTTTTCAGGTTTCAGCTTTCAGGTTTCAGGTTTCGTTTTTAGGTGCCGTTCTTTCCCGGCAGTCACAGGTTCTTTGGTGCGTTTCCCGCTATGGGAGCGTCTCCTGTCCGTGCTCCGCAGTTACGCGAACGGGTTTGCGGGCCGTGCCTTCCTGCACAGTTGCGGCCATCCCTTCCATTTCGGTGCAGCGGGAGAAATTCATAGTCAGTTCCTCTTCTCCAGCTCCTCCTCAGCGGCGGCGATCGTCTCGCGGATCGGTCCGACATCGTTGAGGAACTTCTTGAGGGAATCGGTGGGCCAGGTGGCGAGGTTCTCACTACCGCCGATCTGGGAAGTCCAGCGCTTCCAGTCGAGGATCGCGGCCTGATAGTTCGGGATGCCGCTACCGCGACCCGAGAGGGCTTCGAGATCCTTCTTCTTGAGGATCTTTCCCGCTTCGATGGAGCGCTTCAGCTCGAATCCCGAGAGCTTGTGATCGAGAGCCGCCTTCAGCCACCGAGTCTGCTCGGATGGGGAGATCGAAGAGACCACGAAGTAGTGCTCATCGGTCAGCTTTGCGGAGCGGAGGCCTCGGGGCACCTTGGCGATGGCCATGGCGCGGGTGACATCCGCTTCCAGTAGGTGACTATCCTCCAGGGCAAGCTGGAGCTGCTTCTCCCATCCCTGACGCATCGCGAATGCGAGCGAGTCGGAGAGGACAAGGACCATATTGCTCTTGAAGAAAGCGACACCCTTGAGCAGGCCAGCAATCTCCTCCATCGTGGTTCCCTCAGGGATGACCAGCCCCTCACCATCCCACGAGATCGGCTTGCCGCCCAGGGCAAGGAGTTCTCCGTTGAGGACGGGGGATTCCGTTTCAGTGTTTGTCTCAGTTGCTTCCATATCGATTGTTTCTCCAGTGCTTTTCTTGTTGAGCGCGGCTGTAGGACGCGCAGGTTTCCTCATCTCTCATGTGACTGCCCCCTGGCAGCCCCAAGGCTTTCTTCCACCACTTGGCCGACTTGCTGATGGCCGACTTGGACAGACCGGTCTTGATGGCCCATGCCTGCATGGTTCCCATGCCCGTGGTGATGGCTAGATCGGTGGCATAGGCCATGCCAGCGGCCAGCAGCTTCACATTGCTTCCCCCTAGGAAGGCGGCGGCGATCGTGATGATCACCGAGGCCTTGCGCTTCTCGCTCTCCTGGATCACACGCTCCTCGTGCCATCGGGCGATCTGCAGGGCGAGCTTTGGGGAAAGGGGTAGGAATTTCTCACGGATCTCATCGGCGGCGGCATCGATGGCTCCTGGGAGATCCTCCGAGAAGGATGCCACGGGCGACTCCGCGGCATCGCGCGAGATGCCAATGACCTCTCTACGGCCGCGACCTCGAGCCTGAAACGAGGGCAGCTCCGGGACCGACGCTCCCGCAAGCCTCCGACGCTCCTCCGGGGAGAGCGACTTCTCGAACTGCTCATATTCCATGAGATACTCCGTGTTCATGCGGGTCACATGGGCCTCATAGCCACCTCCCTCGGATCCCTCATCGGCATCCTCCTCCTCGTCTGAGACCACAGGGGACTCGTCCTCATCATGGGCGGGAGATTGGGGTGCGCGGAGAAGGGCCTCCGGATCATCATCGTGGATGTCGTCTTCTGGGTTCATGGAAGGGGGTTGATTTGGTTGTAGATTTTCATCTCCACGCGGTGGACTCGACCGCATCGGATGCACATGCCTCGGATGTCAAAGACATCGACGTGGAAATCACACCCGAACACCGGGCTCGTGAATCGATAGTCCTTCAGGTGCTCCTTGCGCAGCGGCTTGAGTGGAAACGGGCATCCCTTCCTATGCATCAGCCTCCAGAAGGCCCGCGAGAAAGGACGGATCCAACTTGGATCAACGAGATGACCGAGCAGGATCCCGAACGAGATGCCCGTGATGATCGTGAGGAAGGAGAGAAGGTGGGAGATCATGAGCGCTGACCTCCCTTGCCGTGGCGGTTCATGAGCTTACCCCAGAGGTGATTTGCTACCTCCTCGGCATAGACTGCAGGGTCGGACTGGCGGAATTGCTCCGAGACCAGGAACTGATTCGGAGAAGTATCCCATTCCTCGCGCCACTCGCGGATCACCTCCACGAACTGACTTCTGCTAATCATGGCGACACCACTACTCATGATTTACCCCCTACCGAGATAGCGTGTTGAGGGCACCAGAGAGCGTGAGTGCCATGTCCATTGGGTCGACCACACTGCCACCAGGACATAGTTCCCGTGGCCGTGCAGAGATGAATGCACTGCGACTCCTTGAAGTCCTTGCCATAAAGCGCCTTGGCAGCGCGACGGCTGCGGGGTTGAGCCGGACGATGGAACTTTGCGGGAAGCTCGAACTCATAGCACTTCATGCGCTCAGGGGCGGAATAAAGACGCACCTCCTGACCAGCGACCTCCGCAAGAAGACGCACCGAAGGAGAGAGGGCCTCCTGACAGGTCGCAAATCGCAGACACTCCTGAGCACCGCAATAAGCGCGCTTAAGCAGTGGGAAAGAGACATCACTCATCGCACATCCCCCTCGAAGACAGAAACGATCTCATCATCCCGTTCGCGGTTAAGGTTTTCGATTCGGCGAACCTCTTGGACCTTAACGGACGAAACGAAAGGCCAGAAAAAACCACATCGATCGGATCCTTCGGGAAGATCGAAGAGTGCGTAGCTCTGAAAGAGATCGCTCGAAGCGGATTGCTTCCTCCAGCAAATAGCTTCCGAAGGGCAGCCCTCCGTGGCGCATTTTGTCAGATCGCTCATCGCGCCCCCTTTGATTGCACCAGCTCGCTCAAGAGATCCCGGCGTTGGGGCTCCTTCACCAGATGGCAGGTCGAGCGGATCCGAAGTCCCGTTCGGCGCTGGAGCATGGCTTTCTCGTATCCCGTGACTTTTTTGTACCAGTTCCAGAATCGGACTAGGAGAGAGGGATGCTGAGTGCGGCGGTAGTAGTCCAAAGCCGCGTCGAGGCATGGGTCGGTGCTCATTTCTTGAAAACCCTCCAGGCGAGAGTGGAAACGACGGCCATCCATGCACCTGCAACCAGCAGAGAGAAGTGTTTGTCGCGCATGGGAGTGATCAGGCTGCCGTGGCGAACGAAGCGGACGGGAGAGGCTTCTGGAGCGAAGCCCGAATCTTGGCGAAGCACTCCTGCACCTCCTCCGGAGAGGCGATCTCCGAAGGCTTCAAGTGAGACTCACGCAGAGGGAGTTGAAGCTGTGGAACCTTCCAGTTCCACAGATCCTTGATGCTGTAAATGCGGCGGGTGCGGCATCCGGTAAGACGGATCGAGAGTTGGCCTCGGGAGGTATCCACCTCCAGGACGACCGATCGGTCATGTCCGCGGTGAGCGACAGTGACCTTGGGCATCCTGACGGATCGATTGGTGCGGCGGCGGGGTGACATGATGGGGTGGTAGAGTTGGGGTGGCTCAGGAGACGACCTGATCTTCGATTTGGATTTCCTCGGTGTCTGGGGGTTCGGGGTTCATGGCATGTCTGTGGGGTTGACCAAGGGGGGAATTCCCCTTGGAAATTCAGGAAGAGAGGCCGCAGGGAAAACGCCCCCGGGAGACCGGAGGCCCTGATCTGAAAAAAGAACCCCCACCCAGGTCAAAAAACGGGCAATCCGTAGGGCAAACCACTCCCTGAAGACGAAAAAAAGGGACCCAAGGGCAAAAAACACCAACCCCAGGGATTCGGAGACCAAGGGACTCATTGGCCCCTCCCTTCCGAAAACTCAGCTACATTTTCAGCTACATTGACCGCTAGACCCTGATAAACACTGAAGCTGCCCCGCATGGATTCGAACCATGAATTCTTGGCTCTCTGTAAAGATCTCCATTTTTCTCTTTGGTTCTCTCTGATGCTGTTTGCTTCTTTTTGGGATTTAGCTACATTGGCTACATTATGGCCACTCTCTACAAGAGGACCGCGAAGGGAGCTTCCAGTCCGTTTTGGTGGATCAAGTACCTCGATGATACGGGCAAACTTGTTCAGGAGTCGACGGGAAAGCGGCTTGATTCCGTTCATGAGACCCGAGAAGCGAGGAAGATCCGAGCTGCCAAGGAGGTCGTGGAGCGATCCGCCGCACCGCAGGAGCGAGGTGACCGCAAACTTCGGGCTTGGGTTCCACGTTGGCTGGCCAGCACCTACAAGTCGCAGGAGAATACGCTGGAGGCCTACCTTGGTGCCTTCGAGTACCTCATGAAGTTCTTTGAAGGGAACAAGGCTCATTCCGCCAGCCAGATCACGCGCAAGATGTGCTTCGACTACTTGGATTGGCGCATGAAAAGGGAAAACGGAGGGACCGGAGACGGCGTCTGCAGGAACACTGCCATTCATAACCTCCGCATCCTCCGACTCATCCTGAACGAGGCCATCAACCGTGACCACATCCTCAAGAATCCTGCGGCCAAGCTGGGCTTGAAGTCCGACCCCGTGGAGGAGAAACCCGAGATCAGCGATGAGGAGCGGGCGGCCGTCGAGGGCTCTCCGCTGACTGAGTGGCAGAGGATCAGTTGGGCCATCGCCATCAATCAGGGCTGCCGACTTGCGGAAACCTCCCTCCCCCTGAGTGACGTGGACCTGAAACACAACACCATCACCTTCACCTTGAAGGGTGGTCGCCGCCACACCACCAAGCTGATCAGCACCCTTAGGCCGCTGCTTCAGAAGTTGAAGGATGACGGCCACCTTCTCACATGGGGACCCTTTCATAGAAACGCTTCCCGAGACTGGAGCCGAACCCTCGAGGCGCTTGGGATGCCTTTCAGCTTCCATAGCACGCGCGTCACGGTGATCACCAGGCTTGCCCGCGCAGGAGTCAACGAGCAGCAGGCTATTCGGTTTATCGGACATTGCAGCAGTGAGGTTCATGCGATTTATACTAGGCTAAGAGTTGATGATCTCGCTGCGTGCGACGCGGCTTTGACCCCCTCTGGGCAGGCCCCTTCGGCAGCGCCATTGCAGGATAAGCCTGCGCAAGACGAAAGCCCCCGCATGGCGAAGAAGCGGATTGGGCGGCCAGCCAAGACAAGGCGTGCTTGAGGGTGGTCTTGGTGCCGTATTTCATCTGGTAGCCGACGCGCACCATTCCTGAAACGTAGGTCGCGGTGCGTCCGAGTTCCTCGGCGAGCTGCTTCTTGTTGAGGAGTTTCATGCCGCGCTTATTTGACCTCCTTGAGGTGGACGATGAGGAGTTCACGAATTAGACCCGAGAGGGACTTGCCCGTTGCGGTGGCGTATTTTCTCGCCGATGCGGCAAGCTGGGGCGGTAGACTGATTCCCGTTACACGGGCTTTTTTGTTTGGAGGAACAATAGGTCGCGGCATGGCAATACTCTTAATAATTTTTGTTATGTCTTTGCAACCCAAATCTACGCGTTCCGCTTAGTTCTGAAAAATTGACAATTTTTAACAATGGGCCGAAACTGCTTGCATGAAGAAGAAACCCAGCCGCAGTAAGGATTTAGCGGCCCCTGTAGGCATCGCGCTCAGACCCTCGATCAAAAGGAAGGCCATGATCGTCGCGCGACGAGATGGTAGAACCCTTTCAGGGCTGGTGTCCCATCTTCTCACGCAGCACCTCGTGAAAAACGGAATCGATCCCGAAGAAACCCAAGGCTCACCAGAATCTTGAGTAGGCGTTGCGCCGCGCGCTCATGAGGGAGAATGGCCTCCGTCTCGAATAAACCCCCTGCCCGTCGCGGTCGGCGGCGGACCCCATGACCGCATCGGGAGAGGTATTGGCTTCGATCGTTGTCAGGAAATTGCCCTTTTTGCCCTGAACAAAGCCGACATGAGCGATGCGCCCCTTGAGTGGGAAGAAGATCCCAAAGACATCCCCTGCGGAGACATCCTGAATTTGAACCCTATTAGGAGCAGGGAACCAGGACGGAGCCCACGCCGAGCGGACGGCCGGTATGCCCATTTCTTGGTGCATCGCCGTGACGAATGACGCGCAATAAGGCGAGCCCAGCGACGCGCCAGCCGCCACGTTCCACCGGTCGATGTCTGGAGAGCGGTTGGATGTTGTCTCCCTGACGGAAAGAAAGGTTCTCGCGTGCGCCACCAACCGGTCCCCATCAGTGGCTAAAGATTGCGCAGCAGCACATAAGCAGAGAGCAGCAATACAGTAGTCCATAGAATGAGATGAGCTTTCACGGCCTGCCAGCGAGTCAGCTTCGCCCACCATTCCCCCGCGAAGAGGTCCTTGAACCAGAGCGAGTAGAGGAAATAGGCCGAGGAGGAGATGGCGAATAGGCAGACCAGGTTGAAAATGAGGATACTGAGAGTCCCCAACTCCACCACGGATGCTGTCGGATCGAGGAGGCGGATCCAGTTGTTACCGGTCACAAACAAGAGAAGCGTGATCGGGAGGAGGATCAGAAGATCCGCCCATTGATGGATGGCGCGAAGGATGGATCGGAGGTTCATGGCAGGAATCCCGCTATAGAGCGCACCACGATGCGGCCAGCGCCGTATCCAGCGCCGAATCCGATGACGAAAGCCCCCATTTTCAAATAAATCCGGTACTGAGGCGTCACCGGCACCACCTCCACGAGGGACACGAAATAGAAGGCCAGCAGGAAGGCCACGATGTACGGGATGATGTCGCGCTCCTTGGCGACCTGATGGAGTTCGGCCTTTTGCGTGGCGATGATCTCCTCAGACTTCACCAGCCTGTCGGCCAGGGCTTGCGTCTCAGTCTCCTTTTCGGCCAGCGCGACAGCCGTTGCAGCGGCAAAGTTTGAGGCGTCGTTCAAGGCGGACCCAACGCCGACCATATCGCCGCTTAACAGGCTGGCCTTGGCCGAGCCGATAGCATTTGCGGTCTTTGCGAGCGGAATGGAAACGGACGCCAGGGCCGGGACCAGCGGAGGCGACTTCCTTGCCCCAGCACAGCCAGAGCAGATGAAGCAAATAAGCCCAAGCGCGAAGAAGAATCTCATTTTTCATGCTCCCTCTTTTCAAGGCCCCGGAGGCGGTCCTCATGATCGACGAGGAGACGATCCTGGCGATCATTCACCTTGGCGGCCTCGGCCATCTGCACGAGGACTTTTTCTATCGTTTCAACGCGGCCGGAGAGTTTTTCCGCGGCCATCGCGAATTCGCTGTGCGACACGTAATGCCCCTGCGTGAAGAGCACGGCGATTACTCCGGCAGGTGTCAGCCATTTGGCGCCGAACTCCAGAATCTTTTGCATTTCTTCGGGCATATCATTGAGGAACCGCTCCGAGATTTGCTCGAAGCGGTTCAGTGTCGCTTACGAGTTGAAGCGGACGTTGATCGTGCCAGCGCCAGTAGGCTGGACGATGAGGTTCACGGCGAACACCTTCTCAGCGGACTCCTCGGGAGGAAGAGCCACGACTCCGGTGATGGCGGTGATGAGTGCCTGCACATCGGCGGCTTCGAGGGCTGCGGACGCGACTTGGGGCTGGGTCTTGAGTACGATAGGCATCGTTGTGTTTGTCCGGTTTGGTCAGTTGGACTCGTCTGTTTTTTCCGCCTAAGTGGGTCGAGCCATTCCAGTTGCCATTGGGCGGTGGAGCGGTCGGGTATCCATTTGGGGGCGGGAAATTTGCATTACCATTTCGGGGGCGTGGCCGCGCATTTGGCCGTGCGGAATTGAGTCTTCGCGTCCATGTTGCAACCGCAGATCAAGCACCTCCCCATGTCGTAGTAAGGACAGGAAACGCAGAGCGAAAGGCGGCGATGATGCTCTTCGGGAGTCACGGGCTCCTTACCGCTCGCGATGGCTCCAGCCTCTGCGACGAGAGCTTTTCCGAGGCTTGCAATCTGTTGGGTCAGGGGTGGTGGTGTTGGTGTCATAGAGCAGGAGCAGGACATATTAGAGTTGGACGAAGGGCGGCAACCCAAGGAGTTGCGCTAGGTTGACCGAGGGAGTAGGCAACCCGCCTTCGCCGGTAGAGAGTTTCTGCCAGCCATAGCCGAGACCTGGGCGACCGCCGACAGTCCACCCGCCCGTGCTGACTAGAAGCCAGAGAGAGCCGTTATCGCTTACTACCGCTCCCTGCTGATAGTAGGTAAAGTTGCCCCATGCTGGAGGGGAGGGAGGCACGTTTGAGAACTGCACTGGGCCGCTCGCCAGCACGCCTCCGACATAGAATAGCCCGTTAAGGAATCCGTTGCCGTTAGCGTCTAGCTGTGTGGCGACGGCCGCCATGTAGTAGGCGTTATTCCAGGTTCCCGTGCCGCTTTCGTTGAGCGTGGTTTCTGCTCCACCAATCCAGTATTTATTGTTCCAAGCTCCCGTTCCGCTTTGGGGGAGCGAGGTTTGGACGCCTCCGATGTAGTAACTGGCAGAGCCATAGGCTTCGCCGTTATCATCGTACCCTGTCGTATCCCACCATCCGGTGCCACTTTGTGGGAGCGTGGTTTCCGTTCCGCCGATCCAGAACTTGTTGTTCCACCATCCGGTGCCACTTTGTGGGAGCGGGGTCAGTACCGTTTGGATGTAGAAGCCCTCAGGGAAGCAGTCGCAGCCGCCGCTGAACCATCCGGTATAAGGGATGGGAAGGACGTTGGTTATATAACACATACCGCTGCAGACGCCGCATTCATCTATTGCCGTTGTCTCCCAGTAGACGGTGCAATTTCCGCAAGAATCTATGGCATGGTCGCCGCATCCTCCGTTGCAGTCCACAGACCCATTGTTTCCGCCACAGACACCGCAATCGTCCACTACAGCGCTACCACCGCAAACGCCAGCGCAGTCCTTCGCATTGTTTCCGCCACATACGCCGCAATCGTCCACTACAGCGCCACCATTGCAAGTGCCGCTGCAGTCGAGTACAGCGCCACCGCCGCAATCGCTGTAGCAGTCAATGGCTTCGTCATTCACCTGACCATTGACGTAGCAGCGGGTCCAACCACCCTCGCTGTTGTCGTTCCAGAATCCGGTTCCGCTGTCGGGAAGGGTAGTTGCTACGCCTCCGATGTAGTAGGTATCAATCCACCATCCAGTTCCGCTTTGTGAGAGCGTGGTTTCCGTTCCGCCAATCCAGTATTTATTGTTCCAAGCTCCCGTTCCGCTTTGTGGGAGCGTGGTTTGTACGCCGCCGATGTAGTAAATAGGGGCATACCAGCCAGTACCAGTTATAGGTCTGCCAGCGCTATATCCTGTACCAAAATAACTACCCTGAGCTAAGACTCCGTTAATATAAAGAAAGCCTGGTTCTCTAGCCCCCATCCAAGTTCCCTGATCCCATCCACGCTGAAGACTAACTCCTAAGACAGAATAGTTGCCAATTAGATAAACCGCCCCACCATTGCCCGCCTGCCCACCATCAGCATAAATATGGCCCGTTGTTGAATTATTGACTGTAACAGATCCTGCTGGCCCATGGTACGCACAATCGACATTGATATTGCCAACAATACAGTTGTTTAAGGTTACTGAGCCACCAGCGCCCGTTTCACCAATTCCTCTTAAGAGGATATCCCCAGCATGGATATCTGTCAGGGTTACAGTTCCACCTGTTCCGACGTAATCTTCGTAAGTCTCGCCCCCAACGACATAGGGACCCCGGCTTCTGGGCCTTATGAGGCCTAAATTTACTGATGAATTTCCCGTGATGTTAATGGAGTGTCGCGCATTACCTGCGTCCTCTCCGTCATCCCCGATTTCAATGCCACCTAAATTAGACAAACTAACGGAGACACCCCTTACAGCAATGCGCGAGGGCCATTCCGTTGGCTTTGCAGGGTCTCCAGCGCCCATTATGTCGCCGCCATTTTCATCGTAACCGATTACGACTTGGGTAGGCACAAAAGCTACGTTCAGATTAACCCCACCAAAGGTTCCCTCACCTAGATCCAGAACCTTATTACCAGTTCCAAGATATGCGGTTTCAAAGCCTTTTTGAGCCGTTGCAAAGGGAGCGGCAAGCGATCCGTCACCCGTGGTGTCATCACCACTGGTGCGAATATAGATTGGAGAATATGTGGAGAGATCGGCCATGATTAAGAAAGAATTCCGCCAATGACTTGGCCTTGGGAGTCGTAGTTGATGGTGATCGTCTTTGTGCCGTCAGAGGCGGTCGCGAGGCGATTAGGAGTGGCGGTTGTGTCCCATGTCAGCACCGCCACGGCGATCTCATCGCCATCCTTGGAATAGGATACGCTCGTAATGTTGCCGCCCGTGCGTATGAGGGTGAAATTGTCGTAGTCGGTTGGGAGATTGAGGACGGAAGCCGAGAGGCCAGGAATGCCCTGCTCTCCCTGCGGGCCTTGGATTGATTCACCCGGAAAGCCCTGCTCGCCTTGAAGCCCCCGCTCACCAGGTTGACCCTGAGGGCCGACAGGCCCGACCAGCGAGAGCAGCCAGTCCTCTTCACTTCCAGTGAATCCGGAAGCGACCGCGACTTGGTAGGCCGAGAGGCCATTGCTACCAGATCCGATTTCCGTGATCGCGCGGTCAATCATCTGCTTCGTCCTCAAGGGAGTCATCCACTTGGTATTGACGGTTCCCGCGAGTGCTTCCGCCTCATTGGCCTTCAGATCGATCGTAGCTGGGATCTCGGCGTCACCCTGGATCAGCGTTTCGTTGATGATGACAGGAATGGAATTGGAGGAGTATCGGTAGGATCCAATGGCCCATTCGATCTCCATGAGGGCACTGATTGAGTCCTCGGTGGCGAGGGCGGTTGCCAGTTCCTGCGTATGGAGGTTGAGATCGAAGACATAGGCCGCCTGAGCGGCGATGCCGGTCTTGACCCATGAATTGGACAGGGCGAGAAACGCACCATCCGGAGTGCTCTTGATCGCCAGTCTCCCCGTTGCACCGGAGGGAAGCTCACTCACCTTGCCGCCGGTCAGAAACTCAACCGCGACCGGCACAAGATCACCACGACGCAGCGAGATTTCCGAGGATCCGACCCGAGAAAACGATTCCGTGGAGATGGAGAGCTGCATGCCCATCCCCACGGCGTCAACTACCCATCCTCTCTTCTGTAAAAATAATACTGGTGCATGGCGAGGATCAGATCGGGATTGGTGTCTGGCGTGAATTCCATCAGCCCATTCTCCCCAATCTTAAGGTGCTTGTCAGAGTCCATAGTAGATAAAGCTGCCGCCCTTTCAGAATATCTCCTGTTATTTCGGTCTCCATGCCACTCGTGGTAGCAGGTCATGGGAACCGCCCCAAGGGAAACGGAAGAATAGCCTTTAGCCCACTCATGGAACGGCTCTCGGTTAGAACCCAAGAGTGACCAAACAAGATCCCATATTCCCGCGTGCAGGAAGGTGAGGCTCATCAAGGAATCGGCCCCGCCCGTAATGGAATGAGCGAATAACCCCCCGCCCTGCTCCCAAAGATCGCGCCTCATCGCCCAGGCAAGCCCGGGGTGTGCCTCCCACTTGCTGGTACACTCCCGCTTAAATCCTACTGATGGTCGGCTGATATCAATCGAGCCATCCTTATTGGTCAAGTGAGCGTTGTGATACATCTGAACCACATGATACTTTGCAAGAGCCTCTTCAGTGGCTTGGGGCCAGTCCGGTCGGTCAAACCACACATCAGCATCTACCCACGCTATGTTATTATACTCTTCTGGAACCATCTTCGCTGCGAGATTTAGTGCCGCCTCCTTCTGCCACATGATCTGATTGCAGTTTGCCTCAACCTGAACCCAGTTTTCTATCCCTGAGGTAATGGGGGTAGCCCCTTCAGCATAGACCTCCACGCCATAGACAGGGACTCCATCACGCTTCATCTGGCGCAGGAAACGCCATAGATTCTGCCGAGGCCGATCATAGCCAGCAAAGTTATAGTGACACGTTACGATTGCGAGCATACTTCCAATGACTCGATGAACTTATTGCAGAGAAAGAATTCCTGCATTTGCGAAGTAGCGATGAGCGAATCATACCCCGTTCCCTTCGGGTGATGGACCGTGTAATTATAGTCTCGGATTACATGGAGCCCCATTTCCCTGGCTCTCTTGCACAGCAATATATCCGCCCCATATCCGTACTTATTATCGTAGAAGCAACAAGCGTATTGAGACTTGAACTCATCCACTAACGCCTTTCGTATAAACCAGCAACTGCAATCGGTCATCGTTACGAGTTTCACTTTGCCGGTGCCCAAGGACGCATAATCCACGCAATCTGATGTCCAGGTTGTGAAATCAACATTCGGCGCATAGATCCCGCAAGCGGGAAGCTCAAACTGCTCCTTGGCCGATTGTAGGATGTCCGCCCATTGACCGGAGGAAACATCGCCTTGAACGTGAAAGAGAACATCCCCCTCGAATAACTCAAGTGCCTTTAGGAACTGAGCCCCGAAATAGCTCTCTTCACCGATATTTACCCAGTGAGACTCCCCCTCACCGCTACTGATGACCGTCAGTTGATCGAGCAATCCCGAGAGCTGATCCTCCTTTTGCCGGGTTTTCTCGTGCTGGCCAGGCCAGTTGAAGATGAACCCATGGAACTTCACTGCTGGGCACCCCACTTGGGAGGATCTAGGGGGCAGGTGCTGGTAGCCATGCGCAGCTTCGCCTGAGTGCTACAGCCGCATTGGGAGCACCGGCCCGTGCCACCGAATCCAGCCTGATCCCAAAACTCGCAGCCTTTACAAATCGCCAGCCGCGCTTCAAGGGTTTCAGTCGAGGCCATCGCAAATCCTGCCTTGGCCCAACCAGCCACACTCGAACCGAGGCTCTTTGCCATCTGAGGGAGGGTTGGCCCTGTAGGCGACACCACCTGATCCCCCAGAACCCCATTG
>JBEIJN010000019.1:0-51278 GCA_040380225.1 Verrucomicrobiia bacterium | reverse complement strand
GTCGAGAACGCCTTCCTTCACATCAAAAGATGGAGAGGGATCGCCACCCGTTATGCAAAAAACGCCTCCTCCTTCCTGGCTGCCATCCAAATACGCTGCATCGCTCTCTGGGCTCTTATCTCGTGACGACACTATCTAATGTGATACAAGCACCTATTTGCAACAATATCGTCAAAGTTCATTTCCACAGACTCTACGGCGATTAGGAACCAATCTGCTTTTGACCCTCGGCGCTCGTCCCTTCGGCTCGGTCTTCCCTGACAGCCTTCAGCCTGGGTTTCAGTTTTCACCCCTCATCCCCTAAACCGCTAGAGTCTAAACCCCTAGCTAGGGATGATCAGTTTTGCCGGGCGGGAAGAGCGGGCGAACCGCTTTCCCGCCCGGCATTTCTGTCGGGCTGCACACCCCCCGGCACGCAGCCCTCCATATTCTTCATAACTATGACAAGCTTCGGACCTCTTCCGTTCCGAAGAGCTGGAGGGAGGGGGCCGTCATGGAGTTCCTCTTCATTGCGGTTGTAGGTGAGCTGATTAAGTTAACGGTTGTATTTTTTGAAGGCAACTAGGTGTATCACGAAACTTATTCACGGCAATGACAATCGTCGCGCACCCGATTACTTTATGTCTCATCCATGCGGGAGGGTGCGTCCCTTGCGCTGCCTGCTATAAACACCCATGCGAATTTTGCTACGGGTTTTCGGTTACACGGCGCGCTATCCCTGGATGGCGGCGGCGACGATGTTCTGCGCCATCACCGGCACGCTGATGGTGGCGGTCTTTCCGGCCGTGACCCAGCGGGTGGTCGATGATGTCCTCCGAGGTCACCAACCCGAAAAGCTGATGCCGCTGATCCTGACGGGGTTGGCCGCCTTCTTCGCCCAGGATCTGCTCAACTCCCTGCGCATCCTGCTCAACAACCACTTCGAGCAGCGGGTGATCTTCGATCTCCGCAGCGATCTCTACGCGCGGATCCAGAAGCTCCCTCTGCCGTGGTTCGACAACCGGGCGACCGGCGACATCATGACCCGGTTGGTGGAGGATGTGACCAATGTGGAGCGCGTCCTGATCGACGGGATCGAGCAGGGGACCGTGGCCATCCTCCAGATCGGTATCGTGCTGGCTCTCATGGCCCATTACAACCGCGACCTGATGCTGGCGGCGTTGGTTCCCCTCCCCTTCCTGGCCGCCGGGGCGCTGGCCTACACGCTCACCGCGGGGAAGCGCTACCGCGCGACGCGCAAGGCGACCTCCGCGCTCAACTCGCTCCTCCACGACAACCTCGACGGCATCAGGCAGATCAAGACCTACGCGACCGAGGAGCGTGAGCACGCCCGATTCAACGCGGCGAGCGAGGCGCTCCGCATCGCCTCCCTGGTGGTCATGCGCTACTGGGCCCTCTACAGCCCCACGATGAACTTCCTGGGAAACCTCGGCATGGTGGTGATCCTGGCTGTCGGCAGCTACCGGGTCCTTCAGGGTTCGATGGATCTCGGCGTGCTGGTCGCCTTCCTGGTGCTGGCCCGCTATCTCTATGAGCCGGTCGGCCGCCTGCACTCGCTCAACCAGCTTCTCCAGTCGGGCAGGGCCGCCAGCGAGCGGGTCTTCTCGATCCTCGATGCGCCACTCGAGGAGGGGTGGAAGAACCCGGTTGCGAGTGCCGGAGAAATATCCCTGAAGGGCGATGTCCGCTACGAGGGTGTCGGTTTCGAGTACCAGCCCGGAACAGCGGTGCTTCACGAGATCACTCTCCACGCGAAGCCGGGCGAGATGATCGCCCTCGTGGGGCCGACCGGCGCGGGGAAGACCTCCCTGATCCATCTGCTGAGCCGCTTCTACGAGCTCTCCTCCGGCGAGATCCTGCTGGACGGACGGCCGATCCGCGAGGTTCCTCTCAACCAGCTCCGCCGTTCCGTGGCGATGGTGACCCAGGAGAGCTTCCTCTTCAACGGCACCACCGCAGACAACCTCCTGATCGGCAAACCCGATGCCACCGGGGAGGAGATGTGGCGAGCCCTGGCCGCGGCAAATGCGGAGGCCTTCGTAAGGCGCCTGCCGAAGGGGCTTCACACCCAGCTCGGCGAGCGCGGGGTGAAGCTCAGCGTGGGTGAAAAGCAGCGTCTCTCCATCGCCCGCGCGCTGCTCAAGAACCCGCCGATCCTCGTCCTCGACGAGGCGACTGCCAGCGTCGACAACACGACCGAGCGGCTGATCCAGGAGGCGCTCCAGCACCTCTTGGCGGGACGCACCAGCTTCGTCATCGCCCACCGCCTCTCCACGGTGCGCCATGCCGACCAGATTCTCGTCATGGAGCGTGGGCAGATCGTTGAGAGGGGCACTCACGTCACCCTGCTGGCCGCAGGTGGTCTCTACGCCTCTCTCTGCCGCGAAGCAGAGGCTCACCATGGGGTCTTTGAGGAACACCGGGCGCACGCTCCTGCTTAATCTTGGCCACTACTCAAAAAAACGCTTTTCCTTTGTTGGCGTAGAGTTTCCTGCAATCTTATCACTCACTAATGATCAAAATTCATGACCATCCCCTCTAATACAATAACCGATCGGCTTCTTCTCAATAACAAAGCCTGGTCTCAAAAGATTAGCAGTCATGATCCAACGTATTTCCATAATCTAGCCAAAGAGCAGCACCCCAAGTTCCTCTGGATCGGATGCTCCGACAGCCGTGTCCCTGCGGAGACGGTGGTCAACGCTCAACCGGGCGAGATCTTCGTCCACCGCAACATCGCCAATCAGGTCATCACCACCGACTTCAACTGCCTAAGTGTTCTCCAGTACGCAGTCTCCGTGCTGAAAGTAGAGCATGTCATCGTCTGCGGCCACTACGGATGCGGCGGTGTCCAGGCCGCATTGAATCGGCAACACTCAGGCATGTTAATCGCCAACAAGTGGTTGATTCACATTAAGGACGTCTACCGTCTCCACCAAGCAGAACTGGAAAGTCTCAGCAAGGAGGAGATGTTTCGGAAGATGGTTCAACTCAACATTATTGAACAGGTAAAGAACCTTGCACACACGTCGATGGTCCAGACAGCTTGGAAAGAACGCCAAGGGCCTACATTACACGGCTGGGTCTACGGTCTGGAGGACGGCTTGATCGAAGAACTGATCACACTCGACTACAAGGCCCCGATGGAGGACATCTATCGGTTCATCGATTAGCTTTTTCCCGGGAGATTCTCTCCCCCTTGTCCCGACCAAGGGAACGTGAAAACGACAGCACCATGAAGATCGGACCACGCTACTATCTCGATCATCTCCGACAGGACGTTCCTGCCAGCATCGGCGTCTTCCTAGTTGCCCTTCCCCTCTGTCTAGGCATCGCCTTGGCCTCCGGGGCTCCACTTTTCTCAGGAATGATCGCGGGTATGGTCGGCGGTCTCGTGGTCGCCTGGGCGAGCGGATCCCAGCTCAGCGTCTCCGGCCCGGCCGCAGGGTTGACGGTCATCGTCTTCTCAGCCATCGAGACGCTTGGCGGGTTCGGTCCCTTCCTGATGAGCGTCGTCTTGGCAGGAGTACTTCAGGTAATTCTGGGCTATGCCCGTGCAGGAACGATCGGTGCGTTCTTCCCCAATGCAGTCATCAAGGGAATGCTCTCGGCGATCGGACTGATTCTGATCATGAAGCAGATCCCCCATGCCACTGGCTTCGATACAAACATAGAGGGCGACGAGTCTTACATGAGGGATACCGCTGGCGTGACCTTTCAGATCCTAACACATGCCCTCCGTGGAATCTCTTGGGGAGCGACACTGGTCGCCCTCGGCGCTCTCTGCCTGCTTTTCGCGTGGGAAGCGCCTCTCATCCGCCGTCATGCAATCCTCCGAATGGTGCCGGCTCCTCTACTTGCGGTCATCTGGGGCATCCTCTTTAACGCTGCCGCAGCGCGGTATTTCCCTGCGCTGGAAATCGACACCAAGCACTTGGTCTCCCTTCCGCCTCTCTCCTCTCCTCTGGAGTTCCTCAGCCAGTTCCATTTACCTGATTTCAAGTCGCTCGGGAATCCCCTAGTCTACAAGACCGCCGTGATCCTGGCCGTGGTCGCCAGTCTGGAGACCCTCCTGAGCATCGAGGCGGTGGACAAGCTCGACCCGCACAAGCGGGTCGCCCCGACGAACCGGGAGCTCAAGGCCCAGGGACTCGGTAACCTGCTCAGCGGCATGATCGGAGGGCTCCCCATCACCGCGGTGATCGTCCGCAGTTCCGCCAACATCAACTTCGGCGGACGCACCCGCATCTCCTGCTTCCTCCACGGTCTCCTGCTCCTGCTTGCCGTGCTCTTCCTCGGGGGCCTGCTCAATACGATCCCCCTTTCCTGCCTTGCTGCTATCCTCCTTCAGACCGGATACAAACTCGCAAAGCCATCGCTGTTCCGTGAGCAATTCGCCAAAGGTTGGAATCAGTTTCTCCCTTTCATCATCACCATTGTGGCAATCCTTATGGCGGATCTCCTTTTTGGAATCGCCATCGGCATGGCGATCGGACTCCTCTTCGTCCTGCGCGCCAACTTCCACCACTCTGTCACTCTTACTCATGACGAAGGAATCTATCTCCTGCGACTAAACAAGGATGTCACCTTCCTCAACAAGGCCTACCTCCGCAGTCTTCTCGCCTCCATCGTTAATGATGCGCACGTTACCATCGATGGAAAGCGTGCACAATTCGTTGACCAAGACATTCTTGAAACCCTCGGTGACTTTATTCTGGAGTCACCTGATCGAGGAATCCACGTCGTTACGGAGGGGATTTCCGTTCCTCATGGCGCGGGATCAGCCCACTGATCCTCTCTGGTAATCCTCTCAGGTTTTGCTGATTGACGCGGAGGCAAGTAGTTGGCAAATATGCCAACTATGCTTTCGCTCTCGGCACGCCAAATCCCCTTGCTGAAGGCACGCGCAGAAAACCGCGCCTTGGTGGTAAAGGCCATGGCTCATCCCACGCGCCTTCTGATCATGGAGGCCCTGATGCAGGGCGAGTGCTGTGTGAACGAACTCACCGACATGGCGGGCTGCGACATCACCACCCTCTCCAAGCATCTGGCCGTGATGAAGAGAGCCGGACTGCTGGCCTGCGAGAAGCGCGGCCTGAATGTCTATTACCAGATCGCCTGCCCCTGCTTTCCCGAGTTCTTCCGCTGCATCGACCTGGTCATCCGGGCCGGTCGTAAAAATCTCCGCTGCGCCTGCTGAGTGGTGCATTGCTCATCTGCCTGTTCATCCCTCTCAACCCCGATCACCCACTCCACATGAAAACATCCGAACTCCTCGCCATCCTCCGGGCCCATCCCGATCATCATCTCCAGTTCATCCTCCCCGACGGTGGACTGGTTCCCATCCACGCCCACATCACCGAGGTGGGACGGGTCGACAAGACCTTCCTCGACTGCGGAGCAACCGTCCGCAGGCTTTCCTACCTCTGCCTGCAGTCCTGGGTGGCCGATGATACCGATCATCGCCTTCCCGCGGAAAAGCTCGCGGAGATCATCGACCGCGCCGCGCCGATCCTCGGCGAGGAGGATCTCGACGCGGAACTCGAGTACGAAGATGGATTCATCTCCCAGTTTCCCTTGGAAACCGCGCGGATTGAGGGGAATCTCATCCACTTCACGCTCGGCACCAAGCATACCGACTGCCTCGCCAAGGAGATCTGCCTCCCTCCCGCCCAAGCGGACGGCGAGGACTCCTCCTGCTGCAGCGGCAGCGGCTGCTGCTGATCCACGCAAAAAATCATCAACCAACCCTTCATGGAAAACGTCGTCATCATCGGATCCGGCTGCGCCGGCTGGACAGCAGCCATCTACACCGCGCGTGCCAACCTCAACCCCCTCCTGATCACGGGCCAACAGCCCGGCGGGCTCCTGACCACCACCTCGACCGTCGAGAACTTCCCCGGGTTCCGCAACGGCATCGAGGGAACCGCCCTCATGACCGAGATGCAGGAGCAGGCGACCCGCTTCGGGACCCGGATCCAATATCTCAGTAAGGTCGATTCGGTCGATCTCTCTGGCAGCCCGCTGAAGCTGACCGTCGAAGGCAAGGTCATCGAGACAAAGAGCATCATCGTCGCGGTCGGCGCGGGGCACCGTCACCTCGGCGCGCCGGGCGAACATGAGCTCGAGAACAAGGGTGTCACCTACTGCGCCACCTGCGACGGGGCCCTTCCGATCTTCCGGAACAAGCCTCTCGTGGTCATCGGCGGCGGCGACTCTGCCTGCGAGGAGGCTAGTTACCTCACGCACTTCGCTTCGCAGGTTTATCTCATCCACCGCCGCGACTCCCTGCGGGCCTCGAAGATCATGGCCGACCGCACGCTGGCCAATCCCAAGATCACCATGGTCTGGAACTCAGTCGTCGAGGAGGTTCTCGATGTCGCTCAGGATCAGGTGACCGGCGTGAGACTGAAGAACATCGTGACCGGAGAGCGTAGCATGCTCGACTGCGCCGGTGTCTTCGTGGCGATCGGCCACGTCCCCAACACGCAGATCTTCCAGGGCAAGCTCGACATGACCGACGCGGGTTATCTGGTGCTCGGCGAAGGGAGCCGCACCAATGTCCCCGGCGTCTTCGCCGCAGGCGACTGCGCGGACTCCGTCTACCGCCAGGCCATCACCGCGGCCGGTATGGGGTGCGCCGCCGCGATCGACGCCGAACGCTACCTCGCAGGTCTGAAATGATAAAGGGATGTCAGTCCCTATCACCCATCACCTATCACCTAGCTCCCAACTACTAGCTCCTAGTACCCAGTTTCCATGAAACCACTCGTCCTCATCCTCTGCACCGGCAACTCCTGCCGGAGCCATCTCGCCGAGGGAATCCTCCGCGCCGCCGCCGGCGATCTCATCGAAGTCGCCAGCGCCGGATCGAAGCCGGCCGGATACGTCCATCCCAAGTCGATCGAGGTGATGAAGGAGATCGGCATCGACATCTCCGGCCATACCTCCAAGCACCTCGAGGAGTTCCTCGGCCGACACGTCGACACGGTGATCACCGTCTGCGGGAATGCCGACCAGGCCTGCCCGATGTTCCCCGGTCAACTCCACCGCTTTCATTGGGGCTTCGAGGATCCCGCACACGCAACGGGCACCGAAAAGGAGGTTCTGAACGAATTCCGACGCATCCGTGACCAGATCCGCCTGGTGTTCGAGGCATACGCCGCAGGCCTGAAACGCGGAAAGACACTCTGACCCGAAAGCGCCGACACCATGGAGAACCATTCCCGTCCCGTGAAGAAGATCGCCTTCTTCGAACGCAACCTGACCCTCTGGGTCCTCCTCTGCATGGTCGCGGGGGTGATTCTCGGTACCTTGGCGCCCGGGACCATCGCGGCGATCAGCACCTGGGAGTTCGGCAGCGATTCCCATGTGAACGTCGCGATCGCCATCCTCATCTGGCTGATGATCTACCCGATGATGCTCAAGGTGGACTTCGGCGCGATCGGCGGCGTGGCGAGGAAGCCGAAGGGTCTTCTCGTCACCCTCTTCGTGAACTGGATCGTGAAGCCCTTCAGCATGGCCTTCCTGGGCTGGCTCTTCATCCAGCATCTCTTCGCTCCGTGGATCGATCCCGCGACCGCGCGCGACTACACCGCCGGACTGATCATCCTGGCCGCGGCCCCCTGCACGGCGATGGTCTTCGTCTGGTCCTACCTGACCGACGGCGACCCGGCCTACACCCTGGTCCAGGTTGCCGTGAACGACCTGATCATGCTCGTTGCCTTTGCGCCGATCGTGATGTTCCTTTGCGGTGTCTCGGGCGTGGTGGTTCCGTCGTCCGTCCTGATCACCTCGGTGCTGGTCTTCATCGTGATCCCGCTTGCGGCCGGGTGGCTCACGCGAACCCTTCTCCTCAAGGCCAAGGGAAGCGGGTGGTTTGAACAGTCCTTCCTGCCCAAGTTCCAGCCGGTCACGATGGCGGCGCTCCTGCTGACCCTGATCCTGATCTTCGCCTTCCAGGCCCAGAATCTGACCCATCGCTGGATGGCCGTTCTCTTCCTGGCCGTGCCGATCATCATCCAGGTCTATTTCAACTCGGGCCTCGTCTATCTGCTGATGCGCTGGCTGAAGGTGCCCCATAACGTGGCCGCCCCCGGTGCCCTGATCGGAGCGAGCAACTTCTTCGAGCTGGCGGTGGCGGTGGCGATCACGCTCTTCGGGCCGGGCTCCGGAGCCGCCCTAGCCACCGTCGTCGGTGTCCTCGTCGAGGTGCCGGTGATGCTCTCGGTCTGCAGTGCCTGCAACGCCACGCGCCACTGGTTCCCGACCGGAGGAAGTAAGGCTTAAGGCAAGGTCAGGGAGAGGCCTGAGAGTCCCTGAGAGGTGGATAGGCTGAAGACGGAATGAGCGAGGATGCTATTTATCCCCTTTCCCCCTTGTTGCTGCGCGCTAAGCGTCGTTTCCGGCCGGGGTCGATTCTCCGGCCGCGGGTTTTTTGAAGTGTACCTTCAGGATCCTGCGGCCGTCAGTCTCCGCGACCGTGGCGGTATAGTCTCCGATCCGGATGCTCTCACCGCGCGTTGGCAGGTGGCCCAGCAGTTGGGTGATGTAGCCGCCGATGGTGCTCACCTCGGTCTCCTCGAACTTGAGGCCCGTCTCCTCCGCGAGGTCGTGAAGGGCAAGCGTTCCCTCGGCATCGAACTCCCCGTCGCCGATCTTGGTGATCTCCTCCTCCTTGGTGTCGAACTCGTCGTGGATGGAGCCGACGAGCTCCTCGAGAACGTTGTCGAGGGTCACGATGCCGACGGCACCGCCGTATTCATCCACGGCGATCGCGAGGTGGGCGTGCTTGGCCAGGAAGTAATTGAGCAGCTTCTCGAGCGGCATCATTTCCGAGACATGGTGGATGGGCCGCTGGATGGTCTTGAGTTCCTGTCTGCCGGATTGGACAAGCCCCAGCAGGTCCTTGATGTGGACGAGCCCGACCGATTCGTCGAGTGCGCCGGTGCAGAGCGGGAACCGGGTGTGGCGTGAGTCGATCGCCTTGGTGAGTTCACCGGAGAAGGACTCCTCGAGATCGAGGAAGATGACCTCGCTGCGGGGGGTCATGATGTCGCGCACGACGCGGTGCTGGAGGTCGAGGGCGTTCACCGCCAGCCGCTCACCCAGGGGCGAGACCTCCTTGGCCTCGCGGCTCTCGGTCAGGATGACGCGCAGCTCCTCATTGGAGAGGGCGCGTTCGGACTCCTCCGGAGGCTCCACGCGCAGAAGATGGCGGAGCAGAAAGTTCGCCGAGAGGTTCAGGAAGCGGATGACGGGGCGGAATAGGGTGTAGAAGAGGCCGAGCGGAGGGCTGAGCCAGAGGGCCAGCTGAACCGGCTTTCTGATAGCAAGCGACTTCGGGACAAGCTCGCCGAGAACGATGTGGAGGAACGTGATGAGCGAGAAGGCGATCACGAACGAGATGGTCGTCACCAGCGTCGGGGATTCGATCCCGGCGAGGCGGAAGGCCGGTTCGATGATGTGGGCCAGGAACGGTTCACCCAGCCAACCGAGGCCGAGGCTGGCCAGCGTGATGCCGAGCTGTGTGGCCGAGATGTAGGCCTCCAGGTGCGAGGTGATGTGCTTGGCGAGCATCGCCCGGGCATCACCCTGCTCGATGAGCGTGTCCAGCTGGCTGGCGCGGATCTTCACGACCGCAAGCTCCGAGGCGACGAAGAACCCGTTCAGCAGGACCAGCGCGAGGATGGCGAGAAGGCGGAGAAGGATGATCTCCCCGGATTCCCAGTGTTCGGCTGGAAGGACGGCGGCCGGCAGTCGGGTGACATCCCCTGCCGCCACCGCCAGAATGGCAGCGACGTGCGTCATGGGGATCTCAGTTGCAGAGGGAACGGCAGGCTGCCGGGGCGGAAATGGTGACGCCGCGATCGCACCTAAAACGATGTGCGACAGAAAGGTTCATCGGGGAAATTCCTAAGAATGAGGGGAACACCTTGCCGTGGTCACCGGCCTCCTCTGACAGGAGAGCCGGGTTGATCAAGCCGGAGCTTACCAGCTGGACTTGGTGACTCCGGGGATCAGGCCGTTGGTGGCCAGTTCGCGGAAGGTGATACGCGAGATCTTGAAGCGGCGGAGGTATGCGCGGCGGCGGCCGGAGACCTGGCAGCGGTTGGTGAGACGGACCGGGCTCGCGTTGCGGGGAAGCTGGCTGAGGCCGATGTAGTCCTTCTTCGCCTTGAGCTCTGCACGGAGTTCCGCCCACTTCGCGACGGTCTCGCGCTTGCGTTTGTCTCTTTCAAGCCATGAAGTCTTTGCCATAGGGAGGTGAGATGATAGGGGGAATGGGGGAGAGGGCAAGATCTTTTTTTCGAGAAAAACGCCCCCTTTCTGGTTGTCCCTCGCGGCGCGGCGCGGCAACCCTTGGCGATGACGAAGAAATCCCACCGAGTCCTCAGAGCATCCAAGGCTTCCAAGGCAAGGCTCATCATTTCCGAGAGCGAGCAAGGAGCCGACATGTTCCATGCCACCGGCTTTCGCGCACCGGATCCCTTTGTCTACGTCGAGAGCCGGGGGAAAAGCGCGATCCTCCTGAACGATCTGGAGCTGGATCGCGGCAGTCGCGAGGCCAGGGTCGACGAGGTGGTCTCCCAGAGTGATCTGGCCGCCTCGCTGGAGAAGAAAAGCGGAAGGAAGCCCGCGCCGGTCGAGGTGATCGCGGCCTTTCTCAAGAAGCGCGGAGCGAGCCGGCCGTTGGTCCCGGCCGACTTCCCTCTCGGTCTGGCCCGCCAGCTCGGGGAGCACGGTGTCGCAGTCACCCCGGTCGAGGGGATGTTCCGCCCCGAGCGCCAGATCAAGACACCCGGTGAAATCCTGCTCATGACCGAAGCGACACGGATCACCGAGGCGGGCATGGAGCGCGCCTTCGAGGTGTTGCGTGCCTCCACGGTCGGTGCGGGGAAGGTGCTTCGCTGGGGCGGCACCATCCTCACCTCCGAGCGCCTCCGCATGGAAATCGAGGCGACCATGCTCCGGGCGGGGGCAATCCCCGCAGGGAACTCCATCGTGGCGTGCGGGGAGCAGGCATGCGACCCACACGAGCGGGGCCACGGCCCGCTCAAGGCCAACCAGCTCATCATCCTCGATCTTTTTCCCCGGGCCACCAGCGGCTACTACGGTGATCTCACCCGGACGGTCGTCAAGGGGAAGGCGACCGAGGCGCAATCCCGTCTCTGGGAGGTCTGTCTGCTCGGCCAGAAGCTGGCCCTCGGATCGCTCGGTCATGGGGCCGACGGCGGGGCCATCCACCGGGAGGTGACGGATTTCTTCACCGACAACGGCTATCCGACCGAGCGCGTGGGCGGGGCGAAGGGACGATGGAGCGGCTTTTTCCACGGCACCGGCCACGGCCTGGGACTCGATCTCCACGAGGCGCCGCGCTTCGGCGCCGGGAAGCTCAAGGCGGGCCAGGTCTTCACGATCGAGCCGGGAATTTACATCCCGGGCATAGGCGGCGTGCGCCACGAGGATGTCGCCCTGATCACGAAGACGGGTCACAAGCTCCTGAGTCGGTGTCCGAAGCCGTTGGAACTGTGAGTGTTTTCCCGCACAGACGCAGAGAAAGGATTAGTCACAAGAGCGCTGTGACCCACAGCAGCGCCAACACCACGAGGACCAACCATCGCAGTGACTATTGCTGGGATTTCATGAAATGAGTGGGTTCCAGACTTTCTCGAAACCCCACCCCTCGAAGTCTTTCATATTTGACGTTGCAAAATGAGTCACGCCTGATTGCCGCAACGTCAACGCCAGCCGTGCATCAAAAATCCGGCGGCGGGCAAAGTCCCGGCCTCCGGCCAGATTCCAGACCTCATCCATCACATTGGCATTTTCTATCCTGGATACGTTTGGCGCATCCCAATAGGCGATGACCAAATCCCGGGCGGCTTCAGCCGTGAGGGCTTTTGCCATTACGACAGGATTCCTCAGAAGGACATACAGCTCCACAAGCACGTAATCAGCGATGGCGATCCGCACCGATGGGTTGCCCAGGTTCTGCTGCAGAAAACCCACCGCAGCCCCATGCCAAATGGAATCTGGATTGAGTGAATAAAGCAGCACGTTGGTGTCGATGCTGATCATGCCGATTCACCCCTGAGTTCGTCACTTTCCGCGAGCGCTTTTAGATCAAGCTGATCGATGTTTGGTCGAAAATCCCCGCTCTTCAGCACCGGGAGAGCCCATTGCTTGGTAGACGCCCTCACAGGATAGGTCAGCGCCATGTATTCGAGCCCCCGACGCACCACCTCAGCCAGCGACCATTCCCTCTGATCTGCAATCGCTTTGGCTTTGTAGTAGAGTTCGTCCGGCAACTGGACTTGCGTTTTAATCATGATGGCAATTTGCCATCGGTGGCAAATTTGTCAAGACTCCCCCTCTTCGCCAAGCGGCCTCCTAAAAAAACCGATTGCAAAAGGCGGACGAGGTTCGAGGGGCTTATGTTGAACCCAGATTATGCGGTAGAGAAGCAGCAACAGATCTGGATGGTTCACCCGGATGGTGAGTCCCGGAAGGGTTAAAAGCGTTACACCGTTAAAAGGTTAAAAGGGGGCTGAAGTCCGAGGCCGAATTGAACTCATGCAGGCATCTTTTGACGACGTTTTCCCTGACATTCCCCTCCCGAATCTCGGGTCAGGGCTCTCCCGGATCGACGTTGTAACACTTTCACTTTTTAACTCTTTTAACGCGGCCTCCAACTATTTCAGGAATTCCCAATGCAAATTCTAGGTTGAACGTTTTCCGTTCGCGGCTGTCTGGTATGATGCAGCTGTCACATCCATGAACTTTGAACTCTACATCCTCCTGATCGGTGCGCCGCTGGCCTTGGGCCTCTGGGCGCAGTTCCGTGTCTCCTCGGCCTTCAAGACCTACAAGGAGATCCCCGCCGCTTCCGGGGTGACCGGGGCTGATGCCGCGCGGCGCATCCTTGCCGATGCGGGGATCCACGATGTCCGGGTCGAGGAGATCAACGACATGCTCGGCGACCATTACGATCCCTCCGCCAAGCGCCTCTGCCTCTCTACCGACGTCTACAACGGTGACTCGATCGCCGCCGTCGGGATCGCCGCGCACGAATGCGGCCACGCTCTCCAGCACAAGCTCAACTACGGCCCGCTCAACCTGCGGATGCAGATCGTCCCGGCCACGCAGTTCGCCTCGCAGATCCTCCCCTTCGTGATCATGGGCGGCTTCTTCTTCCACATGACGCACCTGATCAACCTCGGCATCGCCTGCTACGCGATCCTGATGGTCTTCCAGCTGATCACGCTCCCGGTGGAGTTCGATGCTTCCAATCGCGCCAAGGCGATCCTGCAGCAGATGGGGATCATCCGCCCCGGCGAGGAAGCCGCCGGCGTGAATACCGTCCTGAATGCGGCCGCCCTCACGTATGTCGCCGCCTTCGTCGCCGCCCTCGGCAACCTCATCTACCTGTTCCTCGCGAGGAACCATGATGAGAGGTGAGCAGGCGATAGCCTGCGTCGAAAGTCGAGGGTCGAGAGCTGTATCCTTCATCATTGACGGAACTTGCCTCCCGGCAAGCGGCGCCGCCCTTCGGGTCCCGCATGCGCGGGATCTATTATCTGTCGATCCGCGAGGATCAGACATCCCTCGTCCCGCTGGACTCTGGACTTCTCCGCCCTCCGGCCTCGAATGATTAAGCCGCCTTCCCAGGCGCCTTTTGCGCTCGTTTGCCTCGCTCGCTCCCGCTCACCTCGCCCTGCCGGGCTCTGCTGTCGCAGAGGCTACGCCGTGCCCCCGGCACTCGGCGGTCCACGAGCTTGGTTCATCCTTTATAATTGATGGCACTTGCCTCCCGGCAAGCGGTGCCGCCCTTCGGGTCCCGCATACGCGGGATCTACCGCGCTCGTTCCCACGAGCTTGGTTCATCCTTCATAATTCATCATTCATCATTCATCATTCATCATTCATCATTCATCCTTTCTGCCATGACCCTTCCCGTCGTCCTGACCATTGCCGGATCCGACTCTTCCTGCGGGGCGGGTGCCCAAGCTGACCTGAAGACCTTCGGCGCCCTCGGTTGTCACGGGCTCACCGCGATCACCTGCATCGTTGCCGAGATTCCCGGCAAGGTGCGTTCGATTCAGGCTGTGAAGCCGCAGATCGTCCGCGACCAACTGGAGGTCATGCTCGCCGCCTACCCGGTCGCGGCGATCAAGACGGGGATGCTCTTCTCCACGCCGATCATCCGGATCGTCGCCGATGTCCTCGCGACGATGAAGAAGAGACCTCCGCTCGTCATCGATCCGGTGATGGTGGCCTCGAGCGGCGACCCGCTGCTGAAGGCGGGGGCGATCGCCGCCTATGAAAAGCTGCTCTTTCCGCTGGCGACCCTCATCACGCCGAACCTTGACGAACTCGGAATTCTCACGGGCCTCCAGCCAGCCTCGCTGCCGGAGATGCTGGCCGCCGGCAAGCGACTCACCGCCGCCACGGGTTCGTCCGTCCTGCTCAAGGGAGGTCACCTGCGCGGTGCCACGGCGACCGACCTGCTGCTCTCACCCGACTGGGAGGAGCATGCCTACAGCGCTCCCTTCGTGAGGGGCGTGGAGACGCACGGGACGGGCTGCACTTATTCGGCAGCGATCGCGGCCGGATTGGCCAAGGGGTTGACGCTGCCCAAGGCGGTGGGAGAGGCAAAGAAGTTTGTCACCCGGGCGATCAAGAGCTCCCGCAAGTGGGGCAAGGTCGCCGCCCTCGATCAGGTCCAGCGCTGAGGATAGCGCCGACGCCCGTCGGCATTCTGGATTACTCGATCACCGAGAGCGCCCCCGGTTGCTGGATCTGCCGCGCTTCCTCCTCGGTCATCCAGCGCTCGGTGGCCTGGGGTCCCCAGGAGTCGGAGATGGCGATCTCACGGGTCTTCTCATTGTAGCCGATGATCAGGCAGATGTGGCTGTAATGAGGATCCGGCTTGAGCGGGATGGACTTTTTCAGCGAGGGGAGGAATTCCGAAAACCATTTCCCCCAGTCGGTCACGGCCACGCGGTGTTCCATGCGCTCGTTGACCCGTTTGTTGAACTCCTCGGTGCTGAAGTGGCAGAAGAGGATCGGCTTGCCGGCGTCGATGGCCGATTTGATCTCCTGGATGTTTCCGGAAAAGTTCTTCTGGGTGATGTTGCCTCCGGCGTCCCGGATCATGGCGTAGGTGGCGGACTGGATCGCCTGGATGCTGGTTCCCCCTCCCGCGTCGGTCTGACCCGCCATGGCAAGGACGTTCATGTCTTCCGAGAGTCCGTAGTAGCGGAGAACGCGCTCGAAGGTCGCGGGGACGCAGTAACCCTTCCTCCCTTGGTCCACCATCGGGAGATCGGTGATGAGCACGTCGCCGTTCTCGCGGCGCTCCACCCGCTTTGACAAGGTGGCTTTGGCTGCGGCAAACGATTTTCTGGATGAGTCGGCATCGTCGAATACGGTCGTCGGGACGATCCTCAGGGCGACGTATTCGTTCTGGGGGGTCACCAGCATGAAGGTATGACCCTTCCAATCCCAGCGCTGACCCGCCTCGGCCGTCGTGGCAAATCGTCCGACACGCGCCGGGCGTGCATCGCCGAAGAGCCCCTTGAGGGCGGCCTCCAGCGTCTCCCGGTCCTTCTTCATCGCTTCCCGGCATCCCTTGAGCATGTTCTCGGTGACGGCGAGGGGCTGGTCCTTTTTCGCCGACTGTTGCTTTGCCTCCTGGGGGGACATGAAGAAAGCGACGTCACCCTTGTTGGCGAAGAGGATGGAGACGCGGGCGACCTTGTCGTCGATGCCCTGAAGGAAGAGGCAGAGCGAGCGGGCTCCCAGCACCCGGGTCTCGGAGTTGAACGTGTAGGGATACCTCCTGTAGCCGGCCTCGCGAGAGGTCTTCGATTCCTGGGGCCAGCGGAGCCGGTTGGCAACCATGGCGTCGTTTTCCTCCCAGAGACTTCCACTGCCGAAGAGCGGGATGCCAAGCGCCTTGTTCACTTCAGCGGCGGAAGGCTCCTTTGATCCGGGTGATGAGGGCGCAACCGTGGCAGTGGGGATCGGAGCAGGGGTGGCTGATGGCGTGGCGGGGGATTGGACCGGAGGTTCGATCTTCGGACCAGCGGGAGTCGGCGAGGGAGTTTCCGCAGGAGCCTCAATCGAGACGGAATCCTGCGGTACGGCGAACGGAGTCTCCCCGGCGTTGCGTTTGATCAGCAGATCCCCGGCGGCGTTTGTGGAGAGGACCATGACCTTGGTGCCCTGCGGGATCTTCACGAAGCCGATCGAGGCGCCGTTCGCGACGATATCCATTTTCGCTTCCTTCACGAGGATCCCGGAGCGGGGCGGTTCCCCCGCCAAGGTAACCGGCATGGCTGAAAAACCTGTTGCGAGGATCGCGGCGCAGAGAGTCCGGCACAGGAAGGATCGGGGGTTCATGGGGTCAAATCTGATCTTGAACCGCGATGTTCCGTGAAGTCACGGCGGGTTCCTCGGCTTGAGAGGAATGGTGGCTAAGGAGGGAATCGAACCCCCGACACGAGGATTTTCAGTCCTCTGCTCTACCAACTGAGCTACTTAGCCCTGAGCCCGTTTTTCCGCGGGAGAGAGAAAATCCCTCATTCCGGCCCGATGGGCAAGCCTCTTTATCCGGATGCCCCTCTGCACTGGTCTGCCGGCCGCCACATGTTGAAAAGAAAAGCGCCGCACCCTTGCGGGAGCGGCGCTTTCAAAAGGGTTCGGTTCGGCGAGGCTTACTTGCCCTGCTTCTCCTCGATGTACTTCACGACATCGCCGACTTTCTGGAGTTTCTCGGCATCCTCGTCGGGGACTTCCACGCCGAACTCTTCCTCGAAGGCCATGACGAGCTCGACGGTGTCGAGTGAATCGGCTCCGAGATCCTCGATGAAGGAGGCGTTGGTGGTGACTTGTTCAGCGGTCACGCCGAGTTGCTCGACGATGATGTCGCGGACTTTTTCTTCGATGGTTTTTTCAGACATGGTTGATGTGGTTATCGGATACCGAAGCACGAGTAAAGAGCGTAGTCGGGATTGGCAATGATTTTTATGCCTCCCCAAGTGGGGACAGATCTGTTCCGCTGAACGTATGCAGGCGCCATTCACCGTTTTTCAGCGCAGCGTCTTCCTCTCCGCCAGCCCTGCGGAGGTCTACGCATTCCATGAGGATCCGCGCAACATCACCAGGATCTCCCCTCCCTCGCTGCGCGTGGAGCGGGTGGAATGCTCCGTCCCTGCGCTGGCAGGGGAGGAGTTCCGGCTTCGTGTGAGCCAGTTCGGACTGCCGCTCGATTGGGTGGGAGTCTGGGAGGAGGCGGTGCCGGACGCACGGCTTGTCGACGGGGCGAGAAAGTCACCCTTCCGGCATTGGCGTCACCATCACCTCTTCCGCGCGGAGGGATCGGGAACGGTCATGACCGACCGGGTCGAGTACGCGCTTCCGTTCGGATTCCTTGGCCGGCTGCTCGATGCGACCGTGATGAGGGTTGTCTTCACGGCCATGTTCCTCGCGCGCCACAAAGCGACGGCGGCCTTTTTTAAGAACGGTTACAAAAGTTAAAACCGTTGAAAGGTTAAAAAGTGGATCTAAAGAACCCTGATCCGAGAATCGAGATGGCGAATTCAGAGCACTCGTCGCAGCAGCACGGGCCGTAGAGTCGAATCAAGGGTTCCAATGCAGTCCCTTGTAACCCTTTTAACGCTTCAACGTTTTTAACTCCTTAATTCCACCAGGCCCCACCACCCGGGTGAACCATCCACACCTATTGATGCTGTTCTATTGCATAATCCGGGTTCAAGCATCACTCCTCGGCCCTATTACCTATAACCGATCACCTACTCCCCCTAGCCCTCCGCCACCAGACGGTGCTGCCTATGGCTGCGGTGTGACGGTGGCGGTCGCGGTGTATCCTTCCTGATTCGCGAGTGAGGCCTCGATGGTGTAGGTCTCGCCCGCCTTCATCCTGGAAGTGGGGATGCGCTCGGCGTAGATGATGAACTCCTCGGGGTTGATCTCCACGAATCCCTGTGTCGGCTGGAAGGCGCGGTCCTCCGACCAGCGGCCGATCACGGTGCCCGCCGCATCCTTGGTCACGACCTCGAGACGCTGGTCGTTGGGGTAGAGAATCTCGATCTCGTGCTTCCGTGCATTGGAGATCTTGAGGGAGACATCCAGCTCGGGAGTCTGGGAGAGCGAGAACTCCGAGGGCTCGACGCTCAGGACCATGGGTGTCGAGCCGCCGGCACCCTTGCCGACTTTCAACGATCCGAACATCCCCTTGAAGAATTTCTTCACCTGTTGCCCCGCAGGGGGTCTCGGGGGCTTGGGAACATACATCCCGTATCCCTCGCGTCCGGCCTCGGCCAGTGCGGCCTTGGCTTCCTGGCGTTCCGTGTAGAAGGGGCTGTCGGCCTGGGGGCCCGTGATCGAGATGTCGCGGATCTCGCCCTTGCTGACGGTGTCGCGGCTCGGGGGGTTGGTGCTTTGGGCGATCATGGAGCTGCAGGCGCCCGCCATGAGGAGGGCGGCGGCAAGCAAACGGGTGTGGGCGATCCGGAACATCCCATGAGGCGTAACCCGACCGGGGCATCGGTTGCAAATGTTATCCCGGCGGACTACGCTCCCGGGCATGCAACGGCTTCCCATCCTGATCGGTCTTTTGGGCTTTCTCGCCTCCTTGGGGCCGTTGGGTCCGCTGGCCCACGCCGGGGGATCCAACAAGAAAAAGGATGCCTTCGCGATCCGCATTCACGGCGAAGGAAGCCCCGAGGATGGCGAGAAGTTCGCGGTGCCCGTCGTGCTGCTCGACGGCAGGAAGACCTCGCTCTCCATCATGCCGCTCCTGAGCGAGCACGATATCAAGGCCGTCTACCCGTTCAGGGCATCCGACGGCTCCTACGGCGCCTACCTCCGGCTCGACGGACACGGCTCCAATCTCCTCACCCAGTACTCCATCGAGAAGGCGGGGCGCAGCAGCGTTCTGGCCGTCATGATCGACGGCCGCCAGGTCGCCGATCTCGTGGTCGACGCCCCCGTGCGCGACGGGATCTTCGTGATCCCCTCGGGCATGACCCTCGTGGAGTCGGCCAAGATGGCGAACACCTTCCCGATCATGGGGCAGGAGAAGAACCCCTCGCAGAAAAAGAAAAAGCAACCCTTCTCCCCCACCAACATCATGCTACCCCCGAAGGCCTCCGATCTGCGGAACGCCTCGGCTCCCACACCCGCCGCACCATGACAACAGCCCCCGCACCCCACGCCTCCGGACTTCGTGCCGGGTGGATCCTGGTGACCGCCCTCATCTCCTTCTGCGTGCTGGGAACCTGGTTCACCGCGAGCAACTACCGGCAGCAGGTTTTCTCCAGCGCCAAGGGGGTCGTCCTTGAGAATCAATGGCCCGAGAGCAGGATCGAGGTCGTATTTCCCGAGGCGGAGGCAGTGCATCTAAGACCCGGACAGGTTGCCAAGATCACCGTCGGGGAGGAAAAGACCGCGCTGCAGGGTGTTGTCCTCACGGTGGCTCCCTCCAAGGCGGGCAAGGATGCCACCGTCATCGTCAAGCTCACCGGGGAGGCCGTTCCCGGTCGCGCCGGCGCGGGGGGTGACGATCGGAAAAACCACCGATACCTTCCCGCAGGCGCTTCCTGCAGCGTGACCATCGACACGACGGTCCCGCCGTCGGATCCCGCGGCCCGCGAAATTCCCCGGAAATGAGCCGGGAGAAAAGAGGCTCCGTGGTTCCGAAGAAACCCGCCACCACCCCAAGTTGGCTCCCGTGGGGGCTTGCCCTGCTCTCCGGCGTGCTGGTGGGGGCCTGCTTCCCACCCTGCGACGTCCGGGGGCTCTCGTGGTTGCCCTGGGTGGCCTTGGCGCCGCTCTGCTGGGCGCTCTGGATGCTTCCTCGCCCTGAGCGAGGAGGAGAGAAGGGGAAAAAGAAGTCATGGGCCCGCCACTGCTTCCTGCTCGGCTGGCTCTGCGGCACGGTTTCCTTCCTGATCTCGCTTCACTGGATCATCACGGTGACCATTCCCGGATGGGTCGCGCTCTGCGTCATCATTGGCCTCTATCACGGACTCTGGGCGCTCTTTGCCGGAACGGTGCTCCGGAACCTCGGCGAGGGAGGGGACTCCGCCGCATCATGGCTCGGCTCGCTACGCAATCTCCTGGTCGCCCTTCTCGCCGCGGCGGCCTGGGTCTCGGTCGAATGGCTGCGCGGGACCCTCTTCACCGGCTTCGGCTGGAATGCGCTCGGCGTCTCCCTCCGCAACAGCATCCCGCTCATCCAGATCGCGGGCATCACCGGAACCCCCGGCCTGACCTTTCTCTGCGCGCTGGGCGGAGCGACCGCGGCCATCACCGTGAAGCGTCTCGGAAGCGAAATCCGCTCGGGGAAGCCGCGACCGCACATCGATTTCTTCGCCGCCGTCTTCCTCGTGGTGCTCTGCTTCGGCTACGGGGTGCAGAAGATCACCGCGCCCCCCGCACCGACCATCCCGCTGAAAGTGGCCGGCCTGCAGGGGAACATCCCCGTCTACGACTACTGGGACAAGAAATGCGAAGGGCCCATCATGGAGCGCTATGTCCGGATGAGCCGCACGGCGCTTGCCGGAGACCCCGATCTGGTGATCTGGCCCGAGGCCGCCACACCCCGACCGCTGCTGCTCGACGAGATCATCTTCGGCCAGGTGAAGCAGCTGGCGGAGAAAACACGAGCCGACTTCCTGATCGGAAGCGTCCACTACGAGCAGGAGCCACGGGGTGACTACAACTCGGCCATTCTCCTCACCGGCCATGCCTCCTCGGCACAGCTCTATCACAAGGTCCATCTGGTGCCCTTCGGCGAGTTTGTCCCGTTCCGCCACTCCTTCCCTCCGCTGGGTTGGATTGTCGGTGACCGCGTCCCCTACGACTTCGACCCGGGCAAGGGGCCGGCGCTTCTCGAGCTCTCGGCCAAGCCCGTTAAGATCGGCCCTCTGCTCTGCTTCGAGGACACGCTTGGGGACCAGACGCGCCGCTCCGCCGCGCTGGGTGCCCAGCTGCTCGTCACCCTCACCAACGACGGGTGGTTCGAACACTCCGTGGCGACGCGGCAGCATCTGGCCAACTCCCAGCTACGGACCGTAGAGAACGGCCTGCCCCTGCTCAGGGTGGCCGACACCGGGATCACCTGCGTGGTCGACCGCCTAGGCCGCGTCAACGAGACCCTGCGCGGTCCCGATGGGAACACCTTCATCGAGGGGATCCTTGAGTCCCGGGTGGCGGTGCCCGTCGCTCCCACGCCGACCTTCTACAGCCGGCACGGCGATCTCTTCGCCCATGTCTGCCTCGGGATCACGGCCGCCGTTTCCGCGTCTGCCTTGTTGGCGCGCAGGCGTTCTGTCAAAAGAGGGCTTTAATCACTGATTGATCTCGCGCAGAGGCGCAGAGGGGTGACATCCATCGGTGAAGGATGACGTGTGAACCCTCGGAATCAGAAGCAACCAAAGGATTCACACCCGAGTGTTCTTTAGATTAGGCATCCCAATTCCATAAAACTCCGCGCCTCTGCGTCTCTGCGGGAAACCCATCATTGTTCCCTCTTGGCATTCACTTCCAGTTCCTCCATACATCGTCCTTCCATCACATGAACCATCTTCTCTCCATCGAGTCGCTCACGGCCGCCGAGATTCTGGAAATCGTCGACCTGGCCAAGAAGCTCAAGGCCACCCGCGGCCAGGAGGCCCTCAAGCCACTGGCGGGCGAGTGCTGGGGTCTCCTCTTCTCGAAATCCTCCACCAGGACGCGCGTCAGCTTCGAGGTAGGCATCCGCGAGCTTGGCGGCGATGCGCTCTTCCTCTCCTCCAGTGAGATCCAGCTTGGCCGGGGCGAGCCGATCGAGGATACCGCGCGCGTGCTGGGAAGGATGATCCACGGCGCGGTGATCCGCACCTTCAAGCAGTCCGACATCGAGACCTTTGCCCAGCTCTCCGGCATCCCGACCATCAACGCCCTCACCGACGAGGAGCATCCCTGCCAGATTCTGGCGGATCTTCTCACGATCGAGGAACTGCGCGGCTCGCTCGAGGGAGTGAAGGTCGCCTTCATCGGCGATGCCGACTGCAACATGGGTCGTTCCTGGATCTGGGCCGCCGCCCGTCTCGGCTTCGAGCTGCGCCTCGCGTGTCCCGAGCTCTACCGCCCCCCTGCCGAACTTCTGGAAAGGGCCGGCGCGGTCGTCACCATCAGCGGTGATCCCGAGGAGGCCGCGCACGGTGCAGACATCCTCTACACCGATGTCTGGGTCAGCATGGGGAAGGAAGAGGAGGCCGAGCACCGCGCCGCCCAGTTCGCCCCCTACCAGATCAACGACAGCGTGGTGAAGGCCGCCGCCCCCAAGGCGCACGTTCTCCATTGCCTGCCTGCCTACCGTGGCAAGGAGATCACCGCGGAGGTGTTCGAGCGGAATGCCCGCGCAATCTTCCAGCAGGCCGAGAACCGCCTCCACGCCCAAAAGGCCGTGATGACGCTGCTGAAGAGCTAGGGGATCAGAGACTATTAGGCTGAAGACTGTTAGATGGAAACCCCGAAGGAAACTGATGAGGAGATGAGTGATTCCACCCCCCCCTGCGCCTCTGCGCCTCTGCGGGGAAATTCCCTCTCCCTCATCGCGGTGGCTCCGTTAGGCAACGAACTGGCTCTCTCCTGGAGTGACGGGGTGGAGCAGTTCCTGCCGCTCGAGAAACTGCGCCGCGCCTGCCCCTGCGCCGTCTGTAACGGCGAACCCGATGTCATGGGTCGCGGTGATGCCCCTGCCCGGAACTACAAGCAGGGGAGCTTCGAGCTGAAATCGTACGAATTCGTGGGCGGCTACGCCCTCCTCTTTCGATGGGCCGACGGCCACGCCACGGGGATTTATTCCTACCATCTCCTGCGATCTTTGTAAGAGGCTTGGGTTTTTTGCGCCGCGCGTTGCTGCTGCTCGCTCGCAGCAGTTCACTTCAGCTTCGCTCACGCGCCTTGAGCGGTTTTTAGAAAAGGTGTAGCCACAAGATGCACACGTAGCGGATGCGAAGCAACGGCCGGGCCGGCCAAAAACACAAGATGGATGAAGGAAGGGATCACCAGATAATTTCGTGGTGAAGAGTTTTGCCAGAGTTTTGGAGTGATCACTCTTTCAGGGGATGGAGCCCAGTCGGATAGATGCTATTTTACCTGTGCCTCTTGTGGCCATGACTCAACTTAATTTGCTCTAGCACGGCATAAAAACTTTCCTGGGGCATAGGACGCTCTATGTCCATGACGGCTGGTAGGATCGGTTCATGAAAACACTCCTGAACCTGTTCGCCGTCTCTCTGCTCAGCCGCCGCGCCGTTTCTATTCCGGCCGAGCAGCTCCTGCTGCCGCTGCGTGTCACTTCAAGGCATTCAGCCCAGCGGCTGTAAGCACCCCCAGCACAACGGCCCAGGGGGCGACTCCGAGCGAGATCGCCAGCTGGATGCGACGCGGTGATTCACCGAGGGCCAGAGCGATCACCACCGTTGCCTGCGGTCCGACGGTGACGGGGGCGACCAGGCCCAGGCCCCAGATGCCGAAGCGATGCCAGACCCTCCAGAAGAGCTTCGTCGAATCGGGCGTTGGATTGATGTTCAGCTTCCGTGTAATCCAAGCGCGGAGGGGGGCTCCGGCCATGAGCACGACGAGTCCGCCGACCGAATAGCCGAGCCATGCGGCTAGAGCCGCCGCCCAGACCGGGGCATGAGCCGCCACGCCGGCGGGAATGGCACTGATGAAATAGAGAAAGCCGAGGCCGAAGGCCGTGAGGGCACCTGTCATGCGAACGAGTTAATCCGAAACACCTCCGCCCCGGCAACCAGCGGCGCAAAAAACCGGGCTGAAGATGACACGGGATCACCTCAGCCCGGTTCCGCTAAAAGCTAAAATTCCGCCCCGTGGGGCAGAAGGCCCGTCTGTTAGTCGCGATCGACTTCAAGCACGCGGCCGGCGGCGGTCACGTCGACCTCGTACTTGCCCTTGGGCGAGGTTCCGTCGATCTCATAAAGATCGCCCGAGCACTTGTGCTTGAGCTTGGCTGAGGTGGGCTGAAAACCGGGAACGGCTTTCTTGGCTGCAGCCAGTGCAGGTGCCGGAACGGAGTTGAGCGCGACGCAATGATCGTCGCCATGGTGGGCGCAGGCGGTGGTGCCGGAGTTGGACGTGCTGCAGGCGGCCACCAGTAGGAGTGATGCCGAAACGGAGAGGAGGCTGATCTTGTTCATTGGGTGTTGTTTTGTGGGGTGTTTTTATGAAGGCCGAATGGCCCTCAGAGCCGAGAAAATCACGGGCCATTGCCGCCGTCAAGGCGCCGGCTGATGCAGATATCCCCCGGCGAGTTGCGTGAATTCACGCACCTGCTCCGCCTCCCATGCCTTGTCCCTGCCGAGTTCCTGGGAGAGAACGGCGGCGACAGTCGGTGCCGCCTCGATCGCGGCACGTGCATCGAGCAGGAGGGCGCGGGTTCGGCGGGAGAGGATATCCTCGAGGGTGCGTGCCTGCTCATGGCGTGCTCCCCAGACCACGGTTGCCAGGGGATAGGGCAGGCGCGGATGCATTTTCCCGGCCAGTTCGGGATGGGACGCGATGAGATCGCGGAGCGCTTCCTCGTCACTGCCGTAGACGGAGAGCCAGTCGGGAAGAGGTGCTGCATTCCGGCTTCGCCAGCCCAGAAGTTGGAGATGCTCGGTGATGCATGGCTTGTGAGGGAGACCTGCCAGCGTGGCGGCATGATCGACGGCGTCCTGCGCCATCTTCCGGTAGGTGGTCCACTTGCCGCCGACCAGTGTGACGAGCCCGGCATCCGAGACGAGCACCTCGTGATTCCGCGAGATCGCCTTGGTGGCTGACCCATCCTTGTCCGGCTTGCGGACCAGCGGGCGCTGCCCTGCGAAAATGCTCAGGATGTCTTTTTCCTGAGGATCACGGGCCAGATAGCGGGCGGCGTTGCGCAGGATGAAGCCGACCTCCTCCTTGAGGGCGCGCGGCTCGATCTCGGGGGACTGCATCGGCGTGTCGGTGGTGCCGACCAGCACCTTGTCATGCCACGGAATCACGAAGAGGACGCGTCCGTCGTCCGTGTGGGGGACCATGATGGCGGAATCCCCCTGCAGGAAGGATCGATCAAAGACGAGATGCACGCCCTGGCTCGGTTGAACGGCCCGTGCAGCCTTGGCATCGTCCATCAGCCGGATCTCGTCGCTGAAGATCCCGGTCGCGTTGATGACAACGGCCCCCTCGGCGATGTGGCTTGTCCCCGTCTCAAGATCCGTGAAGGTGACGCCGTTCACCAAGCCATCGCCCTTGGTCAGGCTGGTGACGCGCGTGTAATTGAGGACGCAGGCGCCGTGATGCACCGCGGTGCGGGCCAGGGTTACGGAGAGACGCGAGTCGTCGAACTGGCCGTCGAAATACTCGACTCCGCCGAGCAGGTGCTCCCGCTCGATGTTCGGAATCCGTTTCATCGTCTCCTCGCGGGAGACGAGGTGGGAAGGGGAGAGATTCAATTTTCCCGCGAGGGCATCGTAGACCTTCAGGCCGATCCCGAAGAACGGCCCCTCCCACCACTGGTAGCGCGGGATCAGGAAGGAGAGATGATGGACAAGATGCGGCGCGTTCTGGTGAAGGAGACCGCGCTCGCGCAGGGCCTCGAGCACCAAGGGGATGTCTCCCTGCTCCAGGTAGCGGACGCCGCCATGGACCAGCTTCGTGCTGCGGCTCGAGGTTCCCTTCGCAAAATCCGAGCCTTCGAGCAGCAGGGTCTTGTAGCCGCGGGTCGCCGCATCGACCGCAACCCCGAGGCCCGAGGCGCCGCCGCCGATGACGATCACATCCCAGCGCGGGGTCTCGCTGAATTTTTTGAGCAGTTGTGTGCGGTTCATGATCAAGTCTCCCAGTTGCTGGCGCGCTTGACTGCTTTCTTCCAGACCTTCATCCGGGCGCGTCGGGTCTGGGCGGTCGTCTTGGGTTGGAAACAGCGGTCCACCGATCGGATCGTTGAGAGCGTCTCCACATCCGGCCAGATCCCCTCCCCGAGTCCCGCCAGCATGGCGGCACCGAGTGCCGTGCTCTCGATATTGACCGGTCGTTCCACAGTGCAGCCAAGCGTGTCCGACTCGATCTGCATGAGGAGGTCGCTGGCACAGGCGCCGCCGTCGACGCGGAGGGTGGTGATTTTTTGGCCTGAGTCCTTCTGCATGGCCGTGACCACATCGGCGACCTGAAAGGCGATTCCCTCGAGCGTCGCGCGGGCGATATGGGCGGTAGTGGTTCCTCGGGTCATCCCCAGGATCGTGCCCCGGGCATCCGCATCCCAATAGGGTGCACCGAGACCCGTGAAGGCCGGGACTAGACAGACGCCGCCGCTGTCGGTGACGCTGTTGGCCAAGGCATTCACCTCGGGGGCGCTCTTGATGATCCCGAGGCCGTCGCGCAGCCATTGGATTGCGGCACCCCCCATGAAGACACTCCCCTCAAGCGCATACTGCAGGGGCCCGTCGCCTATCTTCCAGGCAACGGTCGTCAGGAGGCGATTCACGCTCGCCACGGCATCCGCTCCTGTGAAAACGAGCAGGAAGCAACCGGTCCCGTAGGTGCACTTAACCTGTCCCGGTTTCGTGCAGAGCTGCCCGAAGAGCGCAGACTGCTGGTCCCCGACGGCGCTGCGCACGGGAATGGGAGCGCCGAAAAGCGCCGGATCCACCGTTCCGAGATCACCGCTGCTTGGTCCGATTCTTGGCAGGACGCCTGCCGGAATGCCAAAGAGCGCCAGCAGTTCGGGATCCCACGCCCCGCTGTGGATGTTCATCAGCATCGTGCGGGAGGCGTTGCTGACATCGGTGACATGGGAGGCGCCCCCAGTGAGATTGAAGATCAGCCAGCTGTCGATCGTGCCCATCGCAAGCTCACCGGCGGCGGCACGCGCCTGGCCGTCGGGGATCTCCTGCAGGATCCAGCGGACCTTGCTTGCTGAGAAATAGGGATCGAGGAGCAGTCCCGCGCGTTGTTGGACGAGGATCTCCTTCCCCGCCTCACGCAGGGCATTCATCGCCTCACCGGTACGACGATCCTGCCAGACAATGGCGCGGTTGACCGGCTTGCCGGTTTTCCGATCCCAGACGACAACGGTCTCGCGCTGGTTCGTGATGCCGACGGCCGCGATCTCCCCCGGTTTGATCCCGGCCTTGGCGATCGCCTCGCGGGCCGTGGAGAGAACACTCTCCCAGATCTCCTCTGCATCGTGCTCGACCCATCCCGGCCGGGGGAAGTGCTGTGTGAATTCCTTCTGGGCGCTGGCGACGACCTCGAGACGCTCGTTGTAGATGATCGAGCGGGAACTGGTCGTCCCTTGGTCGAGGGCGAGGATGTGCTTCATGGGGGAGAGGTGTCTTTTAGGTTCCTTAGAAACGGCCGAGCGCTATGTAGAGGAGTGTTGCCAGCACGCTACCGACCACCGGGCCGACAATGGGAATCCACGCGTAGGACCAACCGGAAGGCCCCTTTCCCGCGATCGGTAGCAAGGCATGGGCGATTCTCGGTCCCAGATCGCGGGCGGGATTGATGGCGTATCCGGTGGGACCGCCTAGTGAGAGACCGATCGCCCAGACAAGCAGCGCGACCGGCAGGGCACCGAGCGCACCGAGATCAATCGGGAAGACTGCGTCGCCCTTCGGTGCTCCGACCGCTCCCTTCATGCAGAAGATGCCGAACACCAGCACGAAGGTGCCGATGATCTCACAGATCAGATTGGCGGGAACGCACCGGATCGCAGGGGCGGTGCAGAAACAGGCCTGCTTGAGGGCGGGATCCTCCGTGATCTTCCAGTGAGGGAGATAGGCAAGCCAGACGAGAACCGACCCGAGGATTGCCCCCAGGATCTGGGCGGCGATATAGGCGGGAACCGAGGCCCAGGGGAAGTTTCCCGCGGTTGCCATGGCTATGGAGACGGCGGGATTCAGATGGGCGCCGCTGATGCGGGCCACCGAGAAGACGGCGACAAAGACCGCAAGGGCCCAACCGGCCGTGATCACGATCCAGCCGGAGTTCTGGCCTTTGCTTCGGTTGAGAAGGACGGTTGCGACGACGCCGTTGCCCAGAAGGATGAGCAGCGCCGTCCCGATGAATTCGGCGAGTGGGGGAAACATCGTCTCTCAACCTACCTCTCTCTTCGACCGCCGCAAGCACGATGAGTTGTTGGGCTGTGTTGGCGGTTTCGTAGGGAACCGCTGATTAAATCAGCGCTTCCCCATGGTATAGTGGGCGCCGCGGCCTTTGCCCCTCGCAACGAGGAGTTCACGTGCCGCGAGATTCCGCAGGGTTGCCTTGACCGTGTTGCGGTTGGCCCCTGTGGCCTGCACGGCCGCGGCGACCGAGAGCGCCGGCGCATCGCCGAGGAGTCGGATCAGACGCGACGCCAACTCCGTCAGCTCGGGGATCACCTGGACGCTGGCCTCCATCCGCCTCGTCAGCTGATCCTTCTGGCGCGCCAGCGAACTTAGGAAGAAGAGAAGCCATGAACCCCAGTCGGGCAACGGGGAGTTCAGAGTCTGCTGGGTTTTCCTTAGCGCGGCATCATGGAATGCCATGCTTCCCTCGATGATCTGCTCAAGGCTGGCATAGGTGACATGGGCATAGCCCGCGCGCAGCAGGAGCAGTGTCGTCAGGATCCGCGAGAGTCGCCCGTTCCCCTCATCAAAGGGATGGATGGCCAGAAACCATGCGATGAACATTCCCGTGACCAGCAGGGGGTGAAGCTCCCCCGAGCGCTCCGCCTCCGCGTGCCATCCGAGCAGGCGCTCCATCTTGCGCGGGGTTTCAGCCGGGCTGGAGGTTTCGAGAACCGATCCCGTTGGTTCCCCCGATTCATCAACCACGGCCACATGATTGGGAACCCTCTTATACTCTCCCCTGAGTTGGTGATACTCACCATCCTTGGCCGAATGTTGAAGAAGCACTATGTGCAGTTGCCGCAGATGCTCCTCACTCACCGTGAGGGAATTCCACGAGTCCAAGACCAGATGGATCGCGTCGGCATATCCCGCCACATCCTGCTCATCCTTGCTGGATAGAGGCCTCCTCCCGGAAGCCGCAAGCAGGGTGGCTACCTCCTGATCCGAGAGAGTAGACCCCGCGATTCTTGTGGAGGCACCAATGCTCGAGATCGTTGCGAGCCGGCGCATCTGCTCCAGGGACTCGGAAGAGTGGCTCCCAAGGGTGAGTGAATGGGCGCCCCATCGCCCACGGAATTCCTCAATCTCCGCAATGAGCCTGAGCATCTCCGGCGAAATCTCTGGAATCAGTGGGGACATGCGTGAACCAAGACTACCCATTTCAAATATCCATTTCAACCCATTTATCGGGATTCAGTTCTTGGCATGCTTCAGAGAAATAACAGAGTAGACTCCCCGTCAATATATCCATTTATACCCGTTTTCGCCGGGCCGCAGGCACCAAGTCTAAATGGCTTACAGCCTAGGCTACGGATCCGTCTGCACTAACAACCTAGCAGCCTAAATAGCTAGAGCCACGTTCAGACCTTTAACTCCGCCATGTCGTTCTGGCCCTCGACGCTCGACCTTCGACCCTCGACTTTGGTCTTTGCGCAACAGCCTCCCCCGAGCAGTTAGGGACGAAAGACAGCCACATAATCGACGACCTCGAGGTTATCGTTGAAGGAGAAATAGTCGCTCTTCACCACCTTCTGAGAGCCTGCGTTCTGATTGAAGTAACGCACCCCATCGAGAGTGATGCTATCGACGACACCGATGTGATTCGACCGTGGGCGATCCTGAAAGGGGGACGCTTCCGACGATCCTTTGTAACGGTAGCGCTCGGGGAAAATATCATGGAAATAGATGATGTCTCCGGGCAGGACCTTTTTGTAATCGCCGGAGATCACAACCCCGCGTGATGTTGAGGCGATACGCCATACCTCCCGCCCCAAGCCATGATTCTGCTGAAGTCCGGCGGATTGAAGAGCTTCATCCACCAGAGTCTTGCAAATGCCATCTCCCACCTTCTGCCCCTGATGCTTAACGCAAAAGTTGTACACCAGCCTGCTGGCCTCCGTCTGAGCCGACAGATTTGTGACCAATAGCCCTAAGAGCAATGCAAGGAACGCCGGTTCCGCAAAAGACGGCAATGATCGGAAGGTGAACCTCTCAAGCGTAGTCATCAACAAGCGGATCACCGCAGAGATCGATCACCATGGAGTGGAATTCCACGGTGAACCATTCCATGAAAACTCCTAGGGTCCTGATGGAGGGCCACTTCTCATCATCCAGGCACCACCCTTCCAGTTCCAGTTCGAAGATGGTCTCATAGACGCGCTTGAGCACCTGATGGGCATCGAGGTCAGTGAGATACTCGGGAATCAGATAGACGGTTTGATCACGGTCAACCTCCAAAGGTGAGATGCGGGTTCCATCATAGGAGTTGACCCAGTCGAGGAAGGGTTGCTTCGGCCGGACGATCACTGAGGAGCGGTTGAGCATGGGGTGGTGTTTGTTGTGTAGATGCGCTGATGATTGGAAGCAGTCTTTACTTATTGTGCTTTACTTGTATTGTAAAGGAAATGACCACCACGATCAGCAGTAAGGGACAGATCACGGTTCCCGTGGAGATCAGGGAGGCCCTGGGACTGGCACCCGGCACTCGCATCGACATCCGCTTGGGGCCCTCCGGCACCTTCCTAGCCACCAAGGCCAAAGAGACCAGTTTCTTTACCAAGTTCAAGGCCGTGGCCGGAAAGCGGAAGCTCCCTTACGGAGATAGTGAAGAGGCCATGAATCTCCTACGCGGCAAGGTTCCCTCCGGGGACGTGGATTAGGGATTGAGGCGAAACATGAACTACGAAAATCACAAAAAAACACGAAAGAGGGTGCCGTTGTCCTTCTGTGATTCGAGTCTTTCTTGTTGGTGGAGTCGCTGAATTCCCCGGGGTAATGATCACGGCAGTTGATTCCAACATTCTGATCGATGTGATCGGGAGCCCTTCCCGATTCACCGATCCCGCCATCCGTGCAATGGATGAGGCTCGTCAGGAGGGGGCCCTGATTATCCCCCCGATCGTCGCCGCAGAAATCGCCGGACATTTTTCCTCGGCAACCCAACAGGAAAAATGTCTGCGCGAGATGGAACTTCGAGTGATCGACTTCACTCTGGAGGATGCCTACCACGCCGGTCAGGCCTACATCGCCTACAGGACACGCAGCAAGGAGCCGAAGCCCCGGATGCTTGCCGACTTCATGGTTGGAGCCCACGCAACTCGCCATGCCGACCGCCTCATGACCCGCGACCGGGGCTACTACCGCACCTACTTCCCGAAGCTCAAGATCGTGGAGCCGGAGTAGGGGGTGCTGAGGGGGGGGGCTGAGGTGGCTTTTAGCGGTTTAGGCTCTAGGCTTTTAGGGGAGAGGCATGGAGGAATACAGCTCCTCTGAAAAAGCATCGTAGCTAGATCGTCTCACACGGAATGCTCGTCGGCATTGACCACTTCATGAGCATCGGGCGAGCCGTTACCAACTTCATCGGCAACGCCGTCGCCAACGTGGCGATCAACCGCTAGGCGGGTGAACTCAGCGCGGACCTGGGGTACATCGGAGTGAAGACCCCTCAAAAGAGAATCTCGATCCGGACGTCGTGATCAGTCAGGTCACGGCGTGGAATGCTCGTGGAAGCAAGGGGCGAGGTGGCGCTGACAGTGGAGTAGGCTTTGGCGGTGGGCATGGGGGAATTCTTCCGAGGTGTGGGAACAAATTTAATCCGGCAGAGGATTGTGAGGGGAAAATCTCGCGCAAAGGCGCAGAGACGCAGAGTTTTTAAACAGGAATTGCTTGCCTGTCCGTTGCTTCGCAGACGTCGCATCAGGAAGGCAGGAAATAGAATCGGAGAGAGGAACATCTGCAGGCCGCTACTCTTCCTCGTAATCCTGATTGGGGAGATCCATGTTTCCATGGAGGATGCGGAGAACTTCGATCACACCGGGTCGTGCCCGGTAAAAAATCAGGTGATTGCGGCAGAGCAGAGAACGGACTCCCGGGTGGATTTCCGGACGAGGTCTTCCCAAGTCAGGATGAATGAGCAGCTCGGATGCTCTCTCAAACACATGATCCGCATAGCGGTCAGCCGCCAGTTCGTCATGGACGGCGATGTATTCCCAGAGATCGAGCAGGTCTTCCTTGGCCTGACCCGAGATCCGGAGCTTCATGCAGCTCGTCCTGAGCGGCGGGAGCGTGCAAGAGCTTTCACCTCTTGCTGCAGACCTCCAGTCCACTCCTGAAGGTCACCCGAATCCGCGGACTGGATTCCCACAGCAACAGCGTCTCGCAGATTCGCGAGACGAGTGCTCTTTCGTGTCTCCCGTTCATGCAGTGCCCGCAACGCCTCGCGAACCACCTCACTAGCCGAGGTGTAGAGACCGCTGCCGACCTTGCGCTGAACCCATTCCTCCATCTCCGTGGTCAGGGAAACATTCATGCAATGAATTTGGCCCAACGCCAAGAATTGTCAATTCTTGGCACAATGAAGTGCCCCTTCTTTACTCACTCCATTGATTGTCGGCATCGACCACTTAATGAGCATCGGGCGAGCCGTTACCAATTACATCGGCAACGCCTTGGCAACCGTTGCCATCAGCCGCTATGAAGGGAAACTTAGCGAGGAAACCCTTAAGGGAGAGACTGCAGGCAAGCGGGGAATAGACGTTTAGCGGTTTAGACATAAAGACTGATAGCGAATCCCGAAATTGAAAAACTCTCGGGCTCCCAGAGAGAGCTTTTTTCAGAATTTGTTGACTGAGGCGATTAGCTCACCTCTGATGTATTTGAAGGTATTTAATGGAGCTGTTAATTTCATCAAGCTTATGCTGCATCTGCCAACTTTCATTTTGCCTGATTTTTTCATCTAATATCTTTTCTCTGGTTTCTAGATATGAATTAAATTCGTCGACTCTTCTGTTTAAATTAGCAAGACGCTTTTTAAATTTTCTATCTTCTAATTCCCATTCTTTATGTAACCGTTCTGATAGTTTTTCATAATCTTCAACACTAAGAAGGTTATTTTGAGCTAATAATAGCTTAGAACTTTCTTCTCTGAGCGAATCATAACGATTTATTATTTGGATTGCATCATTATGGGAACATACTTTGCAAACACTGTTAGATGTGTTGCTGTCTGCGCTTCTAAAAATATCTAATATATCCTCACTTAAAGAAGTATTGTTATGTTGCATGGTATATATACCTTTAGCTATTGTGTCGTAATTTTCCTCTTTAGTTTTTTTGTGTAAAAACACTGATTGCAAGTCATTGAGGGATTGATAGATATCTTGTTTTTGCACACCGTAATCTACTCCCTTGCGACTATATTGAATATCAAATGCTCTGTTCCAATTTTTTTCAATATTTTTACTTTTTAATTCAAAACTTTCATTACTTCTTTCCCAATCATCTTTGATGCTAGCTCGTTCGCGATTAATATCTTCCACTATATGTCTAATTTTTTCATCGGCCTGAACGCTCATTACACAGGAAATTATTAAAATAATATAAAATCTTGCTTTCATAGTTTTAATTATCAAGTTACTTCAATCATTATTCCTGTGCACGTTTGCAACATAACTCTATGTTGATTGAATATTTCCTTTGGCAGGAGCTTTGTTACTGAAATCACGGCTTTATCTATTTCAGCTTCCACACTGCCGGAAGAATAAGCCTTATAAATAGAAGCCAATAAATTTTGGCTAATTCCAAGAGATGATGCATCTATTTGGCTTTCTCCCAAAAATAATGATACCTTATCCAAGTCTGTTAAAATATTGAGCGTTGGCTTCTCCATGGATTGATGGTTGAGCCTCAACACCCAAACAACAAGGTAAAACTTGTGGGTTGTTTCAGTAGGCTTAGAAGTTTCAATGCCGCGCTAGGCGTCGGGAGGGCGGGCGATTCAAGCAGCTTGCGAAGCACCGTCATATACTCCGCCGCCACCGCTCCATCCACCACGCGATGATCACCACTGAGGGTGATGCTCATGCGATGGCCGATCTCGATCTCGTCGCGCTCGTTGACCACGGGCTTCTTGACGATCGCTTCGAGGGTCCGAATCACACTGCTGATTCAGGCTGATTTCTGAACGATCTTGTCGTTCTCCCAAACGATGAGGGGAAGATTGAAAGCCCTGTTCTCCTTCCTGACATTCTCAGCGGCACGCAGCATGGCGCGCTTCGCCCTGCGCACAAACAGCGGCTCAGCTTTCGTCCGGGTGCTTTTGCGTTTTGTGGATTTCATGATTCGAGAATTTCCTCAAGCAGATCTTGATCCGGCTTTTCAGAATTGGCCAGTTCCTTGACCGGGAGCGACGGATCAGTTCTTTTGAACCCTTCTTTTGATCATTTTTGATTTTTTCTGTGGTGTCGTGATCGCCAAACAAGCTCTCCAACTGAGACCCCTCCACCGACTGCTAGCGCAGTAACAAAAATCATGCTGATGAATCTTTCAATATTACCCCCCTGACCCTGAGATAGGAGATAATTCCACAGAGCTCCTACTCCAAACAAAATAAATGAAGATAAGATATTTCTAGCAAAGACATCGTGCGCTTTACGATTCAGTTTGGTCCGTGGTGCAACCATCCATCCCAAAACTATGCAGATGATAAAAGTAACTAGGATGGATGCAGTGAACATCAATGACATTTCGTAGTTGTTACAGAAGCCCGAAGCGCTTGAGAAGATTTTGCGCTAGAGATTCATAAAGGCTTGGAAGTTTGGATGCAGGGCGAGGCGTCGCGAGGGAAGGCGTAGTAGTCCTACGCCGACCGAGCAGCAACGACGCCCTGCGCCGAAATCCCTTGCCTACAGCAACAATAGGGCGGGCGATTCTAGGAGCTTGCGAAGCGCCGACATATACTCCGCCGCCACTGCCCCATCCACCACGCGATGATCACCGCTGAGGGTGATGCTCATGCGGTGGCCGATCTCGATCTCGTCGCGCTCGTTGACCACGGGCTTCTTGACGATCGCTCCGACTGCGAGGATCGCGGCCTGGGGAGGATTCACGATGGCGCAGAACTGTTCGATGCCGTAGGAGCCGAGGTTGGAGACGGTGATGGTGCCGCCGGCGTATTCGTCGGGCTTGAGCTTCTTGTCGCGGGCGCAGAGGGCGAGATCCTTCACGGCGGCGCTGATCTGCTGGAGCGAGAGGTTCTGGGCGTCGCGGATGACGGGGGTGACAAGGCCATCCTCGACGGCGATCGCGACGGAGAGGTTCACACTGCCGTACTCAATGATGGCATCGCCGGCAAAGGCGGCGTTGACCTTCGGCTTCTGCATGGCGGCGCGGGCCACGGCGGCGAGGGCGATGTCGTTGAAGGTGATCTTCCCGCCGCTCGCAGCGATATACTCCTTGCGGAAGGCCATCATCGGGGCGGCATCGATCTCGATGGTGAGATAAAAGTGCGGGATCTGGGTCTTGCTCGCGAGCAGGCGCTCGGCGATGACACGGCGCATGCCGCTGAGGGGCACCTTGGTCTCGGGCATCCCGGCGATCGGGGTCGGAAGGATGGCCGCAACAGGGGAAGCACCAATCACGGGCGCGTTTGCGCCCCCTCCAACCGGTGCATTCTCGACGTCGAAGGCGATGACGCGGCCACCGGGGCCGGTTCCCTTGACGGCATCAAGACGGACGCCGCGGGCGTCGGCGATCTTGCGGGCGAGAGGGGTCGATTTCACGCGAACGCCTGCGTTCACATTTCCAGCGACTCCGCCACCACCGGAGCGGAGTGCGGCTGCGCGAGCGCGGGGCGTGAGCGGGCGACCTGAGGAAACCGCAGGACGGGCCTGAGGAGTTGAAAGTTCTGCAGTTGAAGTTGAAGCAGTCTCAGCCTTGGGTGCGGCGGACTTGGCTCCGGCCTTCTCGCCATCGGCGAGCACAAGCGCGATGGCGGCGCCGACAACAACCTTGCCACCCTCGGGGACATAAATGTCGGCGAGCGTTCCCTCCTCGAAGGCTTCCATCTCCATGGTGGCCTTATCGGTCTCGACTTCCGCGAGGATGTCGCCGACCTCGACCTTGTCCCCCTTCTTCTTGCGCCAGCGCAGGAGGGTTCCCTCCGTCATGGTGTCGCTCAGTTTGGGCATCGTGATCTCGGGCATGGGAGTAAGGGGTTGGTGTTGAAAACTAGGACTGCAAGGTCTCGCGCAGAGGCGCAGAGGCGCAGAGGAATAAAAGGGGGCTGATTCCGTCTCTCCGCGTCTCTGCGTCTCTGCGGGGAAATATCTTCGAGAGATTCATCAAATCAGAAAGATGAAAGGACTTTGGCGACGACGGCCTGGGCGTCGGGAAGCTGAAGCTTCTCGAGCGGCATGCTGTAGATAGCGGGGGAATCGAGGGCCGTCACGCGGAGAACGGGTGCGTCGAGTTCGTCGAAGGCGTGCTCGGCAAGGAGGGCCGCGATCTGGGAGCTGACGCCGCAGAAGGGCTTGTTCTCATCCACAAGGACGGCGCGATGGGTCTTGGCGACGGAGTTGAGGATGGTCTCCTCGTCGAGCGGACGGATGGAGCGGAGATCGACGACCTCGGCCTCGATGCCATGTTCGGCGGCCAGGATCTCAGCCGCCGCGAGGCAGGTCAGCACCGCGCGGCCGTGGGCGATCAGGGAGACATCGAGGCCTTCGCGCTTCACGTCGGCGACGCCGAGCGGGATCGTGTAGGAGCCGTCTGGAACTTCACCGAGGTCTCCGTAGAGGAGGGTATTCTCCATGAAGCAGACGGTGTCGTTGTCGCGGATGGAGGAGATCATGAGCCCCTTGGCATCGTAAGGAGTGGCGGGGCAGACGACCTTGAGCCCGGGGGTGTTGGCCAGGAAGTTCTCCGGGGTGTGGGAGTGGGTCGCGCCGACGTTGGTGCCGCCGTTGGCAGGGCCGCGGATGACCATCGGGACATTGATGAGGCCGCCCGACATGTAGCGGATGCAGCCGGCATTGTTGATGATCTGGTCGAGGCCGACGTAAGCGAAGCTCCAGAACATGAGCTCTACCACGGGGCGTAGTCCCATCATGGCGGCGCCCACACCCATGCCGAGGAAGGCGGCCTCGCTGATGGGGGTGTCAATGATCCGCTTGGAACCGAAGCGCTTCCAGAGTCCCTCGGTGACCTTGTAGGCGCCGTTGTACTGGGCGACTTCCTCTCCCATGAGGAAGACATTCTCGTCGCGGGTGAGTTCCTCGGCGAAGGCGTCGTTGAGTGCCTGGCGGTAGGTGATGACGGGCATGGCTGAGAAGGTGTTTAGCGGTTTAGGCTGTAGGCTATTAGGCTAGAGAATGCCGCTTCGCGGGTGAGAGAGGCTGAAACGAGGTCTAGGGAAGACCGAGTTGGACTGCCGAAGGCAGCCCAGAGCGAAAGCGATGGGCGAGCCGCTCGGGAGAGCGCGAGTTCAATGCTGTTAGGCTTAGAGACCATGTTTACTCGCTGAAGAAGTGGCGGCCGGTCTGGCCTGCTTCGGTCTTGTGATCCACTTCGTGGTAGATGTCCTCGAAGATGCTCTCCTCGCTCGGCCAGGGGCTGGCGATGGCGAACTCGGCAGCGGCGGCGGCCTCGGCCTTGGCCTCGGAGTCGATCTTCTCGATGCCGGCTTCGGTGATCACCTTCTCCTTGAGGAGCTGTTTCTCCCAGAGGGTGATCGGGTCGAACTCGGTCTTGTAGCGCTCGATCTCCTCGGGGGAGCGGTATTTCTTGGCGTTCGCGTCGGCAACGGAGTGGCCGTAGTAGCGGTAGGTGGCCACCTCGAGGACATGGGGGCGGCTCTTGGAGCGGGCCTTCTCCATGACGGCGCCGAGGTTGGCGCGCAGCTCGTAGAGGTCGAATCCGCCGCAGAGGGACCAATCGACATCGAAGCCCTCGGCACGGGAGGCGAGCGAGTGGCGGATCGCGGAGGAACGCTCGAGGCTGGTGCCCATGGAGTAGCCGTTGTTCTCGATGACGAAGACGACGGGCAGATCGAAGAGGGCGGCCATGTTGAGGCACTCGCTGAAGACGCCCTGGTTCACGGCACCGTCACCGAGGAAGGCGACCGCGCAGCCCTTGATCCCCTTGTACTTGAGGGCAAAGGCGAGACCCATGCCGAGCGGGGCCTGGCCGCCGACGATGCCGTGGCCGCCCCAGTAATGCTTGTCGGGCGCGAAGAAGTGCATCGAGCCCCCCTTGCCCTTGGAGCAACCGGTTCCCTTGCCGAAGAGTTCGGCCATGCAGGGGTTCATCTCCATGCCGACGGCGAGGCCGTGGCCATGGTCGCGGTAGGCGGTGATGATCTCGTCCTTGCCATTCATCAGCGAAGCAGTGCCGACGGCGACCGACTCCTGGCCGATGTAGAGATGGAGGAAGCCCCCCATGAGTCCCTGATTATAATACTTGAGGGCCTGCTGCTCGAAGCGGCGGATGCGGAGCATCTCGCGGAGGAAGGCGATCTTCTCGGCCGGCTTCAGGGCGGAGTTGATCGGGTCCTTGGAGAAATCTTTCTTGGAACCGGAGGAAGAAGTGACACTAGGGGAAGTAGTGGCCGGGGCAGACTTGGCCGGGGCCGTGGTTGCCTTCGCCTTGGCGGGCTTCTTGACGGGAGCCACTTTGGATAGCTTAGCCACCCTCCCTGCTTTGGCCGCCTTGGCTGGGGCTTTTTTCACTGCTTTCGCCGGTTTTTTGGCGACGGCTCGGGTCACGGAAGGTCTGGCCGCTTTCTTGGCGGCTGTCTTCGGGGACTTTTTTGATTTGGAAGGTAGGGAAAGTGTGCGAGCCATGGTCCTGACCCGCCGGAGGCTACCGGTCGGGAAGCGGAAACTATCCCGAAATCGGGCCCCGGAGTGAAGGGGAAAGTGTTAAGGTCCTTAAGTGGGCTGTTTTGAGGCGAAGCGAGTTGGCGATGACCGAAACCGAGCTGAGGCTCATGGCCGCCGCGGCGATCATCGGGCTGAGGAGGATCCCGAAGAGGGGATAGAGGAGTCCGGCCGCGATCGGGATCCCCAGGACATTGTAGGCGAAGGCAAAGAAGAGGTTCTGCCGGATGGTCTTCAGGATCGCCCTGCTCAACAGAATGGAGGAGACGATCCCCTCCAGGGAGGGCCTCAGCAGGATGATTCCCGCCGTCTCCTTGGCGATGTCCGACCCGGCCCCCATGGCGATCGAGGCATCGGCGACGGCGAGTGCAGGGGCATCATTAATCCCATCCCCCGCCATGGCCGTGCGGTACCCCTCGTTCTTCCAGCCGGAGAGTTGGGCCGCTTTTCCGGCAGGTGAAAGCTCCCCGTGGCACTCGTCGATGCCGAGTTCCCGCGCCACGGCGCTTGCCGTGCTCGCGCGATCCCCCGTGAGCATCGCGACCCGGATGCCCATCCTGCCAAGCATGCCGATGAGTCCCTTGGCCGATGGGCGGATGGTGTCGCGGAAGAGAAAGATGCCCGCCGGTTGGCCGTCGACCGCCATGGCGACCACCCCGTCGCCCGGTTCGCTGGCGATGGAATCGAAGGGCGCCGCGTCGACTCCCTGCATCGCAAGGAACGATGGGGAGCCAATCAGCACCCGATGGTCATCGGCCGTCGCGGAGATGCCTCCGCCGGGATGGGCGAGGAAGTCTTTTGCATGCGCCGCCTCGATGCCGCGACTCCGGGCCTGCCTGACGAGGGAGCGAGCCAGGGGATGCTCGCTGCCGAGTTCCGCACCCGAGGCAAGGGCGAGGAGGCGATCCTCGGTGACACCGCCCTCGGGCAGGGGGATGACGTCGCGAAGTTCAGGGCTGCCTTCCGTGAGGGTGCCCGTTTTGTCGAGCGCCAGAAGATCAGCCTGCGCGAGGCTCTGCAGGGCCGAGGCGGAGCGGACGAGGATGCCGTGGTGAGCCGCGCGACCGATGCCGATGGTCACGGCCATCGGCGTGGCGAGACCAAGGGCGCAGGGGCAGGCGATCATCAGGACCGAGACCGCCGCGGTCAGGGCATGGTAGAGCCGAGGCTCGGGCCCGAGCAGCATCCAGCCCGCAAAGGTCACGAGGGAAATGCCCAGCACGACCGGCACAAAGACCGCTGCCACGCGGTCGGCCAGTTGCTGGATCGGTGCCTGACTGCGCTGTGCCTGGGCCACGAGGCTGATGATCCGGGAAAGCGCCGTCTCCGCTCCGGTCCGGGTGACGCGCATGATGAAACTCCCCGAGGTGTTGAGCGTCCCGGCCGAGACGGGCGATCCGGCGCTCTTCTCCATAGGGAGCGGCTCACCCGAGAGCATTGACTCGTCGAGTGAACTCCATCCCTCCAAGACCTCGCCGTCCGCCGGAAGCTTCTCTCCCGGCAGGATGCGCACGCGGTCGCCGATCCGAAGTTCCGCGACCGCAACAGGGCGGTCTCCCTCCGATTCCACCAGCAGGGCCATGGCGGGGGTCAGGTCGAGAAGTCCGCGGAGGGCCGTGCCGGCGCGGGCCCTCCCCCGGGCCTCGAGCCATTGGCCCAGAAGCACCAGCACGATGATGACCGTGGCGGCCTCGAAGTAGAATCCCTCGCCGTGCTGAGCTACCGATCCGCGCGGCAGGAGAAGGGTGGCCATGCTCTGGAGGAAGGCGGCCCCGGTTCCCAGCGTGATCAGCGAGAACATGTTGAGATTTCCGGAAGCGAAGGAGCGGAACCCTTTCACCCAGAGCGGCCATCCGCACCAGAAGATCACGGGAAGCGAGAGCAGCATCTGCACCCACGCCGAGAGCGATGGAGTCAGCGGGTGAAAACCGACCATCGGCGCCATCGCGAGAAGAAACACCGGAAGCCCGAGGACTGCCGAGAGGGCGAAGCGACGTGCCATTTGAGAGGTCTCCTGTTCCTCCCCACCGTCAGGCAACAGGGGCTCCAGCGGCATCCCGCACTTCGGGCAATCTCCCGGCTCCCGCGTCAGGATCTCCGGATGCATCGGGCAGGTGTAGAGGGATCCTGCCGCGGCGGGTTCCGCGGAGCGGGGCTCCTTCCTGTGGTGATGACAGCAGTCGCTCATGGGGAGGGGGGCAGGGGGGCAGACTGAAGGTGTTTAGGCTGAAGGCTGAAGGGCTTTAGGATGTTGGGCGTTAGAATATCTTTCTTTGAATCTATCGCTTAAGGAGAGACTGCATCATCAATATGGAACTCAGGAACTCAGAAAAGGAGATTCAGGATAGACGCAGCATCTTGCGTAGCGATACGGGTTGTCTGTGGCATATTTTCTTCCAGCTTAGCTACGATTGGTAGAGTCAACTCCTCACCAGATAACCCTCTTCATAGGTCTGCTTTTCCACGCTTTTTCCTGAGTTCCTGAGTTCCTGATTAATTGTCCCTGCATCCTCTCTGTGCTTCAAAACACAGTCTGCGGTCAAAAACCTAACAGTCTAACAGACTACAGTCTAATAGCCTGCTCCACCTTCCGGCGGAGCTGACAGAGCTCGCGGCCTTCACGGCCCTCGAAGTTCTCCCGCGGGGTCCACTCCTCGAGCTGGGTGAAGCCGGGTTCAAAGAGCGAGGTGATTTCCTCCCTAGTCGTGCCGTGCGGAGGTCCCTGGGGCGCGGCGGGATTCATGTAAAAGATCCCGAGGTAGTGTCCGCCCGGCTTGAGGGCCAGGGAGATGGCCGCGACATAATCAGCGCGGCGCGACGGTGGGATCGCGCAGAAGCAGGTATGCTCCACCACCCAGTCGAAGCGGCCGTGCCACGGCGATGGAAGGTCAAAGAGATCGCCTTGCACGTAGCGTTCACCGCCCGCGCGGGGAAATCCTTCGGCAAGGGCGACCGCCGTCGGCGAGAGATCGAGTCCGAGCACATCGGCGCCCTGAGCGGCAAGGGCCCTGACATCGTGGCCGGCGCCGGAGCCGGGAACGAGAACTTCGCCGCGGATCGGATGGCGTGCGAGGAATTCCACCAAGGCCGGTGCGGTAGTCCCCTCGTCCCAAGGTGTGTCGCCCGCGCGGTAGCGTGCCTCCCAATCCACCGGATCGGGAAGGGGGTCGGGCTTTTGATCAGACACGCAGCCAGCAGGTGCCGAGGGCGATGCCGAGTTGGTATTTGCGTTCATGCTCCCTGATCAGGAATGGCAGATCGCGACGGCGATGCAACCGGAACTCGCCGGAGAGTCGCCTCGAGAGTTCCTCTTCGCTGCGACGTCCCTGCTCGATGCCGCCGATCCATCGGTCGCGGGGCGTGTACTCCTCGAGCCAGGTGAAGGGCGTGGTGAGCAGCAGCTGGCCGCCCGGTTTTACGAGCCCAGGCAGGCGGTTCAGAAAGGCCTCGGGATCCGGCAGGCGGCAGATCAGATTCGCGGCAAGCACGACATCGAAGGGACCCATTCCCTCGGGAAGGGCGGTGGCATCCTGCACCTCAAAGGAGACGCGGTTCCGGTCAATTTCCGGAGGCACCGTCGCCGTGAAGGGCTCCGTGATGATTCCCTCCACGGTGCGAAGCGCCTCGTGCCTTCCCTCGCGGGCAAGTGTCCGGGCCGCCGTGATGAAGGAGTGGGAATAGTCGCTTGCCTCGACCCGCCCGCAATGACGGGCCAGCTCGAAAGCCGAGGCTCCGACCGAGCAGCCCGCCTCGAAAGCCGTGGCATCGCGCGGGAGAAGATCGGGATCGAGCAACTCGCGGACCGCGCGCACGGGGAATGTCACCTCCGTGATCGCGTGATCAACGGGGAGCGCAGGGTGGCGGAGCCTCTCCGCGGTGCCGTAATGAAGGAGGAGGTATTCGCCCAGGAGCCTGGGGGACTCGTAGAGCGAAGCGCCGGACACGCGTTATTCCCGGGAGGGTTCTTCCGTGGAGGAAACCGTTGTAGCGGTCGCCTCGGCGGGTGTGGAAATCATGTCCGACTCGCCGATCTCGCTGTGCTCCGCGGATCCGGAGACGATGACCTCTTCGGAATTCCCGATGACCGCGCCATCGGTGGATTCAGCGGCGGTGGCTGCGGCTGCGGAATCTTTCTTGGAAGGTTGCTTGGGCGCGGGACGCGTGGCGGCCTGGAGGTTGCCCATGGCGAAGTCGATGACATGGCCCTGGTGCAGAAGCCAGAGAAGGTCTGCTCCGAGAGCCTGTTCACGCTTCTTCATGGTCTCGGCATCGGGAGTTGCCGATGCGGCCGGGGTGTCGGGCGCCTGAATAGCATCCGGTGTGGCTTCCGGCGCGGTCTCTGCGGTGACTGCAGCGGCAGCTTCAGATTCCGCAGATCCCTCGGGTGCTGTCGGAGTGGCGGTTTCTGCGGTTTCTGTCCGGAGTGCGAGGAGTGCGGTCCACTGCTTGTCACGGCGCTGGTTCGGATGCGCCTCGAGGTACTCGAGGATGGCGCGGAAGTTCTCACCGATCGGGGTGGTCTCCCTGTCGAGATAGCGGGGACGCGCCATGGAGACGTGGATGATCTTCTTGTGCGACTTGAAGAGCTGGAGTCCGCGTCCGGTGAGTTCCTTGCCGACCGCCTGGGCCAGCGGAAGAGGGAAACGGTCCATCTCGCGGAGGTTCTTGAGCAGCAGTTCGCGCAGGAGCTGTGTCGAGTCGTGCAGGGCGGCGCGGCCGGAGAGGGTGATCTCTCCCTCGGCGGCTTCCACCTCGTTCTCCGCGTGGTGCTCCTGGAAGTGGGCCGTGGCCTGCTCGAGCGAAAGCCCTCCCTCTTCGGAGGCTGCCGGCGCGGTGCCTTCCTCGGCTACCGCTTCCTCGGCGACCTCTTGTTCTGCGACCGCTTCTGGTTCCGTAGCGTCGCTCTCCGCGGATTCCGGCGCAGGTTCCCCGGCGGGCGCCTCCACCGTTGCGCTCTCTTCGGAGGCTGCTGCTGGGGTGATTTCCCCGGAGGCTGGAAGTTCGGCTCCCTCGGCGACCTCGGTCGCTGCCACCGCTTCCGTCGTGATCCCGCTGTCGTCAACCGGAGCCACGGCTGGTTCCTCAGCTGCAGGCGCCTCATTTTCCGACCCGGGGGTCATGGGGATGTAGATGGTCTTGGTCGACTGCTCACTCTTCCACTGCTCGATGAGGGCCTCGTCACGGACCATGCGGATGCGGGACTTATAGACCTCGAAGGGCATGTTCTTGAACCGCGAGGCGTGGAGAGAGATCACGCGGGAGGTGTACTCGTGATGGTTCGGGGGTCCGAGCAGGACGCCGCTCATGCCGCACTGGGCCACGACGGTGAAGGCACCCTTGGGAGGCTCTGTCGCCACCGATGACTTGCGGTAGAATTGTCCGAGGTGCTTGGCGAGGAGATGGTTCACCGCCTCCTTGCGCGAGGTCCAGAGGGAACCGTCCCGCTTGACGCGGAAAAGCCCGGCCGTCTGATCGGACTCGGGGGTCAGCTTCACGCTGTAGCGGTCCGAGAGTTGGAGGATGAGGCGGGCAAGCTCGAAGAGCGGATAGGCCTTGGCGCGGGAACGGACCTGCTTGGCGATCCCCTCGATGGCCGGTTCTTCGGAAACGAGATCGAGCTTCCAACCCTCGAGCACGGGTTGCTGAGGTGGTTCGGGGCGGCGCTCCCTGGGATCGCGCGCACCTCTGCGGTCGTCGCGGCCACGGCCTCCTCCGGCCTGACCGTCCCTCCGTCCCTCGGGACGGGGACCGCGATCACGGCCTTCTCCACCTTGTCCACCTTGTCCGCCGTTTCCGCCGTTTCCGCCGTTTCCGCCTTGTCCACCGTTCCCACGGGGACCTGCGTTGCGGGGGCCTTGACGGCGAGGACCGCGTTCGCCGTCGCGCCGCGGACCACGGCCTCCCGGTCTGCCCTGGCGATCGTGGCGGTCTCCACGGGCGGGCCTGTCGCCTTCGTCGAATTTAGCGGCGAGCCTCGCGGTGGCATCGGAGGTGCCGGCCGATTCGGTCGTCCAGGAAGGACGGAACATTTGGGAAAGATCAATTCCCAGATTGGAAAGATCGGCGGGTGCGTTGGATTCGTCGCTCATCGGATGGTCAGTAACACTAGGGAAGCACTGATTTAATCCCATGAAGGCCGCTGAAGAGCAATTGCTGATTTTTGAAGGCGCGAGCGCTGGGCGATACCCGCAGCGGTCTCGCCCGAGCAAGCAACGCCGCAAAAATCGACAAATGGCTTCAGCCCTCCGGGTTGCGGAGATAACAGGCCGGGGGCTGCGTTGGCTTGGCACTTACAGCCCGCTGCGGGGATGCTCGTGCCAAGCCGCCTTGCCCGCCGCCAGTTCTTCCCGCAACGGCCTCTATGCGATTAAATCAGCGATTCCCTAGGAACCAAGGGCTCGGTGGTGAAGATCTCCACGGATACCCACTCAGAATAGCGAAGAGCCATATTTTTAGCCCTGCCTATTCATTTCACCTTCTTGGTGAACACTCTTTTGTCTCGGTACATTTTCAAAATCTCGAATAATATTCTCTCATGAGCGAGACGCCGGCCTCACCGACCTCCCCCCTTCCCTGGAAAATCGGGAACGAGAAGCTCTGCCGTGTCACGGATTCCGCTTCCAACCGCCTCACCTCCCTCCTCACCAAGCAGGGACGCCCTGAGGGGGCTCTTCGGGTCGCCGTGATAGGCGGCGGTTGCTCTGGACTCCAATACAAGATGGACCTTGTGGATGGTCCTCTCCCGCGCGACATCCTCGTCCCTTCCAAGGGAGTGAACATCGTCATCGACCCCAAGAGCGCCCTCTTTGTCAGCGGCTCCGAACTCGACTACAGCGACGATCTGCAGAAGGGAGGCTTCAAGGTGACCAACCCCAACGCCGTCGCCCACTGCTCCTGCGGCGAGAGTTTCTCCGCTTAACTTTTGAATTACAGGGATGAAGGGGATGAAGGAGATAGTTAGAAGCAGATCATCTATTTTACCCCATCCCTTTTATCCCCTTCATCCCTGTGAATTTTTCCTCCGATGGATCCCTTTGCACTTCTAGGTCTTCCTAAACGGCCACTTTTATCAGAGGAGGAGATCGGGCAGGCTTACCGGCGGCTTGCGGGAGAACTTCATCCTGACCAGGCGGGCGGGGATGCGAGCCGCTTCAAGGAACTCGGCGAAGCAGCTGCCATCCTTCGTGATCCAGCCCGGAGGCTTCGCTCCCTGGCGGGTGTGACCGGCGGATCACAGTTACCCCCCAGGGCTGATGAACTTTTTCCCGAAATAGCCACCCTGCTTCGGGAAGCCGACTCCCTCATCGGGAAGCACCAAGCCGCCTCCAATCCCCTTGCGAAAGCAGTGCTCGCCGCACCGCTGAAAAAACTAGCCACCGATTTGGAGAGGCTTCTCGGCATCCTTCACGGCTGGCGATCCTCACTGGATGCCCGCCTTGCAGAGATCGACACCGCCTGGCCCCGGCATGATCCGGAGGAGATTGCTTCCCTTGCCGATTCCTTTGCCTACGCCACCCGCTGGGAATCCCAACTTCGAGAGAGGAAACTCTCCCTCGACTGCCTTTGAGTCATTGAATATGGAACTCAGAAAATCAGGAAAGATTTGAGAGCTTTTTTATTCTGATCCCTTTTCTTGAGTTCCTGAGTTCCATATTAATCTTCAGTTTTGACACATGATCGCGGGCATTGACCTAGGCACCACCAACTCCCTCATCGGGGTCTATGAGAGCGGCTTTCCGACGCTTCTGGCCGATCCCGATGGAAACCGCCTGACCCCTTCGGTCGTTCACTACATGGCGGACGGGAGCATTCTGGTCGGCAGGGAGGCCCGCCGCATGCAGGGCCTGCACCCCGACCGGACCATCTCCTCAGTGAAGCGGTTGATCGGTGGCCGCTTCGGCGACAAAGGAACGGAAGGCCTGATTGGCGCAAAGGGCTCCCCGGTCACCCTTCCCATCGATGGGAAGAAGCTGACTCCTGAGGAGGTCTCGTCGGAAATTCTGAAGCGCTTGAAGACAATCGCCGAGGATCGCCTCGGCACACAGGTCAACCGTGCGGTCATCACGGTTCCTGCCTACTTCAACGATGCCCAGCGTGCGGCCACGAAGAAGGCGGGTGAACTTGCCGGCTTGACCGTGGAACGTATCCTGAGCGAACCCACCGCAGCAGCCCTCGCCTACGGACTCGACAAGCTCTCCGACCGCTCCAAGGTCGCCGTCTACGACCTCGGAGGGGGCACCTTCGACCTCTCGATCCTGCAACTCGACAATGGTGTCTTTGAGGTTCTCTCCACCCACGGCGACACCCGCCTCGGGGGTGATGATCTCGACGAGGCGATCGCGGGACTCCTGGCACGCAAGGCAGGCATCGGCTTCTCCACCCAGGAGACGGACTCTAGGCTCAAGGAAGCCGCCCGGGAGGCCAAGGAACGACTCTCCTCGGAGGAATCGCTCACACTCCGCCTCCCCTTCGTGACAGGGGGGGAGAGTCTGGAGATTCCGATCACCCGCGCGGAAATGGAGATGGTCTGCGAACCGATCATCCGCCGCACCCGCGCCCACTGCCTCCGCTCACTGGAAGATGCCGGACTCAATGCCACGGATCTCGACCAAGTCATCCTTGTCGGCGGCTCCACCCGGATGCCACTCGTCCGGAGGTTGGTTCAAGAGATCTTCGGCAGGGAACCGAATCTCTCCCAGCATCCCGATGAAGCCGTGGCATTAGGCGCGATCCTCCAAGGGGCAATCCTTGAAGGAAACCTCCGGAATATCGCCCTCCTCGACGTCACCCCCCTCTCCCTTGGCATCGAGACCTTCGGGGGGCTCATGAACGTCATCATCCCGAGGAACACGACCATCCCGGCCAAGGCAGGCGAGATGTTCACCAACGCCGTGGCAGGACAGAGCGGCATGACGATCACCATCCTGCAGGGAGAGCGCGAGATGGCCGCCGACAACTGGAAGCTCGGCAGCCTCGACATCCCCTTCCCTCCTTCGCCCAAGGGTGCCGCACGGGTCGGCGTCCAGTTCAGCCTGGATGCCGACGGCATCCTTGAGGTCCTGGCGCGGGACACCGCGGCCGGCACCGAGAAGATCGTGGAGATCCGAAGCGCCGTGGAAGTCTCCGATGAGGCGGTCGAGGCAATGCTGGCCGGATCGCTGGAACATGCCTTCGAGGACATGGATGCGAGGATCTTCACCGAGGCAAGGCTCAAGGCGGAAGAGATGCTCCCGGCGGTGGAGTCGGCCTTGGCACAGCTCGGATCGGAACTCCCCGGGGACGAGATCGCGGAAATTCACAAACAGACCGCGGAAGTCACAGCCGCCCTTGCCACCAAGGAGACCTCGCGGCTGAAACAGGCCCTCTCCGCACTCGATCAGGCAACCCAGACACTGGCGACACGACTCATGGAGCGGGCGATGGGGTGATGGCCCGCCTCCACATCAACGCGTGCGGCGGCGCCCGTTCCGGGGATCGCCCTCACGTCGCCATTGAAGGGGAGTCATCCCCGTGTGTTTCCTGAAAACACTGATGAAGTAGGAGGGGCTCGTGTACCCGCAGGCCCATCCGACTTCAGCGACGTTGTGCTCCGCCCTCTCGAGCAGACTGGAAGCCAGGGCGATCCGTTCGCGGGTGATCCACGAATTCAGCGCCATTCCTTTCTCCGCACGGAAGCTCCTGGTCAGGTGATCCGGGGAGCAACCTAGCCTGGCGGCGAGCGTCCCCACGGTCATATCCTGGCGGGAGATTTCCACCCGGATGATTCTTTCAACCTCCGCCACCAGCGGGGTGGATGTGGCTTCCTGCTGCGCGGCTCCGGCATTCAAACCGGTCAGCACCGAGGCCAGAAAAGCCGTCACGAGCCCTGTGGAGAAACCTCGTTGAAGGCTCTTGGGCAGGCGATGCTGATTGGACACCTCTTCAAGGAAGCGGAACGCTTTTGTGGGCAGCGGAGACGAAAGAAAGTCGCCGCTCTGGATGCGCCGTGACTCATCGGCCCATCCACGCAAAAGAATGCACCCCGGCGCATGATTCATCAGCACAATCACGCCGTATGGAGTTCGCAAGTCGACGGGGGTTTCAGCGTGAGGCACTCCGGCCGGCATCACGCAGACATCTCCGATCCGAAGACGGAATGATCCGCTCGGGCACTGAAAGTCCGTGGCACCCCCTGTCTGAAGAAAAAACTCCGGTGTCGTGTGAAAATGGGAAGCGTGACGGCGTGTGTGCAGACCGATGGGTTCGGGGACGAATAAACGAACCCTCCCTACCGCGAAACGCTTGATCAATCGCTCCAGCTCATTGGAAAACCGTCTGCGGAGGGCTTTTTCGTCCATATCGCTTTTTTGACATTTTAATCGTCTTTTTACAACCCAAGCGGGTTGTTTATCACAGCCCGTCACATTATCAAAGCAAGCAGTGTTGCGCGTGCATTTCCGCACTACACGGAATCAACCATCGGAAAACCTATATGTCATCCTCCATCAAAACACTCGTCTGGGGAGAATTCCGCCACGAGAAGAAGAATCCCAAAGTCGCCGCAATCTACCCGAACGGCATGCATGAAACGATCGCGGACTTTCTTCGTCAGGACAAAAACCTGTCGGTTTCCACCGCCTGGCTCGACCAACCGGAACACGGCCTCACGACCGAGGTTCTGGCTGAGACGGATGTCTTGATCTGGTGGGGTCACATGGCGCACGGCGAGGTTTCGGATGAAGTCGTCGCGCGAGTGCGCCGGCGTGTGCTCGAAGGCATGGGACTGATTGTCCTCCACTCGGGACACTACGCGAAGATCTTCAAGGCCCTCATGGGAACCACATGTTCCCTGAAATGGCGTGAATCGACCGACAAGGAACGCATCTGGAACATCGCCCCGCACCACCCCATCACCGCCGGCATCGGGGAGTATTTTGAAATACCAGCCGAGGAGATGTATGGCGAACCCTTCGGCATTCCAACGCCCGATGAGTTGATTTTCATCTCCTGGTTCACCGGCGGCGAGGTCTTCCGCAGCGGCGCGACATGGCAGCGGGGCAACGGGCGCGTGTTTTATTTCCGTCCGGGTCACGAGACCTATCCTAGCTATCACCACCCCCAGGTTCAGCGCGTCATTACCAATGCCGTCCACTGGGCAAACCCGTCGGTCTGCATTCCCGATGACTGCCCGAATTCCGCCCCGCTGGAACCGCTCCCCATCGACCCTGAAGCCGCTGAACGCCCAACCGAAGGTCATCGCTGATGAAAACGAAAAAGAAATCACCAGCTCGTAAAAAAATCCGGATCGGCATTGTCGGAACCGGAGGCATGGCGAATGTCCATGCAACAGAGTTTCTCAAGATCCCCGGCGTCGAACTTGCGGCTGTCTGCGATGTCGATGCCAGGCGGGCGGGAGAGTTTTCCGCCAAGCACGGCGGATCGGCGGCGGTATTCACCGACTTCAGGAAACTCCTCTCGGAAGGCGGAGTTGATGCCGTTTCGAATGTGACTCCAGACAGCCTGCACGCGCCGCTCTCGCTTCAGGCGATTGCCGCCGGCAAGCACATCCTCTGCGAGAAACCGCTCGCCACGAACCACGCCGATGCCCTTCGCATGGCTCGTGAGGCCAAGAAAGCGGGAGTCATCAACATGGTGAACTTCAGTTACCGCAACTCCTCGGCACTCCAGAAGGCGGCGCAACTCGTACGCGACGGGGAACTCGGCGAGATCGTCCATGTCGAGGCCAGCTACCTTCAAAGCTGGCTCTCCAGCCGGATCTGGGGCGACTGGAAAACCACGCCGGCCTGGCTCTGGCGCCTTTCCAGCAAGCACGGCAGCAAAGGCGTGCTCGGCGATGTCGGTGTCCACATCCTGGACTTTGCATCACTCCCGGTCGGACCGATCCGCAGCATCCAGGCCCGTCTGAAAACCTTCACCAAACTCAAAGGTAAACGCATGGGCGAATACCCGCTGGATGCCAACGACTCCGCCCTCATGCAGGTCGAATATGCAAACGGCGCCCTGGGTGTCATCCACACAACCCGCTGGGCGACCGGACACGCCAATTCGCTTTATCTCCGCGTCCACGGCACACGCGGCGCCCTCCGACTCGACTTGGACAAGTCCTACAACGAACTCGAAGTCTGCCTCGGTGAAGACATCCACAAAGCCAAATGGACAACGCTGAAAGCCCCGCAGACACCAAACATCTACGAACGATTCATCACCGCCATTCAGACCGGCAAACAAGGAGAACCCGACTTCGCCCGTGGCGCCGAGATTCAAAAGGCGCTGGATGCATGCTTCGAATCCGAAAAACTCGGACAGGCCGTGAAGGTCTAGCTCTCCCTCCCGCTGCGGTGTTCGTTCACCGATAAATTTGCCGCAGCCCGCGCGGCAGCGCGCTTCGCAACTTGGGAGGGTCCATCCTCCGGCATGACCCATTCTTCAGCCGCAAAGCGGC